>CANRZB010000045.1 GCA_947644195.1 uncultured Clostridium sp.
GCCGGAGTTTTGATATGCCTACACGCAGACAAGCATTTCAACAGTTCCGATTGCATACGCAACAATGTTGCGATTTAAGGAAGGAGATTTTATTATGGCAAAAGGTTCTGTTAGAAAAAAAGGAAAGAAATGGTACTACCGCTTTTATGTGGAGAACGAAAGCGGAAATCTGGTGCAGAAGGAGTATGCAGGTACAGAAAGCAAGTCAGAAACGGAGAAACTGCTCCGAAAGGCAATGGAGGACTATGAGGAAAAGAAGTTTGTTGCCAGAGTGGAAAACCTCACACTTGGGGATATGCTTGACAAGTGGATGGAAGAAGAAGTAAAGCCGGGAACATTAAGCAACGGTACGGTAATGAGTTACCAGACCATCATCCGGCAGATAAGGAAACACCCCATCGCTGACCGTAAACTGAAAGGCGTCACAGCGGAACATCTGCAGGAATTTATTGACCTGCTGAGCTTTGGCGGCACAAAAGCAGACGGTACAACGGTAAAGGCATACAGCAAAGGCTATATGCTTCAAGTGTCGGCAGTGCTGCATGGGGCGTTCCGTTTTGCAGTATTCCCAAAACACTATATCACGTTCAATCCCATGCAGTATGTGGTAATGAGGACAGGCAGGGAAGATGTGGAAATTTTCTCAGAGATATGTGAGCAGGAAACAGAAATACCAACCATTACCCATAAGCAGTATCTGGACATTCTGGATTTGCTTGGAAAGAAAGGCAATCCTGCCATCCTGCCAATACAGATAGCCTATTATACCGGGCTTCGTATCGGGGAAGTATGCGGATTATCATGGCAGGACATCAGCCTTGAGGAACAGTATCTGACAGTAAGGCGGAGTATGCGATACAACAGTGCAAGGCACAGGCTGGAGCTTGGCACAACCAAACGCAAAAAAATCCGTACTGTGGATTTTGGCAATACTTTAGCTGAGATATTAAAAAAGGCGAAAAGGGAACAGCACAGGGAACGTTTCCGCTACGGGGAATTCTACCACCATAATTATTACAGACAGGTAACAGAGAAAGGACGTCATTACTATGAGGTTTACACTTTGCAGAATACGGATGATGTCCCGGTGGATTATGAAGAAATTTCCCTTGTGTGCCTGCGGCATGACGGGGCATGTGAAACTCCCATGACCGTAAGCAGTGTATGCCGGAAAATCCAGAGGGAAATGCCGGATATGGAGGATTTTCATTTCCATATGTTACGCCACACCTACACCAGCAACCTGCTCTGTGGGGGTGCCTCGCCAAAGGACGTGCAGGAACTTCTCGGACACTCGGATGTGAGTACCACAATGAATGTATATGCCCATGCAACCAGAGAGGCAAAGCGGACTTCCGCAAGGCTCTTGGATAAGGTTGTGGGTGGCAGTTAAAAAATTTTCCCTTGTTTCAACCCGGTGAGGGCAAAAACAAGGGAAAACAGTTGATTTTCTGATATGAAAGGTTTGGGAAACCTTGTAAAATGGGGAAAGTTGAGTGTATAATTAGTTGAATACATATTGAAATGCAATCGGTTTGACAACATTACTAATCTCTGCGATATTCAGCATAAGACCACCTCCAAACTCTCCTAACAATACAACAAATTTTTCTTGAAGGCATATTGGTTACTTTCTGGATCATTAAAAATATTTGTCCAACAAAATATCATAAAGAAAAAAATATTTTTGAATCTCCTTTACTTCCTTTTTACTATAAACCTTCATCTTTTTATTATCCATAATTACCTCAACCTTATTTCCTTCACTAAACAGCTCTTTTATTTCTTGATACTGCTGATTATACTTTTTATCTTCATTTGTATCATACACAATTGTATCAACATATAAAAAGTCGTCAAGACTATAATTCCATAAATGATTTTTCTCAAATACCACCTTCTTATTTTCTGATTTAAAAGTGACAGAATTAATACTCTGACCACCATACCCTCTCTCATGATTTGCAAGATAGAACGACATCGTTCTCTGATCTTCTGTTTGTTTTAATCCAATTTTAGGATTTACCTGAGTCGAATCAACACCTAGCATATTTTTTTGGGGAATATATAAATCCCACCCTTCATTATCATCAAATTTTTCATTCCATCCTAAGCGATGGTATGCAGTAATTAACTCTTTATACTGCTTACATAATTTTGAATCTTCTTCTTTTTGATTCAAAATCTTAATCATCTCAGTATTTTTTTCATATTCAAAAGGAAGCTGTGTATTTAATAATAATTCAATATATGTTTTCAATATTAAAGCATGGGACTTAGCTTCATTTTTATTTTCGTTATAATTAACGTTTTTATTTATATACTCTTGATATAAATGCTGAAAATATTGCGAAGAAGTTACATTTTTAAAATAATCTGCATATTCTTGCGGATCTTCATTTGCCCTTTCTCTAAATAATTCAAGTGGTTCTTGAAGCTTATTGACTTCATCCATAACAGAAACATATGCACCAGAATCTATGTCCATTCTTACCATATACAGTACATCATAATATTTAGAAATGATCTCTGTATTTGAAACAATTGGTTCCTCTGTTGGATTAATAGTCGTTTCTACTGATTGTGGAACATCTTGTTTCTTCATATCATTATCATTTTTTGTTTCCGGTGTCTTTCCACATCCACAAATAAATACACTAATACATAACAGTAATGCTAAACTCTTCTTCATTGTTAATTTTCTCCCTCATTTTTTAACAAAAGAATAACAAAACTTTATTATTCTGTCAATTACGTCATCCCTGTTGTCGATGTTAACATCAACGCTAATATATACTAGTGCAATACAAATCGTACGCTACTCCCCCTGTCCCGAAAAGCACAAAAAGCCCCGTAAAACAGGGCTTTTCATCACCAATGCGGATAACAGGACTTGAACCTGCACGGGGGTTGCCCACTAGAACCTAAATCTAGCGCGTCTGCCAATTCCGCCATATCCGCATATTCCATTTAAGAATCAACGGCATTTATTATACCGTATTCTACCAGATATTTCAATCTTTTTTTATTTTCCTTTATGCTGCTTCCGATATTCTGCCGGACTCTCATCCACATATTTCTTAAATTTCGTATGAAAATAATCTACATTTCGATATCCCACCTTCTCAGAAATCTCATATACTTTCAACTCTGTATCGACTAAAAGCTCCTTTGAATGCTTAATTCTTACCTTATCAATGAATACGTTAAAGCCCTCACCCACTTTTTGGGTAAAAATCTTGCCCAGGTAGGAACTGTTATAACCAAAAAGAGGGGCAATATTTTCCAATTTAATATTGTTCATATAATTATGCTCTATATAATGAATAATATCATCCATCACACTGTCACTGGATGGATTGCCTATGGTACGTACAATCATCTCAAATTGCTCTGTAAAGTAAAGCAGAATTTCATATAAATAATATTGATTGCCAATAAAATCTATGATTTCACTGTTACTAGGAAATGGAATATTGGCATTGTGATACAAATGAGATAACCGTTCCTTAATGGACAGATAGAGATCCGTCAAAAATAATTTGATCCGCATAATATCGGATTCTGATTGGTAGAGTTGATTCTCAAGGCTTTTCAAAGTTTCTGCGACCTGATTCCGTTTTGCAGCCTGAATATAACCGGATAACAATTCACAATATTCATGTAGGCTTTCTTCCCCTAACACATCCGTTTCCACCGAATGTTCTTCCGGCAGTTGGTCATATCCAATCGTATGCTGGTGACATTCACAGAAGAAACGCCGCTTCTGCAACATAGATGCTTCCTGATAGGAAATATGTATATTTTCCATACTATCCACAATTCTACCATAGGTAATAAATAGAGAGTCCAGGGGGGAATTGATTTGTGGTTTCTGTTCCCGGTCATAGTGGTCTAAAATTTCCTGAAACCGCTGTAAAATTTCTGGTCCCCGCAATAATATTACTTCACTTTCGTCCAGCTTCAGGCTATCGTAGGATGTATGGTCTTCATTCGCCATTTTCAATAAATCGGAAAACTGATATACCGGCTGGCCCTCCTCCTTGCTGTAGCGTTCACAGATTACCACCTGATATTGGCTGGTCTGCGGAAATAATTCCGCATAATGTATGCCGGTATCGTCTGCCTGATTCATGATAATATCATATAGAATCATTCCCTTGGCTTTATCACGGTATTGCGCCAGAGTTTCTTCTTTTTTCTTTTCCTGAGATAAATGTCTGGAAATTTCCTGCACTGTACTTAACAATTCATCTTCATCAATGGGTTTGGTCAAATAATAATCCACACCATAACGGATTGCCGCCTGTGCATACTCAAAATCCGTAAAACCGCTTAATATAATAAACTTCCCCTGATATCCCTGTTCCCTTGCCTGTCTTACCACATCAATCCCCAACATCTGAGGCATACGGATATCTAACAAGACCAGATCTGGATGAAGCGTTAAAATACTCTGCAATGTCTCAGAACCATTGGCAGCCTCCCCAACAATCTCATATCCCAGCTCATGCCAGTCTAATATATAGCGCAATCCCTGACGTATGATCAACTCATCATCTGCTATTAAGATCTTATACATACTACTCCCCCATCTTCTGACCGTAACTATGTAACTTTGCCGATATTTATGCCGATCCATTCCTTCCGGTTATCAAATACCCAAACTCATTCTGCACCATGTTCTATTCTCCTGGCCTTCCGCATATAACTAGTATTACCTATCAACAGTGTACTGATCGGCTGATATTTTGCAAAACTCCTTGCCTGGTACCAACAGGTCAGTTCACTCGTTGTTTCTTGAAACTAGCAGAATCCAAGATATTATTAATCTCATTATAACGAATTAAGATTCAATTAGCAACTTTTATCCCTATGGAATGGGGAATGTCATGATATCTTCCGACTATTTATCATATCACAGGAGCGTAAGAAGATTGATTCCGTATATTTCAAACCTCATTATTCCTTTACTGATTTTTTATGTGATTGGCTATGGCATGTTGAGCAAAGTCGCAATCTTCGATGCATTTGTCAAGGGTGCAGAAGAAGGTTTCAAAGTCGTACTGGGCGTCCTTCCGACTTTGATCGGACTGATGATTGCGATTGGCCTGCTGCGGGAATCCGGTTTATTGGAAAAGCTCGCCGACCTCTGTCAACCCGCAGCAGCCCTAGTCAATTTCCCTGCTTCCCTGCTGCCCCTGACATTTATCAAAATGGTATCTTCCTCCGCCTCTACCGGATTACTGATTGATATATTCAAAGAATTTGGTACCGATTCGCGGGAAGGCTACATGGCCTCCCTGTTTATGTGCTGCTCTGAAACTATTCTGTATACCATTTCCGTATATTTTATGGCAACTGGCGACAAGCAACACCGCCCGATCAGTGGGATGCGCTGGACTATGGCCGGTGCACTATTCTGTACCCTGATCGGCATCGTGGCAAGCGTTCTGATTACAAACTGGCTAGTGCACTGACCAGCTGGTATTCCGTCAAATCTCCTTGCCAGATCTCAACGAGACAAGACACTAGTATAACTCCCTATCGAGAATATTCTGTCCTGCGTAATTCCTGGCAGACCAAAACTGCTGAAACCAGTGCCGCAGCTGCATCTGCAACCGGACCTGCATACATGATGCCATCAATCCCTGCATACAGTGGAATCAAAACCAACAGAGGAAGCAGAAAGATAATCTGTCTGGTCAATGACAGAAAAGTTCCACGTTTCGGTTTGCCAATGGACGTGAAGAAATTAGAGCTAATCGGCTGCAGAAAATTCAAAAAGGTGCAGAATAAAAAAATGCGGAAATAATTCACTGCAAATTGATAATATTCCTTTGACCCATTCCCAAACACGGAAATAATCTGTCGCGGTGCAAACTGAAACATGGAAAATGCCGTCAACGCCAGAACAAAGCCACAGGTAATTGCAAAAAGGTAGGCTTTCCGAACTCTTTGGAACTGTTTTGCCCCATAATTAAAACTGATGATGGGCTGCAATCCCTGGGAAATGCCAATGATAAAGGACATGAAAACCTGGTTTACCTTAGTAATGATTCCGGCACAGGCAATGGGCACCGCCTCTCCATAGACAGAACGCAATCCATAATATTTCAGGGATTTATTCATTACAATCTGCACCAGCATCATGGCAAGCTGATTGCTGCAAGGCGCTGTTCCGAGTGCAATCAGCCGAACCAGAATCCCTCTTTGCACTCTTAAATGACAGCGCCGGATCTGCACGGTACGGCAATGGCTCAAAAACCAGATGGTCATTCCGCCGGACAAAAACTGTCCAACAATGGTGGCAACTGCGGCTCCTGCCATCCCCTTATGCAAAACGGACACAAACAGGGCATCCAACAGTACATTCACGACTGCTCCTGTTAAATTACAGAGCATGCTGATCATTGGACGGCCATCTGCACGAATAAGATGCCCTCCACCTGTGGTAAAGATCAAAAAAGGGAAACCTAGCGCAATGATCCCGGTATAGGTCTTAGCATAACCCAAAACATTGTCAGGAGAACCAAAAAAACACAGCAGAGGCTCCAAAAACAACAGGGTAACCACACATAAGACAACACCACAGCTAAACAGCATAACCGATGCATTTCCCATATAATATACCGCTTTTCTCGGTCTCCCTCCCCCCATGGCGATATTAAAGGCAGATGCCCCGCCAATGCCAAACAGCAGCGCAATCGCTATGCAGGAAATCGACAGTGGAAAAGAGATATTGGTCGCGGCATTGCCTAACTCCCCCACGCTGTTGCCAATGAAAAATTGATCGACAATATTATACAGCGACCCAACCAGCATTGCGATAATACTGGGAATGGCAAAACGGAACAGCAGCCGGTCAACCGGCTCTACCGCCAGAGAATTCTTTTGTTCCTTGGTCTGTTTATCCATAATTCCCCCTTTATGAATCGTTTCCAACTAATATTACATATGTTACCACATTTGGAAAAAGCAATGCAATAGGTCGACTTAATAGGAAAAAGACGGTATCATAACCGCCTTTTTCTTTGCCTTTCCAGGAACAAACAATTCTTTTATTTTTTATTATCCCGAAGGATATGCTTTGAGAGACCCTAAATAAAATTATTCTGCCTTAATCCCATAACTGCGTTGCATGAAGTTAATCACACCATTGATCCAAACCGGATCAGAATGGGTCCCCTTTGGATGAATATACCAAATATGTTTTACTCCATTTTTGGTCAACTCATTATGATAATTCAAAGGATTATCTCCTACCGTTGAATCTTTTGACCCATTACATACAAGTACAACTTCCGGTACTAAATTTTCATCCTCACAGCGCAGTTTTGTAAGATCTAAACCAGGCGCTGCGGAGAAGGAGCCAATATAATTAAAACGGTCCAGTAAACTAAAGCCCAAGTCTAACGCTTTCATACCTCCCATAGACAGTCCGCATACACCAGTGTTTTTTCTATCCTTTGATACGGAATAATTGTTTAAGATAAATGGTTCAAGATCTTTGGTAAATTCCTCTGTAAAGACAGTAAATGCATTAATATTATCCGGACTAAACGAATTCGAATTGAGACCATCCTTTGGTACAATACTTGGAATAACAGCTACCACTGGTTCTATCTCTTTATTGTATATCATATTGTTTAAGATAATCTCGATACTCATTCCATACCACTGGCCGTCATCACAACCAAGACCATGCAACAAATAAACTACTGGATACTCCTTATCTTCCTGATATCCTGGCGGCGTGTAGACATAGGCTTCTCTGGTTGCCCCAACCACAGTGGATTCATAGTTTACCTCCACTATTTCTCCTCTAGGAACACCTTCTTTTATTTTTTTATAGTCGCGGTAATTACGTTCAAAATATCTGTGGTAATCTACCTCTAATCCGCTTACCATGGATTCCTCATACGCTGGAGTTCCAGGCAAATCTGTTGCCGTTGGATCAGGTGTCTCCGTTACCACTGGCTCATCTGTCGGCTCGGCAGTCGGATTTGCTGTAGCCGTATTCACCGGGGCAGATGAAGGTACTACTGTACTCTGAGGCTTTGGTGCCGGAGTGTTTTGCGTAGCAGGTGCTGGCGTAGCCTTCTTCTTACTTGCAGCAACTACCTTTACCTTACATACCAGTTTCTTCTTTCCAACAACAGCAAATACCTTAGTATTGCCTGGTTTCTTGCCGGTAATTTTTCCTTTCTTGACTGTGGCAATTTTTTTGTTCTTAACCGTCCACTTAACTTTTTTCTTTGCACTAACATTGAGTACCTTGACTTTTACTGATTTCCCTACCTTTACGGTAACCGATTTTTTATTCAGTTTTGTCACCGCTTTTGCACCAGCAAGGCACGCAGGGATCAAGCAAGCCAGACTCAGATACAATACAGCTCGATATCTGAATACTTTTTTTGTCAAATCTCTACCCATAATTTTCCTCCTTCTTTTTTTGGTATTGGCATCTTCCAGGATTTTCTGTCTCATATTCTGTAGATACCAGGTGTCAACGGGAAACATTCATGCTATAATAAGCATGGAATACCGAGGAATCTATCGATTCCCTCACTATCTAATAGAATAGTACCACAAACTAAAATTGTAAATGTCCGACGACGACTGTTACATATCTAATAACGACATTCCAAAGATCAAATACACCAAAGGAGGAAAAAATGGACACGGAATTTATCACTTTACTGGGAGATGTCAGAGTTCCCAGTCCAAACAAGCATTTCCAACGAATTCCCAATGAGTATATTTTATATATAATCCGCGATGGACACATGAAACTGGTAGAAAACAATATTGTGTATCAGCTATATCCGGGAGATATGATTCTCCTGGAACCTTCCCTGCTACATTATGGAATACGATCTAACTCATTCATAGAATATTCCTTCCTACATATCACTTTGGAGAAAAACGCTGCCGATACAGAGGATGATAAAAATATTCATGTTTTAGAACAGTTTTCCCAGATCAAAAAGATCTCTTTTCCCATGGAGATATTTCAAAATATGGTACAGTTATATGAAGAATTAAAGAAAACCTATCATTCCACTTCTCTGTTTCGAAGCACTAAGATACGCAGCCTGTTTTATTTCTTTCTCATCCAGATCCTGGAATTTCAAAATGGTTTTACTCTAGCCTCCGCAGAGTTCAACCAGGAGCAGAAACGTTCTGTGCAGAAAATTTCTACCCGAGATCTCTCTGATTTTCTCCGGCAAAACTGCCAGAACACAATCCGAAGCCATGATTTGGAAAAAATATTTCACCATAACTTTGATTATATGAACCGGATCTTCAAAGCAGATTTTGGCATGACGATTTTTCAATACCTGGAGGATTACCGCATTTCCGAAGCCAAAAAAATGTTGCAGACACATGCCTTTTCCATTTCGCAAATAGCTGAAAGTCTGGGATTCTGCAATACCTATTACTTTTCCAGGGTGTTTAAGAAAAAAACGGGCATTTCTCCAAGCAATTGGAA
This sequence comes from uncultured Clostridium sp., assembly GCA_947644195.1. Classification (GTDB taxonomy): domain Bacteria; phylum Bacillota; class Clostridia; order Lachnospirales; family Lachnospiraceae; genus Butyribacter. The sequence goes on from CANRZB010000045.1 coordinate 9,497, forward strand.
CAAAGAAGAAGCAAACTTACCATAACTGCAGATTCCAAAAAAAGAAAACAAATAATACAAACGATCCCATGAAGGGAAGGCAGAAATACCGAATTCCCTTCATTTAATACAAAATCCCATCATAATATGCCAGCATTAATTTCGTAACTTCCTCATAATTGGGCGTCGCATCATAATACTCCATATAGGTATCGGTGATCCCTTCACTGAAAGTCTCTACGGTTTCCTGATCAAACACAGGTTCCTCGGACTCAATTTCCTCATAGGAGTCTTCCGTATAGGTGAAATTTGCACTATCGGCATATACCTGATCCGACAACGCAACCTCCTGACTGCTGTCCGGTTCTGATGCCAGATAATCACTCTGAAGATATCCCAAGACATTCAAATAACCGGAATACTGTAAATATGGGTCCTCGCTGCTGGTACACGCCAGATAAGCCATAAAATCGGCCTCATCCTCATAAATATATCCTTTTAGATGAGACAATTCATGTGCTGTTGTAGCGCAATAGGACAGATCTGACAGATAAGTATTATAATTCGCCTCCATGGAAAATGGGAAATAAACGCCGGTACAATACGCCTGGTACATGATATAGGAAGATCGGATCGGTTTCGGATGAGGATACCATCCCCGGAATCTGGGATATTCGGAAGATAATTTCTTCATAGCATTGCGGACTGCCTCATTCCGGTCTCCCTGATAAACCGGATTCCCTTTCGCATCCCTCTGCACCTCGGTAGACAAACGATTGCACTGAGACGCTACATAGTTCCATAATTTCTGTATCTCCAACGCCGTATATTCCGTCGTGCGCCGTTGTTTCAGATCTAATTTAGAACAGCCATACAGCATAGAACAATTCATCGTCATGATTAATACCACAACAAGCACCAATGCCAGCAATGACTTGGAATACTTTCGCAGATAACGCCGATATACCTCTTTCCTATGTAAAAAAAACAATAAAAATAAACTGATTACCCATACTAAAATTAGGATCACTGCCAGAAGCAGCATGATTTCGCCAACGGAAAATGGAAACAAACCAGTAATTCTTCCATAGGTTTCCGTCCAAATCCAAAAAATATGATCTGTGTAGAAATCACAGACTGCTGGTATCCTCGCTAGAATATTACCTATGATATCAAGAACAGCCAGCAGCAAAATGATACACCAATAGCAAGACCACTTCTTCCTCCTATCCACCTTTGCACTGAAATCCTCCATATGTATCCCTCATTTTCCTATGTAATACTATGAGCATAACTCATTCTTCTTTCATTGTCCACACCTATGGACAGACAGGTAAATATTGCCGATTTTTATAAGATAAAAGAAACTTTTATCTGCGGGTTAAGGTAAAAAAACTCCCTTCTTTACCACCCAAACCACAGCAAGCAAAACGCTCCAGCACAGTATCGACATACCATGCTGGAGCTAATCATTTCCATTTTCTTATTCATTCTATCTGCTGTACTAATACCACCACTCGTTTGCCGGTACATGCTCCAACAGCAGATCAAACCCTGCCATTCCCATTGCAAAGAACGCAAGCAGCAACAATAGAATAATCGCTGCATAATCGTACTTCATGCTGCTGTCCTTCCCCCGAACACTATAGTACAATATCTCTCCTCCCAAGAGGATAAAAATAACCGGCCATAGATGGAAGATCAATAAATAATCCACCGTCTTGACAAAGATGTGTACCATAAACAGGACACCAAACAGCAACAGGCAGATTCCCATGGTAAAGGTTCCCATTCGTCTCTTTTCCATATTGTATTCCCTCCATTCCGATGATCATTCTCCCTCGATCTGATCCGGTTTGTGGACACCAATCAGATAGATTCCGACAATAATAATAACCAGACTGAACAGAATCCTTGGTAAATCGTAGAAGATCCCCTCATACAGCCAATCAGGTAATGCACCAAAAATATCCCTCAGAATATTCCATGCCATCTGCAGCAAAGAATAGCACCCCACAAGAATCATGCCAATCGCAATGATTTTTCTGGTCCTCTCCCTTGAGAGCAGTTGAAAGTCATCCTCTTCCATCCAAAGAAAATGATCCGGCAAAGAATTTAGTTCCTCTTGTGACAATGCATTTTTATTCATTACATCAAAGAAGGAATAAAACCAGATAATCGGAACGACAAACAGAAGAAAGTCTATCCGAAAATAGGAGGCCAGGCCGATCGTGCCAAAAAATAACGCCATCAGGCTAATCCCTCGCTTCATAAAGCCTAAAAACATTTGTCCTGCGCCCGGCAAACAGGAAAAGCAAAATGTCAAAAATCCATTTCTTTTATATCTCATATCCATCTCCATTCCTCTGCCTTTTCCATCCCATAATAATAGTACGGAAAAACAGACCAATCACTATGATATCCATACAACGAATCATTCGCAGCCGTTGTACCCGGAACCGCCGACTTCCTAGTCCTGCGGTTCTCCCCTCAAACTTCTGCCAATACTTTCTGACCATTCCTTGATTGCATCACTAAATTTCTCCGTTTGCTGGCTGATCTGACCGGATACATCCACTTCCTTCGGCTCCTGCATCTTTGGCAGGGCTTGTTTTTCCGTCCGAAAATCACCCAGAAACAACACAATAATGGCAAATCCCATCGCTAAAATCACTTTGGCACAATATTGATACCACGCCCGGTACGATTTCATCCGTTTCTGCGGTGCCCTTGCCTGCTGGATCTGCCGTTCCAAGTCCACACGAAAACTGACGGGAGGTATCAACATTTCCTGCACCGGAAAACCATTTGCCCATCTGCCGGCACAGTATTCACATTCCGAGATATGTTCTAACAGACCCCTCTCCTCTGTTTCTTTCATACCATGGGCATAATATCTTTGAATTTCACTATCTGAAACGTGTCTCATGCGGATCCCCCTTTCCGAAGCGGTATCTCCGCTCTGTGATATTTCTTCTGCAACTGCTTCTTTGCCCTGCCAATCCGTGTCTGAATCGTTTTTAGTTTGGTACCCGTTGCCTGTGCAATCTGCTTTGCAGTCATTCCCTGACAAAAATGCTGTTCCGCCACCTGGTCATACGGCGGCGACAGGGAACCACACAACTCCCGGAGTTCTTCCTGCACTAAATCCTCCAACACTTGGTTTTCCGGTGGCGGTGCCGTAGGCATATTGGCCGTAAGCATAGTATCTTCCGCCGGTATCATACGCCGGTCCGCCCGTTTCAAGTAATCCAGACACTTATTCGTGGCAATTTTTGCCAGATATGCCTTTTCATGTACCCCATCGAAACCATCCAACGACTGGTAATAAGCCAAGAAGGTTTCCTGTGTCAGATCCTGCGCATCAAAGTAATGGTTCGTCATTCGATAACATAGGGAAAAAATGAGTTTCTCGTATTGATCCAGTGCCTGTTTCAGACGCTGCTCCGACTGGTCTTTCGTCAACTCATTCACCTCCCTGATTCCATGCATTTCATCGTCATCTATTATATATAACGAGGTATGAGAAAAAAAGTCTTCACAATTTTCAATTTTTTATTTGGTGCTCGAACTGGTTCATCAGACCACACGTATCTGCACGGTCTTTTTCTGCCCCTTTTTGCGAACTAGTTTTTTGTATTTCGCCTGTTTCTTCTTAGGAATTTGGATTACTGCTTTTTTCGAAATTCCTTTTAGGGCATTTCGTCCTATTTTGGATAGTTTTGTCGATGAAATCACTATGCTTTTCAAACCCTTCGCCTGATAGAACGAATTTTTCCCGATCGAAGTAACATTTTTTCCAATCACTATTTTCCTTAACTTACTGCATTTTCGAAATGCATTGGCAGCAATGGCGGTAACCTGGCAGCCCTTCCCTTTTATTGTCACCGTGGCAGGAATTTTCAAACTTTTCACTTTCCTATTCACAGGAGCCAACACAGCAACTTTGTATTTTCCTCCAGCCGTATTGGTTACCTGATATTTCAACTTTCCAGAAGTAAATACCGAACCTTTTGTTAATATGCCAGCCCCGTTCCCTGGCTGCGGCGTTGGACGTTTGTTCTGGTTCGGAACAGGATTCATCGTCCCATTTCCTGTTCCCGATGACGAACCACCCGATCCTCCCGGTGTCGGAGAGGGAGTTCCATTCTCCCCCGGAACCGGAGAAGGATGTTCCTCTGCCCCTGGATCCGATGTCGGCCTCTGTGTTTCTTCTGGTAGTGGCGTTGAAGTACCCGGATGCTCTGGCTCCGGGGACGGATGCTCTGTATTGCCCGGACCCGGGGTAGGTTTCTGACCTGCCGGAATGACGGATCCCTTGATCACCGTCTGTTTACAGTCGTCACAATAGGTATCCCCTGTATAACCATCCTCTGTATCCGTGGGATCTTTCGCTCCCACCACACGAAGAGTTCCATGCCGGTCCGGATTGACAGGCGTTTCTTTTTCCCATACCGTGCCACAGCCACGGAGACAGGTATGCAGCACCATGCCTGTTTCATGGCAAGTCGCCGTCTTTGTAAGTTTTCCCTCATCCCAGACATGCGCTAATGGAGCGATTCCTTTACTTTGCTCTACGATCCGCTTACAATCCAGACAATAGATATCTCCGGTAGATCCCTCCGTCAGACAGGTCGGGTCCTTCCTGTCAAAGGTCTGTGTATGGACATGATTGGCGGGATCTACCGCAATCGTTTCTAATTGACAGATGTCGCTATACTCTACCCCCTCTGCCACAATACTGGCAACCACTTCCCTGGCGCCCTCTGAGATACAGCTTGCCGCTCTGGTTTTTGTCTCTACCTTACATTTTAACCCGCTCAACTGATGACCTTCCGTATCCTCCGAACAACTAGCTCTCTGGCAGGTCAGTGATGCAGAACAGGCCGAATGATTATCTGTCCATACGAACTCCGCTTGGTAATCATGCCCTAAAGCAACTCCGGAAACCGCTCTGACATCTGTTTTTTCTATTCCATCTAAGACCACAGTCGCCGTATAGATCACTTTTCCTGCCGATATACAATCCGCATCCGGGGATTCCTCCTGCACCTTGCACTGGACTTTTTTTACAACCCGATCCCTCGTACAGGTAAATGTAGCGATACAGCTCTTATTGCGGTCACTCCATGTAAACACGGGATCTCCCCACGCATGCTGACGGGCAGCCACAATCGTCAATTCTGTCATGTTACCGCAATCATCTACCGCTGTAATGGTATGCGGTTTATCATCACCTGCAATGGTATAGATTCCATCGGTTGATTTCATAATGGTTCCATTATCCGCCACGTACTGCAGAGACAGATCTTTAACCTGAAATACTGCCTTTTCACAGTAAGATGCTCCCTCTGAAATCCCATCAATCTGTGGCGCCGTGTGATCTACAATCATTCCCGTTGAAGATGCATATGCCGTGTTCCCGGATTTATCGACCGCCTTGGCATATACAATATATTTACGGTCTGGATTCAACCGAAACTCCTCTGCATATATTTTCCAAGATACCTGTGCCAGTTGCTGTGACGGAATCTCCGTATCGGAGACATAATAGTAAATTTGATCCAGTCGGTCAACCGTACTTCCGTCCAGAAGCTTTTCTTCATCCTCTGCCCGAATGGTAACGGTCTGCGTTTCCTGAAAAAACAAACCAAAGGTGATCGCATGGAAAAATCCAGTCCATTTATGGGTACCCACGGTGATTTCGATCTCAGGCTTCTTAGAGTCTTGCAGCTTACTATCCACATCCCGAACAGTCTCTGTCGCCTCGCACAAATTACACTTTGCCGTCTTAGTTCCGTCCGCATCATAGGTTGCATCCTGATTAGACACATACTTGGTAAAACGATGTCCTGCTGCCTGTGTCGCAACCTGTTCGATAATAACATCGCCACATACGGAACAGTGGGAACCCTCTGTCAGGCCGGTCTGCGTACAAGTTGCCTGTACTGCTTCATCACGGACAGACACATGTCCAAGAGGACTCGTATATTCTCCCACATAGGAACTGTTGCAGTGTGTACACTGATACGTTGTATATCCCTGTTCTGTACAGGTCGGCCCTGTTACCACCGGTTGATAACTATGGGTATGCGGCTGCCAGGTCAAGATACCTCCATATTGGTTGCCCACATAATCAATCCAGGTAGTATCCGATACCGGATAGTACACGGTTGCTGTCACTCCGGTAAATGCAGTTGCCGCAATCGTCGTCGGGGCATTGCCGGAAAATGTAATATACCGTAAACTGGTGCAGTCCGTAAACACATTCGCCGCAATATTTATAACATTCTGCGGAATCACAATTTCTTTCAATCCCGAACAGCGATAAAAGGCTTTTTGTCCAATATCCATCACAGTTCCCGGTATCGTAATGCGCACCAGACCGCTACAGTTATAAAAAGATCCATACAATACTTTCGTCCCACCGGTAATCACAACATTTTTCAGAGATGCCGGAATATAGTAAGTGCTACTTCCACTGCTGGAGTAATACTGCTTTATCGGTGTACCTCCTGCAAAACTTGCAGTACCAAAAACATATCCAAACAAAGATTTAGAGGATGCCGATGTCGCACTGGCACTATATCCCACAAACGGCAGGGTCATATTCTGTAACCCGCTGCAACCAGAGAAAACCGCTGCGCCCATGGTCTGTACGGAATTCGGAACCGTCATCCCGGTAATCCCTTTACAATTCTGAAAAGCATACGTTCCGATCTCCGTTACCCCATCGGGTATCTGAATCTCCTCCAGGGAGGTACAACCGGAAAATAGATAGCTCTCGATCTTGCTCATTTTAGAAGGCAGCTTCAATTCCCGTAACCCGGAACAGCCTGCAAAAGCATAACTTCCGATTCCAATGACACTGTCCGGTAACACAAGTTCTTTCAAACCGGAACATTGATAGAACGCATATTTTCCAACCTCTGTCAACGAATCCGGCAATGTCAGCCGGGTCAATCCGCTGCATCCATAGAAAGACCCATAAAGTAACTTACCTCCCGTTATCGTGACATGCGTTAAGGATGTCGGAATATAATACGTAATCCCACTACCGGAATAATTTTGCTTCACAGGGATGCCTCCCTCGTAACTCTTGGTTCCAAAGATAAAACCAAATACGGTTTTCGAGGACGGAGTGGTCTGATTGAGAGTATTTCCCACAAACGGAAGCGTCATGCTCTGCAGCGCACTGCAACCCGAAAATGCCGCTGTACCGATGGTTTCAACCGAATCGGGTACAGTAATGCTTGTTAAACTGCTGCAATTCTGAAATGCATAGGTTTCAATGGCAGTAAGGCCATTCGGCAGGGTCAGACCTGCCAAAGAGGTACAGCCGGAAAAAGTATATCCACCAATGCTGGTAACTTTCGGCGGTATGGAAAGATTCCGCAGGCCAATGCAGTCCTTAAACGAATAACTTCCGATACTTTCTATGGAAACCGGCAATATCATTTCCGTCAATGCAGAACATTCGGCAAACGTATAATTTCCTATTTTCTTCATATTCCCGGATAACTCCAACCCGGAAACACCCGTACAATGATAAAATGCATAATCGCCCAGTTCGGTCAAATTCTCCGGCAAAGTGACAGACTTCAATCCACTGCAATTATAAAATGCCCCATAGAGAATAGGTCCTCCCGTAACCGTCACATATTTTAAAGAAGACGGAAGATAATAAACGATAGAACCACTACTGGAATATTTCTGCTGTACCGATACGGCATCCGGATAATTAACTGATCCAAAAATATGGCCAAACAAGGTGGTCTTTGCTGCAGCTGCCGGATCCGCACTGCTCCCAACAAAAGGCAGGGTTATGCTTTCCAGGCTGCTGCATCCTGAAAAAACTGCCGCATTAATGGTTGTTACGGTCTCTGGCAGAGCAATGCTTTTCATGCTGCTGCAATTCTGGAAGGCATAGCTTCCTATGATTTCCAAAGATTGCAGCCCGGAAATCGACTCCAACTCCGCACAGCCGCTAAAGGCATAATCCCCCAGTTTTTTCACTCCCTCTGGAAGCGTCATGCTCTTTAACCCCGCACAGCCCATAAATGCTTTTGCACCGATCTCTGTGATCTCTTCGCTGGTGGAAAAACGAATCGACTCCAAACCATTGCAGCCAGAGAAAGAACCATACCAGATTTTACCACCATTGATTTCCACCTCTGTTAAAGTATCCGGGATGTAATATGTAGTCGTTCCGCTGCCGGAAAAACTCTGTTTCGTAGCAATTCCACCCTGATAAGAAACCGTTCCGAAGATAAAACCAAACAGGGTACTGGTAGATGCCGATTCCGCTGCCGCACTCCCCCCGATAAATGGAAGAGATAGACTTTCCAGGGCGCTGCAACCCGAAAAGGCAGCGCTGCCAATCACCGTCACACTTCCAGGCACCTGTATGCTGGTAAATTTCACACAATCCTTGAATGTGTGATTTCCTATTTTTGTCAATTCCTGTGGCAGTCTCATATTTTTTAGCGACGAACAGCCACTAAACGCATAGCTCCCAATCTCGGTTACCGTAGCGGGAATTTCTATCGTTTCCAGCAACTCACATTTTGCGAACGAATAACTGCCAATCTCCGTTATCTCTCCTTCCATGGTTATTTTCTGTAAATTAGTACAACCAGAAAACAGATATTCTTTGAGAATCGAGATATTCGCCGGTAGATCCATACTTTGCAATCCGGCGCAATCCTTAAATACTCCACTGCCTAATTCGGTAATACAATCGGGCAATTTCATTTCTTTCAATTCCTTACACCCCTGAAATGCCTCGTTTCCAATGAATTGGATCTGCTTTGGCAGGGTAAATTCCTGCAGAGAAGAACATCCCTGGAAGGTCTTATTTTCTATTCTTGTAATCTGTCCCGGTAATTCCATTCCTACAAGAGAAGTACAATCCGAAAATGCACCGCTGCCAATACGTTCGATTCCTTCCGGCAAGACAAGTCCATCAAAACCTGTACATCCATCAAACGCAAACTCTCCGATTTCCGTCACTCCAGCCGGAATCTGTAGATCTGTCAAGCCCGTGCAATCACGAAAGGCATAATTTCCAATAACAGTCAGCGCAGCAGGAAGTGTAATACTGGTCAATCCCGTACACTGATCAAAAGCGCCATAGAAAATATCCCCTCCTGTCACAGTAACTTGCTGCAACGACTTCGGCAGATAATAAGTGGCTGAACCGCTATTGGAATACGACTGTTTCACTGCCATAGCATCTGTATATTCATCTGTTCCAAAAATATAACCAAACACCATTTCCTGTCCAACCGTTTCGACGGTCTTCCCGCTACCTACGAAAGGCAGGATGATACGTTCCAATTTGCTGCATCCTGAAAAAACACCGCTTCCTAAACTGGTTACCTGGTCTGGAACCGCCACAGAAGTCAGTTCTTTACAGCCCTGAAATCCATGCTCCCCAATGCTCTCCAACGACTCCGGGAAGGAAATCGAAGACAATCCCGTGCATCCAGAAAAAGCGCCTGCACCAATGCCAGTAACCGTATTCGGAAATGTAATCTCCGTAATACCGGTACATTGAAAGAAGGCATAGCTTCCTATTTTCTGAATCCCAGCCGGAACTGCAATCCGGTCTAAGGCAGAACACCCACTAAACATATAGGACCCCACCTCCGAACAATTTCCCGTCCAGGATACCGCAGACAATTTGGTACAGTCTGCAAATAAATAACTACCCATACTGTCAAAATCGGCTGTAATGGTAAGAGATTCCAATGCAGTACAGCCCTTCCATACCCGGTCGCCGGCCTGCAGCGTGCCCTGCCCCAGCGAAACTTTTTTCAATGAAATACAGTCCCCAAATGCTTCATTCCCAATCAATAGCGTCTGACCACTGTTCAAACTAATTTCCTGCAGACCGGACTGGGCAAAAGCCTTCTCTCCTATTTCCTCCAACCCACTCAGATCCACTTTCGAAATGCCTTCGCATTTCGCAAAAGCATTTTTTCCAATGCGAACAACGGTATCTGTCCACGTTACCGTCACTATTTCTTTACAATTCTCAAACGCATAAGCGCCAATTTCGGTTACCCCCGCTGACAAAATCACTTCTGTAATTTCGTCCCTCTCTGCATACCAGGGTGCAGAACCGGAAGTATACTCCGTCATGGCTCCCGTACCATAAATATATAATTTGTGGTTTCCCAAAAAAGACCATTTCAAGCTGGCGCCACAAGTACCCCGGCGAAATGCAATCTCTGAAGTGTCAATCCCCGTCCGGTCAAATGCACCATCTCCGATACTGGTTACACTCTCAGGAATCGTAATACTGGTCAGGTTTGTGCAGCCTGCAAAAGCAGAGGCACCAATACTGGTCACACCGTTGGGAATCGTCATGGTCGTGATCCCGGTACAGCCATAAAAAGCAGAGGCTCCAATTCCAGTCACACTTTTCGGAAGTGTAATCTCTTTAAAACCACTACATCCATAGAAAGAATACATACCGATACTGGTAATGCTGTCTGGAATTAAAATACTGGTCAGGTTGATACAATAATCAAAGGCATAAGCGCCAATATTCGTAATATTCCCACTAAATGCCACCTTTTTAATTAAAGAACGATAAGAAAACCAAGGCACAGAACTGACATCAGAGTAATTCGTCATCTCCCCCTCTCCGGTAATGTTAAGAACACCATTACTGTCCAGAACATACGTCAGATTCGCCCCACATTCACCGATATCCAGATAATCTGATGCAGCAGGCATTGCCGCATAGGTCCTCGCGGAATAACCCAAAGAAGGGATTTTCGAATGGGAATCTGGCTGATCTGTCTGTGCATGCCATCCACTTCCCATCTTCCCCGGCCCATCGTCTGTATTCTCAGCAGAGTCGACATTGGACTCGCTTTTTTCCTCTGGAACTGTCGTACTTTCCTCCATCGCCTCCGGTCCTTCCTCTGCCATCCCGAAAGAATCCGAAGCATCTCCACGCATTTCTTTCTGATTTGCCGAAACCTCATCCGTTTCAGCCACCTGCTCCCACGGTATCTCCGACGCAGATACGGTAACAACATCGAACGGCACTGCTGCCATAATCATAGAATAAGCCATCAATACGGCCAAATACCTTTTTTCTCGTCTACGCATAATGATTTCCTCTTTCCATCCAAACTGTCATTCCCTGAAATTCTGTTCACAACAAAGAATTTCGCACAACGAAACTCTCCCGCTCCCGCGTTGCTGCATGCCCACACGGAGTATTCTATCGAATAGGAGGAATTTCCTGTATGATAAAAATAAGCGTTTGGTTCAACAAATAGAATCTCATCATCCATCCATTGAATCCAAACGCTATCCTTAGCTAAGAAGTACATCGGCAGATCCGAAAAAATTCTTAACTGACACTGTGATGGTTAGAAACTTTCAGACAGGGATACAGTATGGTCTTCCAAGTCCAAACACGTACTCCAGATCTCCGGTATGACGCCGTTCCATATGGCGCCGTTTCCCGTAATTCGTCCGAATGATCGCTGGATACAAATGCCCGTTCCAAAGCACAAACCGTTTCATATCTTGGACTTACTGTTTTGCCTTGAAAAATCTTTTGAACCGTGCTGGCCGGAACCCCTGTCATCCGGGAGATCTGCGCATAGGTATAACCATATTCCCGTTTTTTCTCCCGCATTTCTTGAATTGTCATCATTTTCCATCCCCCCTTGCATCTCATTTATAGACAGTATAAACGTTATAATTTCATATGTCAATAAATATATTTTCTGCAAGATAGAATGACAATAGATGACCAAGGACAATCCCAGGGTATTTTACCCGATCTCCTGCTGATAATACTGAGCTTGCGTATTCCATAACGTGTAGTAAAGCCCCTTGGTATCTTCTACCAATTCCTCATGGCTACCCCTCTGGACTGCTCTGCCATCCTCAATCACGAGAATATCATTACAGAACTGACAGCTGGACAAACGATGGGAAATATATACTGCCGTCTTTGTACCAATCAGTTCATCAAATTTGGAATACACCTCATATTCCGCCAACGGATCCAAAGCTGCGGTAGGTTCATCCAGAATGACAAAAGGCGTATCATGATACAATGCCCTGGCAATCGCCAGTTTCTGTGCCTCTCCACCCGAAATATCCACTCCACTGCTGTCAAAATCCTTGTAAACCGGCGTTTCTAATCCCTGTGGCATCCTCTGGACCAGTTCATCCAATCCAGCCCGCTTTAACGCATCCAATACTTTCTGGGAATCAAACTCGCCCGCTGCCGCCACATTTTCTCCTACGGGATATGCCGGAATCTTAAAATCCTGAAAGACAACGCTAAATAATCTTAAATACTCTTGATAATCATATTTCTGAATATTGATCCCATTTAAGAGAATTTCCCCCTCGGTCGGATCGTAAAGCCTGCAAAGCAATTTTATAAAAGTCGTCTTACCGCTGCCATTTTTTCCCACGACTGCCAACCGCTCTCCGATGCGGAAACGAATCGAAAAATCTTTCAGCACATCCCGGTCACTGCCCGGATAGTGAAACGACACATGGCGAAATTCTATTGTAAACTGGTCATCATCCCGTTTTTCCACCGGAAGAGTTCCTTCATATTTCTTGTTGGGAATATCCAAGAAATCAAAGTACATCTTTACGTACTTGGTGTTATCTCTCAGTTGAATCCACTGTTGAACCCAATAATTAAAGTAATTTAGAAAATGGCTGATACAACCGGCATACAAACATACACTCCCAATAGAAATCGACTGCTTTAGTACCAGAAAACCCAACATAAAATAAATTAAAGCGGAAATCAACATCTCCATGACGGAGACCCATTGCATCTTTTGATAGGACACTTTTCCTATCTGCTCATATCCCGCATAAATGGGCTGAAACACATCGGATAAGCGTTTCACAAGAAGCGGCTGCTGATGAAACATCCGAATCGCCTTACCAGATTCTTCTTTTTCAATATATTCTTTGGTATAGAAATCATTGTGCCGAAAGCAGGGAATCATTTTCTCCTTTATTTGATTAACCTCTTTCTGGGAACTACTGTTCTTTCGGGCAATGAGAACGATCAAAAGAATAAACAAACCGGCAAAAACCGAAACAAACAGAACCGCCTGAATTGGTTTTCCTGGAAAAACATGCCAACAACGGCTTATCAGATACAACATATACCCGAAGCATACTAACAGATTTACTGTATTATCAAGAGCACCGTTAAAACACCAAAAAAGACGGTTGATGCCATATCCATAATTCCGGGCGGCCGCATCAATATCCCTTCTTTTATTGTGAATCATCTCCGATTCCATATATTCATAATCCATGGACATGATTTTTTCATTCAGATGGATATTGGCCCATTCCCAGATATTGGAACCGCAATAAAAATAAAAGTTCTGCACTCCCTGGAAGATCAGGTGCATCAATGCTTCTCCTGCCACCAAAATTACGACATCCACCACCAGAACTTCTTTTGTAGCACCATCTACCGCATGGTCAATCAGGCGCGCCAGAAAAAGGAACGACCAGAAATTATACAAGAATTCAAAGATTGCCATGATAATACTATAAAAGTAGTTCCAGGGAATTAACTGATAGATTAGGGACAATCCCCGAAAATTTATTTTAATATGTTGTATGAAATTCAATTTCTCTTCTTTCATAGATCCCCATCCTCCCTTTTGACTTTTTATCTTATAAACTTTCAGAATAATATTTGCTCTGCAGTTCAAACATTTTGGCATACAATCCTTCTGCCAGCAATAGCTGTGCGTGGGTTCCCTCTTCTGCCACGGTTCCCCCATCCAGTAATAGAATCCGATCACAAAACCGGGTGCTGGACAAACGATGGGATACAAAGAATGACGTCTTATTCCCTGCAAACTCTGCATATTTTTCATAGATTTCATGTTCTGCCAGGGCATCCAGGGCGGCAGTCGGCTCGTCCAGAATTAATCCTCCGGCATCCCGGTATAATGCCCGCGCCAAGATTAATTTCTGTCTCTGTCCTCCGGAAAAATCTACCGCGTCCTGATGAATATTTTTCTCCATCATCGAATCCAATCCCTGTGGAAGAGTCTCTATCTCCTCTCGTATTCCCGCCTGCTCCAGACAATGCCATATTCTTTCATCCATTTCCTGTCCCTCATCCGGTACACCCATGGAAATATTTTCCCGAATGGATAATGGCAGAAATTGGATATCCTGAAACACACAGCTAAACCAGGCATATCGTTCCTCTGCCTCCATTTCTTTCATATCCCGCCCATTCAACAAGATTCTGCCCTCTGTCGGATGTAGTAACCCACAGAACAGCTTCATCAGGGTGGTCTTTCCTGCGCCATTCACTCCAACAATCGCCACCTTTTCTCCCGCCTCCACACGGATATTTAAATCCTGTAGTACCGGCTGCTCCGCCCCCGGATACGCAAAACTGACATGTTCTGCCTCGATGGTCGGCGACGACCTCTGTAAAGGCACTTCCAGCCTGCCAGAATCTTCTCCAAATTGCATATAATATTGAAATTGTCCAAAAGAGATTGAGATCCCGGAAATATTAAAGAGAAAGCGGATTAAATCATGCCCGCATAAACGAAACACTGCCGGGCCAATTCCAGCATAGAATACAAAGTCTGAGACAGCAATCTTACCATGCCAATATTGATATAAAATACCGGCAAAAACACAGACGTTATACAAGCCAAAAAAAATAGTGTTTATATAACCGGAAAGCAAGCGTGTCCTTAATTCTTTTAACTTATAAAACAAACCTTCTTTCACGTATTTATGCATGATCTCCAGCAGCCAATCCGACATATGATAGAGACGGATATCTTTTGCCATAGAAAAATCTTCTGTCTTCCGAACGGTATAGTCCATTTTCTTCCAGGCATCCGATCCCTTCTTCGCATACGTTACTTCCTGTGTTATCAATTTCTTCCTGACATATCCTGCTTCAAACGGAATAAGTACAAACAGAAAAATCATCAGCCAGGGCGATAACTGGCAAATTAGCAAGGCATACACCACAATATTCCCCATAGAAGCAAGGACCAGGAGTACCGTTGGCAAAAAACTGCTAACGATTCCCACATTCTCCACCTCTCCGATTCCTGTACCTGTAAAACTTTTATATACCCTGTTCCGCAATGTAACAAATTCCTGGTTTTCCAGACACCCATAGTCCACATACAATAACTTCTGCGCATAATCATACTGCATTTTCTGTGAAATCATATGATTGCCGTTCTCGATTTTCAACTGCATCCGAACCCGAACCACAATAGCCAGTGCTAACAGTGCTGCCAGTCCCAAAATACTGATCCCCAAATGCAAAATAGTCTGTTTTTCTTCCAGTTCCATAATAACCAGTTTGGGAAGATACACCTGCAAATAATTAGCCAAAATGAACGCTGGAAAATATAGAACCCCTAGCAGATAAAGCATCTTATTCTCTTTCCAGATATATTTCAGATATCCCCAAAATCCATCCCATACCCTGATCTCATTGTCTTTGTTCTGATTCATACCGCAAACCTCTCCCTCTTACTTTTCCACTGTTTTCTATAGATTCCCATCATAGTAACAAACTCCTGTATACAACGGGTATTTGTTGTATCGGCCTATTCCCACAGGTTACATGAATCCATTATATACAAAAAATCATACCACAAATGTAATGTTACACAAGTGGTATGATTTTCAGCATGAACGGTAAGCAGACAGAAGATAGGAAAGCGTATGCTATTACTACTCCCTAGCCGACGGACAGTATTCCCTCAGAAAACACTGGCTACACTTCGGGCTTCTCGCAGTACAAATGGTGCGCCCCAACTGGATAATATGAATATTATACAAGATCCAGTGATCCTCCGGCAGCACCCGCATCAGCTCCCTCTCAATCTTCTCAGGATCTTCCTCAGCCGTCAAATGAAGTTTCCGGGAAATTCGTTTCACATGGGTATCTACCACAATACTGGGTTCGTGGTAAATATTTCCCCGAATGACATTCGCTGTCTTGCGTCCTACCCCGGCAAGCGATGTCAAATCCTCGATCTTCCTCGGAAGTTCCCCGCCATATACCTCCAAAAGCCGGATTGCACAAGCTATAATGTTCTTTGCCTTATTCTTATAAAATCCAGTAGAATGGATGTCCTGCTCCAACTCTGCCAGATCCGCCCCCGCAAAATCCTCCAACGAGGAATATTTCTGAAACAAATCTTCTGTCACAATATTGACCCTGGCATCGGTACATTGTGCACTCAGAATCGTAGCAATCAACAACTGCCATGGCTCATTATAATTTAGATAGCATCGGTATTCCGTCGTATATTCCCGGTCCAGACATTCCAGAATCTTTCCTACCCGTTCCCGCTCTTTTTTTGTCATTCGTTTTGCCATAATCACATCCTCCCGTTTCCGTACAATACATCCCAAATAACAGACCTCTCATCTTCTGTCCCAATCTACGGACACATCAACAACTCTAGCCTGGCGGCTTAACGGATCTCGTTTCTGATAATCAAACAGTAGTACAAAAGTTCCCCGCACCAGAATCCCCTCTTCCAGATATCGTAGCACATCAATGGAAAAGCGTTCCAAATGCGTCATCCGCAACGCCTGTTTCCATCCATATGCCAAATATTCTGGTAAATACTGCTCCATCTGTTCCGAATCCTGATAGAATTCCCGTTCCGCTTTCCGCCATCCCGGATCCCCATTGTCACAGGCAAAGGATGGCCTGGATTTTAAGTTCTCTCTGGCATATAAATCATAGGTCATCAACTCACATAAGATATCCGCATTTCCCTCTGTACAAGTGGTCAGAAACGATAGCAGAATTTCATAGTTTTGCAGCCGGGAACGCTGGATCCCCACATCCCCCAGACTGTCATCGTATTCTCCCAGGGCCTGATAACAGTCAAACGGCGTTGGAAAAAGGCTTTCCAGATAACGTCTGGCCGCCTCAAATTGCCGGCTGTTATAATAACGTTCTGTCATCCTCTCAACCTGCTTCAAACGAAGCACATCTTCATAGGACAACCAGGGCGTAAATAATACCTCATACGGCGGACGGTCCTGACAGACAATCCCATACTCTCCACGCTGGCCTTCCATCGGAGAACCCTGCAAAAGTTTCAGAAATCCCAATTGCAGCTGATCGGGTTTCATAGCGTGAACATCATTATAAGACTGCCGAAAAGACATATAATCTTCATAGGGCAGACCTGCAATCAAATCCAGATGCTGATGGATATTCCTGCCAGCATGAATCCGTTCCACCCTGTCTCTCAGTTGATCCAGATTACAAACCCGATGAATCGCTTTCATTGTGTCCACATTTGTGGACTGCACTCCAATCTCAAACTGTACCAGTCCGGGACGAAACAGACTGACATAGGCTATTTCCTCATCCGTTAACAGATCCGCCGATAATTCAAAATGGAAATTAGTAATCCCATTGTCATGCTCAAAAATGTATTTCCAGATTGCTATGGTATGTTCCCGGTTGCAATTAAACGTCCGGTCCACAAACTTGACCTGGGGTACCCGATGATCCAGAAAAAACTGAAGTTCCTGCTCTACCAGTTCCATGCTGCGCAGCCGAACCTGGCGGTCTGTGGACGACAGACAGTAGCTGCACCCAAAGGGACACCCTCTACTGGTTTCATAATAAAGGATACGATGTTCCAAATCCTTTCTATCTATATAAGGAAAGACCAGCTCGTCCATGGATAATTTCGGGCGCACCGCTGTCTGAGAGACCTTTTCTTCCGGTCCACGAAATACCAGACCTGCCACATCATCCAGCACCGTTCCACTTTCATACGCACGGTATAATTCCAGGAAGGTCTGCTCCCCCTCACCAGTCATGATCCCAGTTACCCATGGATGCTTCCGCACGAAATCTGCTGCATGATAACTTACCTCCGGACCTCCCAACCAAATTGGTACTTCGGGTAATATTTTATGCAGTTCCACCGCCAGCTCCCCAATCTCCTGTATATTCCAGATATAGCAGGAAAACCCGATCAAATCGGGCTTTCGTTGATAAATATCCGCCAGAATATCTTCGATATACTGGTTGATCGTATATTCTGCTAATTCCAGGCAAGATGCAGAGATACCATGGGCAATCCCATATGCCTGGATACTGTATATCCCCAGATTGGAATGAATATATTTCGCATTGATTGCTACTAATAATGCCTTCATGAATTTTCCTCTCATTCCCTATGGAAAATAATTAAATATCTTCAAGAATAAAATATCTTCTTACACCTAGACGTGTAGTTTCTTTAAGAATTCCTGCGTCCGAGTATTTTTCGGATGGTCAATCACATCTTCCGGAGAGCCCTCTTCCATCACCATTCCCTGATCCATAAAGATTACCCGGTCTGATACCTGTCTGGCAAAGTCAATCTCATGGGTTACGATAACCATTGTCATTTTCTCCGCTGCCAGTTTCTTCATAATACGCAATATCTCTGCGGTAATTTCTGGATCCAGCGCCGAAGTAGGTTCATCAAAATATAAAATCTGTGGATGCAGTGCAAGCGCTCTTGCAATTGCCACACGCTGCTGCTGTCCCCCTGACAATTCACATGGATACGCATTTTCTTTCTCTTCCAATCCAACTTTTGCCAGTAGTTCCCGTACCTCCTGATAGACTTCTTCCCTGTCCCGTTTCTGAATCTTAATCGGTGCATCAGCGATGTTTTTCATTACCGAGAAGTGAGGAAATAAGTTAAAATCCTGGAACACCAGCCCAAAGACAGACTGTGCCTGCTGTATTTCTTTGTGCGATGGATACACACTTCCACCTGCCCCATTCTTTACCACTTCCTGTTCCAGATAAGAAACTGCCCCCTGATCCATCTGCTCCAAAAACGTAGCGCAACGAAGTAATGTGGATTTCCCGGAACCAGAAGGACCTAAAATGGACACTACCTCTCCTGTTTCCACGGCCAGACTAATATCCTGCAAAACCATTTTATCTCCAAAGCTTTTACCAACATGCGTCATTTCTAAAACTTTCATAGAATCCTCCATTCTCAACGGTAATAATCCAATTTCTTCTCGATACATTCCATCAGATAAGCTACCAGGAAATTAAAGATGTAGTAAAACACACCAGCAACAAAGAGCGGCATCAGGGATGTCTGAGCGGCTGCAATCTGTTTCGCCAGGGTAAACATTTCCGTATAAGCCAGGGCAAATGCTAAAGAAGTATCTTTTACCAGGGTAATGATTTCATTCGTTACCGGCGGCAAAATCCGCTTTACCATCTGCGGAAAAATAATTCGAAAGAACGTCTGAATTCTGCTGTATCCCAGAATCTGCGCTGCTTCCCTCTGCCCGTTCGGAATACTCTGGATTCCGGCGCGGTAAATCTCAGCAAAATAGGCAGCGTAATTCAATGAAAATCCTATAATGACGGCATAAAACCGATAGGAATATGGAGTAGACATTCCAAAGAGATAATAAGGTGCAAAAAATACTACCAACAATTGCAGCATCAAAGGCGTTCCTCTCATGATGGAAATATATATTTTTGCAATCCACTCGAAAATTTTGATTCTCGACATCCGCACTGCTGCAACCAGCAGTCCCAATGGCATAGAAAACAGCAACGTCAACAGGAAAATTGCCAAAGTCGCTAACATTCCCTTGCCAAGCTGTCTGGTAATCTCCGCCAGATTTAGTTTTTTCACTGTGCCGGCGCTTTTTCCCTCTGTATTTTCCTCCTCTTCCTGCTCTGGCGCAGAGATCGTCAATTCGGAAGTATCAATCTCCGGAACAGCCGCCCCGTCTATGTATGTTTTGTCCTCCATACTCAGACAAACACTATCGGTCAATCCCCATTTCTTCGCAATCGACTCAAAAGTACCATCATACAGCATTTCTAACAAGGTAACCTGCACCTGATCCCGAAGCTCGGTATTCCCCTTCTTAAAACCAACTCCATATTCTTCGGAAGACAACCTCGCTTCTAACATGACAAAGAGATCTTCTTTGCCGGAAAGCTGATAATTCGCCACTCCAATATCCATCGCTACGGCATCTGCCATTCCACTCTCCAGGTTCATAAAAGCGGAATTGTAATCTGCCACCTGCTGCAATTCCTTCAATGATTTTGCCAGCGCCTGATTTTCCTCAGAGGTATCTTCCCCGGTCAACGCTGCCAGGGCAGAAGAATCATTCTGTACAATCAGGATCTTTCCTTTCAGATCTGTTAATTCCCGAATTCCAGAATCTTTCCTTACAATGACCACCTGGGAATTATCCACATAAGGCGTTGACCAGGTATACTCCTCTTCCCTGCCATTCATCGTAAATCCATTCCAGATACAGGAAATGGCACCCGAATCCAGTTCCGAATCTTTAGATTCCCAGGCAATCGGCCGTTTTACCAACTTCCATTCATTTCTGTTACATACCTCCTGTGCCAGCTCCAGGTCAAATCCCGTATATTCACCATCTTCATCCATATAACCATATGGTGGAAACTCAGCGTCAAATCCTACGATAAATTCCTGCTTCTCCTTTGCGTGGCTTGTCTGTCCTGCAAAACTAACTCCAATCAGCAGACAAATCACTGCTAAAATCCATCTCCCGGTTCTCTTATTCATACTATCCTCCTATGCCTGATTTTGTTGTACTCTCATCCCAAAGACCCCAAAAATTGTCCCCCATCACAATCCCAAAGAAAATAACAGATCTCCCATCCTGACTGCTGTCTACGAATGTTCCAACACTGTGATATTCTCTATCTCCTGGAATCGTTGGATCTGCAAATCATATTCCATCTGCATCCGCCGATATGTACCAATAGTACTGCGGCGTGCCTTTTTACAATTTGCCTCAATGGAAGTAAAATTTCGAATGGCACAGGCTACAACATCGGCATCTAATTTCCCAGCATCTGCATCTTTCTGCAAAATTGCCTTAATCTGATCTGCCTCGAACCCTTCTTTATAACTCCGCTTGTCATATAAGGCGCTGATGATATCCGCCACCGCTACAATCCGCTGTGGCAAAGTCAGGCGTTCTGCCGCCAACCCTCTGTGGTAGCCGCTTCCATCCAATTTTTCATGATGACGGATCGCAATCTCCAGAATATCTTCCCCCACCACGCCCCGGAGAATCTGTTCTGTGATCTCGACATGCGTCCGCATCACTGCCATTTCCTCATCGTTAAGCCTGCGCGGGGCCTCCAGAATTTCCAATGGGATCGCCAATTTCCCGACATCGTGAAGTAGAGACCCGTAATGCAGGATCTGCATATCGTAAGCGCTAATTCGCATCAAGCGTCCCAGCTCCATCGCAAAGCACACAGTAGACAACGTATGTACCACGGTAACCTCACTTCGGAAATCAATCAAGTATATCAGCATCTCCAATAATTTACGCTTATAATTTTCTGAGAATAATTTTTTTGACAATAGCGTATTTAATTCCTCCTGATAGCTGCCATTGAGAATATTGGCTGTGATATTAAACTTCTTCTCCGCTTTTAGAAATACCTCCTGCGCATTGGCAGAAAAAGAACGGTCACGGTAATCTTTAAAATAGGTGGCACGAATCGGCGATTCCTTATCAAACAAAAATGCATCCATTTTGTCTGCAAAACTCAGATATTCAATGACCGTTCGATTCTCACTATTGATAAAACGAAATTTATTGTAATACAGATGATGATATAATACGATATCTGCATACTTGGAAAATGGAGAAAGATCACGGATAAATAGATATCCATAAACGGAATGGCTCCAGGCATTGACAGGCTTAAACGTAGCAACATCATCAAAATCCTGGATCTTGTAAATCCCCAGATCATGCAGGATACCGATCATGGTATAATCCACCAAATCCTGCTTATTGTACTGGTTGTCCATCTGAAGCATCTTATATAGAATGTAGCCGCAAATTTCTCCATGGCGAATCACTTCCTCATTCATCATGGAAAGTGTTTTTCGAACGATATTATATAATTCTTTACCATTAATGATCTCTGCCATTGGGCGTTCTCCCCTTTTTCGTATTTCCATCCACATTGTGACTAAGCGAATCTCTCCCTAGATTCCGTCACAGACGTTACTGATATTGTAACATATATCAGGGAAAACTGGCAACACCCTAACCCCCTACTGCTTTCTGCCGTTCTGCTTTCATTTCCATATTTTTTAGGAAAGGTTCTTCAATGTGTCCGCATTTCAGTACACATTATAATTGAGGATTAGTTTTTCAGTGCTAAAATACTATGCCCATATTTAAATTGTATATGTAGCGTATGCTGTTTGTTGCCATAAGTATTACTTCCTAACTATTTATGTGCCTGTCAGATATCGTGCTTGATTTACTCGCTGAGGTTTTCATCTCCCCATTGTTTCATGTGTTCAAAAACGGGAATGAAACTTTCGCCTAAGTCAGTAAGGTTATACTCCACATGGGGAGGAACTTCTTTGTAGTCATAACGGGTAATGAAACCGTCGGCTTCCAGTTCCCGAAGCTGTTTTGTTAGGCTTGATTCCGTAATGTCACCGATATGCCTGCGAAGCTCTCCAAAGCGGTGTATATCCCGAAAGGCGATATAATAAATGATTTCAATTTTCCATTTACCGCCCAAGATTTTTTGTATGGTAGAAACTGTTTTGCAACGTTCAACAGCCAATGTACTTTTTTTCATTCCTGCCACTCCTTTCTATAATAGTATAACACGCCTTTTCTCAAAAATCAATGTACCGTTTGAATATATGTACTACAAAAAATTACAGTACTTGTAAAATCATTGTACACAAGTATAATTAGTATAGACTACAGAAAAGGAGAGGTGTTTATGCACTACACAGGAACAATTTGGCGACCGCCGTATGAAGCGGCATCAC
>CANRZB010000046.1 GCA_947644195.1 uncultured Clostridium sp.
GGCATTTTTTATGATAGTTTATAACAATTATTAAATATCCTCAAATGAAAGGATTAACAATTTTAATTGACAAACATAATAGAGTATGATATTATGATCCAAACAAATGTTTGGATCATACGTTTGTTTGTTCGTTTGAGTTTATTATGTAATTTAGCGGAATGTAATTTTTGGAGGCAGGAGGTGAGCGGGATGATTTTTCAGGAAAATGCCACGTTACAGGAGAAACTGGCGATTCTGGCTGACGGTGCGAAATATGATGTGGCGTGTACGTCCAGCGGTGTCAGCAGACGTGGGAAGCAGGGGTATACTGGCAACTCAGAAGCCAGTGGTATCTGTCATAGTTTCGGCGCGGATGGGCGCTGCATCTCCCTGCTCAAGATTTTGTTTACCAATGAATGTATCTATAATTGTAAATACTGTATTAATCGATGTACCAATGATGTTCCCCGTGCGACTTTTACCCCCGAAGAAGTCTGCACTTTGACGATGGAATTTTATCGCAGAAATTATATCGAAGGATTATTCTTAAGCTCCGGCATTATGGGATCACCGGATACGACCATGGAGTTGATTTGCAGGACATTACATGATTTGCGCCGTGTTTACCGATTTCATGGTTATATCCATTGTAAGGCGATTCCCGGAGCTTCCCCGGAACTGGTTGAAATGGCTGGATGGTATGCGGACCGGATGAGTGTCAACTTGGAGCTTCCAACCGCCCATGGGCTGCAGGAGTTGGCTCCGAATAAGAGCCGGAAAACCATCTTGACTCCTATGCGCCAGATTCAAAATGGTGTGGCAGAAAGTCGAGAGCAATTGGGTATGAAAGGTGGGAACCAGAGTGCGTATTGGTATACACAGAAGAGAATGGGGAGAGAACTACCTGGACTACAGAATCATTCTTCTTCCAGTAGTCGTATTTCCCAGGGTAATGTGGCAGCACTGCCGGGAAAACCGGGAACGGGCCGTTCACAGCCTTCTTTGTGTGACGGAACATCAGGTCAGAGAAATTCTGTCATACCAGGACAGTCAGATCACGGAGAGCGACAACCCCAATCTTCGTCAGGGCAGGAAGATTCCGGTCTACAGGTGGCACAGAATTTGTCAGGGAACGGTTTGACCCAGTGGAAGCATCAGGATATTAGCCGGGGATTTGTTCCTGCCGGGCAGAGCACACAGATGATCATTGGTGCCACGGCGGAAAGTGATTACGAAATCATGGCAGTTTCAGAGGCATTGTATCAGCGTTTTGATCTAAAGAGGGTCTTTTACTCTGCCTTTATCAATGTGAACCAGGATAGCACCCTGCCGGCACTTGAACAGGGACCACCGCTTCGGAGAGAAAATCGTCTTTACCAGGCAGATTTTTTGCTGCGTTACTATGGGTTCCGTGCAGATGAATTATTGTCAGAGAAAAGACCTTTTTTTAACACTTATTTGGATCCCAAATGCGATTGGGCGTTGGGCCATCTCGATCAATTTCCGGTAGAGATTAATACAGCAGATTATAATACGCTGTTGCGCGTGCCTGGAATCGGTACAAAATCAGCACAGAGAATCGTTGCTGCAAGGCGCTGTAGCAGTCTGGATTATCATGCGTTAAAGGCGATTGGAGTTGTGTTAAAGCGAGCCGTCTATTTTATTACTTGCAATGGCCGTATGCTTTTTCCATTTTTGAAAATTGAGGAAGATTATATTACCAGAAAACTGTTGGAACATGATGCGGATATTAGGAAAGGATATGGGGAACAGGTAACTTACAAACAGTTGACATTATTTGAAGATTTTGGGGTGATGCAGAATGGATAAACCCATGCGGATTTATCGCTGTGAAAACACGGTTAATGGAATTCTCAGCGCGATTTATGAGGCGGGAATCTCTGGATATGGACACCGTTCTATTAAAATTCAGCCAAAGGTTGAGGGACAACCTGAAAATCTGGAGTTGTTTTCAGAATACATTGATGTGCAGACAGATCCCAAAAAAGCAGAAACGGTAATGAAGACCGTGCAAAAGAAGATCTCAAATCAGGCGTATCATTATATGATGTATGCTGTAGTATCCTGTGATTCAGATCGGGGAGATGCTCTCTATCAATTTCTTACCTATGGTTTTTCTATGGGGCATCAGGTATGTGGTGCCTTGCAACTGCCCTTTGTCAAAAGGGTCTTTGAGATCAAGCGTTCTGTGGCAAATGAAGTCCATTTTTATAAAGAATTTCTACGTTTTCAGGAGATTCGTCAGAACCCTTCCCTGCTTTATGCTATCATAGAACCCAAGCATCGGATTCTGTCTCTGCTGACGGAACATTTTGCGGACCGGTTTATGGGAGAGTGGTTTGTAATTTATGATCAGACCAATAAGGAGGCAGCGTTTCATTACGCGGATGGGACATGGGATATTCATCTTTTAACACCGGAGCAGGAAAAGGATCTACAGGAATTACAGGAACGCAAAGAAATGTACGTAGATTTATGGAAAACCTTTTTTCATCATATTGCTATTGCAGAGAGGACGAACAAAGATCTACAGAGAAATATGCTTCCGCTGCATTATCGGAAACATATGACAGAATTTCTGGAGGAATAATTTATCAGGACCATTCTCGTATCATGGATCTATTCTGTTTCTATGTACAGAACAGGAATCTTGTGTTAATTTAAAATAGGTGGCAAGGTAAATTGCAATGAAAACCATGAGGGAGGTCCAGCAATGAGAACAGAACATGAAATGTTTGATCTTATCTTAACGATTGCCAAAAATGATGTCAGAGTCAAAGCGGTAATTATGAATGGCTCACGTACCAACCCAAATGTTCCCAAAGATATTTTTCAGGATTACGATATTGTCTATATCGTAGAAGAGACGAAAAGTTTTATTGAAGACAAAAACTGGATTCATGCCTTTGGTAACATTCTGTATATGCAATATCCTGATGAAAACCCTTATTATCCAAGTGATAAAGAGAATTCCTATGGCTATTTAATGCAATTTACGGATGGAATCAGAATCGACTTAACAGTGCAATCCATTCGATATGCATTGCAGCACATACAGGAGGATAAACTCTGCAAAATTTTGTTGGATAAGGAGAATAGATTGCCGGCAATAGAAACGGCAACCGATTGCCAATATTGGGTAAAAAAGCCTACGAAGGAACAGTATCTGGCAGTTTGTAATGAGTTTTGGTGGTGTACCAATAATATTGCGAAAGGCTTATGGAGAGGGGAGATTCCATATGTGCAGGATATGACAAATTATCATGTCAGACCGCAACTGGTTACTATGTTGGACTGGAAAGTAGGAATATTAACAAACTGGTCTGTGAGTACAGGAAAATCATCGAAATATTTATATCAATGGCTTTCTGAAAACGAATGGAATTGGTTTTTATCAACTTATTTTGATGGAAAGATAGACCATGCATGGCGTTCTGTATTCGATATGTGTAAATTATTTGAAACGGAGGCGCAGTATGTGGGAGAACAGTTTGGATGGGAATACAATCAAGAGGAAGGAAAAGCTGCCTGCTCTTATTTAGAGTATGTGCATCAATTATCTTCCTGATTTGCTTTCTGAACCGAAAGATGTAATACGATATCTTCCATCCGACATTGAAACAAGTTATAATACCGCTCCAGTGTTTGCAGGGAAAAATTATGATTATACTTTCACCTGGAAATTTCAGTATCTTTCACCGTTAGTAGAAAAGTTGAAAACTGCCGTGAATTAGAATATAATAATTACCATTCGGGAGGTTTGCTATGGTGGAAGAAAATTTAGGAGAAGAATTATATAATCTGTTGGCAGAATTATTAAATCAGAGAATGAACCGGGCGGTATTTGACAGCCTCCGGGGGGAGTATGGTGTGTTGCGTTATCTGGCTTTTGTGCAAAATCATGTCAGCGCCGGATTACTGACGGAACAGCTTCATGTTGTGCCGGGACGTATGACGGATATTCTCAAAAGTCTGGAATACAAGAAATTAATTGAGAGGCAGAGGGACGAAGCGGACCGGCGAAAAGTCAATGTTGTGATCACAGAAGAAGGCAGGAAGCAGGCGAAGGAAATGCGCCAGTACATTAGCGATGAATATCA
Source organism: uncultured Clostridium sp. (assembly GCA_947644195.1). GTDB lineage: Bacteria > Bacillota > Clostridia > Lachnospirales > Lachnospiraceae > Butyribacter. The sequence goes on from CANRZB010000046.1 coordinate 4,104, forward strand.
GGGAATGTTTCAATTGCTGGGAAAAAAAGACACGGAAGAACTGATCCGATTATTAAAGATAGTTCTTTCCTATCATGAGGAACGGAGCGAGTGACAGACCAACGCCTCTGCTGGTAATCTGATTTTCCTGAGGATCCAACGGAGCATCCGCTTTATCCTGAACATTTTTGCAGCTATAACGGAGTATCCGCCTTATCCTGGACATTTTTTGCAGCTATTATGAAAATCTAAGAATTCTGGCGTTTTGAGAAGGGAGGTAACGATAGATGCATCCTCTGGCTATTAAAATCATTTTTGGATATCTGCTGGCAATGAATCTCATTACCTTTTTCCTCTATGGATGGGATAAATACAAGGCAAAGCATGATTACTTTCGGATTCCCGAAAAGATCTTGTTGTTGTTTGCCTATTTGGGAGGCGCCTATGGTGCGGCAGTAGGGATGCAGATATGGCATCATAAGACCAGGAAATGGAAGTTTCGGATTGCCATACCGATTTCCGTCGTGTTGCTTACGATCGTGATCGGCTTGTTCCTCCACCGGGTCTTGGTATTGTCCGGTTGACGGAGTTAAAGACTTCATGTAGAATGAGTAATGGCTTTGACAATGAGTCCGAGTAGAATAGAACCAGTACAAACATAAGGAGGAATTTACAAAATGAGTCAGGAAATACCATATAAAATTTATTTGGAAGAAAAGGAGATGCCCAAACAGTGGTATAACGTTCGGGCAGATATGAAAAATAAACCTGCGCCATTATTAAATCCAGGCACGCTTCAGCCTATGACATTACAAGAGCTGGAACAGGTATTTTGTACCGAATTGGCAAATCAGGAACTGGATGATACAACACCTTATTTCGATATCCCAGAGGAAATCCGTGATTTCTATAAAATGTACCGTCCTTCGCCGTTAGTACGTGCCTATTGTCTGGAAAAGAAGTTGGATACTCCAGCAAAAATTTACTATAAATTTGAAGGAAATAATACGAGTGGAAGCCATAAATTAAATTCTGCAATTGCTCAGGCATATTATGCCAAGAAGCAGGGATTAAAAGGTGTAACCACTGAGACAGGCGCCGGACAGTGGGGTACGGCTCTGTCCATGGCTTGTTCCTATCTGGATCTGGACTGCAAGGTCTATATGGTGAAATGTTCCTATGAGCAGAAACCGTTTCGCCGGGAGGTGATGCGAACCTATGGTGCCAGTGTGACCCCATCCCCATCAATGGATACCGAGGTAGGAAAACAGATTCTGGCAAAACATCCGGGAACATCCGGTAGTTTAGGATGTGCGATTTCAGAAGCAGTGGAAGTGGCTACTCATTCTGAGGGATACCGGTATGTACTGGGAAGTGTGCTGTCACAGGTACTTTTGCATCAGACTGTCATTGGACTGGAGGCCAAGACGGCATTAGATAAATATGGTATTGTACCGGACATGATTATCGGCTGTGCTGGTGGCGGATCCAATCTTGGCGGCCTGATCTCTCCGTTTGTTGGCGAAATGCTGCGTGGGGAACGAAAATATCAGATTATTGCGGTGGAACCAGCATCTTGCCCAAGTTTGACCCGTGGAAAATATGCGTATGACTTTTGCGATACCGGTATGGTCTGCCCATTGGCAAAGATGTATACTTTGGGAAGTGGCTTTATTCCGTCTGCGAACCATGCTGGAGGACTGCGATATCATGGCATGAGTTCCGTATTATCACAGCTGTATGCCGATGGTTATATGGAAGCCCGTGCGGTAGAGCAGACTTCTGTCTTCCAGGCAGCGGAGCAGTTTGCCAGAGTAGAGGGAATTCTGCCGGCGCCAGAAAGCAGCCATGCGATTAAAGTTGCTATCGACGAGGCGATGCGTTGCAAAGAAACCGGCGAGGAAAAGACGATTGTGTTTGGACTGACGGGTACGGGATATTTTGATATGTATGCCTATGAGAGTTTCCATGACGGAAAGATGCAGGATTATATTCCGACGGATGAGGATTTGGAGCCGGGATTTGCTTCGCTTCCGCAGGTAAAATAATGGATTGATAATATTTTTAATATATGTAAAATAATTGTTCTAGAGGCCACCAATCTTGATTACGAATGAAAAAGGTTGGTGGTTTTGTTATGTTTTCGCATAGAAAGTGATGGAATTATATTACGTGGTATAGTATAAAGAAAAATCCAATGGTTTTCATGGAACTCAATGAATGGTTGTTTTACGGACGATCATTGTGTGTGATACGATAAGGAAAACACAGAAAGGAGCGAGTTGCTATGACAAATCTGGAACTGGGGAAAAGAATCTCCTTATATCGACAAAACAAAAACATGACGCAGGAGGAATTGGCAAACCGTATTGGCGTAACCCCGCAGGCACTTAGCAAATGGGAGAGAAGTCAGAGTCTGCCAGATGTTTCCCTGCTCATCTCTTTGTGCAATGTACTGGAGGTAAGTGCAGACTGTCTGTTAGGCACTGATGCGAAGAAAATTACGGAGAGAATGGACTGGAGTACGGAGGATAAGATTCTGCGTCAGCTTAGGAATTGCCTTCCGCCGTTAGAATTGATTTTTTCTGTGAGCCTTGTATCTGCTTTCTCGAAAGATTATGTAAAAGATATTGAGGATGTGAGGATACGGCTTGCCAGGAAGGGAATTCTCATGCCGCTTGTCTGGGTGCGGGATGAGGATGTGCTACAAGAAAATCAATTCATGATTTTGGCCTATCGCAATGTACTTCATGACGAAACTTTATGTGGCAGTGAGGAAGAAAACTACAAAAAAATAATTGCTAGTCTGGAGGAGACGGTACGGGATAGGTATGTGGATGTACTAAGTAAGGATATTGTCAAGAAGTTGGTAGATAATCTGGCAGTAGCCTATCCGGCTTTAATAGAGGATACAGTACCGGATAAGATTTCTTATGGGTTTTTATTAGATATCCTTAAGAAATTTATGGAGAGGGGAAATTCCGTCTGCTATCTGCCAAAAGTTATTGAGAGAACAGAAAGCCTGTTACATGAGAATCCGGAGTTATCCTCGGAAAAGATAGCGGCAAAAATTGCAGCAGAGTTGGAAACCGCAAACGATTTCTATCAAGGGTAATAAAACCAGTCATGTAACATCAAAAGATAAAAAATGGATGGAGCTATGACTGTTCCATCCATTTTTTTTGTTGTATCAGCCGTTCTTTCAGCAAATGGAGGAAATGGTCGTTTCCGGTTACTTTAATCATAGGACCAAAGGACAGGACTTCAATCAATAGTTCCGTCTCATTGCTCTTATTATAGAAGATCTCGCATTGGTACAATTGATCCGACAGTTTCGTCGTATTTTTTTGATAATTGGCGAATTGCAGCATCGTGCGCTCCAAGGCGTTGCGCTCATTGCGAATCTCTAATGTGACCGGTTCGGTGTGATACGATTTCCGAAGATAGGTATCAATCTCCGGCAGGTGTTCGGGGTCGGCAAAACGGTCTAAGAGCCGTAATTCCTCAATCCGTGCCAGGTTAATCGTATACATATGGTAATGGCTATGGCCTCTGGCTTCCAGCGCTAATAGCCGGAAACAGTCATTTTTGACAGAATATTCCAATTTACAGGGCAGAAAATGATAATGCACCCGGTTTTTCTTGCCGGAAAGGAACGATAAATCTATGTACTGGTGGCAGTGGATGGCGTCCAACAGAAGCCGGAAATTTCTTTGATATGCCGGGGAAGAATAGGGATCTCCGTCCAGGAACGCATCATAATAGTAAAAATCTTCCCTGGAAAAGAGAGGGGAACAATCCCCTAGCGCAGCTTCCAGCTTTTTTGTCTCCTGTTCGGATAGAAACAGACGGATCCGGGGATCCGACAGGATGGCACGCAGCCAGGATTTCTGTAGCGTACTTAACGGAATCTGCAGTTCGGGATCCGGGTAAAATGTGTATTGCTCTCTATCCCAATGTCCCAAAGGCAGGCTGCCGTCTAATAACTTGGGAAGAAGATAGATCCCGGTTTCTGCATATCCGTATTGTTGGATGATCTTCTGCATCTGTGATTTGGTTAGGGGCGATGCAGTGTGGATCATACGGTAAATAATCTGATAGTAGCAACTATAGAGTTCAGAAAATAGATTCATACGATTCCTCATTTCTTTTTGATTCGATAGGACATTCCAGCCTATGGATATCATATTAAGTAATATCATAGAGTTCAAACATCTTCTGGAGATCCGCATAAAACCGATGAGAATTGAGGCGGTTGCGGATCGGCGGGATGGATTCGTCGATACTCGGTTCCGTAATGGATAGGTCTATGATCCGGCAGATAAACGTGCGGAGCCAGGGGAACGCTTCCTGGGCATCGAATACCGTTTTTTCATATTGGTAGGTATGGGGGGCAATTCGGGTAATGCTGCCTCCTCGTCCCTCCCGTTCCAGTCGGTGCAGGATATGGATCTCTGTTTCTTCCTGAATGTATAAAGTTAGCTGGATCGTCTGTTTTCTGGATTGGCTTGGCAGTGAGTGTTTATTTTTACTTTGGAAAGAAACGCCCCACACCAGATCCAGATTGTGGTCTAAGGCTTCTCGGATTTCCTGATAACGTGTGGTTTCCAGGTTCAGAAAAGTCTTGATGGGTTCCGGTGTGTTTTTGTCGGAACAGGTTTCTACTGTTTTGATTTGATCCAGCCGGATGGCATGAAATTGGCCTTTGCCGGGTTTTTGGATCCGTTGATAGAGGCAGAGATACCGTCTTCCGGTTTTGGTGCTGACAAAAATACGAAGCGGTAGTCCGTACTGTGCCAGCTCCTTTCTATCTGGGGGAGAGTATAAGGTTATTCGAAGGGCGGTGGGATGGTTCATGGCTTCGGTAAGCGCCAGTAAAATTTCATCTTCCAGGGTATGTACCAGAAAGCTGTGTTTCATCCGAAAGATCTGATTTTCTGTCAACTGTTGGTCTGACAGAGTGTTTCCCACGATACCAAAGGGTGCGCTGCACTGAAAAAAGGAAATGGCGTCCAGGACGTGCTGGCGGAAGGAGTCGGATTGCTGTTCCTCCCAACATCCTTCTGGCACGGAATCCAGTAGTGCATGTAAGGTTACACCGCTATGGTATAGCACAGTTTTTCCTTCCTTCCGGGAGAGGAGCAGACCTTCCTTTTCGTATTCCTTACATTTACGCCGTACCATTTGGGGATCTATGTCTGTTTCATAATCTTCCAGGATTCGATCGGTTAATTCGTTGACGGAGAGCCAGGAATCGTTCTGTAGCAGATCCAGGAGAAAAAAATGCAGCAGGAGATCTCCATCCGTGCAGCTTTTGGTTTTCCATACCCGGTATAAAGGATTGTTGTCCAGTAGATTGCTGTCCATCTGCAAAGAGATATTTTTGGTCAGATCCTGGTAGTCCTGCCGCACATATTCCGATAACCAGCTCTCTATCCTGCGGCGTTCATCATCATAGGTCCGGCTACTTTTGTACTGAAAGTCACTGCGGCTTTTGAAACCATATACAAAGAAATCCCGTACATAGTTCCGGCATTTACTGAATTTTTTGATGACTTCCTGGAATTCTGACATGCTTCCTTACCTCCGTTCCATAAAATTCTGTCTGATGGAATATTTTAAATTCACCTTAAATAGCGTGTTTTGTGCATTTTTGCGGATCCATCCTGTTTGGCTGAACTCAGTATACCATCAATTTTTTTGTTCTCGCAACTTTTTTGAAATGATTTCCAATTCTGAAAGCAGTATGATGAATTTGTCAAATAGGAAATGGTTGGAAACAGCCAATGATATCAGTAAATCTTGTATTTGGCCAAATGATTAAGAAGAGCAGGAAGGTGAGACAATGTTTGTAAGGAAAGAAAACACGAAATATCCATTGAAGATTTGGTTAGAGGAACTGGAGCAGTTAGAGGGGAGCTGTCTGGAACAGGCAGAGAATCTCGCAAACCTGCCGTTTATACATAAGTGGGTCTGCCTGATGCCGGATACGCATACCGGGAAAGGGATGCCAATCGGGGGCGTTATTGCAACCAAAGATGTCATCATACCCAATGCCGTGGGAGCGGATATTGGCTGTGGGATGAACTTTGTTGCTACCAATGTGAAGAAAGAGCAGATTGCTGAAATTCAGACCGGAAATGGAACCATAGTGCAGACGGTCATAGGAAATTGGATGAGGAATATTCCGGTTGGTGTGAAACGTTACAAGAAACCGCAGGAGTCTTCCGTATTAGATCAGGCAAAACAGGAGCTGGATCGGTATGAGACCAATCGTTCCCTGCTTCCTTTGATTGAAGATGGATATTACCAGGTGGGAACCCTGGGTGGTGGAAATCATTTCGTGGAGCTGCAGGAGGATGAAAATGGATACCTCTGTATAATGCTTCATTCTGGCAGCCGTCACATGGGGAAAGAGATCTGCGATTATTTTCATCAGGTTGCCAGAGAGTTGAATAACAAATACTATAGTCAGGTACCGGAAAGTTACCGCCTGTGCTTTCTTCCGGTTGACACGAAAGAGGGGCGCCAGTATATCCACTGGATGCAGCTGGCACTAGATTATGCCTTTGAGAACCGCAGCCGTATGATGAAAATTGCCTGCCAGGGATTTCGGGAGACGGTAGAAAAATTTGCCGGACTAAATGTGGAGTTTAGCGGCGAGGTCAACTGCCACCACAACTATGCATCCCTGGAAAATCATTACGACGCCAATGTCTGGGTACACCGGAAAGGGGCGACCAGAGTGCGTCAGGGAGAAGTGGCAGTGATTCCGGGTGCTATGGGTTCCTATTCCTATGTTGTAGAAGGAAAAGGAAACCCAGAGAGTTTCTGTAGTTCTTCCCATGGTGCCGGCAGAGCTTATTCCCGTTCGGGAGCGAGGGAAGCCTTTACCGTGGAACAGGTGATCGTAGATCTCAAGGAACAGGGCGTTGTTTTGGGGAAATCCAGCAAAAAGGATGTGGCGGAGGAATGTCGGTTCGCCTATAAGGACATTGATGAGGTCATGAAAAACCAGACCGATCTGGTTACGCCTGTCCGCAAATTAAAAACGGTCGCTGTCCTCAAGGGATAAAATGCGAAAGTTATGTACTGTACGGGAGTATCGGGAGGATGGTTCCTATGCCATTGCCCTACTCCGTGGTGCCAGCGAATGATCGCAGGGTATCTCGTACTGACTTTATATAAAATCAGATGAGGGATCTGATGAAATGCACAACTGTCCATTGTGTATATGACGATGTTGTCGTCGGTTCGAATCCGACCAGAGAAATCTGTAACTCAGTGGGTAGAGTACATCTCTAAACGGTTTATGATGGTTCGAATCCATCACCAGGAAATGTTTTTCACGGTGGTATCCACCGTGTCCTGACGCATAGATCCATATCTGTCAGGGTACGGGTAGAAGGGAAGGATGGGGCGTGCAGACGAAACTGTCCGGACATTCTACAGCTGTCGCAGTTGTTTGTGGCGACAGGATACCGTATGGGTTAGAAGGAATGGATGCACTGTTCCAATGTGTTCCTATGGTACTTTGGTTATCCTAGATTCTTAAAATCCGTGTTTCACGGATGCGGAACATAGGAAAATCAGAGGAAAGAGGAGCGGGAGGGCAGTACAGAAAGCCGGATGCGCATACTCAATGAAGCTCCCAACGGCGCCGGTTTAGGGTGCCATTGTGGAAAACACATAGTTAAGTAGGAATGAGGTGAAATTATGAGAATTTTTATCAATGATAGAGAAGCAGGATTTGTCAGCAAGAATGGACGCTTTGTAAAAATGATCCGTGCGGGTCACTATTTCTTTCCGAATTTCTTAGGTTATTCGGTTTCTGTAGAAGAGATGAATGATGAGGTGGATTATTTGGATACGCCCTATGAAATATTGGCGAAAGACCAGAAATTTGCAGCGTCGACAGTACATGTCAGGATTCCTGACGGCATGCTGGGGCTACTGTATGTCAATGGTAATCTGAATGGGTGTTGTACGACACGTAGGGAGTATGTTTTTTGGAATGTATTTGAGAGGGTGGAAGTGCGTTTGCTCTCCATGGAGCAGGTGGAAATTACAGAAGAAGTTACGAAAAAGATGCTCTCAGCGGTACCGACCCGCTATTATACCAAGATTGCTGTCGGGCCGGGAGAGGTGGCGTTAGTCCGCTATGACCAGAAACTGACCAAGATATTGAATTCGGGTGTCTATTACTTCTGGAATTACAACACGGAAGTGACTTATCAGATCGTGGATCTGAAGTGGAAAGAGCTGGCGATTACCGGACAGGAAATTTTAACCCGGGATAAAATTGGCATCCGTTTAAATGTGGTATGCGAGTACCGCATTGTGGATGCGAAGGCTGTGCAGTCGTATCAGTCTTTAGAAAAACAGTTGTATTCCTATCTCCAGCTCGTGATACGTGAGCTGGTTGGAAATTATTGTCTGGATGAGATTCTGGAAAAGAAGGGGATGTTATCGGAGTTAATTCAGGAGCAGATTTCAAAAGAAGCTTCCACCTATGCGGTTGTGTTTGCCCGTGCAGGAATCAAGGATATCATTTTGCCGGGAGAGATCCGGGATATTATGAACACCGTACTGGTGGCTGAAAAGCAGGCGCAGGCCAATGTGATCACTCGGCGGGAGGAGGTAGCTTCCACTAGGTCATTGTTAAACACAGCAAAGCTGATGGAGGAAAATGCAACCCTGTATCAATTAAAGAAGTTAGAATACATAGAGCGGATCTGTGGACAGGTAGGTGAAATCTCCGTTTCCGGCAAGGGAGATCTGGTGGAGCAGCTCGGCCAGTTAATTTCTTAATAATTGTCTTTGAAAAAAAAGAGGACTATGTTATACTTAACGATATATTGTGATGTTGGGGTCAAAAGGTATTTTGTCCCTGGCATCATATCATCGTCCTTTTTGGAAGGTTTTGCCAAATCTAGGTAATGATGAAAAATACGCTGTCTCCATATACTATATGCATTATGATGAAAGAGTCTGATAAAAAACGACCTTATCATAGAGTTTGCAGAACAGGAGGAGATAACGCATGGCAAAGAAATATCATGGGGATTTGGACTTTATGAATCTTCTGGATCAGGAGGACAGAGAACGTTTTTTGGAGAAATCCGAAGAAGTACAAGAACGGGCAATTACAGAGAATAAAATTGCCAAAGAGGACCAGAAACTGTGGGAAAAAGATGCCGGGATCAGCCAGTTGGCAGACCGGATTGCTTCCAAGAGTTTTCAGGGATAACGGAAATCGTCTTCGTTTTCCTTTCACATCGGTCATGCTGTGTGAGGAAAACGGAGATTTTGCCATGTTTTTAGGGAGTTCCGTTTGCCTGGTTTGTGTCGTATACGCAGCTTGTCACAAACCGGATGAAGAGTAGAAAGCGGCGTAGAAATGAGGAGGATGATGAGAAAAAAATGGATGAAATGGCAGGCGGTCTTGACAGCTGCTATGGTAATGACCGTATCTGTTCTGGGAAACGGACAGACAGCACGTACCGCAGTGGATTCCGAGAAGATCGTCCGGGCGCATGTCCAGGTTACTTACGGACAGACGGAAGCTAGAAAAATGTTAGATTTAGTAAATACATTTCGGCAGGGCAGTGATGCCTGGGCGTGGAATGAAAATAATTCGGAAAAGGTTACATATACCGATCTTAGAACCCTACAAATGGATCCGATTCTGGAGAAGACTGCCATGCTCCGGGCGGTAGAGATTGCCCTTTCGTTTTCCCATACTAGACCCGATGGGGATCCATGTTTTTCAGCGTACCGTGATGATGTCCTGGGGTATAGCGCAGAAAATATTGCCGTTGGATATGCTTCGGCAGAAACAGCATTTCAGGGGTGGCTGGAGACAGAGGAATCGTATTCTGGACAAGGGCACCGAAGGAATATGTTAGGGAGTTCCTTTGTGTCCATAGGCATCGCACATGTGAAATACCAGGGGATAGACTATTGGGTACAGGAATTCAGTAACAGACAATCCGGGGAACCATTAACCGCTGCTAATGATTCTACAACGATAGAAGAGGTAAAGGTACTTTCTTCTTATCTTTCCAATTTGCAGACTAGTCCTTCCACCTTTTCTCTGATGGAGGGGGAGACCATTTCCTTAGAGGAGTTACAGCTATCGGCTTTTATTTCTGGCCACTGGCCCAATGTTCCGTGTTCCCTGAAAGAGGATTATACCATTTCATCAGAGAATGAACAGGTTGTAACCGTGGAACAGGGAATGTTATCTGCAAAATCTGCTGGAACGGCGGTATTAACGCTCTCTGCTCTGGGATTGGAAACTCAAATTGTCGTTACTGTATCGGAAGGGGGGACTCTTCCGAATGTTACGCCAGATCCGTCCGGTGCAACGCAAACGCCGGTCGAAACAAAACAACCGGATACCACAGAGAATCCGGAAACACCGTCGGAAAGCCAAACACCTGAAGGGACGCAGAATCCAGGAACTACGGCGCACCCAGAGGAAACGAAAAAACCGGAAACACCATCAGGGAGCAATCTGTCCGGCGGTACACAGAATCCAGGAAAGTATGCACATTCGGACAAAACGGCAAAACCTGGAAAGACAGCCGGGAATATCCTGTGCAAAAAGAAAATAACGGGAGTAAAGGTGAAACAGAAGAAGCAATCCCGCAAGGCAGTCATTTCTTTTAAGCAAATGAAAAAAGCGGACGGCTACCAGATTACTTATGCCTGGAATAAGAAGCTTACCAAACATCGAAAAGTAAAAGATACCAAGGCAACCTCCTTAGTTCTGTCCGGGCTGAAGCGTAAACAAGTTTATTATTTCAGAATATGTGCCTATTATCAGGATGAAACGGGAAAAAAACAGTTTAGTGGGAACAGCAAAATTATCAAACGGAAGATGAAATAGAAGGGATCCTCCTAAAAATGTATCGGCTGTTTTCTATGCTATGACAGGGAAAGAAAGTTGACCGTTTCCAATATAATTTGATAGCAAACAACATAGGATACAATATAAAATAAAACAAAGAGGATGGAAAGATGGTAATTAATAACGTAATTGATCTGATTGGAAATACACCTTTGGTTAGTCTGGAACAAATGACGGGTCTGCCAATTTTTGCCAAGGCAGAATTTTTGAATCCGGGAGGTAGCATCAAGGACCGGGTTGCAAAAAACATGGTGGAGCAGGCAGAGAGAAGTGGCCGTCTCAAACCGGGGATGACGCTTGTAGAACCAACTTCTGGAAATACGGGGATCGGTCTGGCATTTGTCGGTGTTCGGAAAGGATACCATGTCATCATTGTCATGCCAGAAAATATGAGTGAGGAGCGGAAAAAAATAATCCGGCAGCTGGGAGCAGAGTTGGTTCTGACTCCGGCGGAATTGAGTATTGACGGTTCCGTCCATAAAGCGGAGGAGATTCTGGCAGAGTTAGGGGATCAGGGCTATATGCCGCAGCAATTCCAGAATCCGCATAATCCACGGATTCATTATGAAACGACAGCACCGGAATTATATTCCCAACTGGACGGCAGGGTAGACGTTTTTGTTTCCGGCCTGGGAAGTGGAGGAACGCTGCAGGGAATCGGAGCCTTTCTCAAGGAAAAAAATCCAGACTTGAAGGTAATTGCCGTAGAGCCGAAAAATGTTTCAGCATTGTTGGGCCATGAACCGGGTTTGCATCAGATCCAGGGAATTGGGGACGGTTTTATACCAGAGGTGTTAGATACCAGTTTGATTGATGAAGTTATTGAAGTGACCGATGAAGATGCAATTCAAACGACCAGGCAGCTGGCGCAGGTACAGGGATTGCTTTGCGGAACTTCGTCGGGAGCCAATGTCTGGGCAGCAATGCAGGTTGCAAAAAAGCTGGGCCCTGCTGTGGTAACTGCCACGGTATTGCCGGATCGGATGGAGCGGTATTTCAGTACCGGACTATTGGATTGAGGAAAATGCTTGCTAAGGAGACACTATTATCATCAAATGCTTCTTTTTAACAACAGTACTATGGATATATTGGTACGATATCGGAAAAACGGCTCAAATTTAGTAAAATTTTATAGAAAAAAAGACAAATTCTTAGTGAAAATTATAGAGGGATTTGCTATAATGGATCTATTACAACTAGAAGGGGGATCCTGCTATGCAAAATTCAAAAAACAACCGTATCATCGTCCTCATAACAATGCTTATTTCTGCGATCTGTATTGTTTTTAACCTAATACTTTGTGTGAAAAGTATTATCGGTCAATCAGATCAAATTGTTATAACAATCATTCAGACTGTGATCATCCTGATTACCTGTGTTCTGGCAGTCACAACCATCCAAAAGATGGATAAAAGCCAGTCGGCCCAGATGGAGTCCACCAACCGTAGGTTGAATAACTCCCGTGCTGTGACACAGCAGATTATGTCATTATCTGAGAACCTGGCAAATAAATATGATCTGGCAAAGGAAAAAACGTCAGAATTATCCGGGTGTATGGAGAGCAGTAGTAATGCGATTGGCGAGATTGCAGATAGCATCAAAATTACAGCGGAATCGGTGGAACAACAGACCTTACTTACTGGAGAGATACAGAATAACATAGAATCTGTCAATTCCGAAACGCAGCAGATGAAAGTGGCTTCCGATGATTCTGTGTCTGCGGTTTCCAGTGGATTGGAACTGATTGAACAATTAGAGCACCAGGCCGTTCTGACCGGACAGTTGAACCGTGAGAGCCGGGCAACTACCAAACAGTTAAATGACCGTATCCATGAGGTGGAAGAAATCATTGATGACATCCTCAGCATATCCAGCCAGACGAATCTGCTGGCGCTGAATGCTTCGATTGAGGCAGCCAGAGCCGGAGAAGCGGGAAAAGGATTTGCTGTAGTGGCAGACGAGATCCGTCAGTTATCTGAGCAGACCAAGGAGTCCGTAACTAAAATTACTGATATCATTCGTAAATTGACGGAAAACGCAGAGGCAGCGGCAGATAACATGAATCAGTCCATGGAATCCTCAGAGAAACAGAATGATATGATTCGTCAAACGATTGACCAGATTCATATTATTGAGGCAAAAAATGAAACGCTTCATCGTTCCATGGATGGCCTTTCTACCGGTGTCAAGGAGATATTACAGGCGAATATGCAGTTTAGTGACAGTATATCTAATCTGTCTGCAATGAGTGAAGAAGTTGCCGCATCTTCCGAGAGCAGCCTGGATATGGTTAAGGACAGCATGGATGCCATGCAGGTTCTGGATAATGTGATGACAGAGATCAGCCAGATTACGGAGGAAGTAAAAGAATTAGTTAGTTTCTAATCTGGAGCAAGTAGGAATAAGAACCTCCTTTTTCTGCAATACTATACAGGAAAATGTGATAGTAGCAGGAAATGGAGGTTTTTTATGGTAGAGTATACTAAATGTGGCATTGTTGGTTGTGGCTATGTGGGTACCAGCATTGCATTTTCCTTAATGCAGAGCGAACTTTTCCAGGAAATGGTATTGATTGATGTTAATGTGGAAAAAGCGGAAGGGGAGGCGATGGATCTCAGCCATGGCCTTGCTTTTGCCAGCCCGATGGATATCTATGCGGGTACTTATGAAGATCTCGAAGATGTTGGGATTATCATTATTACTGCCGGCGCCGGTCAGAAACCCGGTGAAACCCGTCTGGATCTGGTACACAAAAATGTAGAGATATTTAAACAGATCATCCCGCAAATTACCCGGTATAACCAGGATGCTATATTATTAGTAGTGGCTAATCCGGTGGATATTTTGACCTATGTGACGCAGAAACTGTCTGGATTTCCGGCAAGCCGGGTTCTTGGAAGTGGAACCGTACTGGATTCCGGTCGCTTGAAATATATGATTGGTCAGAAACTGTGCATTGATCCACGCAGTGTCCATTCTTTTGTGATCGGGGAACATGGAGATAGCGAGCTGGTTGCCTGGAGCTGTACCAATGTCAGTGGCGTTCCGTTTGACACGATGTGTCGTCTGCGGAGCAACCATACACCGAAGCCGGGATATCAGGATGATTTGGAGGAAAAAGTAAAACAGAGCGCTTATGAGATTATCGGACGGAAAGGATTTACCAACTATGGTGTGGCAATGGCAGTTAAGCGAATCTGCGAGGGGATTCAGAAAGATGAGCATTGTATCCTGTCAGTCAGTAGTATGCTGCATGGAGAATACGGCATGAACAATATTTGTATCGGAGTGCCATGCGTACTGGGGAAAGATGGCGTGGAAGATATCGTCATTCTGGATCTGTCCCGGGAGGAACTGGATGATCTGGGAGAATCGGTATCGGAATTGCAGTCGGTCATCGAGGGATTAAATTTTTAAAAGAAATCAAGTTTAGTGAGATGCCTACAGCACAACGATAGAATTGGATCGGGAAAGCATCGGCTTTTATATCATATTTTGCAATATTGGGGATTATCTGTTAAAATGAATCTGTATTCTGCGTCAGCCTGATAACATCCATGGGAATTTCCTGGACAGATGGTAACCAGGATAACATTAAACAGAGAGGTATGAGAGAAGATGAAAACACCTTTATTGCAGGTTCAGGGATTACGAAAACAATTTAAGCTCTCCCCAAAACAGCAAAAGATTGAAAAGACAAAGGACAAAGTGAGGTTGGCTGTCAATGATTTGTCTTTTGAAGCATATGAGGGGGAAATTTTTGGGCTATTGGGCCCTAATGGAGCCGGAAAAACCACTACCCTGCGCATGTTGGCGACATTGATTCGTCCAGATGCGGGAGAAGCGGTTTTGTCCGGCTTTCCTATTACTGAAAATCCAGATGAAATCAGAAAACGAATCGCATTTCTGACAAGTGAATTAAAATTAGAAGAATTCTTCACACCCAACTATCTATTCGATTTCTTCTCGGAGATGCACCATGTTCCGCCAGAGATTCGGAATCAGCGAAAAAAAGATTTGTTTGAAATTTTTGGCATTGATAAGTTTGCGGAGGTCAAAGTAGCTAATCTGTCTACGGGTATGAAACAGAAGGCTTCCTTGGCAATTTCCATGGTACATGATCCTGACATCATCATTTTTGATGAACCGACGAACGGTCTGGATGTACTGACGGCAAAAGTAGTCACGGACTTCCTGCTCTCACTGAAAGAACAGGGAAAAACGGTTATTATTTCTACCCACATTTTCAGCTTGATTGAAAAGGTTTGTGACCGTGTCGGTGTTATTATTCAGGGGAGGATGATTACCTGTGATACCTTGGAGGCAGTCTGTGATGGCATGTCCCTGGAAGACCGTTTCTTCCTGCTATATCAGCAGGTGATGGGAGATCAGGAATAGATCATGATAGGAAGAAAAATATTCCGCAGCATCGTTAGATGCAGGAATACTATGGAGGAATTCGATGAAAAATAATACAATTATTACAATGATGAAAAAGGAATTAGCACGTTTTTTCGGCGATTCCAGAATGGTAATGACGACGATTCTGCTACCGGGCCTGATGATTTTTGTCCTGTATTCCTTTATGGGGACGGCGTTCAAAGAGCAGCTTACGTCCGATAAATTTGAACCGGACTGCTATGTTCTGAATCTGCCGGAGGACTGGAATGAGTCCTTAAAGAAGCAGGGATTCCGTATGAAGCATATTGCGGATTCGGAGAAAGAGATTGATGCAGCTAAAAAGAAGATTCAGGAGCAGGAAAAAGAATTATTAGTGATTTTTCCGAAAGATTTTATGCAGGCTGCCGGAACCTATGATATTGCTTCCGGTAAGAAGGCGCCGGAAGTACAGGTGTATTACAATTCAGCATCCAAAGATTCGTCAAGTGCATATCGGGCGATCACGGAATTTCTGGATCAATTTGAAGCATCTCTGTCAAACCGGTTTGATATCAATGCAGACAAAGAAGGCGGATACGATCTTGCCACCAAGAAAGACATCACAGCAGATATGTTTTCTTCCATGGTGCCGTTTCTGCTGTTGATCTTTTTGTACAGCGGCTGTATTGCAGTGGCGCCAGAATCCATTGCCGGGGAAAAGGAGAAAGGAACCATGGCGGCACTTCTGATTACTCCGGTCAAACGCAGCCATATTGCCCTGGGAAAGATTGCAGCGTTATCCCTGATTGGCGTATTAAGCGGCGCTTCCAGTGCGATTGGAACGCTGGCTTCCCTTCCGAAATTAATGAATTCCGATCAACCAGGATTTGACCAGGGGGTATATCAGGTAAGTGATTATGCATTGTTAGCGGTTGTTATCATATCGACAGCTTTGGTAATGGTAACTTTGATTTCCCTGGTTTCCGCTTTTGCACGGACACTCAAGGAAGCGCAGACCTACGTGACGCCGATTATGATTATTGTGATGTTAGTCGGGATCACGGCGATGTTTGGCAAAGATGCAAAAACAGAACTTGGTTACTACTGTATTCCATTATATAACAGTGTGCAGTCCATGGTGGGGATTTTTTCCTTCCAGTCCAGTATTGCCACGATTTTGACAACGATTGCTACCAATCTGGTAACTACTGGTTTGGGTGCATTCATCCTGGCGAAAATGTTTGACAGTGAATATGTGATGTTCCATAAATAAAAAGATTAGGGTGTCAAAAGCCTCTAATCATAAAAAGAAATAAATTACAGGAAAGAGAGATACCTATTACATGATTGAGGAAGCAATATTAAATTTAATGATGGAAATGGCTACGCTGAGTTTTGTGATCCCGGTGGTCTTTATCGCAGTCTGGAAGATGCGTGTCCGGGATCGTCTGGTACCTGTTTTTATCGGTATGGGGGCTTATCTGGTATTTGGTGAGCTGTTTCGATCTGTTCCAGATACCCTGTTTCTGGCTGTTCACCATCCGCTATCACAGTTGTTATCGAAAAATGTATGGCTGCTTACCCTGTATACGGCTCTGACGGTTTCGTTATTACACGGAATCAGCCGTTATCTCTCGTTCCGTTTTATCATGAAAGAGAAGGATTCCGTCAATGCGGCGGTTTCTTTTGGACTGGGTTTTGGCTGTATGGAGTGTATCTTTTCTCTGGCAATCCCTAATTTACAAAGGTATTCGTTTGGGCTGATGGTACATCAGAAACAGGCGGAAACCCTGTTACAATCGGTAGACGCATCCACAGCCGCTACATACCAGGACCTGATTCGAGAATTGTCGGCAACCAGCCGTATGGATCTGCTTCTGGACGGTGTCTGGCAATGCGCATTTTTATTTCTGCAGGCTGCACTGGCAGTATTTTTCTATTATGCGGTGCGAAAGACGGAGACAAAGGCAGAACAGACCCGTATGATCCTGGTCAGTATGGGGTTACAGGCATTGGTCCTGTATTTGGATGCGTTTGCGAAAGCAGGGATTGTGCCACAAATTGTTGTGGTAGGATCTGCAGTGATCCTAACTGTGGGAATGGTACAAACTGCTTACCGTTATTACAAGAAGATGTCTACAGATGTAGAAACTGAGGAGACCCGTCAGAATGGATGGAAATATGCAAACAAACGATTTACCGGCAGGGAGAAAGAAAAGCCAGAGGATACTGATCTGCAAAACCCGCAGTAATCTGTGTTATCAATCTTCCGATTATTTTTTGCAGCAAATCCGCATGGAGTTGGAGAGGCGGGGGGTGGAGGTCGAATATTTCGAGATCCGGGAGGATTCCTCCAATGCAGACGATCTGGAGCAATTTGCAGGACAGAGTTACGATGCGGTATTAGACGTCAATTCTATTCTGCCCGGGGTGCAAATGGAGGACTTTTCGTATCTGACCGATCATATCCACGCCCCGTTTTTTAATTATATTGTGGATCATCCGATGCATTTGCATCCGATTCTGAACAAGACGCAGAATAGTTCTGTGATCTGTTTGGATGAGACACACAGACAATATATTTGGCAGCACTATCCGGGGATTACCGGATGTTTTGTGCTGCCGTTAGCGGCGTCTGTACCTGATGTTGGGATTCCGTTTCACAAGCGTTCCCGGCAATTTTTCTTTCCAGGAACTTATGTTCCTTTAGTGGAATATGAAGCAAAATTACAAAAGATGACAAATACCCATGCGGTTTCCTGTTTGGACTTGGCGAAAGACTACTACAGACAATATTTGGAAAATCCTGGTCTTCCTGATCTTATCACTTGGGTTCAATCGTTGCAGGAGGAAGAACCTCTGGATGCAGGACAGATCTATGAACAATGCCGTTATATAGACCGGTATCTGCGGGAAGTTCTCAGGCATCGGGTGCTGGAAGCTGTTTTGGCAGAGGGATTTTCCGTTCATGTAACGGGGGCACATTGGGAATACTATGAGGGAAAACATCAGGAACGGCTGGTGGTACATTCTCCGTGTGATTATCCTGCGGTATTGCGTCAAATGGGAGACAGCCAGATTGTATTAAATATACAACCGTTATTTCCCGATGCGCCTCATGACCGGATTCTATGCGGTATGGCTGCTGGGGCAGTGGTGTTAACCGATTCCTGTCAGTTTTTAGAGAACAATATGAGGCCGGGAGAACAGTATTTGAGCTACGACATACGGAAACCGGAACGATCTCTGCACCATTTACGGAAAATTTTCCGTGATACGGATCGGCTGGCAGAGATTGCTGACCGGGGCAGACAAGAAGTGTTAAACCGCTATCAGTGGAGGGATTGGGTAGGGGATTTTTTGGAAATAATTGACAAGAAAAACGGAAAACGGTAAGATGTTAATTGCGATTCCATGAAAGAGGTTACTATAATTTATGATTCAGCGATATATTAAGTTCAGCAAAAAGAGAATAGCGTGTTTTGTGTTTATTACGATTGCGATTCTGGCATTGCAGAGTTATCTTACCGGCTCAATGGTATCTCGCCAGAAAGTGGTGACAGAAGCTGGCGATGCCAACAGTGCAGTGATCGGTATTTTGGATGACCAGGAGATTATACGTCAGAAGTTTACGTTTGATCGAAAAGTCATTTTATCTCAATTTGATCTTAGTTTTGGTGCCTTTGAATATGATAAGGTGGGAACGGATCTGCACATTCAGATTATGGATGGGGATAATGTCATTGTCTATGATACCACGGTTCCGGTGTCTGAAATCACACCGAATTCCGTATATACGGTCAAGATGAATCACACCATTACCATTCCACAGGGGGTTACCTGCTGTCTCAATCTGACTTGTAGTGCAGCAAAAAATACCTATGCAATTATTCCAACCGTGAATACGACCAACCGAACCGACCCGAATACGTATATGTCGACGTTAAACAGCCGTACCAGAAAGAAAGCCTTAAATATTTCCTATACGTATTATTACCGCCAGATCTATCCGTTGGTGTTGTTGATCCTGGAATTTGTGGTGTTATTTGTGCTGTGTTTCGAGCGTCTGACGGAATATGTGCCAGTTTACCGAAAACAGCATCAGAAAAGGATGCGTCGGTATGCCAAGAACCCAAGCTTGAAGAAGCGACAGAAAACGATTCATCCGTTAAAACGATTTGTGAAATGGTGTCTGGTGGAACCCAGGGTACATCAGTATTGCAGGCGATTTATCATTATTATCAACCCATTTATATTATTTCTGTTCCTGGAAGTCTTAAATGGAACCTTTTCTAAGATGTATCCGAATATCTGGATTTTTAGCTGGATTTTGCTGGGAGGGATCCAGTTAGTACTGTATGCCCTGACCGGCAATGCGAATACGGCTGCGCTGATCATGAATCTAACTTTGTTCCCGGCCGGACTGGTAAATTTCTTTTTGATGAGTGTGCGTGGTACGCCGTTTCTTCCGGCTGATATTTTAGGTGTTACAACGGCGACAAAGGTAGCGGATCACTATACCTTTTCTACCACACCGGCACAATTTATTGTCTTCCCGGCGTTTATGCTGTGGTGTCTGCTGATACTTCGGCTTAAGAGGAAGCGTAAGGAGTACAAGCTGGTCTATAATATTATGCGGCATCTGGTTCCATTTGCGGCATCCCTGGGGATCTTTCTGACCTTATATTATACACCAGTTTTGGAGAAGTCTGGAATACGGGATAGTGTCTGGAATAAGGTTTCTTCCTGCCGGACGAACGGGTTCTATCTGAACTTCTTTATTAACCTGCATTATTTAAGAGTGGCAGAGCCTGCGGGATATTCCCGTCAAAAAGTGGCGGATATTCTGGAGGATTTGGAGCAGGGCGAGACAATGACACCGGCGGAAATTCCATTTTCATCGAATAAGGATTTCCAGACAAACCAGACCTTACAGGGGAAACAGCCTAATATTATCTTAATTATGAATGAAAGTCTGGCGGACTTTGCGGCGATTGGGGATGTGCACTATAATCGGGATCCGTTGGAGTTTATGCACAGTCTGAAAGAGAATACGATTTCCGGGTTGGATTATGTATCTATTTTCGGTGCGGGGACATCCAATTCGGAGTTTGAGGCCATGACAGGCAACACAATGACCTTTTTCCCAAGCGGTTGTAATGTTTTCCAGCAGTTTATGCATAAATCTACGTTTTCTCTGCCATCCTATCTGGGGAGTATGGGATATCGCTGTGAAGCGATTCATCCGAGCAGCGGTGGTAACTGGAACCGAATTAATTCTTATGAGAGCATGAGATTTGATCAGTTCTTTACGATTGATGATTTCAAAAATCCAGAATACGTCCGCTATATCAGTGATAAGGAAACTTACAAAAAGGTGATCGAGCGTTTTGAGGCGAAAAAAGAGGGACAACCGCTTTTTGTCTTTGATCTGACGATCCAGAATCACGGTGGATATCTGACCAACACGGCGTGGAAGGATCCGGTGTATGTGGAGGGAAGTTATCTTGCGGAAACCAAGGAGTTTTTATCTGCAACTAAGGTTTCGGATGATGCGTTCCGGTATCTGATCCGATATTTCCAAAAGGTGAAAGATCCAACGGTGATCTGTATGTTTGGAGACCATCATCCGTCGATTGAGAATGAATTTTATGAAAGTCTGCTGGGCAAGAGCCAGCATGACTGGGAGTTGGAAGATATTCAGAAACGTTACGCCACCCCATTCATCCTCTGGGCAAATTATGATATTGAAGAGGCGGAAAATGTTGTTTTGAGCAATAATTATCTGGAAAACCTGCTGTTGAAAGAGGCTGGCCTGGAACTGCCATTATATAATCAATTCATTGAAAAGGTGTCAACGCAGATTCCGGCGATGAATGTAAATGGATACATGGCACCGGACGGAACCTGGAAGCGATATGATACCGATGAGGATGATACCGTGAAAAAACTGCTTAATGATTATAAGATCCTACAGTATGGATATTATAGTGATTCTGATCGAAACCGGATGCGGGAATTGTTTCAGATGGAATAAGTAAATGCTTTTCAGTTTGATTGATATACAATATTGCCGATGCGCATAACCGGACATTGCTAGGGCAGACGCACATCGGGTGGCGAGAAATGAGGAAACAATGAAATATGTGAAACAATTTGGTGTTATTTTACTGGTAACCTTTTTGGGGGAATTGTTAAGAATTGCACTGCCTTTGCCTGTTCCCGCCAGTGTCTATGGGATGTTGCTGTTATTTCTGGCACTTTTGTCTGGAATATTGCCGTTAGAGCGAGTTCGGGAGACTGGGTTGTTTCTGGTGGAAATCATGCCGGTTCTGTTTGTATCGGCGGGAGTTGGTTTGATGGATTCCTGGAGTGCTTTGCAGCCGGTTTTGCTGCCGGTAATTGTTATTATCTTGGTTACCACTTTGCTCGTCATGGTGGTGGCGGGGCATGTAACCCAATGGATGATGAAGCATGCCGGAAGGAGGCAGGAGCCGTGAATACCCTGATGCAAAATTCTCTTTTTTTTGGAGGATTATTGACGCTGGTGGCCTATGAGATTGGGTTGATGATCCGCAAAAAATGGAATCGCGCCATACTGAATCCCCTATTAATTGCGATTGTATTAATTATTGTTTTGTTGAAGGTTTGCCGGATAGAATACCGAAACTATCAGGCGGGAGCCAATTATATCAATTATTTATTGACGCCGGCTACGGTTTCCCTGGCGATTCCGCTCTATCAGCAGATCCATATTCTGCGGGAGAATTTTCTGGCAATACTGGCAGGGATTCTTGCCGGGGCCGTTTCCGGAATGATATCGGTTCTGGGACTGTCCATGCTGTTTGGGCTGACCCATCAGGAATATGTAACGCTGCTTCCCAAGTCAATTACTACGGCTATTGGTATGGGGGTCTCCGAGGAATTGGGAGGATTGGTTACGATTACGGTGGCGGTTATTGTGTTGACTGGCGTGTTTGGAAATATTGTGGCGGAGCCGGTATTGAAGCTATTTCGAATCGGACATCCGGTGGCGAAAGGAATCGGTATCGGAACGTCAGCGCATGCCCTGGGAACAGCCAAAGCCATTGAAATGGGAGAAATCGAGGGAGCCATGAGCGGTTTATCCATTGTGGTATCCGGTGTGATTACTGTGATTGCAGCTTCTTTTTTTGCTCTGTTGTACTAAGGAATTGTAGTTTTGCCTGAAAACGATAGGGAACTATCATTTTAAGACACCATTGACTCATATAAATTGTGGGTTTCCAGGAAAGGAGAACGTAGAAATTGAATAGTCAGGAATTAGAAAAAATATTGGATCAATTGTCGGAAACAAAGAAATCAGATCTGGCACATCAGCTAATGAAAGAACTGCAAAATTCTATCGTAATTTTGCCGGCTATTTTGCCGCCGGATACTGATTCGGCGCTTGTCGAACAGATGAAGGAGATGACGAAGGACGGTAAGGAGCAGCCATTACCGGAGGAAGCCAATCCCAAACCATGTGTTTTGGAGGATAAGCAGGGGAACAAGTTGTTTCCGGTGTTCACTTCGCTGGAACAAATGTATAAGGACAAATCCATGGAGCAGTTTCCGGTCAGACTTAATATTCCTTTTGGAAAATGTGTCCAATTATTGGGACAGACAGAAGATGTCCGGTCCATTGTGGTCAATCCGTTTACCCATAATTTTCAAGTGGACTTTAAGATCGAAAAAACGGAAGAAACCGAAGATGGGCAGTTAAAGAATGGACAAAAAATCACAGAGGCACAGTTCCATGCTCTGGTGCGCCAGCATGTGGAGGCAAATCTGATGCCGAAACGACTTTTTACCGAGCAGGAAGCGTTTCTTAAAGAAATCAGGGAAGGCGGCAGATCTTATCTGCTGGAATTATTTCAACCGCCATATCAAAACCAAAAGGGAGCATGTCCTTATACAGAAGATGATTTTGATGTACTTTCCCTTATGGTTCGTGATGATCTACAGATCGTTCAGATTTCTCTGCCGGGGAAGCATCTGTATGTTGGCACCTGTTCCAAAGTATTTCTCGTCTGGAATCCGGTAAAACAGGAAGCGGCTTACTATGCGATCGTAATGAGTAAGGAGAAGCGTTTGATTCTGCATCAGGCGTTTGAGGATGGAACAAATCGGGAGATTTCAGAAGCTCCCGCCGAAGGATCCGAACTACAGGCTGTGATTGATTTGTTTTCTTAGAGGTTCGGGATACATAGGAAGAACGCAAAAGGAGGAAGCGTGATGATAAATAAGTACCGCCAAAAGCAATATTTGATGTTACTCGGTGTCCTGTTGCTTGCTGTTTCCATGATGGGATGTAGCGGCAAGAAGTCATCCGGCACGAAGAAACCGGCAGAACCTACCAGAAAACCATTGGAATCCTTAGAGGATTCCTCTGCAAACTTGGGACAGTGGGGCAGGGCGATGGGATCCGTCCTGATTGCCATGAACGAAGGGGATGTCTATTATTTTGGCGGGTATGAACAGACGGAAGGAAATAAAGAGGCGGCAGCCAGGATCCTGAAGCAGAGTTGGAAGATTACCAATCGGACGGAATTGCTGACACAGATCCAGAATCTGTTGACGACCGGAGACAGAAAAGAGTACCGCAAAGAAGCGGGAGAAATGAAAGCAATGTCCAAAAAGCAGCTCAAAACAGCGTTTCAGCAGTTGAGTGGGGAAACACTGACTCACTATCGGATGGTGCAGTATAACTGGAAAACCTGGAAGAAAAAAGGTCTGCTGGCATGGGATATGTGCCGGGTTTCCCATCTGGCACAATGGGGCTATGTAGCTGGCTATATTACCATAGAAGAAGCACAGGCGTTGATTGAGCCGGCAGCTCGAACTCTTTCCAAGAAATTTAATAACTGGGAAGATGTGCAGAAAAATTGGCTGGACGGTTATGCCCAGCATGCTACTTTGGATGCTGAAAATCCAGTGGGAACGGATTTGGAAGTCAGACAGAAGAAGTATGAAGAATTAAAGAAAAACCAGCGCAAAAACCAGCCGCTATATGACGATAGCCTGTTTGGAGCGGAGATCCTGCCGTTGTCCGGAGTCAATGCGGATACATTGCTGGCGGAAGTTACAGCCGCAGAGGATGCTCAACAGAAAGATATCACACAGAAAGATACAACACAGAAAGACACGACACAGAAAGACACCACACAGAAAGATACAACACAGAAAGACACCACACAGAAAGATACAACACAGAAAGATACCAAGCAAGAAGAGGATGGGCAGAAGGGAAAAGAGCAGGAAAGCGCAAAGGAAAAGGAGTCTTTTAGGGAGGAGAATTGAAATTGAATATATATCTAATACGCCATGGCAGGCAGAACAGTCCGAAATGTAACATTGATGTTCCGTTAGATGAGATGGGCCGATGGCAGGCAAAACTATTGGCAAAACGGATGAAACTGTATCCGGTGGACGTCGTGTACTGCAGCGATCTGATCCGGGCAAAAGAAACGGCGCAGATCGCCTTTGAAGATGATCCGGAGCTGTTACAAAACATACAGATCCGACCGGAATTGCAGGAAATGAATTTTGGAGCATTGACTGGAAAACCGGATGAAGACCTCAAAAAATATTATTCTGGTTATTATGATCGTCAATTGGAGTTGTTTCAGGAGGGGCGGATTGCCAGGGGAACGGCATTGGATGAAATAAATGAGTGGATCGGGGAATATTTTGTGCCTCCGGAAGAAATGTGGTATCCGGAAGGAGAAAATGGGGCAATGCTGTTGGAGCGCTTAGCGCCTGTAATTCAGGAATGGGTGGAAAGTGATCAGCATGATATTGCCGTCGTGACCCATGGTGGTGTGATCCGTATTCTGATGTGCGCCTTGTTTGGTGGAGATTTTGCAAAGCGCCTAATGTTTGGTACTTCCCTCGAGAACTGCAGCATTACGCAGATTCATTTTGACAAACATCTTCATGGATTTTACTTAGACCGTTTTAATGATTATGCACATATTGAAGCGGAACCGGCATTGCTCCGGGGACATTGGAAGCGATAAGATGTTTCCATGGCAGGAATCGTCTGTAACATGATGGAGGACGAATGGATATTAGGGTATCGCTTTCTTTATTATAACAGGCTTACACACGAGAAATACAGCCGATCGTCCGTTTGAAATCTCATTCGGTGACCGGCTGTGTTTTGTTGCTCTTATTTATTTTTCTATCTGCCAAAACAGGATATTGTGTTTCAGCTAAAAAGTACCCTGATAGGAAATAGGCAGATCATTATTTTTCTTTCAATTCTTCAAATGGTCCCATTTTCATGGCACGAACCTTAGAAGACAGACCGAACAGATTAATAAATCCAGCGGCGTCTACATGGTTATACAGTTCGCCCGTCGTAAAGGAAGCGATATCTTCATCATAGATGGAATATGGAGAAGTGGTTCCCATCTTGATAATATTTCCTTTATACAGTTTGAATTTTACTTCACCGGTCACATATTTCTGGGTAGATTCGATAAATGCCTGCTCTGCCTCTCGAAGAGGGGTGAACCATTTTCCTTCATAGACGATATCTGCAAATTTATTGCCCATATCTTTCTTGGCAGTATAGGTATCACGGTCTAATACCAGTTCTTCCAACTGCTGGTGAGCTTCCATCAGGATGGTGCCGCCAGGAGTCTCATAGACGCCGCGGGATTTCATGCCCACAACACGGTTTTCTACGATATCAATGATACCAATGCCGTGCTTGCCACCCAGTTTATTTAAGGTACGGATAATATCGGATACTTTCATTTCCTGGCCGTTGATGCTCTTTGGCACACCCTGTTCAAAAGTCATGGTTACGATTTCACCTTCTTCCGGCGCCTTCTCCGGTGTGGTGCCCAGTACCAAAAGATGATCATAGTCCGGTGCATTGGCAGGATCTTCCAATTCCAGACCTTCATGGCTGATGTGCCACAGGTTACGGTCGCGGCTGTAACTATTGTCTGCAGAGAATGGGAGGTCAATGCCGTGTGCTTTGCAGTATTCGATCTCGGATTCGCGGGAATCCAGCGTCCATTTCGGATCTCTCCAGGTTGCAATGATCTTGAGATCCGGCGCCAATGCCTTGATTCCCAATTCAAAACGTACCTGGTCATTTCCCTTGCCGGTGGCGCCGTGACAGATTGCGGAAGCCCCCTCGATGCGTGCAATCTCTACCAGACGTTTTGCAATCAGCGGACGAGCCATGGAAGTACCTAACAGATACTTATTTTCATAGATTGCGTTAGCCTGTACACATGGAACGATATAGTCATCGCAGAATTCATCGGTTACATCCTCAATATATAATTTGTCTGCACCGCAGAATTTTGCACGTTCCTCAAGACCTTCTAATTCACTTTCCTGGCCGACGTCGATGCAGACACAGATTACTTCATAATCATAGTTTTCCTTTAACCAAGGAATGATTGCTGTTGTATCCAAACCACCGGAATATGCCAGAACTACTTTTTCCTTTGCCATTACGTTTCCTCCTTGCTTTGTGATCTTATGTTGATTTTCATCCGGGAATTCACGTTCCCGAAATCATCCATACCTCAGTATAACCGCAAATTCCTATAGATGCAAATACTTTCTGGAAAAAGGGGAGAGGAAGAAAGCAAAATGTCAAATTCTGTTGTCTTGATGTCAAAGGGGGAAACGCAAGAAAGGTGGAATGTATTGCATTTCTTTTTTTAATAACGTATACTGATAGATAATGGAATTAGGGTTGTTATAGGGTAGAAGTTATTTAATACTTTACGGATAAAATCCTACTTTGAACACAAGGAAAGGAAAAAATAATCATGACAGTAACAAGCATAACAAATAAGAGAACCACGAGGCATCTTCTAGCCATTCTTCTGGTCATTGCTATTTTATGTACCTCCCTGCCATGCATCCCGGTTATTCCGGTGCATGCAGCCCAGCGAGAAGGCACTGTCTGGTATCAGATTAGCGCCCAGACAGGAGCTTCCTGGGAAAACCATATGGCCGGACAGATCGTTCTAACCAATACCAGCAGCCAGACCAGGCAGGACTGGCAGATCCGTCTGCCCTGGCAGGTACAGATCACAGAGCTTTGGAACGCCAGGTTTTGTCAAACGGATGGGGCATGGCTCATTACACCCCTTGCGGATCACACAGATCTTGCACCAGGATCCAGCATTACGATCGGATTCCGTGCAGAGGGGGAAGATGCCGAGCTCTGTCTTTTAACACAGGATGGATTCTTCACACGCTCCGGTGTTTCCATTACTGATCGAGAAGACCGGGAGCAAGGGGTTCTGATAGCGACCGGGGGAGCTGCCCTGGCAGCCACGTGGGGATACAGCCTGACAGAAGAAACTGGCCAATGGAGGACCGCAGAGCCGGGAGAAACACCTGAGTCTGCTGTTACCGTGCTGTCTTCTTCTGCGCCAGAAAACACAGCAGAACCGTCCGTAACCAGCGAGCCATCTGCGGAACCGGTCCAGACGCCGTCCGTCGTTCCAGCAGAATCCACAGCGGTACCATCTGCCGAACCGGAAAACACAGCAGAACCGTTCGTAACCAGCGAGCCGTCTGCCGAACCGG
>CANRZB010000047.1 GCA_947644195.1 uncultured Clostridium sp.
TCCATAATGTTCCTGACTCCCTTAAGAATGAGCTTGCTGTCCGGTGTATAAGAAATCTCCGCCGGTTCCTCTCCTGCTTTCTTAAGATTAATCTCCAGGCTCCGTGCCAGGCGAAACGTGTTGGACACGGAATGTTTCGGCGTTCCATTTAACAAAAATTCTGCATTGCCCGGCGCCTGCGTCATTCGATTTAACCCATAGAACGATACGATCCCCTCCTTATAGTCCCCCGGATAATCCTCAAAGGACATGATCGGCTTTCCATCCGGAGTTCCCGTATCATCAGTTTCCAGACGCATCTCCATCTTTCCCGCTTCTTTCGAAACCGGATGTGCCTCAATGCCAATCTTTGCCTTGGTCAAAAAGTCGGATAATCCGCCAATGACATCGCGATGGCTGGCATCTTTTTTAATATTATATTGAAAATCATAGGAGATATCATTGATCGTAACCTTAAAGCGATAGGTTCCAGCCGCTAAACTACGGCTGTTTTCATAAAATTCCTTGCTCTGGTTTACCTGCGTCCTCGCCAGATCCTGTACCTGAATTTCAAACGGTTCCGGTAAATGTTCATAATCATCCGTCTGAATCTCCACCGCTACCTGATCCTCCTGAGAAGACACTGCTTTCTTTTTCAAAAAGACCGAATCCTGTCCTCCATCGTACAAATCCCGGAAAGCACCATTCAAAGAAATGGCAGACTCTTTCACATTCAAGGCATACGACTGCTTCTTATCCGAAAGTTTTACCAGATAGATCGGAGAAGTTTTCGTCTTTTTCGCAATATCACTCAAAACGGAACGCAACTCTGAATTCTTGTGTGTACTATATTTCGTGGGCTTTGTGTTAAAATCCGTCAATAAATAATTATATACATTTAAATCCATATCGCCTCTCTCCTTTCCTTGGACCCAGCACAAATATGGTAATCCCGTTACATGCATATTCCGCATCCTTGCTCTATGCATGACACACCACTTTCCTTTATTATACAGAGGGACAACGGAATCTGTCAACTTTATTTCTAAAAAAATCAACAAAAAATACGAAAAAATGTATCCTTTTCCTTCCGCCTGATAAAAAAAGAAAAGTATATTGAAAAGTAATCGCGCCGTCAGATATTTCATCCGAAAAATCGGATCTCGACCTATCTGACGGCGCTTTCACTGCCCATTATATTTCTACAACTTACACAACTGGACGATACCGGATACGGATCTTTGGCAGCGCTTTTAACTCCGCATAATAGTTAATCTGCCAATCCTCACCCTGCGACGGGTCATTCTCTCCGGAAACCGGCGGTGCAAATATCTTAAGTGTCATATCTTCCTCTCCCAGGATCGGATTCTTGAAAAATGCACTCATCATATCTATACACTTGACACCTGGAGCCTTATAGAACCAATGTCCATGCAGTTCCATCATCAAATTCATGTCAATGGTGTCTTCCTCAAAGTATACCTCACAGAACACAGGATTCTTTTCAAAATGAAGTGGAATTGCCACACCATCCGCATCCTCAGAGCCACCCCAACGCAGGGTTGCCGGAAGAGACAGATCCCCTCCTTCCTCCATAACCGGACTGAAATAATCTTCATGAATAATTTCGCGGTATGTGTTCAAAATCGGCTGCTCAATTCCGACATTTGCATTGTTGGGATCTTCAATTTCCAGTCCCAGTCTTCCACGATCACGCATCTGATATAACGTAAATCCATTTAACCACTGCTCTGGATCTGTTTTTAAGCGGTCACAAAATTCCTGTAACATATCCGCCTGATCATACGCTCCTGTTACATCTCCATCTGCATTGAATTCCGACAATACCATCGGCTTCTTTACGCCATCATTTAACAGGGTATAACGCTCATAGCTCTTTTTCGCCAGCGTGTAAATCTTATCCACAGTATAACGGGCAAAAGATTTCCATTCTAACTCAGGTTCTGCCACATCATACGGCCATCCCCAGTGTAAAGCCATATAACGGTCTACAGAAACGATATCTGCGGCTCTGGACGCCTCTGCAAAGATATCCTCTTTTTCCATCTTTTCGTCCTCTAACTCTTTACAGCCATCCAGACAGATAATAACTTTTACATTCGGAGCCTCCCGATGAATAATCTCACAGCAATGGGTAAAGAAATCAGCAACCTCCTCATACGAAGCACGCTTGTTAAAGGAGAACCAGTCTCCGGTCGCCTCATGATTAATACGGAGCTGAACTCTTCCAAAGGTACTTAAGTCCTTTGCTATCGCTACAATATGGTCATCTGTAAGCTTAGGATCAATCGTCATCGTCAGCAGAACATCCTGTCCATGCTTCCGAATGTCTCTCATATAGGTAAACGGTTCGTCGTCGAGACTGCCATGCAAGCCACCCTTATAGGTAAAATAATCATCATAAGGATAATCCCATGCAAAAGACACGGATGGATCTGCATGCACTACACTGGCTCTCCCTGGCCACTTATCATCATTCGGATAATAACAATACATAAGATTAATCGCACGGTGCGGTCTTCCGAGTTTCTGCAAAATATAATCCTGGTCTACATACTCCCCTCGTTCGCTGCCATCTCCCAAATCTACCGCACACTTGGCTGGTCCCATATGCAACTTTCTGGTACTGAATTTTTCCTCCATTTTCATCCTCCTGTCAAAACTTAATTATGAATGTACGTTTTACTAGCACAAGAAATATAAAGTCATTGTACTAGATGATATGATATAAATTCTACCATGAATTTTATGATTGGAATACCCTAAAAATCACGAATATGCTCTTCGCCCCGAATCTGATCCTCTGCCAGCCTGGACAAAAGTTCCGCCCTGCGTGTTCCCACTAATAATTTCTGGTTATAATTCTGGTAACTCTCTGAACGGTTATCCCGCAAAAATGCAGACGCCTCAGCTCCCATGGTCAGTTCCGTGACAAAAACCACCATCTCCTGTCCATCCCCAAATGCACTTTCCAGAAATGCAAAAGAATTCTCCAATTTCTGCAACGTCTGGTCCTCCATCGCAATCAACTGCTCCTGTTTCCGGTCAAATCCTGCCTTAGCTGCCTGAAACGCCTGCTCTGCGTCTTCCCACCCAGCGGGTTTCCATTTCCGAAGATCTTTCCAAAGCATTTCCTGACATCTCTGCTCCATCCGGGTTAAAAAACCGCTGCGGCAGTTTTGTTCAAATTCTTGCTCCGCCCGCTCCAATTGCTTCTGATATAACAAGTCGTATTGACTCTCTTCTTCCATGGCACACCGATATTCCCGCAGAAAGGCGTACCACAGATCCGTAGTCATCTTACACTCCGCCACATCCAGAAAATAACGGTTCAATCCGCTCAAAATCAAATTGACTACGCTGAGTCTCTCATCAAATGATGCCCTCTGTAATCTCTGATAAATTTCCGGCGAAACACTTCCATCCAAAATCTCGGAAATCCCATAATCATCCTGATATTTGCGGTACAAATCAATATAAGCGGAAACATCCCTGGCAACTTCCTCGTGTTGCAGAAACTCCCGCAGCACTTCCTCATCAGCGGTCAATCCCAGCCTTGCATAAACATCCAGCAAATTGCTCAGATCTTCCCATCCACGCGCCGTCACGAACTGCATCCCATCCACATCCGACTGGACACGGTAAAAGTTTTGTGGACGCAATTCCAAATAACTTAGAAGCGCACTGTTAATATGTTGTAACCGGGCATATTCCTTCCAAACCGGATAATCCGGTTCCACCTGGATCCGGCGTACACGGTCGAGTGTAACCATATCAAAATCACGAACCGACTTATTATATTCCGGAGGATTCCCCGCCGCTACAATAATCCACCCCTGAGGAACAGACTGATTCCCAAAAGTTTTACATTGCAAAAACTGCAGCATGGTGGGTGCCAAGGTCTCTGAAACACAGTTAATCTCATCAATAAACAGAATTCCCTCCGCCAAACCATCCCGCTCTATCTTACGATATACACTGGCAATAATTTCACTCATGGTATATTCTGTGACGGAATAGTTTTTTCCACCAAATGATTCCTCCCTAATAAAAGGCAACCCCACCGCACTCTGTCTGGTATGATGGGTAATCGTATAGGATACCAGCCCAATCCGACACTCCCTGGCGATCTGCTCCATAATCTGGGTTTTTCCAATCCCCGGCGCCCCCAAAAGAAGAATGGGCCTCTGCCGGATCACCGGAATGAGATACTTCCCCTGCTCATCTTTTTCCAGATAAGCCTTAACCGTATTTGTAATTTCTTCCTTTGCCCGTTTAATATTCATCATTCTCCCGGAATACCGCCGAAACGGATCCCTCTCCCTTCTAAGCTTTCATTCTATTTCGCTGTCACCTCATGAAACGTCCTGTTTCCTATTTGCGATTCCTCGCTGTCACGGTTCCAAACGGACTCTCCTACTTTGTAAGACGTGTATTTAAAAATTCATCGGGAACGATACGCATACGCATTGCCCAAGCGGGGACTGCTGTCTCATCATAATCGTCCAGAAACAAAAATGCCGTTTGATACTCCGGCCGTTTTCCCGGATAGATCCCCTTTCCATCCGTAAAATACAACACTCCCTTGAGATGATCTAATGTGCCATCCTGAATCAACTGGTTTATATAGGTAAATGCCGGACGAAAATCTGTCCCTCCTCCACCTGTTATGTTGAACTTACGGATCAACTGCTCCAGTTCTTTGCCATTCGTCACAACCTGATCACTCTGTACCTGATCATCACATTGTATGATATGAATCCGACTTCCCACAAAAAAATGCTCCGATTCCATCAAAATATCGAATGTCTCTTGTAGAAAAGCACGCACAAGATCTCCGCTGGTAGAATAACTGGTATCCACAACTATCACAAAATCTTGTATCTTCTGGATTTCTCTGGTTTCAACCGGTTCCACCAGTGGCATATTTCCGTAGAAACGCAGACCATAGGAATAGTAATTCAGGTCGAATTCCTCTGGATCCAGATGCATTTCTTCTCGAAGCACTGCAAATTTTCGCAAAAATTCCCGATAGCTGCGCCTGCTGCGTCCAGCCTCCATCTCCTGTTCCAATAGCTCCTGACCGCCCGCCTGATCTGTCCCCCTCTGTTCCATCTGCATCTGCGTTTGTCGGCTAATCTGTTCCCAACGCTTCTGTAGCCTCTGTGGTGCCATTCCCATCTGCTCGTTTTTCGGCCAGAATTTATGGGTATCCGTATAAAACTCTGTCTGTAGCGTTTGAAACTCCTCCGAAGAAATCCCCCGAAGGAATTGATAAATCACTGCGGCAGAAATCCCCAACTTCTGTTCCTCCAGTCGATGATATAACTCTCTGCGAACAAAACTCAGCGCTCGCCTGGTACATGTCTTATCCAAATGGTCAATCGTATACTCCACCATAACATCACAAGCCAAATCCCACAAGGGTCTTTTTCTGGATCCGCACAGCCACAGATGAGAATAAATACAATGTAAAATACTGTGAAGATAGAGACGATCCAAAAAACCAGGATTTACGGGATACACCTGCAACAGACGTTCCATCGAATAGTACAGGCACTCTCCATCCGTCCCAAAGGTATCAATTCCTTCCTCCGGCTGCCAAGACAA
The DNA here is from genome assembly GCA_947644195.1 of uncultured Clostridium sp. Lineage (GTDB taxonomy): Bacteria > Bacillota > Clostridia > Lachnospirales > Lachnospiraceae > Butyribacter. Next base: position 5,611 of record CANRZB010000047.1, read on the forward strand.
TGCAGAAAGCGCCACATCCATAAACCGCAGTTCGAGATACAATTCGCTGCGGATCAGGGACAAGATTTCCTGCGCCATTTCCTGTTGCCACTCCCACTGTGTCTGAACTGTCATCCTGTACCTCCTGTGATCCTAGCGCTCCTAAAACAAATACCGCTTACTGCGGTCTATCATGCCATAACTCTGTTTCCAATCCAGCAAACTAGCACTCCCTTCCCCCCAGTTCAGAGAAACACTATACTGAATCGCCTCGTCGAGATCCGTGCCCTGCAGATATCGGCGCTCACACATCTGCTGCAAAACTTCCGGTTCCCTCCTATCAATGAAATACTTCGCCGTGACAAATGCATTTTGGCGAAGCTGCCTCTCATATTCTCTCTCTCTTTCCTTTCGTAATCCTGCTGGATATAACAAACGGAACAGTGACAGCCTGCCCACTGTCTGGCCATTTTCTTCTGCAGCGAGTTTATCCAGCATACCATCATAACGCTCCAGCTGCACGACACCGCCATCGAATAACTGTCTTGCCCGGAATCCTTCTCCAATAATATTCCTTCCGAAAATATGGGCAGGAGCAATTTCATCATAGCTTTCCGTGTACTCTGGATAAAGCAGCTTTGCTTCCGTCCCCCGTGTATTCCCCAGAAAATGAACGATTATTTCAGAGGAAAGCTGCTGTAACATTGCTGCCGCACCAGAAGATTCCTCCACGCCACACCGGATTTCGATCGTCTGCAGGGAGGGACAATTCATAAAAATATCGCTGCCAATTCTTTTTGTCTCTTTTCCCACCTGTAGCCTTCGCAACCGGCGACAGTTATAAAATGCAAAATCCTGTATTTCCGTAATCTGTTCCGGCAAGACCAAAGATTCCAAAACAGTCCCTGCAATCGGTTGAAAAGATGCCGCTCCGTATTCCGCATCCGAATACGTTGTCTCATTCCTTCCATGTTCTGGCAGCCTCTCCACATCTGAAAAACAATATGCTCCAATTTCTGTTACCGGACAACCTTCTATTTCATCCGGTATCACTATCAATCCATTCTTTGCAGATACCCGCAGCAATCGAATTCCACCATATGACGTGCTCTGCCACAAATATTTTCCGTCAGTTCGCTTCTTTTTATCCATTCTAATCCTTTCCCATTGAAACAAAGCTTTCACGGCGGGATTTTCTATTCGAAAACAAAGAGTTTCGTAAAGCGAACTCTCAAGTTCGCTTTTGAAACTCTCGCGCAAAGCGCGGTCGTGTAAACGACATTTTCATTACGCGCGAGTGCGCATCCCGCGGAGCGTTTTTTATATGATAGGAATAGTCCAGTATGGACTACTTTCCTATCATATAAAAAATCCCGCCACATACTTGTGACGGGATCCTGATTTCCAGATTATAACCGCATTATTTTGGTGTAACTGTGAATGAAATCGTAATATTCTTCTTGAATCCAAATGCAGTTGCCTTATTGTTCTTAGAATTGTCGCCCTGATTACCCCACTTGTTGTAGAAAGATAATCTCCAGTTATTCTTGCTGTCAGCTTTATTCTTCTCAAAAGAACCCTGATATACTTTCTGCTTTACAGTTTTACCATCACATTTTACAACGATGCCAGAACATTTAACCTTCTTAAAGGAAGAAAGTACGTCAACCAGATCAACGGTTAATACTGTAGCACCAGCCATTTTCTTTAACTTTACTTTCTTGCCGCCCACATCGTATGTACCTGGTTTCTTAATGGTAACAGAAACTTTGGTCTTCTTACCTTTAGTAAGCTTAATTGTCTTTTCGTTCTTAGGTGCCTCTTTTCCATCACCATACACCCAAATACAGTCAGCATCTTTTGCATTTCCCGCAAAGTATGTCCTAACTTTAACGCTTGCAGATTTCTTCTTAGCTGCACTCGCATTAGAAGGTGTAATTGCAACTCCACCTACAGCTACTGCCATGGTCAATACCAAGGCTAAACTTTTTTTTGCTACTCCGGAAATTCTCATTTTGATATCCTCCTCCTTTTAATGTTTGAAATTCCGTGAAAAACTTCAATTAATATTATACACTTTTTGTAGAATCTGTCAATAAATCTGAATCAATTTTAAATTTATTTAGTTAGTATGTCCATGCAAAATTTTTAATATACCAAAATAACATATCAAATTTCCCATAAACGGTAGGTTTCCTGGGCATCGTACCCATGCTAAACCACAAATAAGACAATTGGAAATTTACTCCAACAAAAAGAAGACCGGATCCTATTGAGATTCGGTCTTCCCATTTTTGCAATTATCGTTATGGTTGTGCTGCTAATTCTGCCTGCAATTTCTGCAAAACTCCCTGCTCCTCCGCAATACTTTTCTCTAACATCTGCATCTTCTCCGTATTTTCTGTAACCAAAGTCTGCAAATGATCGTTATCACCCACCAGATTATCGAGCTTACTATTCCATTCTTCTGTCACTTTACTCTTTTCTATTTCAAGATTCTTCGCAACTTCCTTATATTTACTGATAAATCCCTTATTATAATCGATGGTGTCACGGATCGTCCGCTTCCTGCCCAGGGCAAAACTGCCAGCGTCCCTTAATTCATCCTCCAGACGCTTATTTTCAACCTCCAGCTCTTCAATCAAATTGCTGTTTTCTTTGATCTTATCTTCCACCATACCAATGGCAGCTTCTGCGCGCACCATTAATTTCTGGCGGTCCTGATCCAGGTTATCCTGCTTTGATTCCAAACCGGCCTGTGAAATTTCCAGCGTTGCCTTAGCATCTGCATATTCCCGGTTCATCGCTTCCATCTTCTCATTGACTGCGGCAATTTCATTGGTAATGCGTTGACGCTCCTGGTTCTTCCTTTCCTCTTCCACTGCTTTTACAACAGAAGGAAGCTCATTGTAAATTTTTTCCCACTTCTCATGGTTTTTGGAACATCTGCGGGTAATTCGGTAATCAACTTCACCAATCGTTTCCAGGTTGACTTTAAGATCCAATAAACCAGAGTAACATTCCCGTTCCTGATCCAGTACGCTCTTCATGACATCTTCGGAAACGCCCTGTGCGTCAATCTGCTCTATATGCTCATTCAGGTTCTCCAGGATTTCCTCTAATTCCTCTCCAAAATCCTCCTGCTTCTCTCCAATTTCATCGCGGTATTCTTTGATCTTCGGATCAGAAAAACCAGAAAACTGTTCCTCTGAGATTTTCTGCACAAAATCATCAGAATATTGAGACCATTCCGCAATAATTTTCTGCATCTTTGGCTTAATCTCATCCAGATACTGGCTCAATTCCGGCGGTAATGGTGCAGATGGTGCCCCTGCCATCGTCGGCACTGCCGTAGGCACTGCTGACGGAATCGGCATTGGTACCGGCACTGGAGCCGGGATTGGATTTGGTGCAGAAGATACCACGGGATCCACAAATGCCGGGTTAGATGCCGAGGATACCACGGGATCCACAAATGCCGGGTTCGATGCAGAAGATACCACAGGATCCACAACTGCTGGATTTGACGCAGAGGACACTACCGAATCCACAAATGCCGGATTTGTCTCCGATGCTACCGGCTGCGCCGTCACTGAAATCGGTATTGACTCAGAAACTGGAGCAGTTTGGTCTACCATCGGTGCTGCCACTGCTTGCGGCTGCTCGCCTCCCACCAGACCATTCGATGGCACCATCGGATCGGCGGTCTGCGGTGTTCCTCCCAACAGGCTATTTGATATCGCCACGGAATCCACTGCTGGTGCTGCTTCTCCAATCAAACCATTGGAAACTGTCACCGGATCGGCGGTCTGCGGCGCTCCACCAAGCAAACTATTCGATACCGCTACCGAATCCATCGCTGGCGCTGTTCCTCCCAACAAGCTATTCGATACCGGTGCCGCTCCTCCGATCAATTCATTCGATGGTGGCAACGGATCCATCGCAGGTGTTCCTCCGATCAGACTATTTGAAGATACTATCGGATCCGTAGCTCCTACGACTCCTCCAATCAACTCATTCGACGGCGGAAGCGGATCCATCGCAGGCACGCTTCCTCCAATTAATTCATTCGATGGTGGAAGTGGATCAACTGCTGGCGCTGCCCCACCAATTAACTCATTCGATGACAGAAGCGGATCAACTGCTGGCGCTGCCCCACCAATTAACTCATTCGATGACGGAAGCGGATCGGCGGTCGGCACTGCCCCTCCGATCAACTCATTGGAAGGTGGCAATGGCTCGGCTGCCGGCGCTGCTCCTGCTATTAATTCATTCGATGGCGGAAGTGGATCCACAGCAGAAACGGCTCCTCCGATCAATTCATTGGATGGCGGTAACGGTTCAGCTACCGCTGCTGGCGATGATAATGGAAGAGGATCCGGGACAACCGATGCGGCATCTGCTGTCAATCCCTGTGTTACCGTACCTGCTACAGAAATTGTTCTGGCATCTGCTGTAGGTGGCAATGGATCAATATTGACAGAAGATGGTGCAGAAGTCGGTGCAGGTTCCGGTATGGACGTTGTCATTGGCAACGGCTCCGCCTTCGGCACCTCTCTACCATTTGCATCTACTTCAATCACTGTAATACGCATGGAAGCAGGATCTGTTCCATCGTATGCAATCAACATCTCTACCAGTTGGCGCACTTTTGCCTCTGCATCCGGAATTCCGTTTTTGACACGGCTCTCCATGGAAACCGTGATCCCTGTTGCACTTCTGTTCAGCGCCAATAAATGCCATTTAAACAAATACAGGAATGTCATTCCTGTCATATCCTCATTTTGCAAAAATTCATGGATCTCTTTTCCCAAATCCTCGTATTTCACACGAAAGCTAATGTTTTTTTCAACATATACCATCAGATTCACCAACTGTGGTGCAAGCTGATCCATTTGATCAAAAATGCCTGGAAAATCTCTCATGGCCGCAGTATTCGCCTGCATTCCCTTGATCTGATGATACGATCCATCGTAATATAATTCGCCTGGCTTAAAAAAGAAGACCCCTCCGTCTAATAAAACCTGGGCAGCTAAAACTCCATCTATTTTTCCGTTTTTTCCAATAAGATCCATATCACGTGCCTCCTTACCATGCCTCTATTCCACTATCTATTATACTGTTCTTTGTACCATTTGTCATCTTTTTTTTGTCAAGTTAAAAAAAAGTTTACATTTACAGAATCTTACAGAGCAAAGAGTTTTTCACAAAGTTTCCGTTCTCGGTTTTTTTTGTCCGGATTAGAGAAACTGTTTTCAAAAATAACCTGTCCATTCTCTCTATTTCCTGTCAAAAGTCCCGCTTCCTGCAAACGTCGTTTCATCTCTCTGGCCGTCCCCAGGCCCCCGTCATAAATCTTTACCTGCCTGCCTACCACCTGCTCAATTGCTGTTCTGGCAAAGGGATAATGGGTACATCCCAGAACAATGGCATCCATAGGCTCATGATCAACAGACCAGAATAATTCTGTCAGGTATTTCTGCAGATCTTCCCCCTCTAAGTGATCTCGTTCTACATACTCCATCAGTCCAGGACACGGTAAAGGCACGATCTGCGCCTGACTCTCCCAGCGCTTCATCAGTCGGCAGAACTTTTCCTGGCGCAGCGTCATCGGTGTTGCCATCACGATAATCCTCCCTCCGGGATTTTGTTCTACCGCCGGTTTAATGGCGGGTTCAATCCCGACGAGCGGTAGATCTGGATATTTCTTGCGCAGATCTGCCACCGCTGCACTGGTTGCCGTATTGCATGCGACAACCACCGATTTTACACCTTGCTCCAGGAGATTCTCTATGTTTTTCATCGTCAATTGTCTGACTTGTTCCAATCCTTTTGTCCCATATGGGGCATTTTGGGAATCACCAAAATACAGGTATTTCTCCCCCGGCATCAGCTTAACCAGTTCCCGCAGGACACTGACTCCTCCCACACCGGAATCAAACACGCCGATCGGCAGTCTTTTCCTGTCCATACCTTCTCCTTTTTCCCCTCTATTTGACCCTCAGCCAAGCCCAAACACGCATTGCAGATTCCATCTCTCGCAGCAATTCACTGAAACCATATTGCATCCTTCTCTACAGGGCCATATCATCAATCCTTATCAATGATCTCTTTATAAAATTCGGAGTAATCTTTACGTGCACTTTTCATCGCTGCAATCGCCGCACGAGGGTGCTGGTTCAAATGTCCAGTCAATAAATACGGAATGTCGAATCCCCATTCCACGCCGCTTTCTTTGAGCGGCACCATATTCTTCTCAATAAACTGAATCACCGGAAACAATTTATATTTCGGATTCTTGAGGAATCCCAGCAACAGCTCCATTGCACAGTTTCCTGCTCCCCGGCCCATACCACTCATTGTTGCATCCAGGTAGGAAACCCCTCTTGCACAGGACTCAATTGTGTTGGCAAACGCCAACTGCTGGTTATTATGGGCATGCATCCCGATATACTTATCATATTTCTCGGCTATCTCCATATACTGATCCGAAATAGTACGAATCTGCTCTGGAAAAAGCGATCCAAAACTGTCAACAATATAAATTCCGTCAACCGGGCTCTGTCCCAACATTTCCAATGCTATCGCCAAATCAGACTCCTTGGCATTGGAAAGCGCCATGATATTACAGGTTGTCTCATATCCCTTCCGGTACGCATCCTCTATCATATCAATTGCTGCAGGCATTGTATTGACATAGGTAGCAACACGGATCATATCCACCGGGCTCTCACATCGATCACGAATGTCTTCTTTATAATTGCAGCGGCCGACGTCTGCCATAATTGAAATTTTCAGATCCGTATCATTGTCTCCTACAATCTCTCGGATCTTCTCATCCTCTGCAAATTTCCAGGGACCAAATTCATCCATCCGAAACATTTCCTTGTCAGCCCGATATCCAAATTCCATATAATCCACACCTGCCTTGACATTAGTCTTGTACAGGTTCTTGATAAATTCATCTGTAAAACGGAAGTCATTCACCAGTCCGCCGTCACGAATCGTCGCATCCAAAACCTTGATGTCCGGGCGGAATGATAGTAAGTTACCTTTCTGTGCCACTGTATTCCCTCCTCTTCTCCTGTCTCTATCCAACGAACAGAAAACTATATTTAAACTACAACTTGTTAAGTATACTAAAAAAGACACGATATGGCAAGGCTGGCCGTAATTTTTACTGGGCCAACAAGTAAATGGTCTTGCCTCAGTTCACTTTTGAAACTCTCGCGCAGAGCGCGGTCGTGTAAACGACATCTTCATTACGCGCGAGTGCGCATCCCGCGGAGCGTTTTTTATATGATAGGAATAGTCCAGTATGGACTACTTTCCTATCATATAAAAACAGAGCCGCTCACAAGTAACGGCTCTGCAAATCACATCATTACCCAAAATGCCGGTTCCTGAATTTTGAGTCCTAGCATACGCTAGGTGGGCAACCGCAGATAAGCATCTGTCTTCCACGACTACGTGAGGCATGACATCCGCTCATAAATATAGGAATCCCAATCAATCAGTGTAGGTTCAAAATATCAGGAGTTGTCGAACACCCCAGGCATTTTTCTGTAATTCTTACCATACAGTATATACAATTCCGACAAAAATTACAACCGTTCCCAGGATGAAAATTTTGGAACATACCAAAATAAAATTTAGATTCCCTCTTCTATTCATATCCCTCCATAGAAGTCAATTCTGCAAAGGAAAAATAAAAGGTTGTCCCCTCTCCAACTCTGCTCTCTACCCGGATCTCTCCGCCATGACGTAAAGCAATCTGTCTGGCAATCATTAGTCCCAGCCCGGTTCCTTTCTCGTTTTGACGAAGTTTGGATTTGTAAAATTTCTCAAAAATGTTTGGCAATTGTTCCTCCGCAATGCCAATCCCCTGATCCCGTATAGCGATATTCCAGGACCCGTTGCTTTTTTCCAGGCAGATCCATATCTTCCCGTGCACTTCAGAGAATTTAATCGCATTGTCCATAATGATCAAAAACATCTGACGGAGCCTGTCATAATCTCCAAAAATCATGCAGGGATCCTCCTCCGGCAGTTCCAGAACCAGATCAATCTGCTTTTCCTCCCCGATGACGCTGCAACTTCGCTGCACATCCACAAAGATCTGCCGCAAACTAACCGGTTCTTTCACGATCTGAAAATCCGGGTTCTGCAATTTTGAAAGCACAAACAGATCCTCGACTAACCGCTCCATTCCTTTACATTCGGCCAACATTCTCTGGTATAAGCTGTCCACACTATGGGGATCCGAAATCACTCCATCATGCAGGGATTCTACATAACCCCGGATTACTGTAATAGGGGTGCGAAGTTCGTGAGAAACATTCGCAAAGAAGTCCTGACGCACCTGTTCCAGATTCATCCGTTCCCTCTCAACACGCGCCAACTGTGACGACAATCTGTTGAGCTGTTCCTCGGTCACCTGTAGCTGCCTACTTCGGCTGTAAGTCACTATTTCTGAATAATCTCCCTGTGACAGTCGTTCGATATCCCGATTTATTTTGTTCAGAGGAATCGACAGATACCGCGTCATGAGAATTGCCAACAGAAAAGAGAATACTACAGCTGACAGGGAACTAACCATAATGAGATATTTTCCCTCATCTAACCCCATGGTCTGCCGATCCATCATCGAAACCATCAGGACACCGCCAATAACCTCTTTCGTATTTTTTTCATAGATGGGAACGGCCACTCGCAGGGCAACCATACCATACGCATTGTCATAACCAGAACTGGACGCCACCTTTCCCTGAAAAGATCTCTGTATTACCCGGGTTATCTCTTGTGCCGGCGAATCCGCCCCATGATCTGCATTGGTATATTCCTCCGACAGAGAATCGTCTTCCAGATCTGCATTGGTATATTCTTCTGCCAAAGGAACATCTGCATCCTGATTACTAAGAATCCACACATCCGTCTTTTCTGCTTTTTCCAGTTCATCCAAATAAATACAATACTTCTCATACTGCGTCACATTTTCATTCGCATAGAAATTAGCCACCCGTTTCGCAACTTTTTTCCCCTGCTTCGTCAGCAGTTCGGTATAGGAAGCCACATAGTTCTCTTGATAGAGGCGAATAAAGATCAACCCAGTCAATACCAGCATCACAATTAATACCAGGGCAAACGAACTGTATATCCGAAGAGATACATCGTGCTGGCACAAAAAGTGATACATTCTATTCTTTCTTTTTTCCTGTTTCAACGTAAGATCTCCCCCGTTTGTCTGGGTCTCTTTCAGGTATCAGACTACAATTCTGTATGATTTCAACTTACTGATTGGGCCCCAAAAATTCAAATTTGTATCCCACTCCCCAAATAGTCTTGATCCCCCAGTCTGGATGGGGAACCTGATCCAATTTGGCCCGCAGCCTCTTAATATGAGAATCCACGGTACGGCTGTCTCCATAATAATCATATCCCCACAGGCTGTCCAGAAGATTATCTCTGGTAAATACTTTATTTGGATTTCCCGCCAAAGTCCACATTGTCTCAATCTCCTTTTTGGTCAACGGAATCCGTTTATTATCCGCCATAAATGAATATTCATCCAGGTTAATGACAATATTACTGATACGCAATACCTGATCCTGGTTTTCCGTATCCCCAGCCTGCTGCATACGCCGCAAAACCGCACGCAAGCGCGCCATGACTTCGTTAGGGCTAAACGGTTTCACAACATAATCATCCGCACCGATATCAAGTCCCATTATCTTATCATAATCCTCTCCCCTGGCAGTAATCAGGATAATCGGGACAGATGAATACTTTCGAATATTGCGGCATACTTCATAACCGTCTCTTTTGGGCATCATGACGTCTAACAGCAAAGCGGCTGGATTGTACTGTTCAAACATCTTTTCTGTCTCCACTCCATCCTTTGCCACGACAGGTTCGTAACCCTCCTTTTTCACATATGCAGATAAGATATCTGTGATATCCCGGTTATCGTCCGCAATCAAAATATATTGCATGGTATCCCTCCATTCCGGAACGTTTACAACGGGGCGATGAGAAATTCGCGCAGGCGATTTCTCATCTGCCATCAAGACTTATTTGTGACGCTCCTATGTTACGATTTCTTATTATCTTACCACATTATTACAAAAATTCGAAAAAAATATGTCAATTTACTGACATGATTCTGACATGTCCGGTAACTAAAATGCATCATAGAAGGATTCATCCAAAACGGATCAGAGAGGAGTGATACGCATGAAATATAAGAAACTCTTATTTACAGCCAGTGTCTGTCTGTTCTCCGGCTGTCTGAGCAATGTTACAGCCTTTGCTGCTTCCCATCAAACAGATACCATCCCGGTGGCGACGGCACAGGATTATTCTCATCGGATCTCTCCTGGCAAGGGACGGATTAAAACTTCTGCGAAAGCGGTCAGCGTAAAATTTCGACGCTGCAAGTTTAAACTCAGTCCCGGTCAGAAAAAACGGATCCGTGTGACGATACGTCCCAGCATTGCTACAGAGAAACCCGTCTTTGAATCGGAAAATCCGGCAATTGCAAGTTTCATTAAGGGCGATATGATTTATGCGAAGCAGGCAGGTACTACCTATGTTACCGCTACTCTTAGTAACGGCAGAAAAGCCAGATGCCGGATTGTTGTCAAAATTAAAAAAAGAAATTCTCCGGATATCACGAAAAGATAATCTTTGCCATTTCATAATAGAAAGAAAAAGGGTATCCCTAAAGTTAAAACTTTTGGGATACCCTTTTTCTATTCTTTCAGACATGCCAGCTTTGTTGGCACAAACTTGTCAAAAACCAAAACGGAACCGTTTCGGTTTATCACCAGACTTTTTATTTTTTCGCTTGACTGACGCCGCACCGGCTTCTTCACTCGCTGCTGCCTCTTTCTCTACCGGACGCAGCTCCACCAGAATCTGCTGTAACAGTTCAATTTGTTTTTCCTGAAAACTTTCCTGCACATCCTCTTTTTCCCGCATCAGATAATCCATTTCCTTGATCATCCGCTCACTGACCGCCTCACTGATCCGCTGCTCGGATGCTTCCTGCTGTTCCTGCAAGGTGTCACGAATCATATTCCGCAGCAGAGCTTCAAATTGTTCCAGTTTGACATTATTATGGGAAGTATGTTGCAATCCCCCTTCTGCGGTTCGGTTAGTAGGCATCGGCATGACTCTGCCCATTTTGCCCCGGTTCGTTTTTTGCTCCTCTTCTAACTGCACCCGTTGATTTAATTCCTCGCGCAGTGTATATAACTCCTGCCCGCTCATATGCTCTACTTTTTTCATGTCAGGCATAAGAATCTTAATCGCCCGCAGTTGGAATCCCTGCTCCTTCAAATCTTTGATCTGACGAAGGAAACCGATATCACTTTCCCGATAATACCGATGACCCTGACTGTTCCTTGGAATTTCAAATCCAAGCTCCTCCTCCCAGTAACGCAGCACATGCGCTTCTACTCCCACCTGTCTTGCAGCATCTGAAATGCTATATCTTTTCTCCATCTAATTCCTCCTGATCCTGGCACAATGGTTTTCCCTGCAGAAAATGAGCAGCAGTTCCGGCTGACCAGACGACCCGCAGGCGTTCCATTGTTGCGGCTAAAAATATTCTTCCAAAACATCCGATAACAATGCTTCCTTTTCTTCCTCCGAAAGTTCCTCCCTAGTAATTTTGAACATATGGTTTTCTTCTTTGGTTTCTTTTGCCACTGCCATCTGATCTTCCAGAAAATATTCCCGCTGATAGGCTTCCTCCTCTTCCGGGTGGAGGTAATGGTTTTCCAAGCGGGGGCGCAGAGTATTTTCCATATAATCCAGAATATAAACCCGAATTCCCTTTTGATGGGCGTGAGTCTGCAAAAAGAAGTCACATCCCAGAATCATTGCCAGAATCAGGATGAGATAAATCCCATATATTCCAAAAGTATACAACGAGGTCTGGCAGGAAATCCCGATCAAGGTGGTAATTCCCATCATGAAACACTCAATCCAGGCTCCATAAATACCAATATCTGCCCACTGCTCCATGCTTAGACGCTGAAAACGATATTCTGCAATATTCTTGTCCACAAAACTGGGAATATCGTTAATTGGTACCCGAAGCTGAAATCCCGCCTCATAACGCCCGATCATTCCTCGGATCCATGGATTTTCCGTCGAACCCATCATACTGCTGTCTCGGTACAGCCTGCCCAACAACCATCCTGCCACACATTGCAAAACGACGATAATCGCCCCGGTTAAAACCATGACAAACAGTAAATCATAATTCATATACCATTCTTTCACATTGGTGCCCTCCTTTTCATTCTGTGTTCCCGGTGCACTAGTTGAACAACAACTTAAGTATTGTTCTAATAATCAGTGATACCGTATACTAGTACAATCCTTATGATACGCTCCTTTCCACTGGATGAACAGATCCCTTTCGTCGCCATTTTCTGTCCCTCTTCGACAGGATCGCAAGGCGAAGATCGTTTCTCCAATGGTCGTCAACTTGTGAGGCGGAGTAAACGATGTCTATTCGGACCCATTCATTCTGCATAGGGATAAAACTTCAATTTACAATTGATATTCATTCTGTCCTGTGAAACAGCAGAAAGAATCCTTCTTTACGAACCAAACTATTTCGTATATAATTGAAACGATACCGTTTGGTAATGAGAAACGAAACACATAATGATCAATAGTTCAGGAGGCATAGCTAGCTATGAGAACAAAAGACTTAAAACGTAAATTGGAACGTATTCCAGTCGTAACCATAACACTAATTGGAATCAATGTTCTCGTATTCCTGATTTTGGATGTATTAAGTATCTCGGATCATTTATATTTCATTGATCCTTATTATTCTCTGATTTCCTATGGCTCCCTAGGGTATGACCGGGTATTAAATCATCATGAATTTTACCGTCTCATTACACACATGTTTTTACACGGAGATGAAGGCCATCTTTTCAACAATATGTTAATGTTAGCTACCTTAGGCTATTATATGGAGGAGTATCTGGGGCATATCCGATTTGGAATCCTGTATTTTTGTTCCGGTCTGATTGCGGCCGTTACGTCCATGGTATATAATATGATGCAGATGGATCTCACTCCTTCCATCGGAGCCTCTGGAGCTATTTTTGGACTAATGGGTGGTTTTGTTTTTATGATCTGGCACCAAAGGCAGCAACAGGTAGAAATAGATCCCCGCCGTCTGCTCCTCGCTGTTGCAATCAGTTTTTATGGAGGTATCAGCAGTCAGGGGATTGATATGGCAGCACATGCTGGCGGATTTCTCAGCGGAATTCCCTTTGCTGCATTACTTAATCTGACACGTTACAGGAAAGGCAGGAACACAAAATGATGAACGTAAATATTTACTATGGTGGACGGGGTCTGATTGAAGATCCTACCATCTATGTCATGAATAAAATTACTGAAGTCTTGGAGGAACTGAATATTTCCGTCCACCGTTATAATCTCTATGAGGATAAACGCAATATCTCCGTATTGCCCAAAACATTAAAGGATGCGGACGCCGTCATTCTGGCCGCCTCCGTGGAATGGCTGGGCATCGGCGGCCTTTTACAGCAATTTCTAGATGCCTGCTGGCTCTATGGCGATCAGGAGGCCATTCAGACTCTATACATGATGCCGGTCGTCCTGTCTACCACCTACGGGGAACAGGATTGCAATATTTTCCTAAAAAAAGCATGGGATCTATTGGGTGGGCTTCCGTGTGACGGCATCTGTGCCTATGTCGAAAATCACGTGGATTTTGAGACAAATCCTGCCTATGCCGCATTTATAGAGAAACGTGCCGAAAACTTTTACCGTATGTTCTCCAAGAAAATGTGTATCCTGCCATCCAGTGATAATGTTGTGCAGGAAACCGTTTCCCGCTCCTCTCTGATTAATCTGACACCACAGGAGAGCGAGCAGTTATCCATGTATGTTTCTGACGAAACCTATGTCAAAACACAGAAAGCAGACATTCAGGAATTGTCTGAGATGTTTCGCAAGGAACTTGGCGTAGAATCTCCTTTTATTCCTGATGATGATTATGCAGGCCAACTACAGAAACATTTCTATGGGATGCCGGATATCTCCCTGTCATTTGCTCTGGAACTGACGGATCAGGGGCGCACTCTGTATCTCCTGATCGACGACGGAAAGCTGACAGCGGGATATGAAAATCCAGAGGACAAAAAGGTAAACGCTACTGTAAAATTAAAAAGCACCCAGCTAGAATCCATCATTAAAAAAGAAAATACTATGCAAAATGCATTTATGAACGGTGAAGTTACCGCCAAAGGAGACTTTAAAATATTGCGGAGCTTTGACTCCCTGTTTCGATTCTAACGAATTTTTGAAAGGAGACTCAACTAATGAGTACAAACATGAAACACACAGAAGAAGACTGTATTTTTTGCAAAATTGCAGGGGGGCAGATACCCTCACATTCCATCTATGAAGATGAAGATTTTAAAGTGATTATGGATATCAGCCCGGCTTCCCGCGGACATGCCATCATCCTGCCTAAGAACCATGCTGCTAACTTATTTGAATTGGAGGATGAAGATGCTTCTAAAATAATGATCGTCGCTCGAAAGTGTGCGCTTGCCATGAAAAAAACGCTTCATTTTGATGGAATTAACATTCTGCAGAATAACGGCGAAACTGCGGGCCAGACGGTGTTTCATCTACATGTTCATCTGATTCCCCGCTATGAAAATGACACGGTCAATATCAAGTGGGCGCATAAAGAACCTTCCGACGACCCTGCTGCACTGGCAGAACAGATCCGGGAAAATTTCTAATAGACGGAATTATGTTATGGAGATAGCATGAATCGTAACCTGCCGATTCTCATACAAAAAGGGGGTTCCGCACAGGAATCTGTCTCCTGGCAATCCAGGAAACAGACAATCACATTGTGCGCAACCCCTTTTTATTATCGGTTATAAGTCTTACAGTATTTCCGAAGACGCTTGATATCCGGCTCTAAAAATTCTCCCGGTTTCATACGCCAGCGCCAATTTTTACCAACCGTAGACGGCTCATTCATACGAGCACGGTCATCCAGTTCCAAAATATCCTGCATCTGAAAGATGACCGTATCTGCAATACTGGCATATGCCGCCCTCTGCATTGCTCTTGGAATCTGGTCAGTCTGTTTAATATGCAGATACCGCATCAGAAACTTTAAGTCTCTTTTTCTTTTATCCCCATAATATCCCATCAAAGTCTGGTTATCATGGGTACCTCCGTATACAATACAATTAGAATTGGAATAACTGTGTGGCAGATATTCATTCGTGGCATCACCGTCAAACGCAAATTCCAGGATCTTCATTCCCGGCCAACCTGTCCGGTTAATCAATGCACGCACTTCCGGGCTGACAATTCCAAGATCTTCAGCAATAATGTCTGCGCCCTTGGTTGCTTTACGGATAACTTTGGTCAGTTTCTTCCCCGGTCCCTTTTTCCATTTTCCTTCCACCGCAGTAGGACATTCTGCCGGGATTGACCAGTAGTGTACAATACCAATAAAATGATCTATTCGGATCACATCATACAATCCTGCATTTGCTTTCATCCGCTCTCTCCACCACGAAAAGCCATCCTTCTCCATTTTCTTCCAACGATAGAGCGGGTTTCCCCAACGCTGTCCATCCGCCGAGAAGCAATCTGGCGGTACACCTGCTACATGAATCGGCTTTTTTCGTTCATCCAGTTCAAATAAATCGGAATGAGTCCATACATCGGCACTATCCAGCGCCACATAGAGCGGAATATCCCCAATGATCCGAATTCCATTTTGATTGGCAAACGATTTTACATCATTCCATTGGCGAAAGAAATAAAACTGACAAAACTCCCAAAATCCGATTTCCTCCCGCAAAAGTTGCCGGTATCTCTTTACCGCATCTTTTTTTCGATATCGAATGTTCTCTTCCCACTGGAGCCATTCTTTTCCATCAAAATAGAACTTCAACGCCATATACAGACTGTAATCCTCCAGCCAATACCGATTGTCTTTCCGGAATTTCTGGAATTCTTCTGTATCCTGGTGTGTGCTTCTCTCATAAGCTTTATGGAGCAAAGGGAATCGGTTGTGGTATAACAGCGCATAATCAACGCAAGAAGGATCCTCTCCCCAATCATAGGACTGAATTTCCTCCCAGGTCAATAATTCTTCTTCTGCCAGCAATTCCAAATCAATGAAGTATGGATTCCCCGCAAACGCAGAAAATGACTGGTAGGGACTGTCCCCAAAACTGGTCGGGCCCACTGGCAGTACCTGCCAATAATGCTGTCCAGCTGCCTTTAACTGATTGATAAATTCAAACGCACACTTCCCCAGTGTTCCAATCCCATAAGGAGATGGCAGACTACTAACCGCCAATAAAATACCGGCACTTCTTCCCTGTTTCATACTTATCCTCATTTCTGCGCTGCCTTTCACGCCTTAAATCCCCTAGATCCCTCATCCTGACTCATCAATACCTCATCTAAGGTTCCTTTGCCGTATGTCAGTCCTGCATAGACCTGCTGGGTATTCTGCATTACGGAACCGGAGGTATCCTGCTTGGCTACTTCTGCAAAACTGCTCATTAACCCCCGGATCACATTGCTTGCGGCATCTAAATGAACCGGCTTTTGACGCAGCTTCGTTGCGATTAACTGCTCGTTGACATAACGATATAAACGCAATAACTGTCCGGACAGCTCATATTGACGGTCCAGGCTTCCTTTCAATTCCTGCAGATATGCCTGCGCTTTTCCAATATGTTCCGCACCGGCCTCCACATCGCCATTATTATAGCACATTTCCCCCTCTTGTATCGAGTCCAAGATTAATTCATAGATAATAACCACCAATTCTGTCCGGTTGGCCTGTGCTACCCTGGCTGTATAATCC
Source organism: uncultured Clostridium sp. (assembly GCA_947644195.1). GTDB lineage: Bacteria > Bacillota > Clostridia > Lachnospirales > Lachnospiraceae > Butyribacter. Next base: position 22,508 of record CANRZB010000047.1, read on the forward strand.
TTGATTTGGTCTTTGTTCATGTCATCCTCCCTGTTTTACAAGCTGTCTTACAAGCCGTCTTTCCGGCTTCATGGTCTGCCCAGTTATGATCTCTACACGTGATATATCCAGTAATGAAAATGTCCAAAGCACCATATTCCACGGATACTTTGGACACCTTATGTTCCATCGGATCAGCCCTGCAGTAAACTCATTATCTGCTGTGGTCTGTTATTGGCCTGCGTCAACATGGAAGTCGCTGCCTGAGACAATACACTCAACTGCGTATACTCCGTCATCGCCTCTGCCATGTCCGTATCCATAATTCTGGACATCGCATCCGTTAAATTCTCGCTGCTGACTGCCAAACTGCTCTGAGTAGATTCCAGACGATTTTGATATGCACCTAAGGCAGAACGAGCAGCAGAAACTGTTTCTATCGCATCATCCAGAACGCTGATCATCGTGGTTGCTCCATGCTCGCTGCATGCGTTGACCAGATTGATTCCTTTGCTGTCCCGCAATCCCAAACATACACAATTGACTTCCGCAAAATCAACATTCAGGGTTTGATGCTCATTTGCACCAATTTGAAGCTCCATATAGCCGGCATCCTCTACTCGAACCGTAGAAGTATCTCCTGCCTTGGCCCCCAAAACATCTAGCTGCAGTTCAAAACCATCGTTACCGACAACCTTAACCAAACCGCCGGATGCAAAATAACTATACTCATCAATCGGATCAAAACCTGGATCTCCGCCGCCTAACGTAATGGTTGCATCCTTTCCATACACAGGTGGATCATCATTGATTACAATCCGCTGTGCAGATCCGGTTGCTTTTGAAGTCAGCTTCAAGGCAGCCAGATCTCCTGTCACGTCTAAGTTCATGGCATCACAGGCCGCCACCAATGTTGCTCTGGCTTCCTCTGCATTTGCCGGAAGATAAATTTCATTTCCATTGATGTACACAGATTCTACACCGGTAAAATCATAGATCAATTCTGCTGATTCTGCAATCGTATCCACCGTAATTTCATACGTACCCCGCAACACTTCCATAGAAGCATTTAACGGATTTACTGCAATACTGTTACTCATTACGGTACGCGCAGAAGAACCATCGAGCAACCCTTTTCCGTTAAATTCCGTTGTGGTAGAAATACGATCTATCTCCGAAAGCATCTGGTCTACTTCTTTCTGAATCGCCTCCCGGTCATCCAGCGTATAGGTATCATTCGCTGCTTCAACCGACAGCTCTCGAACACGCTGTAAAATAGAGGTCAGTTCTATCAATCCACCCTCTGCTGTCTGGATGACAGAATCTCCGTCCGCTGAATTACGTCCTGCCTGATCCAACGCTCTGATCTGTGTCCTCATTTTATTAGAAATTGCCAGACCTGCCGAATCGTCAGCCGCCTTGTTAATCTTATAACCCGTGCTTAACCTCTCCAAACTGGCTGTCAGCCGGTTATCCGTCTTTTTTAAGCTCACGTTTGCTAATTGTGCTGAAATATTGTGATTAATTCTCATCTTGACCCTCCATGCCGCTCTACTGGCTCCTATTCTGTTTTGCTGTATCGGATACATGGCGTACCAATATCTTTGCAATCTGGTACAGCTTTGCCGTATCCGCCTGTTCCTCGGTGGAAACGGATCCCGTCATCTCACTGCGGGCTTTGTAATCCATCCCATATGATATATTTTTCACAGAATAACCGGCTGTTTCCAGTCGTTCCGTAAGCGTCGTTCCCTGCTCCTTCAAGGCATCAAACCCGACGCGGTCATCACAGAGTATCAATCCTTTGATCTGTTCTCCTTGCAGCTGCACTTCACCAGAGACCCGCCCAAACGTTTCCTCTTCCATGCTAATACGAACTTTACCTGTCTCATCCCCACCATGAAGGATCGTAAGATTCATCGTAGTCACCGTATCGCCTGTGCGAATCGGAATCTCATAGCTTTGCTTCCTGGTCAATGCCTGTTGCAACCGCAGGCTCTGTCCTAACAATTTGAGGTGTTTCAAATCCTCAGATGTAATATCGGCAGTTTCCTGTGATTTCGTGAGGATTTCCTGCATATATTTTTCTGCCTGTATACATTTCTCCTGCAAAACTTCCGGTGCATCAATGGCTTCCGGCAAATCTTCCAGAAGTTCCTCCATCTCCTGCTGTTCCTCCTGTTCCAGCACCTTTCTGCGGTCAATCAGTTCTTTGACAGGAGAACCACCTTCCTCCAACAGAAATTCAGCAGCCCTGATATTTTCCAGAGTATCCGGCAGTTCAAACTGCTTCAGATAAACCCTTGCCTGGTCTGCCTGACGAACTGTCTCACGTAAATCTTCTGCCTGCTCCTGATAATATTCCTGCAATGCCGCTGGATCTCCAGACGCCTGCTGTAGTTCTTCTGCCACTTTCTCCAGAGGACGGTCCATCAATTGTTCTGGATTTCCACCGGATACTTCTCGGATTTTGGCAGGAGTCACTGTCTGTAGCATCTCCTCTGCCAAATTTTGGTAATACTGTGCAGGTGTATCCCGAACACCATCTTTTTCACTGATGGTTTCATCTACTCCATGGGCACGCATAGTACGTACCGCAGTCCGCAAATGTCCCAGATCCATCTGCTGCCCTGCCTGCAATACAGCACCGATCACAGCGCCATCACTTTTCTCAATCTGATGCAGCAAACGATAAACACCAATATACTCTCTCCGCTCCTCTTCCTCAATCGCTCCCTGCTTTTCTAACTGCCACAGATAACGGCTGTACCGTTCCTCTTCGGAAGGCTGTCTTTCCTGATTCTTTTCGGACAGCTGCTCATTCAATTCTGCAATCGGCGTATTCAAAGGATTCTGCCCTTCCCGAATCATCTCCAGCACCGTGGAAGGTCTCATCAATTTAATTAACCTCTGTACTTCTGCGTCCCACTGCTTCATTTCCTGGATCGCCTCCGGAGTTACTTCCATGGAGTTATATCCCAGGATACGCACCGCACGTTCATTTGCCATAGTAACTTCCAATCCCATATCCTGCAACATTTGCGGAATTCCTGCAAATGCTTTATGGATGGAATCGCCAAGATCATGGCGTACCTGCGTGCCCACAGCTTCAAAATTCCGTTCATACTGCTCATATTGATTGGTCGTTCGAACTGCAATTCCGTGCAGTTCTTCAACGGTCAATAGCTGATGTTGTCGGAGACTGATCCCCAGCACTGCCGCCGGAGACTGGGCAATGTCTGCCACTTGATGTACGGCTTCCCGCATTTGTTCCAGTTCACGAACTTCCGGAACAATCCCCCGATCCTGTGCCTGCGCCATATAATAGGCATTTTCTATTTCCTGGAGCTGCTTCACTACATTTTCCAGCGGTTCGGTAGCTATATCAAACCCTTGTCTGTGAAGCTGAACTACAGACTGTACTGTCATCATCAGACGAATTTCTTCCAGCTGCCTTCTGGCAGTAATCGTCTGAATATCAAGGTCAGGATCTACCACCATGGAAGTAGTATTTTGTTTCTCTCCAGACTCTAACAATTGCTGTAAGGTTAGATCAGGGTTTTTCTCCTGCGAAGGATCTCCACCCTCTTGGTCAGATGCCTGGTTCTGCATCTCTGCCAACGCCCGGCGGATATCCAGTTCTCCCAATTCTCCCACACGACTGATAAATTCTGCCGCTTCCTGGTACTCCTGATGCATCCGGTCACTCTGGATCAGGTCGGTATCAACCGCCTGCCTACCCGCTGCCAGGGTTTCAATAATCTGGTTTAAGGTATGGTCTAGCCCTACCCCATCCGCCAAACTTTCCAATTGCTGTATCCATTCTAAAGTCCCTGAATTCACGGGAAGTTCATTGGCAAAGAGCCACTTGGCACGATTCATCTGATCCTCGCCGGCATCCCCCAGTTCCGCCAGAATCTTCTCAATCTGAGGGCCGTATTTTTCCCATACCTCTGCCGGAATTTCTTCTCCTGTCATACCCTCCATGCCGGAATACTCTGCATGATATATATTTTCAATCGTCGCCGGGAGCTGCTGCGCCATCAGAAAATGTTTCGCCGAATCGGACATTCCGACTGCCGACTGGCTCATCTGCAACGCAGAGACAATCTGATAAATCAATTCCTGGGTTACCGGTAAATTAGCGCGCTGTAATGCTTCCCGGATCTGTGCTTCACTTTTCTCAGACAAAAAGCCGGTCGCCTGCACGCGTTCCAACCCTTCCTGCAGCTCTGCACGCAACGCCTCATTTTCTTCCAAACGTTCCTGTTTCCATTCCCGCTCCGAACGAATCCTCTCTACAGCACGTTCCAAGGTAGATTCCTGATATTTCTCAAGGGCCCCCTCCTGATCTTCCAAACGGCTATAGTCCTCCCCGGTAAGAATCGCCAGGTTCTGTTCCGCCTTTTCATTGGTTTCCACGCCCTCTGCCGCTGCCGCCATAACCTCTGAAAAAGAATAATTCTCACTGGTCTCTCCATCCTTGGATGCCGATGGTGTAACCGGTACTTCCATGTTCCCGCCAACCACCATATTTTGTGCGAGTTTCGCAACCATTCCCTCCCCTGCCATCTGTCCTGCATATACAGTAGCAGAAGTCCGGCCGGCATCCTTGCCCGCCGCTGTTTGTTCCTGCGCTACGATATCACGTATGTTCATAATCATCCCCCATGCCGCTTCCAGCGGCCCAAATAGCAATGAAAAACGCTGTTTTTTCGTTTTTCTAATGTAAACTCTATGTTATACTTCGGCAGATTTTGGGCAATTCATTAGTCGTAGGGGAATCACGGAGTGGCAACAATCCATCAAATCGCTTTTCACGGTGCCATTGATCGATAGACTCTCTCTGGAGGTAATAAACCGGTAATATCCTGCCTCTGATCCCTCATTTTTTTTATCCTCTTTACATAATCAGTTATATCATTAATTTTTAGGATCCATTCATCCACATAACTCTGAAGTTCCTTTCCTCTTAATCCAAGCTGTATAGAACGATATTCCATAGGATTTCCATAGATATCCCTCTCTGGATCCCATTGGCAACGAATATCGGAACATTTTATTAATTGTTTCCACTCCTCATAATCACCGTTAAATTCTTTATTGTACTTTGATAAAACTGCATTTTCTACTATGTAATCAAAGGCATCCTTTTTTATATCTATTGCCAATACACGCTCTTGGTTTTTCTTTTCAGCCCATCCGCATCGATACATCATCCATAGGAAAGATGGTTTAATCCATGTCATTCTATCTCTTTTAAAAGACATTCCAAACGTTCCAATTTGGAGAGCTTCGTCAGCAATTTTATCCGAATAGGCTTGATATACTCTAATGGAATCATCTGTATATACTGCACGTATTTCTTTATTCGTCATGTTTTTTACTTATCCTTTCTACTAATTTTAAAATATTCTCCTTCTTGTAATTCTTTTGCATGTAAAATTTCACTTACCGTTTCTATCAAACAAAATTACCTCAATATTTTTTTCCATCTCTTTTGCCATCGTTTCCTCCTTAAAACTGCTTAACATGCCTTAACTATTCTCAAATATCTGGTGCAATGTTATTGTATCTGCATCTACCACAAACACGCAGATCGTTAATAAACTTATCATATTCCTTTTCTAAATCGGTTTTTATCTTATCATGTCCCACAAATAATATTAACCTTTCTATTTCAATTAAGATAAAATCATAGTTCATTTTTCTTTCTTTATAACTCATGATTAAAAATATATGAATACATATATTCTCTATCTGACTAAAATCCACTCCATACTTATACTCATTCAAAACAGCAGGATATATCTGTTTTTCATTAAATCCCCATTGATAAAATCGCTCAAAGTCCTCTTTAATAGCATCTTTTAATTCATCATATTGAAGAATCATGATAAACTCCTTTATTGTACATTTCATCTAATATTTTTAATTGTAACCTTGAATAATTTTGATATTTCCTGTGTTGCGATTTTACAATTATAATAATGAATGTCTTTATTAATTCATCTTACAATGATTTTTGCGCCTGCAAAAACATAATACTTATTTTTGGCTTTTTTCAAAGGGGATGGTAATTCTATCTATATCGTTTCCCCCGCATCCAGCTTTTCTACCTTCTTCAAACGCAGGCGGTTAAACTTCTCCACCGTCATCTCATACCGTTCTAGAATCTGCGGGAGAAGATAACGGAACGCTTGTTCTGCGGATTGGGAACTGATATTCTGGAACCAGGATTTCGGTTCCGCCTAAATAAATTTTTCTGCAATATCAATGTCTTCCGTCATATGTAAATCAAGAAACTTTTTATCTAATTTTCTTAAACATTTTATATAATCTTTACTTTGCAGATTTACTGACACATCTTCAAATATTTCACTAATATAATATATTTCAGTTTCAGAACAATTTTCTAAATAGGCAATTGATTCATGAACATCTCTAGACAAAATATCAATCATTTTATCCCAACATTCTTGAATTCCATAATGATCTTCTACATGTTTCTTCTTTCGTTCAGCTATAATTTGATCCATCATTCTCCTAATCATTAAATATCTCCCTCATAAATATTTTGATTTACAGCTGCCATTCTGCATCTGGAGAAATCGTACTAATTCTTCCATTAGTGCGAATGATTCCAACTCTTACTCCATTACTGTATTCTTTAACAATATTATACTTTATTCCATTAGCCTGCAAAAAATTTATATTAGCCAGACTGTGCCCGCCGCTTTTCACCTTTGACACAACTCCTGTCTTCGAATTATAAGTAAAATCACCTATTACAGAATGCTTCAATGCAGAATCATCAATAGAACTTAGTTTGTTCTTTCCTAACCATTCAATCCAATTTACCGCTATCTCTACCGCCTTCGAAACATCTCCCGTCTCTCTCCAGTTCTCCACAGCAACAACCAGATCATCTTCCTTCAAAATAGTCCCAGATTTTCTACTAACCTCCCGTACCACCTTTGCCAGCTCATGGAACTGCCTTACTTCCTCCCCCTGCTTAACATCAAATACACTTTCAGCACCATTATGAACACGGAAAAATCAAATTATTGCAGATCAAATGCCATATAACGCTAGAAATACCACAGCAATCAAAGTCATTTCAAAAATTAACAATATCCTATAAAAATTATACCATCTTTATATATCTGCACGTCATATATTTTATCAATAACTGATATGTTTACGCCTCTCAGCCAGTTCTAATCCTTCTTTATTAATCCATCCTCCATATATTCCTCGATCCTCTTCGGTTAAAGAATAATTTTCAATTAAATCCTTATCTTCCTCTCCGACGAATACATAGTACTGATCTACAGATTCTAATTCTATATACATCCTTTTTCCTTCCTTCCCAATAGCATCTGTAAACACTTGATAAGCATCCTCCAACTGGTATAATTCAATATACTTTTTGTAACACTCCCGTTCATTAGGCCTATTGCATTGTTCAAATGTCTCATCCACTTTTGATTTATCATGTGTAAAAATATAGATTTTATACGGATCTGACTCACATGCCAAATGATATTCCTTTCCTTTATATGTTCCATAATCTCCTTTTCTTACCATACTTATAACGTTCCTTTCTGCTTAATTTTTCTTAACAAAGTTTATTTTATTTCCATGAAATGACCCCTTACAAAAGTCGCAATAACTGTATCTACTCCTTTAACTACCTTATGCAATTCTGCTCCATCTATTAATGTAAGAGGAGACTCGTTATCCACATACCACTCTGGTATTATTTCTCCATTCCTGGCCCCAGTAAATCCATTTAGGGTACATGGTGGCTTGTCTGTATTAATCCCACCAAATTTTTTACCAAAAGGAATTCTTATGTTTTCTACTTTTTTGGTTTTAAATTTAATATACCCATAAGTATCCCCTCCCTCTGGAAACGGCCGTTTCCCATTAA
>CANRZB010000048.1 GCA_947644195.1 uncultured Clostridium sp.
TTTTTAGGAGAAAATATTTTTCATTTTTCTATTGACATTTATTAGCTGGACTTTCAAAGATAGAATATCGCATTTTCCTAACAAAGTATATCACACATTTGCATACACAAAAATCATACACTTTTTTAAACCACAATAAGTATATGCTTTTTGTGTATCTCTGATCTTCACAAGTGAACTTTCCCTTACCGTTTCCCTTGTATGAAATCTTTCCGCAGGGCATTACGAACCGTGATAAGGGAAAAATAAGCCGTTTTTCACAATTACCTAAAATCTATATTACTTTCTACATTTGACGCTGGCATCATGGTATAATGTTACAAAAGTTCTTTTTTATTTACAACTTCTAATAAAAAGCGGCAAAAAACAGAAAACAATCCAAAAAAATTGAATTGGGAGGTAATACAATGCTACGATTAGTGATGCTGGGTACAGGACATGCCATGGTAACAAAATGTTATAATACCTGTTTCGTTCTTGAAAGCGATAAAGGCTCTGTTATGGTAGATGCGGGCGGAGGAAATGGGATTTTAACACAGGTTGAAAAAGCAGGCTTAGATTGGTCTGGCATCCGGGCATTGTTTATCACACATGCACATACCGATCATATTATCGGTGCCATTTGGGTCATCAGTCAGATCAACTCACTCATCCAACATCAAAAATACCATGGTTGTTTTAAAAACCGCGCAAAGAAATATATGGAAGAAGCAAGACAGAGTTTCCAGGGAACTATATTTGTACCCGATGATCTGGATATCATCAACATCTTATCATCTCACAGAAAAAATTGCTGATAGGGAATCGTATTAACCATCGGATGATTGATTCCATGGGAATAACATCCATCTTCCCCATAACAGGTGCCGTGATCGGAGCAGCAGATGACAAAGGTTTTTCCCCGCTCCCTCAGAGCAGCAAACAATCCTGAAAGCTCTTCGTCTACGTAACGAAGCGCCGCTCTATGGCTCTCCTTGGTGTCTCTTTGGTAAGCCGGAACTGGGAGCCGTCCCATTTCCGGTTCCAGATAAAAATAATTGGGATAATGGATCGCAGACACATTCAGATAGAGGAAGATCTTTTGGTTCCGGGGCTGTTTCTCCAGCCAACGAATGATAAAATCCACCTGATACCTCGTGCTATCCCTGACCGTAGGCGCAAAAGATGGATTCCAAAAACTATACTGGAAATATGCGGGCAGTACCCTTCCCAGACCGGAACGATTATCAAAAAAGGTAACTCCTCCCACGCAGCAGGTAAGATAGCCTGTTTCTGCCAATGCCTGAATCCAATTTCCCTTAGAAAATCCATAGGCCCCATCCGGCGCTTTCCGCCCAATCCCCACATTCTCCGGAAAAAATAGCTGTATCCGTTCCCTGTGATTCTTCGCCTCCCAGACACACGGAAAAAATCCGGCAAACAACGCCTGATGTGCCGGATAGGTAAAATTCCCCGTTGCCTGGCAACGAATCCAACTGCCATGAGAATTTAGGACAGGCGTAGTTCCACGCTGTTCTTCCTCCTTTGCCACATCATACCGCAGGGCATCCAGACAGAGAAATACAATATGATGGCTTCCCACCACCTGATTCATATCCACATTCCATTCCAAGCTGCGCCCTCCCCCTTTGCCATATGGCGGATTTGCGCGCCATAGATTCGGTTCTCCCCATAAATATCAGCGTACAGCAAATCCCCCTGTCCATTTATTTCAATCATTCGTGGTTTCCCTGTCCTCTTATCCAACATGATATCCAGACCAGCCATACTTAGTTCTGGAAAACTCTCCATCGCCCGTGTACAGAGATCTTCGATTTCCGCCAAAACCCACTCCCGGTTCCAGGGAAATTCCGATGTGAAAATCTCCTCCGGCATGGCTGCATGATTATTTAAATGAAGATTGGTAATCGGCATAACCGATTTTCTCGCTACCAGATACTCCACTCTGCCAAACTGCCATAACACACGGAAGTCAAAAGGCTCTCCACCACTTACTGCCTTTGGGTGCCATCGTTCCACCACGGAATCCAACTGTAACATTCGATCCAGGATCCGTGCCACTTCCTCTGGATCTGTAATTTTTCGGATTTTTTTCTGCTGTACAAGCTCTCCTGCCGATTCACAGGCAGAAGTATATGCCGCTACCCTCCCGGTGGCCGGCTGCACCGACAGTGCAAATACACCTGCTGCCCCAGAACCATAGACAGGTTTGACAAAAACAGACCATGCCCGGTGTTCATCCATGATCTGACGCACCTCTGAAAAATCCCGTGGATTTTTGCCAAGCAGCTCTGTCACAGGCAAGCCTCTCTCCTGTAACAGTTTCTTGGAGACCGCTTTATTCAACGCTTTTAAGATTCCGGCTGGATGATTGAGAAACCGAACTTCCGGAGCGACCTCAGCGAGCCGTTTTAACTGCTCCCGGTATTCCGTTATCATACGGTTCAAATCCAATAAATGACAGGTATCATAAGAGAGGGGATCTATTTTCACGATCCCCCCCTCCAGATCTCCCGTTTTCCACTGATTCCAGGGAAAGAACGCAAACGGAACTCCCTGCTGTTTCGCTGCCTGCCGGAAGTAATTTGTTCTCTTACTGTTTTCTTCCCCAATCAGAATTACTCTCACGGATCTCTCCTTATTCCGTCAGCATAGGATAGTAATAAACTTCATCGTCCCATTCATCCGGTTCATTCTGCTCATCAACATCGACATCCATCGGCAACTTTTCCAGTTTTTCCATCATATCATCTGATAAATAATGGTAGTGCACATCCAACTCCTGGACATTCGGGAATTGCGGCAACTGGTCCACTAACTTTTGTCCCCCCTGATCCGTCAGAGAACCCATAGATAATTCAAGACGCTTGATCTGCTTCATATATTTGCTTTGCAATACCACTTCGGTAATCTCGTCCTGAATCTCACTGTCGCAGATTGCCAGGCTTTCCAATTTCGGAAAATCTGACTTCTCCAACAGATCTCGAATATCGTCAATAGAACCGGAAAAACCATAGTCTTCAATTCCTATGTACAGCTTCAGACTCTTTAACGCAGGCAATTTCGCATCCCTTACGCTCTGGATCACTTCTACCGGCAGTCCCCCGCAAATAATTTCCAGGGATTCCAGATGTTCCAGCTCCACTTTCCCCAATTCCAGATCCGTGCTTCCCTTAATCACTAGCTTCTCTAACTGCGGCATCGCCTCTAACAGTTTCTCATAATTCCCCTGAATGATCCAGGAAACCTCACATTCCTCAAAATCCATGTCCCCCACGAACAGGCTCTTAATGTGTGATAATTTTTCCTTGTGCTCCACCATGGCATCCAGGATATCCTGTACACTGCCCTCCCAGGAATCCCCCCAGGAACCGATGACGATTTCTTCCAAACCTGGGAGTTCAGGATCTGCCAAAATATCATCAGCCATTGTCTTGGAACATTTTCCTGCTTCATACTCATCATAGTCGTAACTATAGGTTTTGCTTTGATACATAATCTTCTCCTTTCGTTCCTGCCTTTCGTTTTAACTATATTGTAAAATATTTCCGGGCCAAACTCAAGAAAATTATGGGAAATTACACCTTCTTCCGCTGAGTGTTGTTAGGACCTAGCTTGCAATTCTCTATTTACTGTCCTTGGCATTAAGCATTTTAACAATACGGTCAAAATCACTCTCTAATTGTCGCATTTCTCTTGCACGATAAATTTCAAATTCTTTTTCAGCCTTCTCAAGTGCCTGCTTATGGGAAATATTTCCTTTCCCTTCTAATAGTTTCCTTCTATTTGCAACAATCTGTTTATCCAATGCATCTATCCATTCTTTCATTGTCATAGGCACTTGCTCCAATGCTTGAAATTCTGCATAATCAAGAAACTGCGAAACAAGTAAATTTAACCTTTGCAACTCCATTTCGGATAAATAATTCTTAGCTATTTTTACATCATCTTTTGTTACATAATCGCCCTTAAAATTCGTCATACCAACAAACGGTTTCTGGTTATCCACACGTTCATAAATCACTTCTGCCGCCGTATGCTCATGAACAGCATAGTGAAGTTTATTTTGAATAGTTGCAAAAAATTTCTTAGTTATATCAGAACGCGGATCATAATCCACTGCCGTCGCATAGATATCCGTTACCTGCTGATAAAAATTTCTTTCCGATGAACGAATATCACGAATACGTTGTAAAAGTTCTCGAAAATATCTAGAGCCACCTTGCTTAAAACGTTCATCATCCATAGCAAACCCTTTTTGAATATACTCATGCAGACGTACTGTTGCCCAACGTCGAAAACGAGTTGCTATCTGCGATTGTACACGATATCCAAGTGCAATAATCATATCAAGATTGTAATGAACAATATTCCTTTTTACCTGTCTTGTTCCTTCCATGCGAACTAACAAGAATTTCTTGTTCGTTGAATCCTTCTCCAATTCTCCATCTTTGTAAATCCCTTCAATATGCTGACTTATATTCTGCTGAGTCGTTTCATATAATTCTGCAATCTGTCCCTGTGTAAGCCATATATCTTCATCAGAAAACCGTACGGAAACTCTTGTAACATTGTTTTCATCCTGATATATGATTATATTATTTTCATTCATATAATACCTTCCTAGGATTCTACATCCAAACTTTTATCCTTTAGTGTAACATGATCCATGATACATATATAAAAATAGTTAATTGTCTGATATTATATCTTAAACCATTAAATGATTCAACACATTGCCAGAAACAAGATTTCACTGCCTAATGCGGTGCTAATTATTTATTTCATCTTGCTCCTGGCTGTCATTCCATTCTCCTGCTTGCGTATTTCCGACAAAAGAGTATAATGGCTTTTGGACTAAAATGAGATACAGAAAAGAGGAACGACATGAATAAAGACTTAACGGTAGGAAAGCCGGAAACGGTACTTTGGCAGTTCTGCCTGCCATTATTCGGAAGTATTATTTTTCAGCAATTATATAATATTGCAGACAGCCTTGTGGCTGGAAAATATATCGGGGAAAATGCATTGGCGGCTGTGGGAAACAGCTATGAGATCACATTAATTTTTATTGCCTTTGCCTTTGGATGTAATATCGGATGTTCGGTTGTGGTTTCCCGTCTCTTTGGCGCCAAAAAATATATAGAAATGAAAACCTCAGTCTATACCACGATGATCTGCAGCGCCGTCCTTTGTGCACTGCTCATGTTATTTGGCTTTCTGAGCTGCCAGTTCCTGCTGCATCTGATCCATACGCCGGCAGAAATCATGCAGGACTCCCGCTTATATTTGATGATCTATATTTGTGGGCTTCCGTTTCTGTTTTTTTATAATGTATCTACCGGAATTTTTTCTGCGCTGGGCGATTCCAAAACACCGTTTTACTTTTTAGCACTTTCTTCTACCGCCAATATATTGGTAGACATCTTATTTGTACGCACCTTTCATATGGGAGTGTCCGGTGTTGCGTGGGCTACCTTTCTGTGCCAGGGAGTGAGTTGCACTCTGGCATTGATCGCCGTTCTGCGGCGTCTGTTCAAAATTCCTACCGATAGCCGGGTTCCATTGTTTTCCAGCCAAGCGTTTCGCCAGATCGCCATGATTGCAGTGCCCAGTATTTTACAACAAAGCTTTATTTCTGTCGGAAACATTATGATCCAGGGTGTGATCAACGACTGTGGTGTGGGCGTTACGGCGGGCTATGCCGCTGCAATCAAATTAAACAATCTGGTTATTACTTCATTTACCACCCTGGGTAATGGGATGTCTAATTATACGGCACAAAACATGGGCGCAGGGCTCCCTGCCAGAGTAAAAGCCGGATTCCGCGCCGGCGTAAAAATGATCTGGCTACTCTGTATCCCCATCGTAATTTTATACCTGACCACCGCCAACATTCTGGTACGCTTTTTCATCAATAACCCCTCGGATCTGGCGCTTTCTTCCGGTGTCCAATTCCTCTATATCGTTACCCCATTTTATTTCATTATCTCCCTGAAACTAATTGCCGATGGAATCCTGCGCGGCGCCGGACTGATGAAACCATTTATGATCGGAACCTTTACCGATTTGATCCTTCGGGTTGCCTTTGCCAAAATTCTTGCTGGAGTGACCGGATACACCGGAATTTGGTGTGCATGGCCGATCGGATGGACGATTGCCATGGTATTATCCATCCTCTTTTATCACAATGGGCCGTGGAAACAGAAAAACCATTAAAATTCTTTTCGTTTTAAGATTGCAACGCTGAATAGGTAAGATATTCCCAGAATGAATACGGTTCCCAAGAGCAGGATTCCACCCAGAACCCATGAATTCTGTACCAGCAAACGGTTAAAAATTCGCTCTGGGTGGATTCCCAGGGAATCCGAGATAGCCTTACCCAGATATCCAATCCCAAAACAAATTCCAAAGGTTGCTAACATTGCATACTTTCCTTTTTCTGCCCCAAACTTGAATTGCAGAGGAAGAACGATTGCCAAAAAGACCAGGATCGCCAACAACAGGATCCGCGCCTCTGCTAAACTGCCCCACAGCCTTCCCACCTGGTTTCTCGCCAGATAGAACACGCTCGCAATGACACATCCCGTCATCCAGGAACAACTACTGAGCAAAACTGCAAAAATATATTTAGACTGAACATAGGTCTTCCGTCCCACCGGCAGCGTAAACAGAAATGAATACCCATTATCATATTCGTCATATGAGATACTACTGATGATCAGAAAAGAGCAGACAAACGTCAGATATCCAATCACGAAGGAACCATCTGAATTATAGTTTAATACAATTGCTAACAGTAATAATATTGCAAGAAATTTTTTTTGCTGTCTAATTAAACAAAAATCTTTTACTAATAACCCTTTCATATTCTACCTCCCATCATGCCGCCAACCGACATACATGATCTATGATTTTTCACTAATTTTATTGCATCATCATAATAATCAAATCATCAATATTGCCTTTCTCCATCACCAGATTGGGATAATTTTCCAAATAATACTGTCTTTTATTGGTCAGACAGCAATACCCATAGGACTCTTTCTTGGTTTTCAAAAGATACTGCGGGTCCAGTTTCGCAACCATGGCGTCATCTGCCTTGAGTACCGCATACTCACTGAGTAAAACGTCGGTTTCCTCATGCAAAATAATTTCCCCCTCATGGATCATATAGAAATCGTCACACAGTGATTCCAGGTCCGATGAAATATGGGAGCTAATTAGAATGGAACGAGTTTCATCCTCCTCCATATAAGATCGAAGAAGATCCAGCAATTCATCCCGAACCACCACATCCAATCCCACCGTCGGCTCATCCAATATTAAAAAAGAAGCATTATGACTTAGCGCCACCAGAACTTTCAACTTTGCTTTCATGCCAGTAGAAAATTCCTGAATCTTCTGATGTAGCGGCAGACCAAAATGTTTACACTGCTGTAAAAACCAATCCTGATTATATTCTGTATACATATTTCTCAGAATTTGAGTAATATCACGCACAGTCAGATAAGTACTAAAACCCGAATCGGACAATACAACACCCAACTTCTGTCTGTCCCGATCCGTCAATTTATCAATCTCTTTTCCAAACATCTTCACACTGCCGCCATCCATACCGATTAACCCCAGCGCAGCCTTAAATGTGGTGCTCTTTCCTGCCCCATTCCTGCCAACCAGACCGGTAATACATCCCGGCTGGACTTCCATCGAACAGTGCAGGGAAAATTCACTATATTCTTTTTTCAAATCTACTATGTTTAACATCAAATCCCTCTTTTCTTTGTTATTATCTCAAAGCTACCAATCATAAAGTCAAATACCCCGTTCACATTGTTTGCATTGCTTCGATGC
This sequence comes from uncultured Clostridium sp., assembly GCA_947644195.1. GTDB lineage: Bacteria > Bacillota > Clostridia > Lachnospirales > Lachnospiraceae > Butyribacter. The sequence goes on from CANRZB010000048.1 coordinate 7,855, forward strand.
GGATACGAAGATCTTATTTCATGATTCTTTGTCAAAGTAACGATGATGTAATACCTAGCTGCGGATACAGCGCATCGTCAAATCTGAGTTTTTACTCATGTTCTTCCATGATAAGTTCAAACAGGCTGCGGATCTCCTCTGCCTCCAACCCATGCCGAAACGCCTTGGAAACTATCTGTTCCAGTTCTTCCTCCACTTCTTTGCGGAACTCTTCCTGCCGCAGTTCCGGATTGACGGACGCCACAAAAGTACCTTTACCATGAACGGTAACCGTAAATCCCTCCTGCTCCAAATTGTCATACGCTTTTTTAACTGTAAGCGCACTGATCTTAAGCTCTTTAGACATTCCTCGCACGGAAGGCAGGTTTTCCCCCTCCTGCAATTCTCCAGCGATAATCGCCGTTTTAATCTGGTCCATGATTTGCTCATAGATCGGAACCATGGATGATGTGTTGATGATAATATGCATATTATTCCCCACTCTGGAGCGTATGCGATGGGGCGATGAGAAATTCGCGCAGGCGATTTCTCATCTGCCATCAAGGCTTATTTGTGACGCTCCGGCACAAATAGCCAACATAAACTACGTTTATGTGTGAAAAATAATTGCATCAGCATTATTTTTCACATTATCCTCTTCCTAATCCTCATTCAGAAGTCCTCTGTAATAAACAGTATATAACAGTATGAAACTGTTGTCAACTGTTTTATACTGTTTATTTCTGTAAAATTTGAGGAACATACCGAAGGGCTAGATCATTCATCCTACTGTGTTCCCACTTTGCAAACTCTGCTTCCCCTACTTTCCTGCCCTCAATCTCGTATTCCCCATAGTCCCTCTGCCCGATTAATTTTTCCACGAAAGTATTTCCATTAAATTTCATCCGATAAACATAGCTGGTAAATCCACCTCCTGATCCAAAATACACACCATCTGCCTGTAGACCTTGAAAAGACCGTTCTCCACGGTCTGTCGCATAAAACTGGTTACCTTCCCGATGCAGAATCAAATAGAAACCACCCCAATCGGTAAAGTGCAGTACTAATTCCAATCCTCCATCCTGTGTAATATCACAAACGGATATATAATCCAACCAGTACTCATCCTGCATCAGTCCCGATTCTCCATACTCCTCAAAAAATTCTGAGATCAGCATTTCTTTTCTTCTAGTTCTTTTTTTGCCATCCCCATCATAATCCTCACTGATCCAGATTAAACTCTTTTCCCCTGCCAAGACCGGCATATAATCCTGTAATTCCTGATATTCTCTGGCAAGCAGCTTATATTGATACGCATCCCAATCCACTTCAGAATAATGTACTCCATTGCCATCTTCCTGTTCCCAATCACGACGGACCTCATAAATCACGTAGGCATCCCTGCCAAATCTTGTCTGTATTACAACACCCACCTTATCACTCGTCTGATAGATCTTGACATCCTTCCATCCTTCTGACACAGTGTTATGAAATAAATTAAAATCATTTTGTACGATATAATCCAGATAATCCCCTCCATTGCCCAACATATCATGATAATAACCCGCTAGAATATTTTCTTCCAAGCAGGAACGATATTGTTTTGACAAAAGTTCCTCCCCAGATAACAGGCGCTCCTGTTCCAAGTCAATGTTAATCGTATCACAATACTCATTTCCATGCGCTGCACCTTCATAGTACCCACTGGAAAGCAATAACAGGCTGATCCGGTCCCTGCTGGCATATTTTACAGTAATCGTGACATGCTCTATGTCCCATTTAGGATCCGATAAATCATAGACCATGTTCAGACTACGGCTTACCTCGTCAGTAATCATCCGGTTAATGCGGTCCTGCTTTTTCTGGTCTTGCATGGCAGTATACTGCGGAATCTCCAGCTCACGGCCACATAATGAAATACTCTTTTTTTGGAGCGGCATCCCTAATGAAAAATTCTGGTAGGACTGTTCCAGAGCATACCGTGTCTGTCCCTCTATCATATCTTCTAAAGGATGACAAAAAGAAAAAGGAGAAATCTTGACAGACATTCTTCCACACTGTTTATAAACCACATCCCCTACATTCTGTTTGGAATATTCTGTCTGGTCCATTTTCTTTTTTTGAGAACCATTTATAAGAAAATATTGACAGTTCTGTTCCCCATTCTTGCCCTGGATATTTGTCTGGTATGCCAGAGACGTTCTGGATAGCTGTCCTTTTTCTAATGTCAGGGCGTATATATTCTGGTAAACCGCACCCTGTAACTTTCCCCCTATCATATAATGGCATTTTCCTGTCTTCCAGTCATAATATGCCGTATCCATTTCTTCCAGGTCACACACATCCAGATTTTTACCAACCAGGTCTGTATTAACCTCTCTTATGCCGTTCAGCGATGAATTCGTCTCATACAATCCCATAAATACATATTTTCCTAACCGAGCCTGGTATTGTATTCTTATAATCTCCAGTCTTCCATTCTGATCCAAATCCGTTACCGCATAATAGGCAAGACTTTCCTCACGATGATCCCCGGGCAGGCGCCATTTATCGTCATTCTTTGCCAATACCTCCCACTGGCTCTGTATCATTTCCGAGTGTATTCCCTGTTCTATATACACCGATCCACCCGTTACGTCCGAAACGCTCTCCTCTCCCTGACTCCCTGTCCGTATACCACACCCTGTACTACAGATCAAAAAACTCGTTATGATACTGAAAACCATCGTTTTTTTCCATCCCTTCATCATTACCCTCCATAATTTTATCAATCGCATAATAATTATCTCTATAGCAAATACTATTCCGACAAAACTCACATAGGTTTAATGTGTCAATCTAAGTATAATCATTTTTGATTTAACTTGTCAACCAAAAAACAGCGCAGGTACAAATCCTGCGCAAATATTTTTTAAAAAAAAGCGGCTCCCGATTGTGTTTCCAAGAGCCACTTTTTCTACAGCCTGAGTATGATATAAATCATAGACTGTTTTTCCAACTTTATATCATTGAGTAATATATAAAATAAATCGTGTTAATATCTCATCTAATATTTTTTTCTCCACGATTTCCAGCATCAAGCTGACACTCTTTGCTGTCTCAATTGCCGTCCTCATCACCACTAATTATTGAAACAGATCCACCTTCCCTCTCGTTCTTCTCCAAAGAAATGGTATACTTTTCTATATTTACCACAGCATTTTTATCACAAATAAATGCAATATCCTCCGCTTCCAGTGGAGTGTAAAACGTCGAAGTAAATGTCTGAACCCCGTCATTTACAAACAGTTCCACCGAAAACCAGTCTAAGAGAACACGAAGTTTTAAAGTTTTCTCTGTCCTCTTTATCTTCATACTTCTCTGACACACCACATCTCGAATCATGCCAGAATAAGTCCGGTCAAATTCTATCATTTGTGTATGCCGGATATAACGGAAACTGGTATGATATCTCTCATTCCCAGCGAAAGAAATCGTAAATTCCTGATAGTCTCCCCCCTGGATTTCTATTATCAGATCCAATACCCGTCCCCGGATATCCGGCAACTGGCATCTGCCGGAAATTTCCCTGTCAGTATATTGCACCGGCTCTGTGCGGTAATGTTCCAATTCCTTGATTGGTTGCTGATACAATTGATTGTCCCGCAGGGTAAGCTCTCTGGGAATCGTCATCATTCCATTCCACTTCTGCTCTACCGGTTTAATATTCATATCCCAGGACTGCATCCATGCAATCATAATCCGACGTCCGTCCTCCGTTTCCAAAGTCTGCGGTGCGTAAAAGTCTGTTCCGTAATCAAGGGAAATGATCTGATCTTCCAGTAAACAATGATTTTTCCTGTCATAACTCCCAATCAAAGCGGCCGCCTGATTTCCATTATGGAATTCTGCTCCGTCTGCCTGCATATCTTGCGGAGAGACCAGTAAAATATGTTTCTGTCCCAATGAAAAAAAGTCGGGACATTCCCACATCCTGCCATATTTCCCCTGATTATCCGCCAGCACAGACACATAGCGCCATTCCCTCAAATCTGTTGATTCAAACAAAACTACCTGACCATTCTGTTTCTCCTTTTTATTTCCCACTACGAGATAATAGGTATCTCTTTCCCGCCAGACTTTCGGGTCTCTGAAATCCTCTGTAGAAAATCCATTCGGAAGCTGTTCCGCCGGAATTACCGGATTTCCATTTATTTTTATGTAATGTATACCATCCCCCACCGCCAAGCACTGCTGCTGGACCACCTCTCTGGAACCATCCTCTCGCTCCTGTTCCATCACTCCAGTATAAATTAGAGCATGACCTTCCTCTGTCTCTATGGCGCTCCCGGAAAAACATCCGGCAGCGTCATAGTCCATATCCGGCGCCAAAGCTGCCGGCAGTTCCTTCCATTTCACAAAATCATCTGAAATACAATGTCCCCAGTGCATTGGCCCCCAGACATCACGATATGGATGGTACTGGTAAAACAAATGAATCCTTCCCTGAAAAATAGAAAAACCATTGGGATCGTTCATCCAACCAACCGGCGGAGTGACATGATATATCGGTTTCTCGCTCTGATCTACCCGGTTTTCTTCCTGATACCTATTTGCCTTTGCTAAATCAGCCATTACAAACCTCCTGTTCTTTATGCTGTCATACCAATCAAACCTACTTCTATCCCATCAATCGTCACATAAATCCCAATTTTCGTTAAGAAAAAAACACCCTCTCTCTATTCGAAGAATCAAAGCAATCCAAATAGAAAAAGAGTGTGTTTTATTTCCTTCCTATGCCAGGACTTCCCTTAGATCTTAAGATCCAGATTGGTTCCCAGTCCAGGCACCTCAGGCATTTCCATCATGGATTCCTCCATCATTTCAACCAATCCTGCGCCCCCCTGCTCTGCCATATCCATCGCCATAGAAAGTACCTTAGTAGATACGGCATCCACCAACTGTGTCTGTGACATATTCATTGACATTTTCTCAATATCCATGCTGACTCCTCCTTTCTAACCAAAGAATACATTAAATAATTAATTGATCTATTTTCTCCCCAAAATCATACAACCTCTGCGAAAATAATATCATTTTTTCTCCAGGGAATCCAAATACCCCTGTCCCTGTTCCGGCAGTAAATGCGCATCCAGAATTTCTCCTTGGGAATAGTTATCATAACAATACCACTTCCCCTCGTACCGTCCGATAACAGTACATTCTATAGTAAATAATCCGTCCATACTATAGCGGATTAACTCATATTCTATTTCAGGATAATCACCCAAAACCACACCGTTCCCATCATCCAGAGTATCCAGAAATTCTTCTGTGATTCCCAGATCCGCCAACTGAAATTCTGCCCCTGTGATCTGGGTATCCTCACTATCCTCCCTATATTCCTGCAAACCATACACTGCTTCTGTTTTACAGGTTTGTAAAAACTGCTCGCATTGATCTTCACGACAATAGATCTGTCCGTAGAACTCCCAGCCAGAGATAATATTATCATAACCTTTCAGGCATAACAAGTCAAATCCAGTTTCATTTCTGATTTCAAATACATAGCTATCTTCCATTCCTTGCAAATAAGCTTTTGGTTTTGATAATTTTATTTTTTTCTCAAAATTTAAATCATAATATAGCGCAATATATTCCTTTTCCTTATATGTAATGACCGAAGATTCATTCCTTAAAGACGCTTCATACCCTTTGGATGGCTTGCTGGAATCTGTATCATCCTCGTCCCACGCGTCCTCTTCTTTCTCTGGATCATAATGATAAACCGCACGCTCCGGCATTGACACTATTTTGATCGATTCGTTAAAATCCGCTACTTTTTCGCCAAAAACAGCATTCAGAAATACCATGACAAACGGCGCTAAATTAAGGCAGCCTAATACCAGGCAAATGATTCCTGCAATCTTGAATTTTTTCTTTTTCTTCATCCCCTTTTTATTTCTGCGCCAATTTATCAGAAATAATATCAGGCTGATCAGCAAAAGAATCAGACCAAAAAACGCTAACACCAGGAATATTCCTATGAATAGCAAAGATATAAAAGCCATTGTTACATCCCCTTTCTCTCAAAAACAGGTCGTATGGCAGCCCCTTCTTTTATTTCTCCCGACCGATAAGCATGCAGCAGCTTTTTCAGATCCTGAATTTTCTCTAACAATTCCTCTCCCTTATCGGTATCCGATATATTCGCCCTGCAAGGCAGTTTCTCCACAATACGGATTTTGGGCGTATGCTCGCTCTTTCCAGAGATAAATGGCTGATGTTCTGCCAGACTCAGGCTGTGAGAGTCATAGATCAAAGTATAGCCGGCGATTCCCGTGGTTTCCTGGTACGCCTTGGAAATCCCTCCGTCAATGACATACCGCCTGCCCTCTGCCTTTACCGGATCCTCTCCATTCTTGATTTTTACCGGTACATGCCCATTGATAATGTGCCCACTATCAGCCTGAAGTCCAAACATTTCCAGGATATCACTGCACACGTCCGCCCGATCCGCCAGAGAATAATATGCATTGTAACTTTCTTTATATAACGCTTTCTCTGCCAGACAGCAGCGTTCAAACATCGTCATTTTATCCTTACCAAAGAGCGGCGATTTTGCCCCACACCACAGATACCACATGAAATCACAGGCATATTGCTGTCCTTCCGTCTGTTCCTGTTGAAAATATGCCTGATTGACCATGGCATCCACTTTATCCAAAAGAGCTTTTCCGGCATATGATTCCCCATGGATACAAACACTTTGCCAATTGCCCTGGTCATCCATGGGAATGCATCCATGAAACAGCAGATTCCCATTGCAAATCTGATACATAGATCCCTTCGCCAACAGGAATTTCATATGTCGGTGCAGTTTCTCGCTATGCAGAAAGGAGTTCTCTAACACCTGCATCAATTCCTGTTCCCCCTCGGACAAAGCCAAGGGATCCTGCGGATCAACCGTGGGAAAACACGGATCCGTCAGTGGATAAATTTTTCCATCAATCTCAATCGTGTATTTCTGAAAATCTACCCTTTCAAAGAGACTGCGATGCTGCATTTCCCATTCCGGGTGTCTTCGGATCAATTGTCCCTCTAATTTCAACTGGATTACCGTAATCGCCTTATGCATTTTTGCCGCGAGCTGACCATCTACGGGGTCATAGATATTATCATCCAGGGTTTTGGGATAATATTGGCGACAGTCACTATCCTGGTACACTTCCCCTGCAAAAACTGCCAGCGCGCGAAGATTCAGTCCGTATCCGTCTTCCAGAAGATCAAAATTATTATACTGCATAGAAATCCGAATAACATTCGCAATCAGTGCAAGGTTGCCGCAGGCAGCACCCATCCAGGAGATATCATGATTCCCCCACTGAATATCCACATCATGCATGGAGAGCAGTTCATCCATGATAATATCAGCCCTGGGTCCTCGATCATAGATATCTCCAATAATATGAAGTCTTTCAATGGCAAGAGACTGAATCAGCTTACCTAGTGAAATAATAAAACTCTCCGCTATCTCTGTATCAATAATCGTCTGAATGATTTCCTCATAATAGAAGTCCTTATTGACATCATCTGTCACATTCAACAATTCATCCAGAATATACACCAATTCTTTCGGAACACGTTTCCGAACCCTGGATCGGGTATACTTGGCAGATACCGCTTCACAGACCTGGATCAATCTGTAAATGGTCAGTCGTTCCCATTCCGCCGTAATCTCTCCCTTTCCATGTAATGTATTGATCTCTTTCTCAGGATAATAGATCAATGTCGCCAATGCCTCTCTCTCCTGGGCTGAAACCGTCTTCCCAAGCGCCAGATCAATCTTTCTCTTAATCGTACCGGAAGCACTTTTTAACATGTGAAAAAAAGCTTCGTATTCACCATGTAAATCACTGAAAAAATATTCCGTTCCCTTCGGAAGGCTGCGTATCGCTGAAAGATTAATCATTTCGGTAGCAACGCTTTCCACCGTCGGATATTCTTTCGCCAAAAGCATTAGATATTTCTTCTCCATCTTCCTCCTCCACCTTCTTTTTATTTTACCACAGCAGGGGCGGCAACAACTGCCACCCCCGCTTCTTCTGTCAAAACGCCATCCGCTTACCTTATATCCTGCCTGTTTCGATTCGTCACTAACCACATTACTCCGCAGAATTCATCTCCTCTGCCACCCGTTTTTTCTTCAGTAACGTTAATAGCAACATACTAACGACCGAACCCGCAAACAGCGCTGCCAGATATAATGGCCAGTGTCCTACAACCGCAAACACAAAGATCCCGCCATGCGGCGCCATGAGTGTACAATGAAACGCCATAGATAATCCGCCGGCAACAGCAGCGCCCACCATACAGGACGGAATGACACGGATCGGGTCCGCAGCGGCATAAGGAATGGCTCCCTCCGTGATAAAGCTCAGACCCATAATATAATTGACTGGACCATTTTTTCTCTCCTCCTCTGTCCAGCGGTTTGCAAAAAATGAAGTGCTTAAAGCAATCGCAATCGGAGGCACCATACCGCCAATCATAACCGCCGCCATAATATCATAATTGCCCGAAGCAATCGCAGACACACCAAACACATAGGCCGCCTTATTAAACGGTCCACCCATGTCAATAGACATCATAGCTCCCAGGATACATCCCAGCAACACCTTACTGCTGTCCCCCATGTTACTCAGGAACTGATACAACCCTGAATTGATCAATCCCATAAATGGATTGACGGCACACATGACAACAGCAATGATTCCCAGACCCGCCAACGGATAAATCAATACCGGTTTAATTCCATTCAATGCCTTTGGCAGATTATCACAAAGCTTCTCAAGCAATAACATCAGAAAACCACCGACAAATCCAGCCAGCAATGCTCCCAGGAAACCAGATGGCACATCTCCGCCAATCTTAGTAAATGTGGACCCTGTCGTTGCCAGATAGCCCCCAACCAATCCCACCAGAAAACCAGGTCTGTCGGCTATGCTCATTCCAATATATCCCGCCAATACCGGAATCATGAAATTGAAGGCAAAACCTCCCATCGTTTTGAAAAATGCCGCTGCTGCCGTATACGTACCAAAGTTGGCATCCTGCGGCGCTCCGCACAAAGTGTCAATCAGAAAAGCAAGTGCAATAAAGATTCCACCTGCCACGGTAAACGGCAGCATATTAGAAACTCCGTTCATTAAATGCTTATACAATTTCCTGCCTAGACTTTCCTCTCCAGCATCCGCATTAGCTGCTTTCGCTCCCGTATGATGATATACCGGCGCATCCCCGGCTTCTATCCGTCCAATCAATTCTTCCGGGATCTTGATTCCATCAGAAACCTTGGTACTGATAACCTTTTTGCCATCAAATCGGGACATTTCCACACTCTTATCCGCAGCCACAATGATACCGTCACACTGATCAATCTCCTCCTGGGTCAACACATTCTTAGCCCCGCCGGATCCATTGGTTTCCACCTTAATGGAAATATCCATTTTCTTGCCCGCTTTTTCCAGGGCTTCCGCCGCCATATAGGTATGTGCAATTCCTGTCGGACAGGCGGTTACCGCCAATACCTTATAACCGGATGCGGAAGCACTGCCTTTTTTCGACTCCGCTTCCTCTGGATACTTCTCTTTCTCCGTCTGATCAATCAGATCCAGAAATGCCTCCTTGGTCTTTGCAGCAATCAGCTTATCTTTGAGTTCTTCATCCATTAAAACGGTCATCAATCGAGCCAGAACATCCAGATGTACATCACCGTCATTCGGCGCTGCAATCATAAAAAACAGATGGGACGGCTCACCATCCATCGCATCATAATCCACTCCATCCGGCACTGTCATGACTGCCAGTGATGGTTCCCGCACCGCTTCACTTTTTGCATGGGGAATCGCAATTCCCTCCCCGATCGCAGTAGAACTTAATTCCTCCCTCGCCAAAATTCCCTTCTTGTACTCAACCCGATCCGCAATTCTTCCACCCTTGACTTGCAGTTCCACCAGCATGTCAATTGCCTCTGACTTGCTTTTTGGAGCTGCCTGCAACATCATACTGTCCCGACTGATTAAATCCACAATACGCATAATATCCTCCCTTTCCATATACCTGACTAACATTGCCACATTTACGTTCCAACTGCGCTAACCTGCCGTTACCCTACCTCTCTAACCACAGTTTCCTGCGCATATTTTTCATTTTGTAACTTGTCAGTAATTATAATACCCCTATTTAACGATGCAAATGTAACAGATGTAATTTTATCAAACTTTGAATGGTCTGCTAAAACAAATATTTCCCGGCTGTGATTCATTACCGTTGTTTTAATGCCGGCTTCATTCTGGTCGGGAGTGGAAAAACCACCGGAAAGGGAAATTCCATTGACTCCCATAAAACATTTGGTAAAATTATAATTTTGCAAGCTCATCTGACATCCCGTTCCGATAATCGCTTCGGTAGACGCCTTGATCTCTCCGGCAGGGACAAAGACCTGATATCCTCTCTGCGCCAATTTTCTGGCATGCAGAAATGCATTCGTCACAAAAGTAACATGTTTTGCCGTAAGAGAAGCAATCATTTTCTCGGTTGTACTTCCCGCATCTATATAGACAAAGTCCCCGTCCATCACCAGACCAGCCGCATATTTGGCAATCGCATCCTTTTCCTGTACATACAACAATGATTTTTCATCCATATTATGTTCCACGGATGTAAGATTTTCATTTAGAGCCATGGCACCGCCACGCACCTTGGTCAACAATCCTTTCTCCGCTAACAGGCTTAAATCTCTCCGCACCGTTGACTCGGAACTCTGGAGCAATTGACACAATTCATTTAATCGGACACTTCCACGCCGATTGACCGCTTCTAATAAGATTTCATGTCTTTTCTCTGTCAGCATTTCTTCCCTCCTTTCCTTGGATGATTTTGATTGCATCTGACTGATATTGATTGATTTTATTAGATAATAGCATATTGTTTTTCTATTTTCAATCAGTTTCTTTCATTATACTTCAAAATATTTCAAAATTGGGAATTTAAACAGATTTGATCCACTGTTTTTGTAGAAAATGACTAATCTTAGTTTCACTGCCACAGCCCCTGCAGCCTCTTTACCAACTGTGCTCCCAGAATCCCAACCAACAATCCCGAAACCATACCCCCCAGCCATAAAAAAGGCAGATAATACACCAACGATGCTGTCTCCAGAATTACCATAGCCACCAGGATCTGCCCCACATTATGGAATACCCCTCCTGCCACGCTGACTGTAATGACAGAAAACCGATTCGTCCGCTTTAATCCAATCATTATCATTCCACTGAGAATTCCTCCCGCCAGGCTATATAAAAATGAAACCATATTACCAAACGTCAACCCTACCAGCAGGATCCGCACAAAATTCAAAAAAACAGCCTCTTTCGCACCCAACCCATATAAAGCAGTCAAGACCACCAGATTGGTCAATCCCAATTTCATACCGGGAACCGCCACAAATACCGGAATTTGTGCCTCTAACCAGGATAACACCATCGCTAGTGCTACCAGCATCCCCAATAACGCCAGCTTAGGCGTCTTATTAAGATCTGCCATACGCAGCCTCCACTTCTTCTCTAATAACTTATCACAATTTTACATTTGTTTTCTAACCACGCGGTATTCATCCCCATTGCGGTAAAAAGGACAGTTCTCCCGTTTATTACTGAGAAAACGGACATAATCATCCTCATCCATATTCACATCACAGAGATATTCTTCGTATTCCTCATCATAGTAATAATTTGCACAAGTCTCACATTCCATGAAATCCGTCCTCTCATACCTTCAAACATTTACATTCTCGTCCCGTCAGTTCCCTGGTTCTGGAATCCGGCTGCCCGAATCCGGCATAAATATAAGCGCCTGTTCCATCAAAGCATCGTTCTCCCTTCTCATTGACCGTAGAGAAAGCCTCCGTCGGTATCCATAGTTCAAACGTTTTTTCCTCCCCAGGTTTGAGATTCACTCTACAAAATGCAGCCAGTTTCGGATTCGGCACCTCCTGTTCCGTTCCCGTCACATGGACATACAATTGCAGGACATCCTGTGTCTCAACGCCTCCTCTGTTGGCAGCCTGCACCAGTACCTTGGCGCCCTTCCGAACCAAATCCTCATAACATGGAGTGTCCCACCATAACCGTGTCACGCAAGTATCTCCATAAGTCAAGCCATAGCCAAACGGATAAAGCGGCGGTTTTTGCAGATACCGATAGGTTCTCCCTTCCATAGAATAATCGGTAAAAGCAGGCATCCCCTCCAGATCCCTATAAATGGTAATCGGTAGTTTTCCAGAGGGCGAAACCTTACCGAACAGAATATCCGCAATCTCTTTTCCACCTCTTGCTCCCGGATACCATACCTGTAAAATGGCAGAGGCATAGCGGTCTGCATCATTCATATCCATCGCACTTCCCGACAGCATACACAAAACAAAAGGTTTTCCCGTCTGTATTACCGTTTCAAGCAGCCGTATCTGCGATGCCGGGAGTTTTAAATCTTTCTTATCCCCCGAAGCATAACCGTTCCCGTCATCTCCTTCCTCACCCTCCAGTGATTCATCCAGCCCCAGACACAATACCACCAGATCAGAACACTTTGCCACCGTCCTAGCTTCCGATAATCTGTCATCTTCTTTCGCAAGGGCTTCTTCCCTGTCGAGATACAAATGACTGCCACGGGAATAAAGCACCCTTACCTCATCCCCTACATAATCCTGTATTCCTTCCAACACAGTAATATAACGGGAAGAGGTCCCATGATAGTTTCCGATCAATGCCGCCCTGCTGTCCGCATTGGGTCCAATCACGCCGATCGTTTTTAACTTGTCTTTCTGTAATGGAAGAATCCCATTATTTTTCAGCAGAACAACACTTTCTCTCGCTGCCCTGGAAGCCAGCTCCAGATGTTCTCTACATTCCACCTTTTCATACGGTATGCTGTCATACTCCGTCTGATCAAACATACCCAACAGAAAACGGGTGGTAAACAGCCGAACCGCAGAACGTTTGATATGCTCCAAAGGAAGGATTCCCTCCTGATAAGCAGATAATATTTTCTGATACGTACAACCACAATTGACATCGCATCCTTTTTCCAAGGCCAGTGTGACGCTTTCCTCCGGTCGTTCTGTGACCTTATGCTGCTCATGGAAATCCCGGATGGCCCAGCAATCTGATACAAAATGCCCCGGAAACCCCCACTTGCCCCGCAGCACCTCATCCATCAGATAACGGTGGGCACAACACGGTTCCCCGTTAGTACGATTGTATGCCCCCATAACCGACTCGACTTCGCCTTCTTTCACACAGGCTTCAAATGCTGGCAGATAGGTTTCCCACAATGTCTTCTGATCCGTCTTCGCATCAAAAAAATGCCGCATATCCTCAGGACCAGAGTGAACGGCAAAATGTTTTGCACATGCTGCGGTTCTTAAATATTCTCCGTCTCCCTGTAGTCCCTGAATAAACGAGACACCCATTCTACTAATTAAAACAGGATCTTCTCCATAGGTTTCATGGCCTCTCCCCCACCTGGGATCCCGAAACAAATTCACATTGGGAGACCATATGGTCAATCCCTTATAGATATCACGGTCTCCCTCCTGCAGAGAGGCATTATATTTTGCACGCGCCTCCACGGAAACTGCTTCTCCAATCTGCGCAAGCAGTTCTGTGTCAAAGGTCGCACCCAGTCCAATTGCCTGCGGAAATACAGTAGCCGTCCCCGCCCTCGCCAATCCGTGTAGCCCTTCATTCCACCAATTGTATTCCGGTATTCCCAATCTCTCGATCGCTGGTGCGTCAAAACGCAATTGAGATGCCATTTCCTCGATTGTCATTTTCTCCACCAATTCTGCTGCCCTTTTTTTCGCCTGTTCCCGATTCATAGCATCCTCCCTTACTATCAATACGTCCCCATCCGATTACCAATACAACTTTCCATAAAAATACTGTTCCTGGAAGGAAATATCCCCAAGAATTTCTTCCTCTGTTCTGTCCTTGCCATCCAAGGACACAATCCATTTATCCTCCTCATCATTGAAGCGATGCCACACGGCGATAACCTTCCCCTCAAAAGTTTTCAGAGGTTCCTCTGTCCCGAAGAGATACACATCCTGTTCCTCGCCATCTCTGGCAAACACACCATTAACATATCCATAATTAATTGGATAAATCATTTCCGGATTCCTGGGATGGGAGGATCCCAACGGACGGTCTACCGTTCCCTGTACTGCTTTTCCAATGATACCACTATAATCAGGCTGAACAGCGTCTAATATACAGAAAAAATAATCCAGGTTCTGTACCAGTTTTTTCTCCTCATATAAATTCCTAATTTCCGAAACCGTCATCCATTTGCAGGCAGCAACTTCATCTGTGGTAGCCTCTTCCAAATGTGGCTCCCCTTCATAATCAAAAAGCCACACATCCATAATATCGTTGTAATCTCTGCCCCGGATTTTTGTGAAAAGTAACTCCCCGGATTCCGGCACTAATTCCACCCCCACCTCTTCTTTTACCTCCCTAAGCGCCCCCTCTATACTGCTTTCTCCCTGTAGCACAGATCCTCCGGCACATTCCCACATAAGTGGAAATGTCGGTCTGTTTGCAGAACGCTGTGAAATCAAATACTCCCCTTTACTGTTGCGTATCCACACATGTACCACCAAATGATAGAAACCCTCTGGAATCTTTTCTCCCCGAATCTGTTCCCTTCCTGTTTTTTCCCTATACTTAGTATATAAATCCCATCGTTCCATCAATAACCCCTTTCTTTTTACAAAATGTAATTTGCTAGCTATTGGCTGGACATGTCCAACATCGCCATGAAGCAAATTACAATTCTTACCCTTCTTCTGGCGAATACTCTGATAATATGTCTAAGATATCCTTGCGATAGATATTCTCTCCCAACACATTTCCTTCCGGGTCAACGCAAATGGAACGAATCTCTCGTGGATCCTCCTGATAAGGATTCCTTACGACAGGATTCTGATCAAAATACTCTTTCAAATAAATAAGTGCATTACCCTCCGGGAAGATCGTATTTCCCTCGGATGCAGCAATCCCCATTTCTTCAAACTGCTTCAAGATCTCCCTTGTTTGATAATTATACGGATTATCCGCCGTACTGCTTACCAGCCATGCCGGATGTGTGCGCAGCCAGATTCCCTCTGCAAGCATTTCACGAGCAAAACTCTGCCCTTTCGACTATACAGAGCCGGAACACTCTTCCCCCGCATGTGCAATATTGGTATGTTCAGAAATTTCCTCGTTAATGGTACAAAGATCGGCAACCGATAAATCATGAATATCCCTATTCCCGGTAATTCTTGAAAATATCCTCAATTCATCCGCAGAACATTTCAGATAATTTTCCACCCGTTTTGCAGCCGCATCAATATGTAATCTTTCACGCAATGTTTCATCCTGCGTAGCCACTCCTACCGGACACATACCCGTACCACAGATACGATATTGTTGACAAGCTGCTGCAACCATAGCAGCCGAAGCAATTGCAACAGCATCTGCACCCATAGCAATCGCTTTTGCAAAATCGGAAGATACTCTCAAGCCCCCGGTAATGACCAGGTCAATGTCTGAACCAATAGAATCCAGATATTTTCTTGCCCTATAAAGTGCATAGATGGTCGGAACACTCGTAGAATCCCTTATTATTGCGGGAGATGCACCGGTTGCACCGCCTCGTCCATCTATAGTGATAAAGTCAGGATGAGCAGACACACAAAATTCTAAATCTTTCTCAATACGCCCGGCAGCAATCTTGATACCGATTGGTCTACCCTCACTTCGCATACGCAGCTCACTAACCAGTCCCTTCAAATCCTCTGCACTATTGATACCTTCAAATTTGGAAGGGCTGATAATATCTTCCCCCATCGGCTTATTTCTTATTTTTGCAATTTCCGGGGTAACTTTTTCAGCCGGTAAATGTCCGCCCATACCCGGCTTGGTACCCTGTCCTATTTTAATCTCTATCGCATCAGATGTTTTTAGATTCTCATCGGTAACGCTATATAAGTTCGGCACATATTCAAAAATGTACTTATATGCAGCCTCCTTCTCCTCTGGAAGAATACCACCTTCCCCACTGCACATTGCCGTACCTGCTGCCGCACTCCCTTTTGCCAACGCAATTTTTGTCTCCTTAGAAAGCGCACCAAAAGACATATGTGAGATGTAAACCGGCATATCAAGCTCCATTGGCTTTTCTGCATGTTTTCCGATCATCGTTTTCAACGACACCTTCGTATGTTCCTCCAAAAGCATGGGATTTAACTGCGCTCCCAGCACAAGGATATCATCCCAATCTGGCATTTTCATCTGTGTCCCCATTGCCTCAATCGCTGATTTTCCACTCACAGCCATCTCATGGATTTCTTTCATATATCGGTAGTTCCTATCCAACTGACGTGTTTCTTTCGGATAATTTAAATCCATTCCTGCCGCATCAGGCACAGCCGATTGTTCTTGAGATTCCACAGAACGAACTACCGGCTCGGACCCCTCCACTGCTTCAAATTTATCTGGTGGCTGTTTACAGATCGGACATTCTGTCAATTCAGAAAATGGCTTACCTTCTTTTTCCTCATCGTACTCATATCCGCAAATGCTGCATTTATAAACCATTATGAATTCCCCCTTTCACTTTTGTACTATGTTTATCTTATACAATTCTTATCATCAAAGCAAGCCTATTCTAACTTGGGTTTCCGCTTTTTGTTTTGAAATCCTTACGGCAATTCCTTGACATAGAAAAGTACAAAAAATGGAAACTCAACTATCCCATAACTGAAATATCCCCTTATCTTTTTAAAATATCAATTGACTTTTCGAAGTAAGGAAGATATAATTAGAACAGTCGTTATAGAACAAGCATTATAGAACAGCAGTATTTGAATTGAGGGAAAATACTATGCCACCAAAAGCAAAATTTACGAAAGAACAAATCACAAACGCCGCATTAGAAATTATCAGAGAACATGGGATGGTTGGTTTGACGGCAAGGACCCTTGCCAAAAAGCTCGGATGTTCTTCCTGTCCTATTTTTACTGTGTTTGAAAACATGGAAGAAGTCCAGAACTCTGTGTTAGAAGCTGCGAAAGCCTGCTACAAAAGTTACATTGAAAAAGGGCTCTCAAACTCTCCCGCCTTTCATGGCGTGGGAACACAGTACATTCTTTTCGCAGTGCAAGAACCTAAATTGTTTCAGCTTCTCTTTATGAGCGAACAGGCTTCCATCCCTGACATTGACGCAGTTTTGCCCTTAATCGAAGATAATTACGAAAAAATCCTTACCTCTATTACCGAGGGATACGGACTTGACAAAAAGACCGCTGTAAATTTATATCGTCATTTGTGGATCTATTCACACGGAATTGCTGCTCTGTGTGCAACCAAAATGTGCCGTTTTACCGGAACAGAAATCAGCGAAATGATAAGCGAAGTATTTGTAAGTTTGTTAAATAACTCCCAAATCATCGGAGAGTGAACAAAATATAAAGCAATGTCAGGAGGAAAAAACATGGATTTATGGAAAGAATTTGAGATGAATGAAAGAATGGCAGATTTTTGGCAAGAATTGGGAATGAGCGCTGGAACAGCGATTGTCGTTTTAATCGCCTTATATTTTATCATTAAATGGGCGGTCAAAAATGGTATGCTGGAAGCCTACCGAGAGATCAAAAAAAAGAAAACACAGGATCAAAAAAATGGCGGCTTAGGTTCCAATGATGAGGAAGAAAACAGGTAGTGATCTATTTTCTATGTTTTGCTTCCATCTTAAGATACGCAATCATCATTACAATTACCAAAAGCATAACCGCAAAAATCACAAGAATCCATAACGGGGAATTCTGTTGCAAAAAGAAGAACGGGATTCCCAAAATTTCGATAATCCCCCCTGCAACAATCCATAAAATGGATACGGCACGATTATAATGTTCGATATCTTCTACCGTTGGCGGTTCGACAAAGGTAAAGAAACCTACCGCCTCCTGTGATCTTCGACAACTGATTCCTATGCCAATAAAAATAGCAGCAACGATACTTACGATACCAAATCCAATAATCATCGTATTTTACCTCCGTAAATGATTTTGAAAACATCCTCTGATGAATCATATAAAACAGTATAACACATAACATACATATTACCGGTATTTTTTACTTAATTTATGTGATAAAATATTATTTGATAAGATGAAATAACTGCTTGGTGGACGCTAAGCAATACTATATCATATAACGAAAGGATGTACCAAATGCAATTTATAACTCATTATCCATCGCCTCTTGGTGATATTCTCCTAGCCGCTGATGAAACCGGACTGACTGGTCTATGGTTTGATGGAGAAAAATACGATGCAGACCATCTTGCCCCGGAACATGAAGAAAAAGAAACGCCTATCCTTGGCCAAACTAAGGAATGGCTAAATATCTATTTTTCGGGCAGAGAGCCGAACTTTTTACCACCGATCCATATGATGGGTACTCCTTTTCAGCTTTCCGTCTGGAAAATCCTGCAAAAAATCCCTTACGGAAAAACAGTCACTTATGGGAAAATCGCAAAGGAAATTGCAGAACAGAGAGGGTTATCCCGCATGTCCGCACAAGCGGTAGGTGGCGCAGTTGGACACAATGAAATCTCAATTATCATCCCCTGCCACAGAGTAGTTGGAACGAATGGCAGTCTGACGGGATATGCCGGAGGAATCGACAAGAAAGTGAAGCTGTTGACTTTGGAACATACGGACATGCAGCATTTGTTTCTTCCATATTTTTCCAGCACCAGCTAATAACCAAAAACTGTTTTTCCACTGCACCAGAATTAGATTTACATAATAAATCAGCACCAATCTCTATCATTATTTAGAACTACCGCCCCCTCATTTTTTAGATCCAAATTTCTTCCATAAAAAAATAAATAACGCCGTAAATGCAATAAATATGATAAGATACGGCATCCAAAACACCACAATACTGGCGGCTCCTTTTGCAAAGGATGCCTTTCCATAGGTTTTCATAAAAAGCGAATAATTCTTAACTGCCACAATAATCTCAAATAGAATACATAAAATATAGCCTAATATCATAGATATTTTAACCTTCATCTGTTTCCGTTTCATCCAATCATAAAAAAGTGATTAGATTTTCTCCTTTCTTCCATCTTCATAAAAAGAATAACACCAAGTTTTCCTTTTTTCAACCATACATGGAATACACGGAAATCAAGAGGGATAGTAAACAGGACATAGAAGTGATATACTCAAGGAGATATTTAATGTTGATGGAAAGAACACTTTTTGGCCACACTAACATCAAGCCACACAAAGGAATTTTAAACAAGAAAATGTGTGAGAAACCGGAGGTAGATGATGAAACAAAAACATAATGACTACATTGCTATCCCTGCTTTTCTAAAAGTGGAAGCAGGTGCATTAGAGCGAATTGGCAGCTTCCTAAAGGAGAACCATTTGCAGAAAATCGTGATTTTCTTTGGAAACGGCCTGATTGACCTGTTCGGAACTACGGTAATGAATTCCCTGCTGGACGCTGACATTGAGGTATTGGAATACCAGGAACTGGATTCCGTGCATTTTGAAGATATTACCGCCCTAGCATTTTGTCTCCCGAATAAGACACAAGCCGTTGTCGGATTGGGCGGGGGCAAAGTTATTGATGCCGCAAAATACTGCGGCTTCCTGCGCAAACTGCCGTTTATCAGTATCCCGACTTCCGCTTCCAGCGACGGATTCTCCAGTGCAAGCGCTTCCCTGCTGATTGAGGGAAAAAGAAACTCCGTTCCAGCGAGGATGCCCTATGGTATTATTGCCGACACAGAAATCATCAAAAGTGCGCCGAAACATTTTCTCTATTCCGGCATTGGAGATATGGTTTCCAAGATCACAGCGCTCTATGACTGGCAATATGAAGAGGACGGTGGCTATGCAGAAGTGAATGATTTTGCCATGATGATTGCCAAGAAAGCAGTCAATAGCTTTGTGCGCACTCCTTTTGAGACCATTCTGGATGATTTGTTCCTCAAGGAATTGTTAGACTCCCTGGCGATGAGCGGCGTTGCCAATGAAATTGCAGGGAGCAGCGCACCGACCAGTGGCAGTGAACATTTGATATCTCATGCCCTAGATAAATTTCTGGAAAAACCACAACTGCATGGGATCCAAGTGGGCATTGCCACCTATCTGATGAGCCTAGTACAAAACCACCGCTATCAACGGGTAAGAACCATTTTTACCGATACCGGTTTCTTTGACTATGTACAGACGCTACCTCTGGATATTAGGGACTATGAACAAGCGATTACTCTAGCTCCATCCATGAAACCATTCCGGCATACCTTCCTCCATGAAGAAAAGTATCGAAAGCTGGCATTAGAACTGCTTCATCAGGACGAGATACTACAAAAAATATTCCAGTGATGGGAATCCATAATTTCCAGAAGTACCCCTTATGACAATTGATATAAATGCCATAACTGTTAAAACATTCATTAGCTGAAATTGTTACAAGTTAGCTTTTGGTTGGAGCGCCACCGCCCCGCATACCTGCGGCAACCTTGACAGTGGAAAAGTCTGCGCGGTTAAATTTACGGACACACAGCAAAAAGAAAAAGACGCCAATCAAAATGGTAATAGCCAGCCCCATCAACGGCGTAATAACAAATCCGCCAATGTAGAAGGCCATCCCCTGTTTCACCAATTCCTCTGTGGACATCGTGTGTGCGCCCAAAGCGATATAACGGAAAATTGAGGTCGTATAGGTCAGTGGATTTAAGTAGACGATGGGCAGGAGAAAGCCGGGTATAATGGTGGTAGGGATATATGCGCCGGAAACAAAGGTCAGGGGCATCATAATCATGGAACTGAGGGTCTGAAAGGCAGGAGAGTTGCGGGAAACTGTAGCCAGAAACAGGCCGATAGCACTGAATGTCATAGCGGAAACTAACATTACCGCAACCAAGAGCAGGATTTGCAAAACACCCACCCGCAGTCCAAGAACAATGCCACAGGTCATGGTAACGACACCTTGCAGGGTAGCGATGACCGCCCCCGACAGAATGTGCCCCATAGAAATCTGCGTCCGTGCGATGGGCGCAACCAAAACCTCTTTCATATATCCGCTGGAAATATCGGACAAGATATCGGAGGAATTATTTACGCTAACCTGAAACACGCTCATGATAATCACACCGGAAATCAGATAGTTCATGGGCGCGTCAAGGCCGCTCATGGAAGATTTCATCAGAAATGAAAACATTACCAGCATAAACATGGACATAAAGAGCGATCCAAATACCCGTCCCTTACTCCTGATATAATTTAGTAAATTTCTTTGTAAAATAGCAGTAATTGGATTCATCCTTCTCGAATCTCCTTTCCTGTAATTGCCAGGAACACTTCGTTCAGCGTCCCGTTTTTTACTTCAAAGTCTGTAATTGCGGTTCTGTGTGCAGATAAAATTTCCAATGCGGCAGGCGCTTTCTTTGTATGAAAAATTAGTTTGTTTCCATCTTTCCGATAGGAAACATCCTGTTCCCATAATGTAGCTTCCAATGGTTCCGTCTGTGTGCAGACAACATCGACCTCCGTACCCGTATATTGATGTTTTAAGTTCTCCGGTGTATCGTGTGCAACGATTTTTCCGTGGTCCATAATAACGATTTTTGAACAGACCTCCGCCTCATCCATATAGTGGGTGGTAAGAAAGATCGTCATATTTTTCTGCTTTTGAAGCCGCTGGATATATTCCCACACAT
>CANRZB010000049.1 GCA_947644195.1 uncultured Clostridium sp.
AGTACCGGCGTATTCAAATTGCCCGCAAAAAAGAACATACAAACGTAGCATGTGGAAGTACGGCGCACGAGCACGCCAATAAACAATACGGCACGCAAGGCAGACAGTTTCTTCGAAAGGCGTAAACTTGCCGGGCAGGGCAAATTTTGTCTCATCGGACATATCAGGATATTGCGGACGAAACAGCAGAAAGAGTCGAATAAATAATGGATAACAGAAAATGACCCATTACAAAATCCATCACAAGTAAATAGTAACATTCAAAAATTGATTTCCGTGTCCTCCGGACGAAGCAGCTCATAAATCTCTTCTCCCGTCAACTGATTCAGAAACGTTTCCCCAGCATGGATCACCCGGTCCGATAAGTTCTTTTTGCGTTTCTGCAATTCATAAATTTTTTCTTCGATGGAATCTTCCATCACATACTTGATCACCTGTACTTTTCGCTTCTGCCCAATCCGGTATGCCCGGTCGGTCGCCTGTTCCTCCACGGCCGGATTCCACCAAGGATCAAAATGGATGACCGTGTCGGCGCCGATCAGATTTAATCCCGTTCCTCCTGCTTTAAGAGAGATCAGAAAGACATTGACATCCCCCTGGTTAAAGGAGGTTACCTCTTTTTTCCGCTCCTTTGGCGGCACCGAGCCAGAGAGATAATAAAACGGAATCTCGGACTGGCGCAATTCCTGCGCAATGATGGACAACATACTGGTAAACTGGGAAAAGATCAGAACACTATGCCCTGCCGCCAGAATATCCGGCAATTGCTCCATCAAGAGATCCAGTTTACCACTCCCCCCCTGATAATTCTCCACAAATGTCCCGGGATGGCAGCAGATCTGCCGCAGCCTGGTCAATGCCGCAAGCACCTGGATCCGATCCTGCCCTTCCAAAAAGCTCTCTTTGTCCCGGATCTCTGCCTGGATCCGGGATAGATAAGATCGGTATATTTTCTTCTGTTTCGAAGTCATAGCGGCTGTCCGCCTGGTCTCGATCTTATCCGGCAGCTCCTTTAAGACATCTTTTTTCATACGCCGCAAAATAAACGGCTGAATTCTTTTCTGCAAAAGTTGCATTTTCTTCTCATTGTTTTCCCGCAGGATTGGCTTCTCATACTGTTCCGCAAACCGATGGTAGTTCGGGAAAAATCCCGGCATCACAAAGTCAAAGATGGACCATAGTTCGGACAGGGAATTTTCAATCGGCGTGCCTGTCAATGCAAACCGATGTAAGGCTCTGACCGTTTTCACCGCTTTTGCCCCCAGGGAAGACGGATTTTTGATAAACTGCGCCTCATCAATAAACATCGCATCAAAGGAAAGATCTCTGTAATTCGCTGCATCCTTTCGGATCAGAGGATAGGTCGTAATCCACACGTCCTGAAGCTCACGGTGTTGTGTCAGTAACCGATTCCGCTCTTCCGGGCTACCGGAAACGATACAGGTACGGATATGGGGAGCAAATTTATCAAATTCCTCCTGCCAGTTATAGGCCAAAGAGGTCGGACAAACGATTAGCGTAGTTGTCCCGGGATGGGAACAGATATAGGCAATCGTTTGAATAGTTTTTCCCAACCCCATATCATCGGCCAGAATTCCTCCCATTCCGTAATGCGCTAACGTCTTTAGCCAACGGAACCCAACCGTCTGATAGGGACGCAGCACCTCCACCAGACAGGACGGAATCTCCCAATCTGTTTTTCCCGGCATCCGCAAATCATGGATCAGCTTCTGGTAGCTCTCCTCTTTCTGGATCCGGTTGGAATGAGGCAACAGTTCTTCCAGATAGAGGGCAGAATTCTGCTGAAACCGAACGGTCCCATGTTCGGTACTCTCCGCGACCTCCAATACCTGGCGCAGCAGCTCCATATTTTTCTCCTGCTGTGTCAGATCAATAAAGGCGCCGCTTTTCAGACGGTAATATTTTCGTTTCAGACGGACGGCGCGAAAAAATTCTTCCAGCTCCGCCTTGGGAATCTGTGTATATCCCAGATCCATTTCCAATAAATTGATATCGGTATTCAGACGGATTCCCATCCGCACTGCTCCCATTTTACTGATAGAGATCGACTTATATCCTTTGGAATAATAGACCTCAAACTGCTCTGTCAACTTCTGCAGATGTTCCGACATCAGACGAAAAATGTCTTCTTCCCTGGCGATTTGAAAACGGGTTCCCTGAACAACAAAATGCACGTCATACAGAAGATGCATCAGCCGCTCCTCCTCTTCCCGATCACGCACCACAATATAGGAGCCGGTCTGCGCCTCCTCCAAAGGATTGATTTCATAACGGCCATAGCAGAAATGAACGGTCGCTGTAATCACCGGACGATGGCGCTGCATTACCATATCTAGATAGAGTTTGGGGTAAACCGGTTCAACAATATAATGATCCCGAATTTCTTCGGGAACCGTAATAAACATAGATTTATTAATGACCGGCAGAACTTTTTCAATAAATGCCCCCATATGTTCTCCACGAAATTCCAACCGCCTGTGGTCACCGCCAAAAATCGCCGTGTAAAAGGGCAAGAGGTTGGCAATAAACTCTTTCTCTGGCAGATATAGGGTATCTCCAAAGAGCAGAATGGATCCGTCTTCACATACCGCCGTCGGCATTTCCTCGGTATTCTCCTGCAGGAAAAGCGTCTGGTCATCCATCGCAATCTCCATGGAAAGTTCCGGGTTTCCACAGACAATTTCTGTAACTCCCATATCTCTTCCACAAAAATACATCTGAATGGACAATCCCTCCGCCAGTTTCAAAAGTTTCCGAAGCATATTTTCTGACAGCACCAGCTCCTGTCGGTTGAACAGATTGGAATAGTAGGTTTTCCCCAGCGTTTCCTGGATTTCATAGATCTCTACCAGATATTCCATCACCTGTCTGGAAATTGGCTCAAACGCACACTCTCCGGGCAGAAAACGAAATCCTTTCCCCAGGCAGATGACGGATCCCTCCATATAATCCCGGATAAATTTTTTGGTATTGGAGACCTTGTACATTCTTCCTGAGCCGGCATACAAACATAAAAACGCCTTGGAATCCCTGCCATGCATCGGTTCATTTACCGTGATGCGCAGATCCAGACGGTATAAAGTCGGCGTCAGTCCAGGATACTCCCTCTTGCGGAAGTATTCAATAATAGCATAGGCGGTTTGATCTTCTTTCTTTTGATTTTCCCGCATCCCTTCCCGCTGCTGGTAATCTGAAATAAACAGCAGGGTCGCAACTACATGTTTGCAGGCTCCGTGCTGATTGACCCTGGCAGGACAGTTGCAGCGGTACGACAGTGCGTCCCCCTCCCCAAAATCAATGGTTACCGTATAGGAATGTCCTCCCTGTACCATACTGCGGTACTGCTGGTTCGCTTCATTCCAGGTTACCTTGGATACCGCATGAGCAGCATAATAACGCATCCCACGGAAATACACCGTATCGGATGTTGCCATCTGACGTATCACTTCTCTCGTGATTTTATGCATAATCAAGATCGACCTTTCTACCAATTAATGACGAAGCAGATGGAAACGGTCTGCCACAACGGACATTCTCCGCCCCATCGGAAATTCATATAATTCTTCACGATTTAGACCACCCAGTTTCAGAACCATGGCAAAATAACTTGCCACCGCCACCAGAAAAGCCGGCACAATTGCAATATAGATGCGGTGTGTCAACAGGAACAGGAGTTCATATACTACAAATGTTAAAATTCCCATAGCAACCGAAGACAAAAACGGAATACAAAATGTCTTGGTAACTTCCTGCCGAAATCCAAGATGCTGTCTGACGGAACGGCCATTCAAAATGCAGACAACCAGCGGATAGGTCACATTCCCAAAGACCAGAGCATAAGCTCCCATCGTCGTATAACGCAGCAGGACAAATAAAAGGACCACATGAATGACCAGGGAAACCAGGGAATGGATGACCGGCTTGCTCATCTCATCAATACTCTGCAGCACGCCACTGGTTACCGTCGACAACGCATAGAAAATAATGCAGGAAGAACCTGTCATCAGCATCCATCCTCCCGTCACATAATCGGATCCGGGAAATAGCAGGCGGATGACGGGAATCGCCAATACTGCCAGTCCAACCGCAGAAGGAAAGGCGATGATCATATTGAATTTCACTGCCATAGAGACCTTGGCATGGATTGCCGTTCGGTCATAGGAGGTAACCGAAGCTACCAAGCTTGGAATCATGGACGACGCAATCGCGGTCGAAACGGCAATCGGCACGCTGACTAAGAGTCGGTATTTTGTGCTATAGATTCCCTGCATCGTTCGCACGATCCGGTCATCAACCCCGCGCGCTTCCATCGCAAAGTTATAGATGGTAACATCAATGATACCACTGAGCTGATAGACTGTCTGACTCAAGATGATCGGAACCACCGTCCAGAAAATTAACTGGTAGGTTTCTGACACCGCTTCCGTATTTCTTCTGCGTTCCCGCCGCATCTGCCGCTTCATTACCGGGCGGTACAGCAGGTAGATCAAAAACAGAATGACAAAGGCAGCCAGAGCACCAAAGCAGGTTCCCATCGTACCTCCTGCCGCCCCCCAGGCAGACAGATTTTTGGAAGCGCTGTGATCCATCATCAGATAATAAGCAGCCACAATACTGATAACCGCATTGACAATCTGTTCTATAATCTGTGACACCGCTGTCGGCATCATGGTATTCCGTCCCTGGAACAAACCGCGGAAAACACCCATGACCGCCACAATAAAGATTGTCGGCGCTAGTACCCGGAGCGGAATCGCAATGCCATGGAACTTGGAAAAAAAGGTACGCTCAATCCAATCGGCGCCAAAAAAGACAAAGACCGCCATGATACCGCCAGACAGTACGGAAAATAAAATGGAGCACCGAAACACCTGAAAAGCTCCCTTATACTGTTTCTGTGCACATTTGGCTGATACCATTTTGGATACCGCCATCGGCATGCCATAGGAGGAAATAATGAGCAGTATATTGTATACTTCAAAAGCAGCAGAGTAGATTCCATTCCCGTCATCCCCGATAATATTCGCCATCGGAATCCGGTAAACCATCCCAATGATTCGCACTATAATGGATGCCATCGCCAGAATACTCCCCTGCTTCAAAAACTCATCCCCGCTACTTTTCTTTGTCGTATCCATGTATTTTCCCTTCCTAATACCAATCAGATCTCTCTCGTAATCCCCAGGCTCTGTAGAATCTGTTCCTGCTTCCCCTCCATTTGGAGACGTTCTGCCTCTTCCATATGATCATATCCAAACAGATGAAGCATACTGTGTGCCACCAGAAAACTAATTTCCCGTTTCAGGGAATGTCCATACTCTTCTGCCTGCTCCCGGGCACGTTCCAGGGATATTACGATATCTCCCAGCAAAAGCTCCCCGGACTCTGGATGAAAGTTTCCCGTCATGGCATCTTCTCCTTCCAGGTCTGAGAAATCAGCCGGTTCCCGGAATTCTACCATCGGAAAAGATAACACATCGGTCGGAACATCCAGTTCCCGGAATTCCCGGTTCATATTCCGTATCCCTTCGTTATCCGTAATCGTCACATTCACTTCACATTCATAGGGACACTGTTCCATCTCAATTGATCGGCAGATGACTTGTTCCACCACCGTTTCATACGAAAAATCAATCTCCTCGTCTATTTCTTTCTCCATTAAAATTGTCATTCGCTGTCCTGTGCCTCCTGATCTGCCGCAAACGCTTGCTCCGCATAAAAGGTCTTTAGCTGCTCAATCTGCTCCTCCGATAAACCGGATTCTGCCAAATTACCGCCCTCCAAACGACGCTTGAACGCCATTTCCACTAAATACTGGTCAGAAACCGCCTCTCTTTTTCCCTTTTTCTCCAATCCATCACTCATATAAATAACTCGTTCCGACATCATCACGATCGCAGCCTCCATAGACTGCGGCTTTGGATATCCTGCACTGTGCTGGCTGACCACTGCCTGCAATTCCTCCGGCATATTATAATCTTTGAGTAATTGAACACTGGCATGGAGATAATTCTTGGGATCTATTATTTTGCCAACCGCATGATACAAACCACCTGCCTGGGCTAGTTGAACATCCCCCCCCATATAGGCCGCTGCCTTTGCCGCAAGCGTACTGATTCTCATCGAATGTCGGTAGAGCGGCTCCGAATACTCCTGCATCCTAACCAATAATGCATGGTCTTCCCGCAGCGCCGCCTCCAGTCCTGCCTGAAGACTTCTGCGGCAGCTTCGCACCGCTTCTGGTTCTGCGCCACGCCATTTTCGGTATAACAGATATCCGACCAAAAATAATTCCAGCAGAAGGATACTGATCAACTCTACAGCCACCTGCCGTTTATGGCTGATGATGGCAGAAAACTGAAACTGATACTGTAAAATCTGCAATACGGCATCAAAAGACAACATAGATAGTAACAAATATGGCAGCATTTTCCCTCGAAGCTCTTTTGACAGGATCCAGACAGTAAATATACCGTATAGAAAATTCAGAATCAAGACCCAGGAATTAAACTCTCCGGTATGCAGCATCACGTTCTGGATGAGCAGTACCAGATAAACCGCCATACCATAATCAATCCCCGTACCAACGGTAGCCACAACCACCGGAAGCAGCCAGAGATAACCATAGTCATCCTCAGATCCCCACGCCATCAAAAGATTGGCCGCAACGAATAGTATGATAAAAATTCCCGAATTCTGCAAATACCGGTTTTGCTTTCCCTGGCGATTTCGGACAAAACGGTCTAAAATCGCCGCTAATATCAATGAAACCAATACATTGGCTGTCATCGCATATAGGGGCATACTATATTTCATTCCATGATATATGCTTGCCGCTGGCAAGGCCAGATACACTCCGATCCGCAAAGGCCAGCTGGTTTGATTCTTTGTAACCTGCATGTATTTCCATCCTCTCCTCTAATGTACGATTTCTCTGCCTGACACAACACCATGCGGACGGGCTGTTTATTTCCCTTTTCCCGCTTTTTTCTGTTTCGACTTTTCGTAGGCATCATAGGCATTAACAATCTGCTGTACCAGCGGATGACGCACCACATCCTGGTTCGTCATATAGGAGAAACCGATATCCTCTACCTTTTTCAAAACCTCCAGGGATTGCTCCAACCCGGATTTCGTACCGTGCGGCAGATCTTTCTGCGTTAAATCCCCGGTCACGATTACCTTGGAACCAAACCCGATTCTAGTTAGAAACATCTTCATCTGCGCCGGAGTCGTATTCTGTGCCTCATCCAAAATGATAAAGGAGTTGTCCAATGTGCGTCCTCTCATATAGGCAAGCGGCGCCACCTCAATCAGCCCTTTTTCCACATTGCGCAGATAACTCTCCGCCCCCATAATTTGATATAAAGCGTCATAGAGCGGCCGCAAATAAGGGTCTACCTTGCTCTGCAGATCTCCCGGCAGAAATCCAAGTTTTTCCCCAGCTTCAATCGCCGGTCTGGTCAAAATAATCTTACTGACCTCATCCTGTTTGAACGCTTCAATGGCCATCGCCATTGCCAAATAGGTCTTACCGGTACCCGCCGGTCCAATCCCAAACACAATCATTTTCTTGCGGATCAGATCAATATAATTCTTCTGTCCCGCCGTTTTTGGCTTGACCGGTTTGCCCTGTATTGTATGGCAGATAATGTCGGAATCCATGGAAACCAGGTCAGGATTGCGGTGCTCTAACACCATGCCCAACGCATAATTCACATTCTGCTCCGTAATCGTATTGCCCCGTTTGGACAACTCCAAAAGCTGCATCAGAACACTATCCGCCTGCTTGACATCCGCAGCCTCCCCAATCAGCTTCAACGTTCCATCCCTTGCCACCATCGTGACATTCAGGCTCCGCTCGATCTTTTTAATATATTCATCCAGCTTCCCAAAGACATTCCCTTCATGTTCTGCCGGTATCTCAATTAACGTTTCCATGATCGCCATTTTGTTCCCTCTCGCTCTCTTCTGCCTGCATTTTCTTTTTCGATATCTTTTTCTGTTTCTGCTGTTTTTTCCACCAGACAATCTGATCCTCGCAGACATATTTATTCCCCTGCCTGGTAATGACGGGATTCGATTGCTGCAGCAGATTCCCCTGCTCCTGCATCTGATGTAAGTATTTCTGCAATCGTTTCCTCAGGATTTCATCTGCTTCTGCCTCTCCGTATACACGCTCCTGCACTTCAGTAAATCGGTAGGTAGTCACCCAGCGCTCCATCGGAACATAGGCAGACAATAAATCACAAAACTGCCCACCCTCCCGAATTATATCATATTTCTTCCCTCTTTCCAAACGATTTAATACATTATGCAAAAAAAACTGTTTTCCGGCAATATCCCATTGATAAATCTTTTTTTCCCGGCCTGTATATACTTTCTGTTTCTGCCGGACCTCCCATTCATCATGATAGTTTTTTTTGCTTTCAATCATGATATCCCCCTGTGCCTCTACATATTGTTTCCCCAACAGGGTTTCGTTATCCCCCATAATAGCAACGGCTCCTGAAATCAATACCGCCCCCTTTTTTACCTTGTCTCCCTGGTGTACTTTGGCGGTTCCCTGCCTGGTAACAATCTGGACTACGGTCCCTTTGCAGGAAGCAACCAAATGGGATGGCTGTTTTTCTGCTTCCGCTTCCACCAAACGCACTTCCTGCAGCTGAAGATAAATTTTACTCCCGGATTTCTTGGCCGAAACCCAACCAATGTCCTCGTACTGTTTTCTTAACTGTTCCTCCATCCGGCTGCAAATCACCTGTTTTCCCGCCATCCCGATATGCACCTGCTGCGTCCGAAGAAAGCGGAGCAGGCTGTCCTGCGTATGATAACTCTGTCCCGCAATTTCAATCGACCAGATCCGGGTCGAATAAAAGAGAACTAGTCCTAAAAACAGGACAAGTCCGGCAAAGAAACTTTTCCTCTGCCTCATAGCAGCGCATACAAAAGGGGCCCCATGACGCTCTGCAATCCGGGGCCACACTTTGGACTTCCGCGCAATATTCCTGATTCTCCTGTAATCTTTCAGGGAGATACAGGCAACCATTTCTTTCCCCCCGGAACTGGGATAGATCCGCCATAGATTAATGCCATGATGATGGCATAGATTAATAAACCGCTCCATCCCCTCCCCTCGGAACCGGATGCACAGATAGCCGAATAACCAACCTAATATTTTATGTACCAAGATAAGACCCCTCCCCGTTTATGAACCCGGATGACACAGGGAATCCGGCATGCCTTAGAAACAATGGAACCCATTAAAATGAGACTGGAATCAGTGATGGTATTCGATCGCTGAAATATTCCCCATAATACACATCCCATCATCCCGGAAATAGGCAATTACCAGACGTTCTCCTTTGACATGGATCCTCCCCATCTTGGTCTGGATCCGTATCAGATCATCGTTGTATTCTATAATATGACGATAATTCTCCAAACATAACCGATGTGGTCCATAACCCATCAATAATGGTGCAGATGCCAATACATCTTCTGACAGCTGCAGTTTGCGGGATATCGTTTCTGCGATCCGTGGTTCCTCTCCAGACGGCTTCTTTGGAATCTTACCCTGACGCTCATAATGGTATCGTTTTCGTCGATGCATCTACACCGCTCCCGTCTATGATATTTTTCACGATTGACTACGTAACAATATATGCAATCCGGGAAAAATGTTGCACTTCGTATCCAAATCCGTTATACTTTACAATAATAATGAGGAGATTAACCAGAAAGGATCTGACACAGTATGCATGAAAAATATGACCGGGACATCATTGAACTGATTCGCTCGATGCAGGGCATTGATTATATTAATCCAGAAGATATTCCAGGCATTGACTTATATATGGATCAGGTAACGACATTTATGGATGAACACCTGAGTTCTTCCAAACGCTTTGAGAATGACAAGATCCTGACGAAAACCATGATCAACAATTATTCCAAAAATAATCTCCTTCCCCCTTCGAACAAAAAGAAATACTCCAAAGAACACATGATTCTTTTGATTTTTATATATTACTTTAAAAATTTCCTGTCCATCAATGATATTCAAGGGATATTAGAACCAATGACAGAGAAATTCTTCCAGAGTAAGGAAGGACGCAATCTGACGGACGTGTACCAGGAAATTTTTCAGATTCAGTTGGAGAACATTGATGAGGAAGCAAGAGATATGATCCGCAAGCTCCGAAAGGCTAACAAGGCATTTGCCGATATGGAAGATTCCGAAGAGCGGAAACTACTATCTCATTTCGCTTTCATCTGTTCCCTGAGTTTCGATATCTGGGTTAAAAAGACCATTATTGAGAGTATGTTAGACAAAAACATTCTTCACAAGGAAGATTAAGTGCTTTGCTTATCATCGGTTCTCCCGAAGAAAGTCCAGGTATTGATCCACCGAATAATTGACAATCAATTCGCGTGGAAAGTTTACCACTTCCAATACTCTCTCTGCAAAACGATATTCTGCAATATCCTCTTCCACATGGGCATCACTGCCAAGAATAATGGGAACTTGATATTTCTTGCATGCCTGTAATATTTTTTCATCTGTTTCCCTGGCATCCTGTCGAAAACTCTTTGGATTCAGGGAATGATTATTTAATTCAATCAACACATGTTTCTCTTTTGCCGCCTGTACCAGTGCCAAAGCGTCAATCGGAAAACGGCCATCGTCAGGATGTCCGATGATATCCACATGTGGCGTATCCATTGCCTTGATATAGGCCTCTGTATTGGCATCCCGGGAACCACATTCATAACATCCCGGATGCATGCTGGCAATTCCTACATCCAACCCCGGTAAACTCCTTTCTGAAAGGTCAACGGTCCCATTCTCATCCAGAATATTCAGCTCCGCACCTAGCAATAAGCGGATTCCATACTTTTCCCTTGGTACTACTTTCAAATTCTGAAAATAGATCTCACTACAGGAGCCGGTTAAGGCAGGGGCATGCTCCGTGATGCCCAGGAGCAGCAACCCCTTATCGGCCGCAGCTCGTGCCATCTCATTGATCGTATTATAAGCATGACCACTGGCAATGGTATGCGTATGGGAATCCAGTACATATTTTGTTCTCTGCATCTTGTTTCCTCCTTTTTCAGATTTCGATATCCAGTTCCAATTGAATCTCTTCTTCTGCCTCCAATTTGAAATCCTCAATTTTTTCAGGATTGATGACCGGCAGATCTTCCAGCGATTCTATGCCAAAATTGCGCAGAAATTCTTCGGTCGTGGCAAACAAAATCGGTTTTCCCGGTGCATCCAGGCGTCCCACTTCGCAAACCAGATTATATTCCACCAGCTTGTTGACCGAATGGTCTGATTTCACGCCCCGGATATGTTCAATCTCCACCTTGGTAATCGGCTGTTTATAGGCAATGATCGAAAGTGTCTCTAACAAGACATCAGTCAGTACATGTTTCTTGGGCACATGGGCAATACGAACGATGGATTCATACATCTCTGCCTTGGTACACATTTGAAAAGCACCGTCCAGCTCAATAATCTGAATTCCACGGTCCTCTGCGGTATAATTGTCCATCATACTGCGGAGAACTTTCCGGCACGTATCCTCATCCTGCTCGGTAGCCGCCGCCAGCCGTTCCAGTTCTACCGCCTCCCCCATGGTAAACAGGATTGCTTCCATCTTTGCTTCCAATTCTGCTAACTTCATTTCCTCTGCTCCATTCTATCTAATCCGTACTGGACGGAATCCACTCGCCCTCAAATTTCACGGTATTGTCATAGGTAATATAGATATCATCAAAAATATTTTCCTGTAAGATTTTTAATTTTCCAACTTTCATCAGCTCTAACACACTCAGAAAACTAACGATCACCATCATTTTGGAAGGCTGCTCTTCCAAAAGCTGACGAAAGGAAAACTGTTGATGCAGCATGGCATATTCCTCAATAAATAACATCCGGTCCGCCAGGGTAATGCTCTCTTTTTCAATTTTGCCAAACTTACTGCGGATTGGGTCCACTTTATCAATCTGTTTCTTCATGACCGATTTAAAGATGTCCTGTAATTTGGACAGGGTAACATCTGACAGGAGTTCTCCGACATCCACCTCATCTTTGATCTCCGCAATTTCATCTGGAACGGTCGATTCCTTAAACAAAAGCCGGGAAGCATCCAACTGCTTGTCCTTTAGCTCATAAGACGCATATTTATACGTTTTATATTCCAAAAGACGTTCCACCAGTTCCGCCCTTGGATCCTCTTCCTCACCCTCCTCATTGATTTCTGCCGGCAGGAGCATCTTGGACTTGATCTTTAAAAGAGTCGCTGCCATCACCAGAAAATCACTCATAATGTCCATATCTTTCTCATCCATTCCGGCAATGATTTCCATATATTGCTCGGTAATCTGGACAATCGGAATATCAAAGATATCTATCTTATTTTTTTCGATCAGATGCAGCAACAAATCCAAAGGGCCATCGAATGCATCCAATTTCACTGAAATCACACTGGAATCCAACTGTGCATCCATCTAACGTCCCTCCTACTTGTAATAATCAAATTGTAGTTCATACATGCGTACCGTATCGCCTTCCTCAATTCCCAAAGCCTCCAGCTCCTCTAAAATACCGCTTTTCTTTAAGAAATTCTGGAAAAAACGAAATCCCTTTTCCGAATCCAGATTGGTATAGCCAAGCATCCGCTCAATCCGTGGGCCTTCCACAACATACATGTTTTCTTTTTCATCGTATGCTACGGTATATGGTTCCTCTGAAAAATCTTCATTCTCCACTATATATTCCGGTTCATAGACAATCGGATCTGCCGGTATTTCATTTAGTAACTGTTTCACATGATATAACAGTTCCCGGACACCACGGCCGCTGACTGCTGATATCGGAAACACCCGGATTCCCTTGGGTTCAAATTCCTCCCGCAGCAACGTAATTACTGTTTCTTCCTCATTGCCATAAAAAACATCCGTCTTATTCGCCGCAATGACTTGCGGACGGTTTGCCAGTTCCTCGCTGTACCTTGCCAGTTCCTGATTGATAATTTCGATATCGCGAATTGGATCACGCCCCTCCGTAGAAGCGGCATCTACCATATGGATAAACACTTTGGTACGCTCAATATGGCGCAAAAATTCATGCCCCAATCCTACGCCTTCGGCAGCCCCCTCGATCAGCCCCGGAATATCTGCAATCACAAAGCCATCCTGTCCATCCAGATCCACCACGCCCAAGATTGGCTGTAAGGTTGTAAAATGGTAGTTGGCGATCTTTGGTTTCGCATTACTTACTCTCGATAAAAAGGTAGATTTACCGACATTCGGAAATCCGACCAGACCTACATCGGCAATGGTTTTCAGCTCCAGGATCACTTCCAGTTCTCTCGCAGGTTTTCCAGGCTGGGCATACTTTGGCACCTGCATCGTCGGCGTGGCATAGTGCATATTCCCTTTGCCGCCACGTCCTCCCTTTAGAATGATTTCCCTCTTGCAGTCATGAGACATGTCCACAATGACTTTGCCGGACTCTGCTTCCCTGACAACAGTACCTTCCGGTACTTTTACCACAAGATCAGCACCATCCGCTCCATGGCATCTGCGCCTGCCTCCGGGTTCTCCATCTCCTGCACTGTATTTCCGATGGTGCCTGAAATCATTTAAAGTATTGAGACCAGGATCCACTTCAAAGATCAAATCCCCGCCTCTTCCGCCGTCGCCACCGTCCGGCCCGCCGGCCGCCACATACAGCTCCCGGCGAAAACTCACATGTCCGTCACCACCCCTGCCAGAACGGATCCAGATTTTTGCACTGTCCGCAAACATACGATTTCTCCTCCATTTTTTCAAACACGCCAAGCTCTAACAGTTAGGCGTAGCCTCCCACAGTTAAGCTTCGCCTAACTGTGGCACAAACAATTTTATTAAAGCGAAAGAACGCTGCCTGATGCGCGTTACACAGCAACAAAATAACCCTAGGAAGTAAAACAGAGGCTGTGATATACCACAGCCCCGTTTTGGTAACCGGGGTTTCCCCCGCAATTAGACAATCACATTCCTATTTTGCATCCACAGGATATACAGAAGCCTGCTTCTTGTCTCTGCCTTTTCTCTCAAAACGAACAACACCATCGACCAAAGCAAATAAAGTATCATCTCCACCACGTCCTACATTGACACCAGGATGGATCTTGGTACCACGCTGACGATAAATGATGTTACCTGCCAATACAAACTGTCCGTCCGCTCTCTTTGCTCCTAATCTCTTAGACTCAGAATCTCTACCGTTCTTGGTAGAACCCATTCCTTTTTTATGAGCAAATAACTGAAGGTTCATCTTTAACATGTCATTACACCTCCTCTGACTATTCTCAACATTACAAAGCATCCACTGCTACATTGTTCTACAACCGTAGCATCATGCATGACGCTTTTTTTTCTTAATTTCCAAATATTTTTTGCCATATTCACTGCGAATCCCTTCCAGACCCAGAACCAGTGAACGAAGTAATAGCTGTGCAGAATCCGAAATCGATGTAGATAGTATGTCAAAACTCACAACGTCTTTTTCCTCATGGATGGCATGTTTGGATGAATCCTCGGTAAAAGCTTCAATCGCATTGATCGTATTGATCACCAGCACGGAAACTGCCGCACAGACAATATCCTGTCCATGCTCCGCATATCCTGCATGTCCCTCCATCCGAAAACCGGTATACTCGCTCTGCCCATTTTGATAAATGATTATACGAATCATCTTATCTCCTATTACGCATTGATTTTTTCAATCTTAACCTGTGTATAAGACTGTCTGTGGCCATTTTTCTTATGATAACCAGTCTTTCTCTTATATCTGTAAACGATGACTTTCTTTGCCTTGCCTTCTTTTACGACAGAAGCGGTAACGGTAGCATTTGCTACATCAGCACCCGCCTTCAAAGTACCATCACTTACAGCAACTACGTTATCAAATGTAACGGTCTCACCAGCTTCTGCAGCCAGCTTTTCCACATTGATGACATCGCCTTCGGAAACCTTATACTGTTTTCCACCTGTTGCAATAATAGCGTACATAGACCTTTCCTCCTTATTATTACTCGCTAACTGCGGTGTTCTTTGAACCTGTAGAATCCATTTCAAAGACACTTCATGGAACCTCGTTAAGCGGCACACTAGAGTAGTTTATCATTTGGATCGGGAAATGTCAAATATTTTTTGGAATTCAGGTTTCACTCTTTAATAAACATAAGTATCCATCCTCAATCGTAGGCATTACAGCCCCTTTTACAACTTTTTCGGCAATCACGCGGTACACGGTTTCCTCTTCCTCTAGATAATTTTTTTCCACATAAGCCTTTGGATAGTTAGCAATCTCTTCTTTCCGAAGTTCCAGAACTCTCCCCTGTGCATAATTGCGCAATTTTTGGATCGAATCAGAAAATAGTAACTGTCCTTCCTTCATTACCAAAATGTTATCACAACATGCCTCAACATCCTCCACAATGTGAGTAGAAATAATCACAATCCTGTCTTCTGTGATATTTTGAATAACATTCTTAAATCTCATTCGTTCTTCAGGATCCAATCCCGCGGTTGGCTCGTCAAGCAGTACCACCGAAGCCTCGCCCAAAATAGCCTGCGCAATCCCTAACCGTCTTATCATCCCCCCAGACAGTGTTTTTATCTTCTTCCGGCCCTGCTCCAATAGATTGGTGCTTTCCAGACATTTCTGAATTTGGGAATTTCTATCTTTATTCGGAATTCTTTTTAAATTACAGAAATACTCCAACATCTGTCGAACGGTCAACTCTGGATATCCTTCAAATTTTTGTGGCAAATAACCAATTTTTGCAGGCGATAGTTTCTTCGCCGGTTTTCCATCAATTTCCACAGTTCCCTTATGGGTATAATAATTTGTAATACAACGCATTAATGTTGTTTTCCCAGCACCATTTGGTCCAAGTATTCCAAAGGTACCGCTTTTCAAACTACAAGTAACGTCCTGAAGCACCTTTTTCCTCCGAAAATTTTTACTTACATTCTCTATCTTCATTTCATGTACTGCCATTCTTACCTCTCTCTTTCCATTGATCAAAACAGCTGCGATTTTCCATTTATCTGACAAGCCCATACTTACCCTTTCGCACAGCCAACCCTTTCATAAATCACAATACGCTCCAGTTCCTCCCATAAAGGCGCCAGATTTCGTTCCGGCGTATTTTCTATTTTGCGCCTAAGAGCAATCAATTGCATTGCTTCCTCCGTATATTGATGGAGCAACCACTCAATACATTTGCGTTCTGCATAATAATTCCGTGGAATATGTAATGGATAATTGGAATCTAACGTTTCTGGTTTTGGATACTCCAAATCATCCCCTGGTCTTGCATGAAACCGATATCTCTTAATTCTTTTCACAAGTTGACTTATATTATAAATAATGGTTACAATGATGAATCCTCCGATTACTAAAATATAAAGCGGATAAAAAGCATAACCAAATAACCATCCTCCCACATATTCTCTACATTTTACCAAAAAGGATATCACAAGAAAAGAAACCACCATAAAGCCGATTTGAAAGATAATATCACCCACTAAATTTTTTTGGCGGTTTATTACTTTTTCGAGCTTTTTATCATTATCTTTTAGTTCCCATTGGACCCGTTCATATTTTTGTTTCCAATCAAATAAGAGTTTTTCCTTCATCTTCCATCCCTTACCATTCCACAACTCAAATTACAAATTAAATATTCTCCAATAAGTAGATTCATTTTGACTTTTGAAAAGAAACTCCAAGTAATAAACAGAAAAGTCCTACCATAACATACCCACCTCCCGATATCCAACCTGCTGCACCAAAACGTTGTAATATAAAATACAGCCTTCCATGAATAAACAAGTTAAATACTAATATCGTCACAAATGAAAAAACAATAGACCGGGTCAAAAAACACAATAAAAATACCAAACACACACAGAAGAAAGACTGTGCAAATAATTCCCCATAATTATAAAAATCAATCTCATCCGGCCATCGATTCATAAAATATAAACAAAGAGGAAGCATGATAAGCAGATACATCACATAATATACGATAATATCCAGCCATTTTGTTTTTTCATACAGATAAAACAATTCTCCCGTTTCATTCAGGTTCTTCTCTAATATTAATACAACCCACCAAACAGACATGAGCGGTATAAATAAAGAAAGCTGGTTCCATACAAGCGTAACGGAATCATAAATATCTGAATTCCGCTCTAAAACAAACACCGTAAACGGAAGAATAACATAATTTACTGCAATGGGCATCAACATAATTATCCCCATTCCACGACATTGCAGATAGATCTTTTCAATAAAAGCAGATAAGTTATCTCTTACATTCATAAAGCATCATCCTTAAAACATATCACTGTTTTTCTCATTCTCTAGTTCATAATCATTATAAAATGTACCATACTGATAATAATTCAATATTTCCGAAAATCCATCCGGCCTGTCAACGATGTGGTCTTGCCCCACACACCAATTGCAACTATTATCTTCCGGAGAAACAATATAGGTTTTTCCTTTCATTGAACATCCCACCTGTTCCAACTTGTTAAACATTTCATTGTATTGCCACATATTCTTAGCCGTTGGAGCATTTTCTTCATCCAATACAGAATAAATGATCCTTACATCATCTACCACTTTTTCTTCCAGATAAGGATTACCAATCAATGTTAAACCATTACAATTACCCTGAATTTTATAACAAGAATATCCCTTACGTTTTCCCCGGTCTTCCACCAGAAGATTGGAATATACCGGATAATTTCCCCTTATCTGTAAATCAACATCAAATTGGACAGTTTGCGACAATAGCTCTCTGGAAAAAATGGCTCCTGCTGTAAAAAACACATTATGCCATCCAGCGACTGGAAAATATTCAAAATTTGCTGGAAGCATCATGCCCTGACTCGTAGTATAAAAATACTGACTGGCACCAGAATATACAATTGTAATGGAAGTTAAATTTTTCATTGTATTCTTTACTAATAAATAATCTCCATCTTGATCATAGGGCAATAATTCTCCCCGGTCATTTCTTATCTCTTTTATATGGTATAAATGATATAAGGTAAACTGATATTCTGCCAGATTCGGACGATCTGGCACAACGGTTACCGATGCATACATAATATCCTTGATCTTAAAATTCATCTTATATTGTGTCACTTGAAAATCATTCCTAGTTTCCGTTATTTTCCGATTATCCAGATTTATCTGATCGTCTTGCATATAATACGCCTGATCGTAGTTGACTGAATCAAAATAGTTCGCCATATAAGGCAAGGAATATACTGCACCAGACGGCATAAAAAATAAAACTAACATTCCAATACTAATCAAAAAAGAAAGGATCGCTCCTATTTTTTTCTGACACCCGGCACATATGATACCGGCAATTACCAAAAAACAGAAAAACAACACTCGA
This sequence comes from uncultured Clostridium sp., assembly GCA_947644195.1. Taxonomy (GTDB): domain Bacteria; phylum Bacillota; class Clostridia; order Lachnospirales; family Lachnospiraceae; genus Butyribacter. The sequence continues at coordinate 18,501 of CANRZB010000049.1, forward strand.
TAAATATGTATGTTTTCCACAGTCAGCAGATAATGACAGTCCCTTAGATTACCACATCCACTTTGAAAAAATAGGGAGAACAATGTTCCGGTTTTCCACAAAAGATAGTTAGATTTTGACAAGCCAGTCAGCAGACTTACAAAACTACTGTCAAAGATATAAAATACTACAAACAGAACGGACAATCCATAGAGACGATTATGTATGAAAGAAACAGCCCATCCAATTAAGATTGCCAGAAAAGCTGGCAGAAAAATATAAATAAAAACAAGGCGGCATGTATATAGTTGAAGACTCCTGTTTTGAATTTCCCTCTGTGCATAAAACCAACTATGATAAATATATACTATTACAGAGGTAATGCCATTCAAAATCATCAGAAGAATAAAATCAAATAACTGAACTCCCAAAGTATTTTTTTTACCCACACAAACCACTTCTTCCAATCGGGCTCTTCGGATATCAAAAAAACACTCATAAGAAACGGCAATAAAAACCAGAAAAATATATGGCAATGTCGGCAGGGTTAAATCAATCGCCCCCTGAAAATGGGAGGAATAAAAAGAATCCGTCAAAAACCAACAGATCAATCCCATCCAAAGCAATAGAACTGCACAGCATTTTACGGGATTCTTGATAAATCGCAATATATGATAATAAAGCATAATTCCTCCTGCTGTCAAATTTAATGGTTTGTAAGAACTGCATCTGCATAACATTTTTTCTTTGGTTCTACTTCTGAATTACCATACATACATACTTTCACAAAATCATATTTACACATTTTTGGAGTAATCTGCAGAGTTTTATATTGTCCTTTACCTACTAACCATACTCTCTTTGCTGTCAATGCATATTTTGAAGGATCTGAATCATTTCTCCAAGTGGATGCACTACCACCATAATAATACCGCACATCATGTTTGGAAGATGCAAGAACTCCGCCTGTCAATAAAAAACCATTTTTTTCATCCCGTGCCAATGGATAGGTTGCTTCCCTAGTTTGATTTGTATACAAAGTTGCCTTTACACTCCTAGCATGAAGTGTTGGTACAAAAATACATGACGCCAATGCTCCTATCAAAAATCCTCTCACTATTAAATCTTTTCTGCTCATCATTTCTCCTTTCGCTGCATACATTTTGAAAATCACTTCTGCAAACCAATAAAAACATTTCCATGACAGAATACTATTCTTTCCATAAACAGTCAAGTATTTTTACAAAATATTTTATAGAATTATAATACCAAAGGAAACTCCTCTCACTCTCCCCCTCTACGGTTCCCAATAATCCTACGAAACCGTTCCACATATTGCTGATCCAATTCACAGTCCTGATAACCGGTTTCGTCCGATTCCTTCCTGATACCAAGCTGCATCAGACGCTGGTCAAACTCCTCCAGTTCCAGATAGGTGTCCTCCTCATAGCGGGCAATCTGCTCATTTACAGAGGGTTGGGAAAAAACAATCCGCCTGCCATCCAAGCTAATGATATAAAAGAAATTTCCCTTTTTCTGATATTCATGCAGAGACCACATCTTCCTGCCAAATCCTGTCTGCACCTTGGTAACTTCCTCATAGGAATAACACTTTCCCTGAGGCCGAAACGGTGTGCGTACTATAATCTGATCCTCCATAATATACGTAGCACTCGTCAAGCACAAGTAAATCGTCGTTCCCCAAGTCAATGTAAAAAGAACCCAGTATTTCCGAAAGGTTCCCTGTCCAGCTGAAGCAGCACTGACATTCGATGATTTCCGTATCTTCCCGGAGATCCAAAATAAGAAACGTTTGGCAAAATAAAACGCAGGCACCATCAGTAACAAGATCAGCATAAACTCAGCCCATGGTCGCAGTTGATAAAACAGCCATCCCTGCGGCGCAAGCCAGATCTCCACCTCTGCCATGACAAAAATGATCAACACAATCCCAAGCACACATCCGATCAATGCGGCAGGAAAAATATACCAATTAGCCCTGTTATTTTTCTTGACCCGCTTTGGCTGAAACTTTCTCTTGTGTAGATAATGGATCCATTTTCCGGTAATCCCCACCGCTCCCAGCAGTGCTAAAATAGCATTGATCATCAAACTATCCCACTTGTGCTCCTGAATATTAATAAAGAGCCATAAAATGGGACCCGAACACAATAAGGTCCAACCGATCACTTCTGTCATAGAGGGGCAGGATAAATCTTTGAGACACTCTGCCAAATCGTCATCCCCTTCGCCGTCCAACGCCCTAAATACCTCCGTATATTCTCCAACCACTGCATCGTTAGAGATCCCGTCCTTACTAAGCGTCCGGCAGAGATTTCTCTTCATTTCCAAATCCTGGCTCCGGTTATCCAGCATTTCTGCCTTGTCAATCAGAACTTCTTTGATCTGCGCCGTATCCATCTGCTGTATCTCCCGAATTTGTTCAATCGAAAAATCCAGATACCGCAACAGCCGAATCCGCTTTAATTCCTGGACATTTTCTTCGGTATAAGAACGGTATGCATTATGTTCCTCCCGTCCTACCTGTAATAATCCCTTGGCCTCATAATACCGAATACTTTTTGCCGTGAGACCGGTCCGTTGTTCCACATCCTTAATCTTCATGGTATCATTCCCCCTGTCTTTTTTCTTCCCCGACATTCTCCGTGAATTCTCCCAGGAACAATCTCCCTCCACAAAGCAGCCGAAGTGATCTCTGACAGGCAAAATTTACACCTTAACCCTGGGGAAAGGTCAAGTAATTCCTCTAATTTTATTTGAAAACCCAGGATAGTTACCTGGGTAATTGCAGCAGTTGTGAAAATTCCTCAATCTCCGCTTCCGCTCCCTCCACACTGCCAAATCCGTACCGGGCATAGATAAAATCAACCCCTGCCTCTGCGGATGCCTCCTGATCGCCTGCCGTATCCCCGACATATACCGTATCTGCCGCTCCAATCCCGTTACGTTCCATCAACAAACGGATATTATCGCCCTTTCCCTTACCGGTATTCCCATAACACTCCGTGTCGGACACATACTCACCCAGACCATTCTTCTCTAAAAATAATTCGATATAACCACGCTGGCAATTGCTCACTACATAGAGTTTCCTGTGCTGCTCCTGTGCCATAATACGGATGGTTTCCGCTACCCCTGGATATAAAAGATCCTGTTCTACCTGTTTCAATGCTGCCTGTTCATACCGACAGCAATCCTCCAACAGTTTCTCTCGAACCTCCTGCGCTACATCTGTAAATAACAATTCTCCAATCACATTCATAGGTTTTCCAAACAATCCCTGCAACCGGTTTGCCGTAGCACGAATCCCACTCCTTCCATCCTTAGTAATCGCCTCGTTCCAAGCATCTGCAACCACTTCCGTGGTATTCCATAATGTTCCGTCCACATCCAATATGATATGATTCACTGATTTCTTACTGATCTCTTGCATCCTCCTATTTTCTCCCTTCCTAAGACACCATTCCCATAGATTCAAACAATTTCTCTTCTACCTTGCATCCTCTCTGAAGTAGTTTTTCCAAAAAAGAAAAATAACTTGCAGAATTCTCTGCAAGTCACTTTCGGGTTGGGCTGTTAAAAACAGTCAACAGTCTGTAGGGGAATTGAACCCCTGTTTTCGCCGTGAGAGGGCGACGTCTTAACCACTTGACCAACAGACCTTATCTTTTTCTATTCTATTAGGATGACCCATTTCGCACTGCTACGTTCCCTTTCTCCGCAGAAACAAAACAGTCAGCAGTCTGTAGGGGAATTGAACCCCTGTTTTCGCCGTGAGAGGGCGACGTCTTAACCACTTGACCAACAGACCTCATACTAGGTTCGCGCTTTTTCGCACCAACAAATGATACTATACACTACCTTGGAAAAAAAAGCAAGCATTTTTTCTCACTTTACACTTCAGTCTAACAAAGCAACTGCATTTCCTTAATGCCTTTCACATTTTCTTTTGCCCTACCTGGAAAATAATTGCTTTCGGGAATCCTTACTGGTATAACCGGAAAGGATCCCCTGCCGAGTCATTCCTCTGCCTGAGAACTGGCATCGGTATCCCCCACTCTTTCGTTGTCATGTGTTGGATTTTCTCCGACCAATTTCACTGCCTGCACAACGCAAGCGGTCACCTCCGCTTCCACCTGGACGGTATGCACATCAAATTTGTGCAGCATGGCTCCCGCTAAAGAACTCACATAATGGGCCGGAAGACGGTTTAATGCATAGGTGGCTATATCCATCCTGCATTTCTGACACTTGCAGTAATCGGTTCCCTCCCAGATCTGATCAATCTTTCTCAGAACGGTTTCTTCCATCATATTAATTAAACCTTCCATGTAAACTCCTCCTTTGGTATTGGCTAAAAGCCAAAGTACTGATCAATACCATTTGCGATTCCCTTTGTCATCTTTTGTTGGAATTTACTGTTCTGCATGTTACGGTCTTCTGTCGGATTACTCATAAATCCCATTTCAATCAATGTCACAGGAATTTTGCTCCAATTTGTTCCGGTTAAATCGTTGCGCACGATGCAGCCCCTATTGCGGAACCCAGTCTTTTTGCAGTAAGCGGATAGTACCTTTTTCGTCAACCGTTTAGAAGATTTACTTAATTTCCCTACATACGGATTCGATGACGATGGATATAAACCGCTGGCGCCCCGAACACTTGAAGAGGTACTGCTGTCTCCATGCAAACGGATATAAATATCCGCTCCGCTCTTGTTTGCACGCTGCGCACGTTGTTTATTAGAAATATTGACATCATGGGAGGAACGAACCATGTAGACCTCATATCCCCTCTTTGTCAATTCTTTCTTTAATTTTTTAGCAATGCTAAGCGTCAATTTATACTCTGGAACCCTGCTGGATACACCCGTTGCTCCACCCGCAATTTTGGCTTTTCTGGTGGAAGAACCCGGTCCCACCGGTTCCGTACTGCTGTTTCCCCTCGCCTGATGCCCTGCATCAATAGCTACTTTCTTTCCATTGCTCTGTACCGCACTGGGAGCTGCCTCACTGTGAACTGCCTGCGAACCAATGGATACCGACAGCAAAATAACAGACAACAATATCACAAACATTTTTTTCATTCCGGAAATGGAATAGGATCTCTGTTTCCACATCATGATAATATTCCCTCCTTATCAAACTGTTACTCAAAAGTACCGAACTTAGTAAATGGATAGATTCTAAGAATCGCCTTTCCCTCAATATTTTTTTTCTGTACAAACCCAACTTCTTCAAAACGGCTGTCCTGGCTGACATCCCGGTTATCTCCTAATACAAAGAACTCATCTTCACCTAGTGTCTGCGGTTCCTCCACGGTGCCAGCAAATTCAATTGGGTCTTTTCCATAATTCTCCTCTAGTACTTTTCCATTAATATAAATCTGGCTGCCAATAATCTGCACCGTTTCTCCCGGCAGACCAATGACACGCTTGATATAATATTCATCACTATCCCTGCCATAAGGATAAAAAACAATCACATCAAAACGCTCCGGATCTTTGAAATGATAGGATATTTTTTCTACCAACAAATTTTCCCGGTCTTTTAACGTATCCATCATAGACTCCCCGTCGACAATGGTTCGTTGAATCACATATCTGGGAACTACCTTTACGCAGAGTACGATAATCGCAATATATAGAACCGCTTCTATTAAAATACCCCGTAGTTTCTTTTTGCGGTCTGGCTCTTCCAGTTCTTCAGCCTCCCCATCCTCAAAAGATTCCTCGTCTTCCAGTTCCTCCTCAATCTGCATATCAATCTCGTCTTCCAGATCATCGGTATCATACTCTCTTTGCATTTTTCATGCCTCTCTTTCATCCGTTTCCCAAGTTTCTTTATTCCTCTTCAAAAGAGAAAATGGTCTCTGCCAATTCCTGGTTCTCCGCATCTTTGGCAGCTTTTCGCTCCTCAGCAGCGGCAGCTTCCTCCTCACTCAAGATGTGGATCTTGGACTGATATAACTCATCAATAGCAACAGATAACGGTTTTGGGCAATCCGTATTGGTCATTGGCTCTACCCCGTCGATTAACTGGCGGGCTCTCTTGGACGTAGCCAACACAATAGAATAACGGCTATTTACCACCGGAGCCTCTCCATTTTCTACCTCGCTATTCACTAACTGCATTAAATCTGTGTAAGATGGATGTAACATAGAACATTCCCCTTTCTCTTTCTAAAAATCTATCTATGAACCTTCGATACCGAAGGATACATTCTTATTTAACCCAATTTTCTGTTTCCGCAGCTTCCATCAGCCCTACTTCCGGCAAATTGGCATTATCTTGCATGCCCGGTAAAATCCGCCGTAATCTGCTCGATCAAATCCTGCTGGTACTCCCGTTTCAAATGAACGGATTGAATTAACTGATGCACCTGCTCCACGCAGGATGCCAGCTCCTGATTAACCACAATGTAATCATATTTTTCCAGATAGATACATTCTTCTGCCGCACGCTGCAGGCGCTTGGCAATGACCTCCTCTGTCTCGGTTCCCCGCCCAACCAGACGGTCGTGCAGTTCCACGTAGGATGGCGGAGTCAGAAAAACTAACACCGCCTCCGGAAAATTCTCTTTGATCTGCAGAGCTCCCTGCATTTCAATTTCCAAAATCACATCTTTGCCCTGCTCCAGCTGCTGCATCACATAATCTTTGGGTGTTCCATAATAATGATCGACATAGCCCGCATGTTCCATGAGCTGGCCCTTTTGAATCATTGCTTCAAATTCCTCATTGGTCTTAAAGAAATAGTGTTCCCCGTCAACCTCTCCCGGTCTGGGTTCTCTTGTGGTGGCAGATACCGAAACCACATAATTCTGTTTCTTTACCAACTCCCGCACCACGGTACCTTTTCCAGCGCCGGAGAAACCGGAAATCACAGTAATAATCCCTGATTTACTCATCATCCTGCCCCCTTTCCGTCAACGGGTTTCCATTTACCCTGTTTTCAATGGTATCGGGCAGCAGTGCGGATAACACCATCTGTCCACTGTCCATAACCAATACACTTTTTGTCTTGCGTCCACAAGTAGCATCTACCGCCTGATTCGTATCCCTGGCAATCTGTATCATCCGCTTAATGGGAGCGGCATCTGCCTTGATAATTCCTACTACCTTATCCATATTTACAATATTACCGTAACCAATATTTACTAACACTTCATTCCCAACCTTTATTCTATATTCTGAATCTGTTCCCGGATCTTTTCGATCTCGGTCTTTAAGTCGATTGCTATGGAGGATAACTCCTTATCATTTGCCTTAGAGAGAATCGTATTTGCCTCCCGATTCATTTCCTGCGCAATGAAATCCAGCTTGCGTCCAATCGTCCCTTCCATTTTAAGCGTTTGTCTCATCGTATCCACATGGCTGCGCAGACGAACCGTTTCCTCATCCACACAAACCTTATCTGCATAGACAATCAACTCGGTAGCCAGCACTCCCTCATCCACACTGCGGTCCCCCAGCAACTCCTCGACACGGGATATGATCTTATGACGATACTCTGCTACCATTTCCGGAGAACGTTTCTCCACCTGCTCCACCATTGAAATAATATAGGAAAGCTTTGATGTAATATCCCGGTACAGTACATCACCTTCTGCCTGCCTCGCCTGCACAAAACGCTGTCCCGCACTATGTACCGCCCGCTCAATCAAAGGATAGAATTGTTCTGGATCCTGCCTTTCATCTTCCATGGTAATGACATCAGGAAAGCGGATCAACGCCGCTGCAGAAATCTCATTGGACAGGGAAAAATCCCCGGCCGCAGATCGAATCGCATTCAGATATTCTCCTGCTGTCTGGGAATGATATTGGATCCGGGTCGTCTGCTCTCCATAATTTTCATAATTTAGATACACATCCACTTTCCCGCGCTCCGTATATTCTTTCATCATCCCCCGAATATTGTTCTCCAAAGCGTAAAACATCTTCGGCAGTTTTATCGTCACATCCAGATATCGGTGATTCACAGACTTGATTTCCACAGAAACTTTGCAAGACTCTGTCACTTCCTCAAATCTGCCGTAACCGGTCATACTTCTCATGATACTAGCCCCTCCCAGGCAATGGATCTGCTACAAAAGCAATCGTTTCATTATAGTATACTTCTCACCCATTCGTCAAGATTTTTTCTGTTTTTCCGATTTCGATTCCGTCGGAGCCGATGCTTTCCGCTTCCAAATTTCCCGCAAAGCTACCATAAATTTTCCAGAATTTTCTTTCTTTTTCACTCCCGAAAGTTCTTCCTCTGTATAGGCAACGTATACCACACCCTCTTTGGTATTCATAATTTCCTTCAAATCCAGATAATGCTCCGTCATCGTTGACAATTTCCTGCTTTCCAGTCTGGCATTGATATAATCGGAAATAATTTCATAGATTACCGCAAATAGTGGAACACCGACCAGCATACCGATAATCCCCCACAGCCCGCCAAACAGCAGAATAGAAAACAACACCCAAAACGCTGACAAGCCTGTAGATTCTCCCAAAATAGCCGGTCCAATCACATTTCCATCCAACTGCTGTAACACCACAATAAGAATCAGAAAATACAATGCCTGCAACGGATTGACCAACAGAATCAGTAAAATACTGGGAATTGCCCCAATATACGGACCAAATACCGGGATCACATTGGTCACCCCAACGATCACACTGACCAGGATTGCATAGGGTAGATGCAGAACCTGCATAATCACAAAACATAAAATCCCGATTATGGTGGAATCCACAATTTTTCCTGCAATAAAGCCACTGAACATCTTGTCTGCCAATCGGACATAATGAATCAGAATATCCGCATGATCCCTTCGGAACAAGCCATACGTAATCTTCTTTGCCTGTGCTGCAAAAACCCGCTTACTTAACAGAAGATAAATTGCCACAATGATACCAATCAGCAAATTGTACAAAACATTTAATACACTCATAACACCGCTTGCCAATTGCACCGCATAGGTATTTACATTTGGCAGCAAATCCTTCTGCAGCCATGGCAGCAGTTCCGTGTTCATCTTGGTATCTGCATATTCTGTGATCTGTAACAAAACCTTCTGAATCTGATCTACCAGATACGGATTATTCTTTAAGGATTTGTTCAGTCTATTATAATAATAATCTGCCTGTTCCGGCAGGTTATTAACCAGGGTAACCAGGCTGGAAAACACCTGTGGCAAAACAAGCCAACACAAAATCACAATAATCAACAGGCCCGTCAAAAGCCCAAACGTAATAGCCAACGCATTGATGAATCCCAATAATTTAGGAGAAAGCTTTCCCTCTTTTCGGTCAAATGGTTTCTGCAACAATCGGTAATAAAATTTGTACAATGGATTGAGCAGATACGCAATCACACAACCATAGAGTACCGGCTTCACCAGACCGATAAAATATCCTCCAAAATGAATGATCTGCTTAAAATTATTAATTGCCAGAAAGACAACGATCGCTGCCACCAGCACCAAAAATAACCCAAGCCAGTTTAGAAACGCTTCCTTGATCGAAAACGAAGATTTTTGCTGTTCGTCCTGCATATTCATACTCCTATCTATTCCTTCTTCCCATCTGGCACCGATTTTTGCCAAACCTTTCCATCATAGGTAAAAACGGCCGCCTCACAATTCCGCTGCAAACCGTCCCCCCAGTAATGTTCCTGGTCATTTCCTTCCATATAACACATCAAACCCTTATTCACAGCTCCATGTGCCACAACCATGATACGTTCTGTCTCCCCATACAAGGGTTCTACCATTTCCTGTAAAAATGCTTTTGTCCTGGCACAAACCTGAGCTAGAGACTCCCCACCAGCCGGCGGCATGTATCTCCCCGGTTTCGAGAAAAACGTACGGTACGGGCTGTCTTCCCGCATCCACTCCGAATAATGAATCCCCTCCATATCGCCAAAACTGATCTCTCTTAGCCTTTCCTCACGGATCAGTGGAATATTTCGATGTCCCCGGATCAAACATGCTGTCTCATAGGCACGGATTAAAGGAGAAGAATAAATCCGGTCAAAGGCTGTCCCCTCCAGGGCAACCCCCAACTCTCCTGCCATTCTCCGCCCCACTTCATTTAATTCAATATCTGTCGTTCCCTGTAATTTCCCCGCTTCATTCCAGATCGTTTCTCCATGTCTTATCAGATACAATTCCATACTTCCCGGTAGCTCC
>CANRZB010000050.1 GCA_947644195.1 uncultured Clostridium sp.
CGCACTGATTGATAATCAATGTGCTGAAATCAAAATGTGCCTCACACAAGCGGCATCTTTTTAACCAGCGTTCAAAATGTCCTCTGGTAGAATAATCCCATTCAACAGTTCCGTCTTCATATTGGGTTATTCCATGCGCCTTAAAGGTCCATCTGCTGGCAGTATTCTGCATTACTGCGCTACCATCAAAACTCTCGATACAAAGGAACTCTCCACCGCCTTTATTCTGGTATACTCTCCCCTGTTCGGGTGTAATTCTTTTTCCCTGCATATACATCACATCTCCTTTGATAAGTCCTTTAAGCACATATCTCCTGCCTGCAGTCCAAAATATTCAGTTATTCGAGTTCGGCATTCCAGGCAACTGATAAAATTCTCGATTCCAAGCGAAAGGCACTGTTTCAAATTGCTTCTCTTTATTCCCATTAAAATAGCCATTTCTCTATCGCTCATTTCATGTTTTTTCTGCAAAAATCTGAAATTACGTATCAACAGTGGTGCAAGGGATTCCAGATCCCTCAAAATCAAATCATCCAGTGTCATGCCGAAATGCTCAGCAAGCAATATCAGTTTCTCTATATCCGGTTCACATTCGCCATTTTCATACGCACTAACCGTTTGCTTGGAAACAGAGAGCAGGTCAGCGATATCCTTTTGCATTTCTCTGTTCCGCATTCGCAGATACTTTAAATTCCGTGCTAAATACAAGCTACCGCCTCCATTCCTACATATTTTTCTTTATCCACAGCTTCATGTTCTGTGTAATCTGCTCCAATTCCTCCAAGTTGCAGAGAACCTTTTCCATGTCCGCTTTCTCAGATTCGTCAATCACACCATCCTCCGTAATGTCAAGCAGGAGATCCTTTGTCTCTCCCAGCTTGCGGATTGCCGACAGCGTCCTGACCGTGATCCTATCAAGATCTGCTATCTCCACCTGGGGAAGATCCTCGCCAAGAGGACATATAGTCTTGCAAAAATAATTTCTCAGTTCCGGGGCATTATACAAATCCGCCATAAGATGTATTTCCTCTGGATACGGATTGGCTATTCCACTCTCAATTCTGTAAAGACGGCCTCTGTCGATTGACATTATGTCCGCTGCCCCTTCCCGGCTACTCAACTGCTCATTATGTAATGAAGCAGCCAGACGTGCTTTATAATAAACATTGGAACTGGTCTTTGCTGTTATGTTTGCCATTTTGTTTATCACCTTCCTTACTTACCAATCAAGGCAGGCAACACAACGGTTTACAACATTCATGATCTCAGCATCCGTAAGTCCTGGATACCTCCTTCTGATGAATGCTTCCACATCTTCAATGTTGTCTGTCATATAACATCCCTTTCGCAGCAAATATTTCTGAAATTCTGCCACAGACATATTCCTCATGTGTGCTGATGCCCCACAACATGCCTTGGAAAATACGTTGATTCTGACTCTTTCCATTATGTTTGACATTTTCTTATCACTCCTCTCGTGCTATTATATAGTTAAATACTACTTTTTGGCGATTGATTAGGTGAAAAAATATCCGGAAAGAGCATTTCTACGCTACTTTTGTAGTATGATGCAATCTGACTAGCTATTTTGAGACTGGGCGTTCTTTGACCTAACTCTAATTTGGAGAGATATTTTTGAGAAATCCCCATCTCATTAGCTACATCCACCTGTGTCCTATCTCCTCTTGCTTGAATAAGTGTATTTCTCACAGTGCCGCCTCCTTTCTTCGCCTTATTGTAGTAATATTATACTACTCCTAGGGGCTTGTCAAGCTTTTTTACTCCTATTTGTCGGTTTTTTTTCACTCCTTATAGGAGTATTATTGTAATACGAGGTGATTAATATGGATGGTTTCAGAATAACAAAAGAAAGAGAACGACTAGGCTTAACTCAGGCTGAATTGGCCAATAAACTTAATATATCCCAAAAAAGCATTAGCAAATATGAGCGGGGTGATCGAAGACCTTCTTATGAAACTTTAATAAAAATGTCGAACTTATTTGGAGTTTCTGTTGACTATTTACTCGGAAACGATCTGAGGCAAAATATTCCAGTGTCAGAACACGAGTCCGGAGGCTTTAGTCACTCCATAAATCATTGGATTGCAAAAACTGGATTAAGCTATAAGGAAGTTGCTGACAAATTAGAAATATCAGAAAACACACTAATGAATTACATCGACTACAGAGAAGCAGTTCCGTATTCTATCCTTATTGCATTGTCTGAGATTTGCGACGTCTCGACAGATTGCCTTTTAGGACTGACTAATAACAGCAGGGAAAGGGACTTGGATAACAAGTTACCTTTTCAGTATGATTACCAAATAGCAGATAGACTGAGGAAACTATGTAATAACTCCATAGGAACAAACTATTCATTTTTGGAAAATCTACTTGCATTGTCAAGTCAAGAAGTCTACTACATGATAGAATATGGATTTATACCACATGTAAATACTATATTGCAATTATCAAATTACTTCAATGTTTCTACTGACTATCTTCTTTGTAAAATAGACGAACAGGAAGAGAAGATGTTATCTTCTTTCAAACCACTTAACGAGGATAACAAATATATAATAATTGGGGAAGTGAAAAAATTAATAAAAGAACAACGATATGAAGAATCTGTTGCAGCAGATGAACCGTTGAAAAAGACAGGAACTACTAACTCAAAATAATCAGCCTCGAGTGGTACCGGGGCAAACGGAACAAATAATTTATCACATATTTTTTACAGAAAATAGGAAAGGTCTATATTATGAATATACGAAAAACATCTATTATTTCATTTGTCTTACTCATAATTTTAACAATAAGCGGATGTGAAAACAGCAAAAGTTTTAAAACAAACGATAAATACATTTATAATATGCACACATTTTCAAATGCAATTCAAATCTCGTATAACGAATGTCATGAGCTCGGATTACGAATTGCAGACATATGGCATGATGCAATCATGAAAGAAATTGATACCAACACCATACAATACACATTTGACACAGAAAATGAAGAATATAGGAACTTCAACGATGCCCTTTCTTATTATATGCAGTCAGATGAATACAAACAATACAAGAACAGCATAACTGAAACCAAAAATAATCTGCTCAATTTATATACACAACTAAATGATTTACCAGATAATTTCTCTGATAAGAGCGAATACATAAAAGAAATATACGACGCTTACATATCATATGAAAATTCCATACTGACTCCAAATGGAACTTATGATATATTTGTAGAATCTGTTAATAGAAATACAAATATAATAGCTCTGTGCGAAACACTCAATGCTCTTATTCCTAAATACGATAATAAAAACTATTCTTTTGAGGAAGAGGATTTATATATAAGTTTCTATTATGGATTACGTTATGGAAAATTTACAGGAAGTTTTTCTGACGGAAATATAAATGGCAATGGTACATTTTCTTCCACTAATACAGACAATACAACTTGGACATATACTGGGAACTTCAAAGATGGACATTTTTCTGGAAAGGGGAAAAGCGAATGGTCTGATGGTTCTTCCTATGAAGGAGAATACAAAAATGATCGTTCAAATGGACAAGGTACATATATAACCTCTGATGGCAACATTTATAAAGGAACCTTTAAGGATGATAATTTTGTATCTCAATAATTTACAAATGGAGAAAAACCATGCCAGCCTACAAATACACCCTCAAAAACGGCAAAACCATGTGGTATGCTGCCTTTAATTATACGGACTGGACCGGGCAGAACAAGCATACCTGTAAAAGAGGATTCAAAACGCAGCGAGAGGCAAAAGAGTATGAACGTTCCATCCTGGATCAAGAGAAAAACACCAGCGACATACTCTTTTCTTCGCTTGTGGAAAATTACATGGAAGACATGGAACACCGTCTGAAGCCCACCACTATGGAAAATAAGCGTTTTATCATCGAAGGCAAGCTACTCCCCTACTTCGGCAAGCTGAAAGTGTGCGATATTGACACAATAAAGATCCGCAAATGGCAGAACGAACTAATTTCATATCGTGATGAGAATGGAAAACCTTTCTCCCAAACATACTTGAAAACGGTCAACAACCAACTGTCGGCGCTGATGAATTATGCGGTGGCCCATTACCGCCTTCCATCCAATCCATGCAAAGCTGCCGGCAGCATGGGAAAAAGTAAAGCGGATGAAATGCACATCTGGACGCAGGAGCAGTATGAACAGTTTTCCAGTGCCATTCAGAAATCATCTGTAAAGCTGGCTTTTGATATGCTGTTTTATACCGGGATGCGGTCCGGAGAACTGCTGGCTCTCACTCCTGCAGATATTCTTCCCACGAAACGGGTGGATATCAATAAGAATTATGCAAAGGTAAAGGGAGAGGAGCTGTTTCTGGAACCGAAGACACCCAAAGCAAAACGGTGTATTTCCATTCCGGATTTTCTGTATGATGATATTCACGAATATATATCAAAGCTCTATGGGATTGGAAAGGGAGACCGAATCTTCTATTTTACAAAATCCGCTCTGGAAAAGGAAATAAAGCGGGCATCCGAAAAGGCAGGGCTGACACCGATCCGAGTACACGACCTGCGGCACAGCCACGCAAGTATGCTGATAGAGCTCGGCTTTACCCCATTGGAGATAGCCGACCGCCTGGGACATGAATCAGTAAAGACAACACTTGACACCTATTCCCATCTGTACCCGGACAAGGACCAGAAGCTGGCCGACAGGCTGAACCAGTTCCGCCGGACACCGCCGCCAGAAGAAAGCACTTGAAAATCTGCACAGATTGTGGTATATTGAACATAAAGAAGGACACCTGCTGTAACAGGTGCCCCACAAGACTACCGATAGACGGTTAGCCCGAAACATAATCGACAAAATAGCCGCTTAGTTTTGCAGACTGGGGCGGCTATTTCTGTGTCTTGTTACTATCCTTACCGATAGAGTATCCTATTCCGAAACAGGTCAAGCCAAAGCTTAACACTGCCATAAGTCCTAAAATATCCATTGGCTCAGCCCTCCTTTCCCAGATTCCCTTTCGGGTTTCTATGTAAACGGAGGGTCACAGTCCCTCCAGAGAGAGCTAACCGCCTACCATCTTGGTAGTCCCAATGAAATACTATCATAGTTCGACAGGAATTTCAATCAGATTCTCTTTTCATGGAATATGTGGAAAGTGTTTCAATATCAATCTCAAAACAATCTCACGGAGCAAAAAGAAAGACTGGAAAGTGCCTATTTTACGCACTTTCCAGTCCAAATGTCCGCTATTCGAACTCTATCGTTCCCGGCGGCTTACTCGTCAAATCATACATCACTCGATTAACCCCCGGCACCTCATTAATAATCCTACTCATCACTCTCTGCAGCACCTCCCACGGAATCTCCGCAGCCTCCGCCGTCATAAAATCAATCGTATTGACCGCTCTCAATGCTACCGCATAATCGTAAGTTCTCTCATCCCCCATGACACCCACGGATCTCATATTCGTCAAAGCTGCAAAATATTGTCCAATGGAAGAAGCTAAGCCAGCGTTTGCCACTTCTTCACGATAGATTGCGTCTGCATCCTGCACAATCCTTACTTTTTCTGCAGTAACCTCTCCGATGATTCGAATTCCCAATCCCGGTCCAGGAAATGGCTGGCGAAAAACAAGATTTTCTGGGATATCCATTTCCAGTCCTGCTTTACGGACTTCATCTTTGAACAAATCTCGTAAAGGTTCTATTATTTCCTTGAAATCGACATAATCCGGCAGACCGCCAACATTGTGGTGGGATTTAATTACAGCTGACTCTCCCCCCAGACCACTTTCCACAACATCGGGGTAGATCGTTCCCTGAACCAGGAAATCCACTTTACCAATTTTTTTCGCCTCTTCCTCAAATACACGGATAAATTCTTCTCCGATAATTTTACGTTTCTCTTCTGGTTCCACCACACCCGCCAACTTATTGTAATATCGTTCTTGTGCATTGACACGGATAAAATTTAAATCATAGGGGCCATTCGGACCAAAAACCTCTTCCACTTCATCTCCCTCATTTTTACGAAGAAGACCATGGTCTACAAATACACAAGTCAGCTGCTTGCCGATCGCTTTTGCCAGCATGACCGCCGCAACAGAACTGTCCACGCCACCGGATAAAGCACAAAGCACTTTTCCGTCTCCAACCTTTTTTCGAATCTCCTGAATAGAATTTTGTACAAAGGAATCCATTCGCCAGGTTCCTGCCAGACCACAGATATTTCTCACAAAATTATACAACATTTTTGTACCCTCCACCGTGTGCAACACCTCCGGATGGAACTGAATCGCATATAAATTCCTATCTAAATTTTGTGCTGCGGCTACGGGACAATCGGCGGTATGGGCTACAATTTCAAAACCATCTGCCACATGGGAAATATAGTCATTATGGCTCATCCAGCAGACCGTTTTTTCGGACACATCATGAAAGAGAGGGGAACTCTGCTCTACCTGTACTTCTATTTTTCCATACTCCCGAACCGGTGCTTTCTCCACGGTTCCACCGAGCAAGAGCTGCATCAACTGCGCACCGTAACACAGTCCCAAAATTGGAACACCTAGTTCAAACAGTTCTTTGGTATAGGTTGGAGAATCATCCTCATAACAACTATTGGGGCCCCCCGTTAAAATGATCCCTTTCGGATTCATCTCCCGGATTTGTTCCAAATCTGTTTTATAGGAATAAATCTCACAGTATACTTGACATTCCCGGACTCTTCGTGCGACTAGTTGGTTATACTGACCACCAAAATCAATGACAATTACTTTCTCTTGGTTCATGACCTTTTTCCTTTCTTCTGTATCATTTTGTATTTGTTAATTACACATACTTCCACTAGATTTACTCTGCAAGCTAAAAATACCAAACATTTCCATTACTAGTACAGCAGATATTAAATTCCTGATAGTTTAATGAAGGATATTTTTTGAGTGTGCATGTACAAAACGTAGGCGTAGCAGGCTACGCTGAGGATTTTTGACAGGTACAATCGGAAAAATAGACAGGTTATCACTATTAAGGAATTACTTTATGCTGTACAAATACATCGAATACGAAATAACTGGCACTTTTGCTTGTCCCCTTGTTCATCTGCTGCGTCAGAAAATCTAGCTGTAGCACCCGTTATACCGTCGGTTTTCTTCCTTGGATCAGATACACGGATCTAGCGTAAAAGTAAGAGAAACTTAATATTCACTGTACAAGATGCTTTCTATCCATCATACCCCAGGACGATGCTTGATGCAAGACAAAATTTATTATCTATTCACTTCAAAAAACACATTATATTTCCAAACATGTCAGCTTTTCAGACACAAACAATACCTGGGAAGAACAACGTTCTTGCGTTCTTCCAGTATGAGACTTAGATGTTCTTTGACGATGCGGATGCAACGCATCGTCCAGTTTAAAACACCTTCTCACACTTTACTCAATAGTTTCCGCTCCCCAAAAAGGTTGCAAAAATTATCCTGAGCAAATCCTTCCATTTTGTGGCTGCTAAATCACCTTACGCTCTCCGTTTTGTACCATCTCTATTCTCGTCAAAATTCTTGTTTCTATGGATTCCATTTTATTATAGATAATTGAAATAATCCATAACCATATCCGTTAGTTCATCTTATAAATTCAACCAATAGTAGAAGTTAAAATATATGAATAGCAATTCCGTTGCTTTCAAAATATAAAACAAGTTATAATCTTTATGCGAAATGTATCCATGACAGGGTGCGTATTAGCTCTGCTTCGCCTATGCAGCTTTGTTGCTGTGTTGCTTGCCTTTCACAAGCTATTCTGTCTGAACCACGGAACAATCTATGAAATGTAGTTATATCAACACTATTATACTACATATTATATTGTACATTTATGAATTTCATATTTTATCTATCATTTACAAGTTGCATTTTAGATGAAATTAAGAAAGCATTTCAAGCAGTTCTTCCTGCCCAATTTATTCTGTGTTTTCATTTGTTACAGATTTTTCTTGCCCTTATTTTTGCCCTCAGGAGAGTTCATAACATGAGGGCAAAGGATATAATACAAGGGAAAGCGTAAAGGCAAACTTACTTGCTATAAATTTAACATCTTCAAGGGTTTGCGGACTTTTTGAAGTTAAGATATAACCGTTATTAAATGCTATATTTGGATCAAACAAAATTAATTTTACCCATCTCTCCATTTTACAATGTTATGATTCTAGTATATATTCCTGCATCTGTTTCCTCATCTTCTCAAATTGCATCGCTGTTTCCGGATTTTCGGACTGAAACGACAGTAGCTTTTGTAAATAACCCTGGCCCCACGCAATTTTCCGGCTGGCCGGAAATTCCAGTTCAAATGCGAGGGCAATATGTCCCACCAGAAAATCTACTGGTGTCTGTTTCAAACTCCGCAGCACAGCATGTCCCTCCTCATATGCTTCTCGCACAGCCGGCGATAAGGCAGAGTGTTGGAACTTATCCACGGAACATTGATACAGAACTTCTAGCGGAGTATCATACGCCACCCGGAAAATATCTATTTTGTCAGCATCCCGTATGATTTTACAAAATAACTTTGTTCGATTATCAATATCTTTCTGAATTCGATATGCACTATGATTCCAGATCGACAGCCGAACCACCTGTAGATCCCCCTGGAATTCCCCCATCTCCGGCAATTTTAAATATTCTCCGATCAAACCATCCTGAAAAAGGAGCTGCACCCCAAAATGGGCATGGTCAATCGAAACTGCATCCATAAAAGTACCATATTGTTTCAACTGTTCAAACCTGCCGATATCATGCAACATTCCAATGAGCCACGCCAAATCAACATCATACTCCGATAATCCCAATTCTATTGCAATCTGTTCCGAAATCTCAGCAACACGGTACGTATGCCGAATCTTCAATAATATTTTTTCATCTTCTGCATTATAGTTTTTCACATACGCAGCAAATGTATCTTTGACCCTTTTTCTATCTATCACAAATTCCATAGTTTTCTCATCTCCATATTAACGTAAAAGTTATTTGAGAGCGCACAACCTGCATTAACGTAAAACTCATCTAAAAATACCGACGTATCATCCAAAGAAAAAACAGATTAGGTTCCATCGGAATAACAGGTAAAATATTTCTTATGATTCATCCAAGTACACATAGCAGAATTGCCCTGTATCGTATTATAGCATCTGAGATTGCTGGAAACAAGGCAACATTTTATGCTGGATAACATTTCAACCTATTCGATCAAAGCAATATACCATGGATACAAAGTCAACCACTGCATGAAATCCAATCCCTGTGCATACAAGACAAGCGGCATTACAAACAACACCATCCCGATCAAAACGGCCTGCATAAAATTTTTTCTCCAACAAGATAATAGCATAATGCAACATGCAATCACACTACAAACCAAAGCCTGCATCCCTACCATGGCAACCACAAAGAACCAGATCGGAATCCAGGTAGGCAGATTCTGAAAAGCATCCATGCACTGAATACTGATATTCCATTCATGCATCGGAAAAAACTTTTGCAAATGAATTCCATGAAAGATCCACATACACACAGGCAAACAGACTCCCACCAGCACACACAGCACTATTTTCCGAAAAATAACCCTTTTCATTCCCACTTTACTGGAAGAAATCAACAAATTGGTATGATTCTGATACTCCATAGATACGGAATGACTGAAAGCCAGCAGCAGGCCAATTACAAAAAACAACAGTTCCATCAGAAATCCTTCTCCCCATACCCCAAACAAATACATATAACCGGTATCATAAAGAAAGATCCCACCATTTTCTTGAATCCGCTCATATTGCTTCCACGCCCTTTGAAACGTCGGATAAAAAATTAGAACCATCTCCCAACGATCCCTCTGTTCCTTTGCCTGTATTTCCTTTAATTTCCCTTCTTCCTCCCAGGCAGCAATTTGTTCCAAATGTGCAAATGCATCCTCATACCGCTCCTGTTCCGCTCGCAAAATATTTTCTTTCTGTGGGGTTAATTCTCCCTCCAACTCCATCATTAAATCCTGATAGTATTGCTCTTTTGCGGACAACGAATTACTTCTGGATGAATAAAGCACGGATGCAAATACCAGGCTGGTTAGGAGAACAAACAGGGCTCGATTGCTAACTAAAATTTTATAACTCTCATACCCAAACAAACTGGAAAAAGGTCGATGAAATAAACGTCTTCTTTTTCTTGTCATCGGGAAACTGAAATGACTTCCACGACAAAAAGAAATGACATTCATGATTCCGGCTCCTAGAAAAAAAACACCCAAGAAAATCAAAGACAGTCCTGTCCTGGATATCGGACACTCATAGAGATTAAAATTGAAATAATCCCCATAAATATGCTCCGTATGAAACAGTCCCATGAGATTAATATATTTTAATGGCGTCAGACTTCCGACAGCCGGAAGCAATTCATACAACAAAATATTCCCAGCTAAAAGTAGTATGCCCGTCAGAAATGGAATAAACTTTCTACGGCTTAAAATAGTAATACATTGCAGCAATAAACCAAAACACCAGACAACAACCGCTTTCGTAAAAACAGATAACCCCATAAACTGTCCTATTGTCAGATTCTGGCAGCTCTGCATATACGCATCTATAGACTGGATGTCCCGGGATAAATCCCAAAATCCGGTGTTGACAACATAAAAAATATAATTACAACCATACAAAATCAGACTAAAAAAAGTACAATTTATTCCCAGCCCCACTACTCTAGCACAGATATCATATAGAATCCCACGGACAGTAGCCCTTGTAACAAAAAACAGTTTTTTCTCTTTTTCCTCCATTACTCCCCACACTGCAAACAGAAAGGTACTGATGAACAGTAATAACCCTGTGATCGGATGATCCAACGTTGAAACAACGCCTTTTGCCGGGAACCATTTCACATTAGAAGCTGTTCTGCTCTGATAATCCTTTTGGCTTTTTTTAATATTTCGCTTGGAAAAACTGTCCTTTTCCTGTTTTGAAAAAATAGAAATCTCGCTTAATTCTTGCTGGCTTTCCTTCATTTCATCTAAATACTGTTCATAATTAGTAACCTGACTTGCCTCCTCGAGCAATTCTTCCATGATAGTAATCTCTTTCTCTAAGGAATCTGTAAAAGTTAAAAAATCTCCCTTCTGATACACCGGATACCAATTCCTAAAAATCTCCTGGTGTTCCACAGATAATTCTTCTATTAAATTTTGATCTCGTCCCGCCCACAGAGCAATCTGATCGGCTACACGAAGATTCTCCAGATCTTCTGCTTTCTTTTTCAAATAGCTATATTTCTCCTGCTCTGTCATCCCAGCAATGGTTTCCGATACTTTTCGATACGATTGCAAGCCGGGATTTTGCTCTGTCTCTCGGTTGCTGTACCATTGTAAGACCAGATTTACGGACAGGAGCAACATTAAAATTGCCAGAAATGATTTTCTGCACCAGATCTTCGCCAACTCAAAACGTACTAATTTCATCATCTGCCATCCCCCCAAATATGTGCATATAAATACTTTCCAAGTCACACACACCAAACTTTTGGCACAGCCGGTCTACCGTATCACAGGCAACCACTTGCCCTTCCTTCAATAGAATAATTTCTTTGGCAATCTGAGCCACATCAGATACTACATGTGTAGAAAACAGTATCGTCCTCTCCTTGGCAAGCTCTCCAATCTTTTCCCGAATTCGTATTCGTTCTTTGGGATCAAGACCTGCTGTCGGTTCATCCAAAACAATGATTCTGGGATTGCCAAGAATGGCCTGCGCTATCAGAATTCTTTGTTTCATTCCACCGGAATAACCTCCTATTGCCCTATCTGCCACCTCCTGCATATTCACATAGGTAAGAACCCGGTTAATTTCTTTCGAAGTCTCTGCTTTCCGTATTCCTTTCAAACAAGCCATATATCCCAAAAAACGGCGACCCGTAAAAGAGTAATAAAACCCTTGCTGTTGCGGTGCATAACCCAGCAGTTTTCGATACTCTTTCCCCATATGATAAATCTCTCTGCCTTCCCAAAGAATCTCTCCCTGATCTGCCCTGAGATTCATCGTCAACAGATTCATCAATGTCGATTTTCCGGCCCCATTTGGTCCCAAAAGACCATATACTCCCTGTCCCAATGAAAGTGAAACCTGATCTAAAGCCACTTTTTTCCCATACCGTTTTGTCAAAGATTTTATTTCTAACATAGCAACCTGCCTTTCTGTATGCTTTTCTTACTTTCCCGGCCCTTTCATCGCAATTTTCTGAAAACGGTCCTTACTCTGCATCAAATCATCTTTTTTTATTAATCCAAATTGATACCGAGAAATATACCAGACATCTCCCTCTTCCTCTTTCGCCTCATAATCATAGATTGCCAGAACCTGATCCCCGCTCTCCCCTATCAATTCCAGACTCCATCCATTCCGTTTATTAACCAAGGTACTATGACTTACTTCCCCCGTATGGATATCCACAAAATAATATGTTTTATCCTGCTCCATATCCCATGACCGGCAACACAGTTTATCCGAAAGAACACCATCAATCATTCCCTGATCCACTTTTGCCAAAGTCTCTACTTTTCCTGTGCCCAGATCCACTTTATAAATCTTTCGATCTTCCTTCACGGAAACATATAAGGTTTCTCCTGACATTATCAAATAATGTGTGGAATCTGCATCATTTTTTATGGAATAAATTTTTTTGATGGAACCATCCGACAAATCTAAAGCCGCAACAATTTCTGTGGAATCATTGGCATATTCCCAATACTCCTTCTGTTCTAATGCCATTTCTTCCTCCATACTAAGTTTTTTATTATATTTTGTTCCCTGCAAGATCACATTACCCTCATGACATCCGATCACATTCCACTTAACCTGATCAGCAAATTCAAGAGAACAAACAGTCTCCACTGTCGCTTTTTCTGGCTGAAAGCGAACCAGCTCTCGCTTAGAAGCAGCATAATAAGACTTTCCTTTCTTGGAAGAACAAGAGATCTGCTTTGCCGTAAAATATAAATTGTTATCGTCACACAACACGATATCATCTACCATAACATCCTGTGCAAAAGTATATTCTTTTTTTCGGTTTGTACCATCCAATCCCATCGAATAAATAGTTGTTGCCTTCTGACGTTCGATGGAAACGCCCTCTCCCTCTGCAAATAATTCATCCACGCTCATCATATTTTCTTTATCTTCATCCCGGCTAATCAGATACAGTTTCTCTCCCCATAGAAAAAGAAGGCCGCTGCCAATCATACCCATGGTATCTTCTGTCAATACAGCAGAACAATTTTTATCATTATGTTTACATCCCGGCTCATTGCATAGATAAACCTCTTGCTTCGTTGCAAAATCCATATACATGATTCGTCGGCCCCACAAATCCTTTTTGATCTGCACACAATCATCCGTAATATAGTAATATCCTGTATCTGACAGACAACTCATGCTCTGCTTTCCCAGTACGCGTAAAGAACGACGT
The DNA here is from genome assembly GCA_947644195.1 of uncultured Clostridium sp. Taxonomy (GTDB): domain Bacteria; phylum Bacillota; class Clostridia; order Lachnospirales; family Lachnospiraceae; genus Butyribacter. Next base: position 13,524 of record CANRZB010000050.1, read on the forward strand.
CCTTTCTTTTGAGAAGAATCCGGCGGCCGATGGAACGTATTTTCCGGTTCTCCCGACGGAGCAGTCTGATCCTGCTTCCAAGGATCTGTTTCATTCTGACTCCCTTCGGCTTCTTTTCGCTTTGTGGACGATTCCTGGCTCTCAGGCTGTCCCGTTTTCTTCCCTCTAGATACTTTGTTTCCACAACCGGCCAACAAAAAACAAAGCAATAGCAAACTCATCATTAACATATTTTTTCGCATAAAAAACCTCCTTATCTACAATGAAGATTCGTCGAATCAGACTTCGATAAGGAGATTTTATCAACCAAAAGTCAAAAATTGGTCATGATGATTCTCATTTTGATCAGGACAATACACAAATGCTGTTGCCCTGTACTTAAGATTAATAGGGATATCCTCCCGTCTTAATCTGTACTCAAAGAAATTTTAACTTCTGCACCACCGTCGGACTTATTACAAATCCGAATACGACCGCCAAGTTTTCTGCAAAGAATACGGCAGATCGAAAGCCCCATCCCCAAATGTCCACTATTGGCATCTGTCGTAACAAAATAAGTCTTTCCACCGTTCAACACTTTAGCAGGGAATCCACATCCATCATCGGAAACTACCAAGTTAATACCATCCGTCCCTCCCAACCAGTACAAACGGATCGTCTTTTTTGCATAGCGCGAAGCATTGGTTACTAAGTTTTCCAAAATACGATATAAAACAGAAATGTCCACTTTCACGGTCATATGATTGCCGTCCTGAAAAACGGACTCCTCCCCAGAACCGATCATCAATTCTTTTCCCTCTTTTTCTGCCAATAGTTCTAGCTCCTGCACCATTTCCGGCAAAATCTCATTTAGATCTACAGATTCCGGATGCACCTCAATCTCTTCTAATTTACTGATATCCCGTATAGAATCTGTATACTGTTCCAACCGTTTTGCTGCAACCCGTAAATTCTCAATCATATTTTCAAACGATTCTTTTTCCAGAGCCCCTTTTTCCAAATTCAATTTTAAATATTCCGCATAGGTCTGAATAATTGTAATCGGATTGCGGAGATCATGTGCTACAGATGCCTGTAAACGTTTCCGTTCCTCCAACATATTCCACAGTGATTGATTATTTTCATACAAAGTCTTTCTCATTTCTTCAAAAGAAGCACAAACCTGCCCTAATTCATCCCCGCTCACAGATTCAATCGAAAAATCCAGGTTTTTCTGCCGAATCTTGGCAATCGCATCGTCCAGGTTTTGAATCGGTGTAGATAATTTATGTCGGTAAAACCAGACCGCAGACAACAGAATTCCCAAAATCCCATACACCACCGGCATCACAATCATACCGGCACCTAAGATTCGGTAAGCCAGTTTCCTCTTAGGCGTCAAATAATGAAAGGCATCTTCCGCCTTATGAATACTATATCTGGTCACCACGATATCATCATCTTCTGACCTGACATTATCCCCACCTTCCACAGAAAGCTCAGTATCAACTGGAGTTTTCCACTGCTGTTTTCCCTTCATCGAAAGTAACAAAATTTCATCAATTTTCGTGCCATCACTATATTCCTTTTCCAACATCAGATAGACATCATTAGCCCCCGGTAAAAGATAATGTCTTCCCCACAAACAAAATAAAATTGTAATGGCAGACAACAATAAAATAAAACAAACAGATGATAACACCGTCAAGATAAATGCTTTCTTCAAAGATAGCTGACTCCAAATACTCCTTACCCGCTTCATTAATACCCCCCTTATCTTACATTCCGCCTTAGATCCATTGATATCCTGGACATTTTATCCTCTCCATTTATATCCCATCCCCCAGACTGTTTCAATAAAATCCTCGCCCGTGGTTTCTTTCAACTTAATACGGATCTTTCGTATATGCTCTTTAACTGTATTACTATCACCATCCCCATCCAGTCCCCAAACTGCCTCATAAATCTGTTCTCTATCAAAAACCTGTCTCTCATTTTCAGCCAAAAAGCAAATAATTTCAAATTCTTTCCTGGAAAATGAAATCGTCTTCCCCTCATAAACCGCAGTCTTTTCTGACAAATTCAGAATCAATTTCCCCGTTGCAAGCAGAGAGTTTCTGGCGTTTGACCTGGATTCCCGTCTAAGATGTGCTGCTACTCTGGCCGAAAGTTCTTCCAGGCTAAACGGTTTGGTAATATAATCATCACCGCCAATCTGCAAGCCACGAATCCTTTCTTCCTCCGTCACTTTCGCCGTTAAAAACAGGATGGGACAACGCACTAATGGACGAACGGCAACGCAAAACTCATATCCATCAAAATTTTCCATCATGATGTCCAATAAGATCAGATCCGGTTCCCGACTTAGGAGTGACATTGCTGTCTCTCCGTCATTTGCAGTGTACACCAGATATCCCAGTTCTGAAAAATGCTTTTTTAACAGATCCGTCAGCATCTTTTCATCGTCGATAACCAATAAGGTCTGCACAAAATCCCCCCAATTCTTCCCCTCTTATTTTAGCGTGTCTATTCATTTGATTGCAAAATAAAATCCATTGAAAAATTCCCAGCGTCTACACTATTTTGTCCGTTAAATCCATGACCGCCACCCGGAATAATTTTTAGTTCTGCAAATGGATAAACTCCAACCGCCCGACGGGAATCCGATAGAGGAACTACATCATCCTGATCTCCGTGAATCAACAAAACCGGCTTTTGGTAACCGACAATTTCCGCATAGATATCTGTTTGAATCGCATCTTCCGAATAAATCCGCCCCAGCGGAACACCCCATAAATCAATTTGCTCCGGGATTCCATTACGAGACCATTTCCTGGCATTTTCCTCCAGACAAAATGCAGGATACCAAAGGATTGCCCCCGCCGATTCCTCCGGATGTCTGGCAGCTGCCAATGCCGCTACATATCCCCCCTGGCTCTCTCCCATCAGATAAATATGTTCGTTATCAACTTCTTCCATTTTCCTGATCTCACGCAATACTGTAATAAAGTCTTCCAATTCGGTAAGCACCGACATTTCTGTAGTAACTCCATCACTTTTCGTATCCAGCCCTCCGCCGCAAAAATCGAACAGAACCAACGCCAAACCGCGTCTGGCAAACCTGGGGCCATAATGCTCCAATTCTCTATAATGACTGTTAAATCCATGTGCAAAAATAGCAGTACGATAGCATCCTTTCTCCCTCGGCAGATAAACACGCCCTACGATTTTTTTATGATCCTTTCTGACAAAAGAAAACTCCTGCTCTCTATGATCCATTGCGCTATTTTCCCCTTTCCACTTATCCCTCGGCTTACATCAATCTTACCTGAAAGTATTAATCCCACCAGAAATACCAAATATCCGAATCTTTCAGGCCCGCCGCCAGCTCCGATAATTTACAGGTTCTGGTACTCTGATCCACACGATCTACGCAGAATGAATAATGCTCCTTTGCCACTTCCAGTGGATCCGCCCCATTTAATTTCTTTGGTGCATAGAACTCCATCTCATCATGGGTAAAAACTGCCGGAATTGCGCCATACGCCTCATACCAGTATTTACAAATAGATATCATTTCCTCTGGCGCAGGACATTCATTCCATCCACCCATCGGGATCCACGCAATGATTTCCCATGGATGCTGTACCGGGATCTTCAGTAACAGTGCATCCTCCACCAATACATACTCATCAAAAGAATTGTATGCACTAAAATGATGCAGCACTTCCCCCTCCGTTTCCTTGCCAATGAATTCTTCCAGATCTTCCCCATAATCCTCTTGGTAATCCTCCATATATTCACGAAAACGCTCCTGCAGCAATTCTTTCCCATTATTTTTACAATTCTTCACCAATTCTTCGCGATGATAATCTTCCTCAAATACATAATCCAGCCAATCTGTCACATACTCATCGACGACCAGAATTGCCGGATAATAATTCTTCCCCACACTGTCCTGCAATGCTTCCAGATACGCTTTCTCCAGTTGATCTGGATTTGTTCCCTTTTTAAATATGGAATATTCGCATTGAAATCGTTCCAAAATCTGCTTCATTTCCTCTCTCATCATTCTGCCTCCTTATTTCTTATTTTATTATTTCAACAAAAACATGGCATATATTTTTCTTTCTGGAAAATCCAAACTGCCTACTCAAATAAAGGACGATACCACACAGGCTTCAAGATTCCCTCAAGAATAGTAATTTCCCTGTTTTCATATCCATACTTTTTCAAAAAAATCATTAACGGAATTGCTACTTTTCGGTACCTATCACCTTCTTATAACATTTTCTATTATATCACTCGGACATAAAATTTTCTATTATTTCTCTGCTTAAAAAAGTGCAATTCCATTAAATCCAGCAAAATTACTTATCCAATTATTTAGATGAATGGAATACCTGCACATAGTATTTCAGATCCCATTCATTGCTTCTATACAACTCTATTAGGACAAAAAATATAAGCAATTGTATTCTCAACATTTTATCTGACAATTACGAAACCGTGGGAAAGCATGTAGAATACCGTTATACACAGAGAGAACAGAAGGGAGACTTATCATGAATGAATTAACCCAAAATATAAACGATTACCTGGAATATTGTCAGGCCCACAAAAGACTGGATGCCAAGACGCAAAAAGCATACCGCATTGATCTTGGGCAATTTGCACAGCAAATCCCTACTAGCGATATCACAGCCATTACATCCAAAATCCTGGAAAATTATATTGCCAAACTGCACCAACAATATGCTCCCAAAACAGTGAAACGCAAAATTGCATCCACCAAAGCCTTTTTTCATTATTTAGAGTACCGGGAACGGATTGCACAAAGCCCATTCCATAAATTAGAGCTTAAGTTCCGTGAACCCGTCACTCTTCCAAAAACGATCTCACTTCATGCTGTTGAAACTTTACTCTCTACGATTTATCAGCAGCACCAGACAGCCAAAACGGAATATCAACGAAAAAATGCCCTGCGAGATGCGGCAGTCATTGAAACATTATTTGCAACCGGCATCCGTATCTCCGAACTCTGCACCTTGAAAATGCAGGATGTTGATCTGCTGGAACACAGTATTCTCATCTATGGCAAGGGTTCCAAAGAGAGAAAGCTCCAGATCGGAAGCCATGAGGTCGCCAACGTCCTCATCCAATACCGGGACACATACATAAATGCGATCCAACACTGCAATCATTTTTTTGCAAACCAAAACGGCACACCACTTTCCGATCAATCCGTCCGCCGCATGATAAACAAATACACGACTCTTGCCTCCATTGAATCGCATATTACACCACATATGTTCCGCCACACCTTTGCCACCAGCCTGCTGGAAGCCGATGTGGATATCCGCTATATCCAGGAAATGCTTGGGCATAGCTCCATCCATATCACGGAGATCTATACACACGTCGCTATGTCTAAGCAGAGGGATATCTTGATGAATAAACATCCAAGAAAGGATTTTCGGGTGGGGAGTGATGGATAACTTTTTATTATCTGTCAATTTTGAGATTGGATGATTTATAGTTATTTAATAATAACGATAGGCGTAATGGATATTTATCGTGAAAATTATATGGGGGATAAAATGAAAAACACAGCCTTTGAATATGAAGTTGCACTTTCATTTGCAGGAGAACAACGAGATTATGTAGAAAAAGTATCAAGAGAATTGACAAAGCTTAACGTAAAATATTTTTATGATTATAATGAACAAGTTAATCTGTGGGGGAAAGATCTTGCACAGTATTTAGATAGAGTTTATTTTGAGATGTCCATGTATTTTGTTCCATTCATTTCAGAGGAATATGTAAAGAAAGTATGGACAAAATTAGAAGTTAGTTCTGCCTTAGATCGCAATATGAATGACTCTCGTCCTAATTTCCAACAGTATATTCTTCCGATTCGTTTTGATGATATAAGAGTTCCTGGTATTGTGAGTAGTATTGCTCACCTTGATGCTAGGAAATTAACTCCAAAAGAAATTGCACATATGATATACGAAAAAATAACTGGTGATAAAAAAAAAGAGAAAAAATGCGAAGATGAAATAATTACAGAATTCTTTCCCATTGATTATAATAATAAAATTAATGCTGATAAGCTGGAGGCTATGGAAGGAATCTATTTTAAACACACACAATCACATGCAATTATTATTTATGGAGAAAAAGGACTAGGAAAAAAAAGTTGTATTCAATGTTTCATGCGCGAAAAGAAAAACATTATAAAAATATCTCCTAATTTGGGTAATCAATATCAACTAGAACCAATTATATATTCTCTTAAATTGGATAAAAAGAATTTATCAACAGATTCAGACTTATGCTTTGCTGAGCAAATAAAAAAAGAATTTTTAACTATTTGCAAAAATCAATCAGTAATAATATATATTGAGCAATTCAATAATTTTGATTCTCAAACAGCTTCTTTTCTTCTTGAAACAATAGAAGCATTATTAAGTCGTTTTTTGGTCTACCAAACATTTATAATATTTGATTTTGATACTGATGAGGGTGTAACTAAAAATCCAATTACTTCATTTTATAAGTTTCCTCCAATTCATACTGATTTTATCTGTTTTGACAGACTTAAAACTGAGGATTTAAAAGAATATTTTTACTCGATTTTAGATAATATTGAGATATCTAACGAGAACCTGACATACATATTAAATTCATCATTTGGAAATATTATGTATTTAAATATTGCTATTAATTTTTTAAAAGGAGAAAAATATATTCGATTTCAAAACGGAAAGTATATATGTGATAATCTTCCTTCTGGGATATTATCCGATGTTTTAAAAGATTTTATACTTCAGCGTTATGACAGATTGGACAATACGTTAAAAGATGTACTTTCAAAATCTTCCATTATAGGGAATGTATTTAATTCAGAGTTACTTTCAAAACCCTTTCAAATAATTAACGCAGATGATATGTTGCAAAAAATTGAAAAGATATCTCAATTAATTGTGCGTCCAGATGATATTTCATATTCATTCGAAAATAATGATGTATATTATTTGATAAAAAGTGGCATATCGCCACAATTACAAAAAGAGTGGCATGAAATTTTAGCTAATTATTATAAACAATTGCTAATTAAAGAACAGCGACGAAAAGGGATAAAATCAATCAATCGAGAAATTGCTGTATTATATCCAATTGCAAGGCATTACAAATATGCCCGAAATTATGACGCAGCCATTATTTACTATATTGAATTAATTACAAAATATGAGAGAATTTCAGATTATTTACATGAATTAAAAGCTATTAAGGATATTAAATATATGTTGGAATACCTAGATTTAGATAAGCTTAATTTAGATTCCTTAGAATACGATATTCTTAAAGCGGAAGCTGATTGTTACAAAAATATGGGGGATTTCCCACAAGCACGAAGAATTTATGATGAATGTTTAAGCTATTTTGATATTGATGAACTTTCTGAACCCATAGTGGAAATCCTTTATCAACAGTCGTATAGTTTATATATGGATGGTGAAATAGATGAAGCTTTTAAAATACTAAATCGTCTTAAAGATTCTTTTGATAAAAGAGGTATATGTAATTATGTATATATTAAATTAATATCCTTGTTAGCATCCATTTTTGATACAACAGGGGATACCGAAAATCAAAAAAAATATTATATTAAGGCTCTTGGCTTTTATAAAGACAATCAATATGAACAGGATTACTATGTTTTATTACGTATGGCAAGCATGGTTTTTGGTGAAGAACTTGCAATCAATATGGAAGAGACAGCAGAGACTTATTTTAGAAAGCAAAATTCTACAAAATATTTAGCGGAGGTTCTACACAATATAGCTACTGACTATTTATATATTGGTGAATTAGAAAAAGTTTCCAAACTAATAAATGAATCAATAGATTTGTTTGATTCTTTTGGAAGTATTGCCGTTCATTATCCGCTGAATACAAAGGGGATATTAAAAATGGTGCTTGATAATGATTATGATACCGCTATAGATATCTTTGAACAAGCTTTACAATACAAAATGGAACCCTATTCTGAAATTACTATTCGTACAAATATTGTAAATTGTTTGAACATTTTGGGCGATTTCACAGAAACATTAAAACAATTGAAACATATTGATAAACTAATTAAATTACAAGAAAATCAACAAATTCCTGTATATGCTATATACCAAAACTTAAACTGGGCCTTTTACTACTTTCACATAAAAGATTATGATAAATGCTTACACAAGCTTGATGTATGTTCTAAGTTAGATTATATGGAACTACGCTTCAAATATGTATATAAATCACTAAGATACCAAACCAAAAAGGCTTGTGCTATGAAAACACGTAATACGGCTGGAGTTGCACCTAAAAAAATATATAAAAGTTGTGTTGAAAATGGATTTTACTTTACAACGCTAAGATTTTATGAAAGCATATAGAAATAAGTGAGATATTTTTAAATATTTTGCTTATTTCTGTAGCGTTGTAAAGCATTATATAGTATTTCTTCCAATACTTTGCCAAGATTATGTTTACCATATTCGCAACATTTGGCAAATCCACTTTCGTAATCCACATTTGGAAGCGGTGTAAGTTCTAATAAATAATATTGTCCATTGGAATCTACTCTATAATCTGCACGACTATAATCATTGCAGTTCAAAAACTGATGAAGTTTTGTTGCGTCATTTTCCATCCCATCAATGATATCATCTGGTAAAATAGCAGGGATTTTGGTACATGTATCTGAATATTTATCTTTTGCACTAAAAATACCAAGATGTTTTTCCTCCTTTCGAATAATTTCAACTGTACCAAGCACCTCTGTATTTTCACCATCGTATAATAGTGAAACAGTAAATTCTCTTCCATCCACATAAGTTTCACATAGTAATGTTTGATTATATTCCTCATTTAATTTTTTAAAAACTAAAATCAATTCTTCTTCTGAATTTGCAAGCATTACTCCAGAACTACTTCCCTCATAATTCGGTTTTAATATCCAAGGTTTCTTTAATAATTTGGCGGCTTTTTTGAGATCCTGCATACAATCTACTTTATAATATGGAGGTGTTGGAATATTTAAATACTCAGCTATAATTTTGGTATGTAATTTATTTAATGTTAAATTCAGTGCATATGCATCAGATCCTGAGTATGGGATATTATTAATTTCAAATAGAGATGGAAGCCATCCTTCCCTATTTCGGCTAATTATTCCTTCAGCAGTATTCATTACAATATCTATATCAGGAAACTTTCCTTCAAGAAATTGTTTATTTATCTTTTGATAATTTCCAAGTAAATATACAGTATGTCCACGAGCTTCAAGAAGTTCTTTTATCATTTTTATTTCAAATAGCGTACTAAAATCACAATGTGTTAATCCCACAGCAGATACACTATAATCCTCTTTGACATCATATGCAATTCCGACACGTAATTTTCTTCTCATATTTACTCCATTCAGTTGTTTTTTTGAATTATTAACTATTTTCATAAGCACATTGTCCACTATTATTTGCAAGATATAATATATTATCATCTATTCTATCTACAGAATATGGAGCTAATACCATTTTTCCCATCTCAGGTGTATCTACAACAAATTTGGGGACAGCAAATCCGCTTATCTGATTAAACAATCTATTGATAATGTCTATACCTTTTTTGACATCTACAACGAAATCTTCACATCCCATTACTTTGTCACATTGATATAAATAATAAGGTTTGACTTTTATTTGGACTAACTGTTCAAATAAATTTTTTAATGTTTTATAGTCATCATTGATTCCTTTTAATAAAACAGTCTGACTTCCAAGAGGAATACCCGCATTAGCTAATGATAAAATAGCTTTCTTACTACTTGAAGTCAACTCGTCAGAATGATTTATGTGTATATTAATATATAGATAGTTAAACTGTTTCAGTTCCTCAATTAATTCAGCATCTATTCTTTGAGGTAGTGTTATTGGGATTCTAGTTCCAATACGTATAATTTTTACGCTTTCTATCTTTTCTATTGCTTGTAGTATGCTAACAATCTTTTTTGTACTCAATATTAGTGGATCGCCACCTGTAACAAGAACATCTTCTATTTCGGGATGCTTTTCTATATAATCTAATATTTTCTCAAAATTATTAAAACTGATTTCCCCACTTCGAGTAATTCGCTGTCTTGTGCAGAACTGACAATAGCATGCGCATTGATTAGTTGCTATTAAAATCACTTTACTTTTATATCTGTGAATCAAGTTCGGAATTGGCATATAATCATCTTCTCGCAAATAGTCACTTGAAAATTGAAAGTTATTTTTTGATTTATGTGGTATAAATTGCTTCCGAAGTGCAGAACTATTTGTGTTTTCTATTAATTTCTTCATGTATGGCGTTAAGTAAAGTTTCTGACCGTCAAAAGATTGAGTATCTGTTATACAAGTATGAAGTTCTTCTTCCCATATCATTTTAATCATTCTCCAAATCTATTATTAGTTGATGTGCATATAATTTATGTTAATCTTTTAAGTTCAAAATATTATGGTCTTTCGCTATTTCGTGTGGGTAACACTATATCTGCCGACAGGCATTTCATATGTTTACAATGGGAATATCTATGCTAGGCTGGCACATTGTGCCCCATCTTTTTGAGGCTCAATGCCTGTTTTCCAAGCCTGTATTAGCATAGATATGGGTTCATGCAGTCAACATTTTAATTGTCATTGTTGGTGGATATAAAAAACATCTTACCCGCATCAAACAGTGGAGAGGCAATATTATACTACATCGCTATTATTAAATAACTATAAATCATCCAATCTCAAAATTGACAGATAATAAAAAGTTATCCATCACTCCCCACCCGATACCCGGCCAGGAAATCTCCGTAAACCGAAAATCTCCCAGCCACAATATAAATAAAAGTACAGCAAGTTATAATTTCCACCAAATAATTCTGCTTTTCCAGATCTTTCTGCCAAAACAACTTATTTACCAGAAACATATTCCACGACTACATCCCGTCTTTTGCAAGAAAGAATTATAGCTTAAAAAGGAATTTCATAACTTACTCTTATACTTTAACACTATATTTTTAAAATACAACCCGTCTGGCACGAATTGGTCGAATTTAGGCACGAATTGACATTTTATGTAAACTTTTTGAAGTTATAATATTAAAAAATTAATATTACTGCATTTTATTGACTAAAATCATCATTATAATATGCAAAATTTCACTTTGCACTACCATGCATATCATTCTTTTCATCCACTCCATACCATATCCCAAAATATACTATTAAAAATTATCAAGCACAAAACTAATCCCAGGAAAAACTTAACACCATCTCTTTTTCTTTTTCCAAACTACCTTTTTCATCATATAATATGATCTCTATTCCCCCTATTTCAGTCTCCGAAAAAGGGAGCAGCTACTATTTTCAATGATAAACTTTCTCCCTCTAGTCTTTCATAAATATATTGTTATGATTTTTTATGAAAGCATTTTTTATATGATAGGAAAGTAGTCCATACTGGACTATTCCTATCATATAAAAA
>CANRZB010000051.1 GCA_947644195.1 uncultured Clostridium sp.
TTTTTCATGTTTTGCCTTCTTTCCGGTTTGTTTTTTAGGGTTGTTCTTTTTCGTAAGTATTCTTGTTTAAGTATACTTTATTAAGAGACGAAGAGCAATAAATTCTTTTAATAATTTATGAATCTGATAGGACTTTGCATAAACTAGTGTCTTGACCGTATTATATTTAGTCTAATTGTTTTTTACAGCTACATCAAATTTAGGATAGAGAGATGTCAGCTTAGTTCTGGCATTATCGGTAGTGAACTAGCCGAAGCGTCCAACGTGGGTGTCCTTCTGGGACAGGACCGCAGGCCATCTGGATAATGCGTGCTTCGGAACGTCCATCCATTTTACGGAGCGCAGCACTGGAATGGGAGCGATATTGTAGCGAACAATATCCGTTATGCCATTTTTGACATAAGACTGGACAATATTTGTTATGGTGGCAGGGCAGACTGCATAGCTGTTGGCAATCTGGGCATGGGTAAGCTCTGTTCCCCGTTCTTCGTCCAGTTCAAGCAGTATCTGGCACCGCTTTAAAACAGTTTTACAAGTCTTTTTGTTACGGATTGTTTTCTGAAGTTCAGCGCTTTCATCATCGCTGAACTTAATAATGTAAGTTTTAGGTCTTGCCAAAACCTTCACCGCCATTTCTTTTTAGTACAACATGAAATGGCAATATATGGAATAATTATTTAGCAAAGTATAAATACGGTCAAGAAACTAGCCCAACAATTATTAAGCCTCTAATAATCTTTACAAAGAATCATTATTTACTATACTATTTTTCTTACTTCGAGTGCAAATAATGACCAATACAAAAATTCTATCTCCAAAACAAAAAAGATAGGATAACCTATCCTACCTTCTTTGCTGTTTCAAAAGCTGCCTGATAACTCAGAACTCTTTTGATATAAGTCCTACATTTCGATGGAATACCGCCCGCTCGTTTGACCGCGCCTGATCCTGCATTATAAGCGGCCAGCGCCAATTCAACATCTCCATGAAATTCTTTCAATTTCTGTGCAATGCATTTCGCACCACCCATAATGTTCTGCTCCGGGTCGTATGGGTCCGTTACGCCTAAGCCTCTCGCCGTTTCTGGCATTAACTGCATCACACCCATCGCACCAGAACTGGACAAGTCTCTCTCATTAAAATTAGATTCTGCCTTAGCGATTCCTTTGAGAAGGCTCTCTGGAACGCCATACTTCTGTGCTGCTTTTTTGAAATATTCATCAAATTTCGTCGTTTTCATGGACGAGGCCGTGGTCGTTTTTGCGGCAGCACCGCTCTTAGATGCCGCCTGACTCGCAGTCGATGTCTTGTCTTCCGCACTCCCTGTCTCAACATAGCGAACCGCTTTTCCGGTTGCCGGATCTCGAAAAATAACACCACTGTGGTTCACGGATGTTTGATCCTGACTGACCTTTGCAGTGTCTGGATCGTCTGATACTGCTGTTTTTTCCGTCTGCAATACCTTTCGAAATGCCGTAATCGTAGTACGCCGCCCTGTCTCTCCCTTGTGGGTTACTAATGGCTGAATCTGTAATGTATTTACTTTACCAGCCGCCAAATAACTCATATGTTTCCACCTTCCTCTATGATCCTCCATCTCCCGCCGGAGATTCTGCCTCCCTGTATCCCATCAGGTTTATTCAAGAGGATTCATATGCAATATGTTTTCTGCAAAACGTTGTTTCTTCTTAAAATCAGAGGTCTTGGATCTGGTTTCATCCAATAATTGCCCTAATTCCTGTGTTGCAGGTATGATCTGTGCCGTTGTGGTCTGCAACGGCTTCGCAGCAAAATCTGCGATCTGAGTTGTCGTTTCTGCTTGTACCGGTACTGCCTTATGGAACTGCACAGAAGTAATATTGCCAAGCGGTTTCACGAATTCCAAAGCCGATTCCCGTTTCACCATACTGTCCATCGGCCTTCTCACTTCCAGATCAGATTCCCGTTTAGTAATAGCATCTACTGGCACTCTCATTTCTAGACCAGATTCGTGTTTAGTAATAGCATCTACCGGCACTCTTATTTCCAAACCAGATTCCCGTTTAGTAATAGCATCTATCGGCACCCTCACTTCCAGATCGGATTCCCGTTTCGCCATACCTTCTACCGGTTTTCTTATTTCCAGGTCCAATACCTGGTTCGGGACGTTTACAACGGGTCTCCTAGTATCCTTGACAAAGATCCGTTTCGGGACATACTGTACCGGTTCTTTCATTTTCACCTCTCCCGAGGCTTGCGGCGTATACTCCACTGGTTTTTTGGCTGGAATAACTGGTATCTCAAAGGCTGTATACTCTATTGGTTCCCGAAATTCTGCGTCCAAAACAGCCGCAGGTTTAGCCTCCATGATTTTCACAGCCAGTCCTCCTATGAATATGTCCATCCACATTGCATCCAAAATCGAAACGACATTTCTCCAATGAACGAATACACTGGTTAATAATTATAACAAAGATCCAAAATTTCTTCAAGGCAAGCAGCCGGAGTTTTTTTAGAAAATTTTGTAATGTTGCAGCGGCACGCCCAACAGAAAATATTCCATAATATCATGTGCGATAATTACCGGACCCGACAATAATATCCATAAATTCGTATATAAGAGACAGATTTGTCCCTTATAATTGTATTGTTCCCCGGAATAATCCCAGACACCCAGATTTAATTTTTGGTTTACAAACATACCGAATACAAATTCCACCAGAGTGATCATCAGACCACATATTACCATTTCTCCAACTAGGGAAGCAGATTCCCCGGCAATATGTTCCACCACGCCCACCAGCAAAAAACATAAACCGCCTGCTAACAGCATGGAAATATGAGAATATCCACGCTGTAAAATTTCAATTCCTACGTATAAAAATCCACCCGTTAAAAACATGATAATGTATGCCTGTACTGTATTCATATGTCCCTCCGTATTAATCCTGATTCTATGATTTTTCTTTTGGCACTGCCGTCTATTGTAGTATTTCATAAGACCGAAAAGTTATACCATGGAATGTTTTGATTGCACTTGAAAAGTTTGCCAATTAACTTTATTTATGATAAGATAATTTCCATGATGCCGGACAAAAAAGCTCTCGCATCATCTTTTAAAAAATCAGTGTTTGAACGGGAAATGAGGTATCTATGAATCAAAAAATATTAAGACGACTGGATCCGGCCATTGAATCCACGTTAATTTCGAATTCCAGCAATCCGGATGGAAATGTCGGGGCAGCGATCTGTATTCTGGAACACGGCAAAGAAATATACCGAAATGAATATGGGTATGCGGACAAAGAAAAAAAAGTTCCGATGAAACCGGATGCGATCTTTCGCTGTTACTCTATGACAAAACCGATCACCTCCGCGGCAGTCATGATCCTCGTCGAACGGGGCAACCTTTCACTAAGCGATCCGGTAAGCAGCTATTTACCGGGATTCCAAAACCAAAAAGTCTATACGCCGGATGGACTGGTTCCTGTGGAACGGGACGTGACCATCCAGGATCTGATGACCATGACGGCAGGTGTTTGCTATCCAGATGCCTCATTCCCTGCCGGAAACTATATGGAGCAGGTACAGCAGGAATATTACCGGGAGATTCAGGAAGGAAAAACTATCACTACGTATGAACTCGCCAATCGGGTCGGAGCGCAGCCTCTGGCATTTCAACCAGGCACCCGCTGGCTGTACAGTTTTTGTGCAGACGTGTTAGGCGCAGTCATTGAAGTAATCAGTGGAAAACGATACAGCGAATTCCTCCAGGATGAACTCTTCCATCCTCTGGGAATGACAGATACGGATTTTTATGTTCCATCGGAAAAACAAGACCGTTTCATGCAGTTCTATCAATATATGCCAGAAACAAAAACCATGGATCCATGTACCTGGCAGCATCTTTGCCTGTCTCACATGCATTTGCAGAAACCAGATTTCGAATCCGGCGGCGCCGGCCTCGTATCTACGCTGGATGATTACGCTAAATTTGTAAAAATGATGATGAATGGCGGGACCTATCATGGTGTCCGTATTTTAGGACAGAAAACCGTGAAAAGCATGACAAAAAATCAGCTTTCTGAGTCACAGAGGGCCGGAATGGACTGGACAGAACTGAAAGGCTACGGATATGGAAGCCTCATGCGGCAGATGATTCATCCAGAAATTGCGGAATCTCTGGGATCCAAAGGAGAATATGGATGGGACGGATGGCTTGGCTCCTATCTGTCCATTGATCCGGTGGAAGACCTGGCGATTATCTATGTCATACAGAAATGCGGCGGGAATGGTTACCGGGATATCCAGGTTATTCGGAATATTGTATACTCTGCGCTAGAAGAGATCCGAGAAAAATAATCCAGAGATAGAACATTTGATTCCTGTATGCACATATTTATTATAGAAGATATGGGAAATACAGGCATAACAAAGGAAAAGCTAACATAGGAGGGAGGAGTTATGAACGAAATAGAAACCATACAAAAATGGATCGCCACATGTAACAGGATTGTATTTTTTGGTGGTGCAGGAGTATCTACGGAAAGCGGCATCCCGGATTTCCGCAGCAAGGATGGATTATATAACCAACATGACATCCAGTTTGATTCATTCACACCGGAATACCTGCTTAGCCACAGCTGCCTGCGGGACCATCCTGATGTATTTTACGAATTTTACCGCCAAAAAATGGATTGCCGAGATATTGAACCGAACATTACCCACCAGAAACTGGCAGCACTGGAACAAGCAGGCAAACTCTCTGCCGTAGTCACACAGAATATCGACGGGCTGCATCAAAAGGCGGGAAGCCAAAACGTATTTGAACTGCACGGCACCACATTAAAAAACTACTGTACGAATTGTGGGACACACTATCCTGCTGACTATATTTTCCAGAGCAGTGAGGCAATTCCAAAATGCAGCTGTGGTGGTACGATTCGACCAGATGTCGTTTTATACGAAGAAGGCCTGGACGACGCTACTGTATCCGGTGCAATCCGGGCCATATCGCAGGCTGATATGATAATCATTGGCGGAACTTCCCTGGCCGTTTATCCAGCTGCCGGATTATTACAATATTTTCATGGAAATCATATGGTATTAATCAACAAATCTGCCACACCAATGGATTCAAAAGCAGATTTAGTACTACAAACCGGACTGGGCGAGGTATTCTCCCAGATTTCCATTCCATAAACATCAACAGAAAAGAGGTTCATTATGCAATATACTTACAAAACAAAAGGAACCTGCTCTACGCAGATTACCTTTGATATTAATGGAGATATCATTACAAATGTACAATATACCGGAGGGTGCAACGGCAATCTGAAAGCGGTACGCTCCCTGGTAGAAGGCTTGACTGTGGAACAGATTGAAAAGAAACTGGGCGGCATCCAATGCGGTGTCAAGAGCACATCCTGTGGCGATCAGCTCGCAAAAGCGGTACGTGAAGCCTACGAAGCCACTCATTAAGTTTAAAACAATAGCTGAGTTGTAGCAACGCAACTCAGCTATTTTCTTATTTATTTTACCTTTCTCTTCCCATTTCCGGGGAGCTGCATCAGCGCTTTGGCCGATGCAGAAAACTGCCCCTTTATGCCTGTGCGTCTGCACTTGCCAATGCCGCTGTAATGATCGCCATAGAGTATACCTCGGAGGCATTACATCCACGGGACAAATCATTAACCGGTGCATTTAATCCTAATAAAATTGGGCCATATGCCTCAAAATTACCCATACGTTGTGCAATTTTGTATCCGATATTTCCCGCACTGATATCAGGGAAAATAAAGGTATTTGCATGACCGGCCACCGGGGAATCCGGACATTTCGTCCTTGCTACACGCGGCGACACGGCAGCATCAAACTGAAGTTCTCCGTCAATTGGCAGATCTGGATATTTCTTTTTGGTCTTGATCGCCGCATTACGCATCTTGTCCACATCTTCTCCAGCCCCGGACCCATGCGTGGAATAACTTAAAAATGCCAATTGCGGATCGACACCGAAGATCCGGGCACATTTCGCTGCTTCCCCTGCAATCTCTACCAGATCGTCCTCTGTCGGTTTAATATTGATGGCACAATCCCCCATTGCCAACACTTCATTGTCACCAGTCGCACTCGGACGGACCAAAATAAATACGGAAGAAACCAGACTATTTCCCGGTTTCGTTTTAATTAACTGCAATGCAGGACGTACCGTATCTGCTGTCGAATAAGTCGCACCGCCTAGCAGAGAATCCGCCAGCCCCATTTTGACTAACATCGTACCGAAATAATTGGCCTGATACAAGGTCTGCCTGGCCTGTTCCGGTGTCACTCCCTTGCTCTTACGCAGTTCGCAAAACAGATCCACCATCTCATCCATTCGGTCAAATTTCTCTGGATCAATAATCTCTGCGCCACGAATATTAAAGCCGCTTTCCTCCGCTGCATCCATAATGTTCTGCTCCTTGCCAACCAGAATCGGATGCAGGAAATAGCTTGCTAACAAACGGGAAGACGCCTCCAAAATACGAGGATCCTCTCCCTCTGTGAATACGATTTTCTTGGGATCCTTTTTCAGGATGCCGATTAACTGTCCAAAACCAAACACATTATCATCTCCATTCTATAAAATATCCTTCTCAGAGAAGCTCTGTCCCTGCCAGCATAAACTAACCCGGATGCCAGAAAAACTATGGCAGGGCGCTTAAAAAGCTACCCTGCCCATTGTCTAACATATTTACTAAGATGTCAAGGGATTTCACACAACTACTTTTAGTTTTATATACGCCCTTTTACCATTAAATGACGTTACCCGAATCCGAGCAGTTCCCGCCTTTTTCGCCTGGACAGTTCCCTGTGCAGAAACAGAGACAATTTTAGGGTTTAAGGATTTATAATTCAATTGGTAACTAACGCTTCCCTTGCTAAACTTGACACGCAGCCTGCAACGTTTCCCCTTCTTGAGTTTCTTTTTCCCGGCAATGATTTTCATTGATTTTGGCGCTTTCTTGACACGGACTGTTACCGTCTTCTTCACACCGGAAGCACGGACCGTAATTCGAGCGGTCCCGGTTTTCTTCGCCCGTAAAACGCCATTTTTCTGGACAGAAACCACCTTGGTATTACTGCTCTGAAAACTTGCTGTCTGCTTTGCTGCGGAAGGCTTTATCTGTACCTTTAGTGCGACCTTTTCCCCCACTCCTAATGTGATTTTGCTGCTGCACTGAATCTCCTTGACTGGCACCACATTGCCTGTACCAGGATCTGTACCTGGGGTATCTCCGCCAACCGGTCCAGAAGACGGATTCTGCGTTGCCGTTACTCCAGGAGGTAATAACGCCCCTGGATCTGGTGTTGGTGTCGGTTTCCGACTAGGCGACAACGTCGGCATGGATGGCTCATAGGTTTTCTCTTGTTCCTGGTAGGCTTCCTCTGTCGCAGGATTTGCCAGTGTTTTCAAACAGACGTTATTATAATTGGCATCTACCGTATCATACCACTCATCTTCCTCCTCCAGATACAGATAGCTCTGACCAGTCTTTCCACTGTAATGCACAGGATTCCACAGGGAATTTTGCCCCTCCAGCGCAACATAGGAATCCTCTTCTCCTGGATAGAAAGTAACAACCGCAGAAAACCGTTCTCCTGGCGCAATGATAATCGGCTGCTGTAAAGACACCGTATGATAGCCACTATATGTTTCCACTGCTTTTGTGGTACAGCGTCCAACCCATTCCCCATCCAGAGGCCCTTCTGTTCCCAGGTTACGGTAAATCTGTACCTCATAGGACTGATTGTCAACTAGAGAATAAAAAGATACCGCTGACAACTCCTGGGGCTGGTCTGTCTCATTTGTAAAGACATTCGCAATACGAATATCCTGCGATGAGGTAAGAATATCCCCCCATCCCTTTCCATCGTATTGAAACGTAGTAGTATACGCAGTCGCTGGAACGCCTTTGAAACTATAAAACTCACATAGCGATGTATCATAATAAGACACCCAGAAATAACCGCCATCATTCGCAGATTCCCCATAACTGTTCGCAATCAGCCATGCCCCGCTCTGTTCCGGTTGCTGGGTAAAGGTATCATACTCATCATCCCATCCCACAATCGACACACAATGGTTGGCATCGCTAGTTTTATACTCATCCGAATACAGAGAACAGGTTTCTTCATCCTGGTACATAAACTGCTTTTGCTCATAGTGCGTCGTTGGATAATACAAGGACACATCTACCGCCCCATTCTCCAAAACTTCCTGCTTGATGACATCTGGGGAAGCAGCATCATAGCAGTCTAATGAAGTCAGGCGCATTACCGAACGATCCCGAATACTGTCTCCAAGCGGTTCCATCGCCGCCGTCATTTCTGCTCCCGATGAGAAAGGGGCATCCTCTTCCTCCGCTGCCCCCCATCCGTTTGCCAGAGTAAAAGCCGCATACAAACCGTTTCCTCCCTGGTCATAGATCGTCTCGGAATACCCAACATCTCCATCATCGTCTGTTAGCATATCGTCTCCATACAAAGGATGGGAGACATCCTCCAGTCTGCGGTAGGTATACCACGCCAGATGATTTTCCGAAAAATCCGCTTCCTCTGCCGAATAGAGTCCCTGAGCAATCGCATTTCCCTCCAGGGATTTCAGGGCTCCGAACGCCCAACAAGCCCCCGTATCGGTCTGATCTCGAATGGGTGTCTCCTGTTCCGTTCCCCGCGGATCATACTGTCCCGGAAGATCAGAACGCTGCGCCGCTTTCCGACCGAACTGCACATCCGTCTGCCCATCCATTCCCAGTGCGACTTCGTTTCCCTCGGAATCTTCATAATGATAATGCTGCAATCCTCCCGTCTGTCCATCCATTACCCGACGTATTACCCGATCCTGAAACACATCCCCGGAATGTTCCCATGCATTTGCTGACTGTCCCAGCACCGGCAAACTGCCTATCATCATCGCTGCCGACAACGTGACTGCCAGATAACTTCTCCTGCCATATGTTTTTCTTCTCATCGAATCCTCCCATATCTGTCCAACAGATCATAAGCTGCTTTTGTTGTACCAGCCATTGATTTTCCTTGACTCCGCATGATACAATGACCATCTCTTCTATGATCAAAATCTTTTTCTCTAATTTTACTGGATTTTTCGCTTCTGTACTATTGACAAAATATACAAAAAAAGCTATAATGTCTAACGTTCGTTGTATCAACTGACGGGCAGGAGTGCTGGAATTGGCAGACAGGCTAGACTAAGGATCTAGTGGTGGCAACGCCGTGTGGGTTCAAGTCCCATCTCCTGCATTTTCATGAAAAAGACAAAAACCTAAACCGCCCTGGTTCAGGTTTTTGTCTTTTTTGCATCAAATCAGTTAGATCGTTTAGAACTTAACAAAACGATCCGCTTCCTCTGATAAATTACCAGCTACCTGTTGGTTGTTATTCATTGCATCTGCAATCTCGCCAATGTCTTTTACCAAATCAGAGGTGTTCTCCGCTACATTGGCTGCTCCATCTGCACTTTCATTGACTGCCGTATTAATTTCATTGATGGACTCCAAAATACTTCCCATAGACTGCTTCAAGTCAATTGACATATTATTGAAACGGGTAACAATTTCATTGACATGAACAGCATCTTCATTGTATTGCCGGCCGGCGCTGACAAATCCTTCATAATCAGGAAGAATATTTTCATTGACAAACTTCACAATGGAATCCGCACTTTCAATCAAATCTTTAACAGCCTCAACGACCATATGATTAATAGTTTGAATACTGTTTGCAGTATCTTTGCTGGAGTTAGCCAACTGACTGATCTCATCAGCCACCACCGCAAATCCGCGTCCGGCCTCGCCAGCTCTGGCTGCTTCAATGGAAGCATTTAATGATAAAAGATTGGTTTGACTGGAGATACTTAATATCTCATCCGTCAGATCATTCACGCGTTCTACGTTCTTGCTGCTTTCCATTGCCTGTTTTAACTTCTCAAAGATATCACTGATGGCATTACTGGTATTTTGTTTATTGTCCACAGCATTCTGTTCAAGATCCTCTGCTCTCTTCTGCATACCTGTGGCATAATCATACAATCCCTGAGACTCACTGGACAATTGTATAATATTGTCATCCACCACATCCACATTCTCCCTAATTGTCATCAGGGAAGAAGAGATTTCTTCCATCGAAGCTGACAGCTCTTCCATAACAGACGAAATGCCATAAGAATTATCGTTTGCTGTTGATACCTTGCTAGAAACCAAATTCACAATAGAACCTAATTCACCGGAACTACTGTTAATCTGTCCCATAATTCCCTGCAAGGTCTGAATAAAGGTATTAATGCTGGCAGCCAAGGTTCCAATCTCATCCGTACAGAAACATTGTACTCGCTTGGTCAGATCTCCCTCACCTGACTCAATGGAAGTAATAACATCCCTGAGCTGTTTGTTGATATTAATCAGACGCTTAATCGCCCATGTCCAGGAAACCCAGACAACAAAGGCAAAGATCAAAATACTGAGCACTAACAGAATAATAATCACACGAACTACACCGGCATATACTTTGTTTTGATGAGATATCGCCTTGTCCATATCCTTCTTATTCATCTCACGCATTGTACTCATCTCTGCCGTCAGTGCAGTGCCTGCCTCTTTTAAATCTTTATTTGCCAGGGCAGTCGCCTCGACAACCATACCGTTGGTGCTGTTCTCCAAAATGGTATCATAAATGACCAGATAAGCTTCGTAATCCTTCTTAAATTGCTGAAAACTTTCTTTGGCATCTGCCAGAACCAGAGACTTTTCAATATCATCACACTTCTCGTCAATTTCTTCTTTTAAAGAATCTGCTTCCTCTTTTAAGGTTTGCTGTAATGCTTTATCGTCTTTTGCAACGATGTGCGCAAATGCTACACGCCGCAACGTTTGATAATATGTAGAAATATCCCCTAAATGTTCAATCTGAGCAGCATAATTACCGGAAATTGCCTTGCTGGCTTCCATAATCTGACCAGCACTGTTAATACTTGTAAGAGCAAGAAAAACAAGAAGGCATCCCAATAATGCAACCGGAATCAAAATTTTAAATCGAATACTCAAGTTCTTAAAAAACATCATTTCTTTTTCCTCCCTTTTTTAATTCATCACATTATAACTACAACAAGTTCCTAAAATAATTATAATTTTTCTCCCCTATTCATATTTTTCAGCAGAAATCCACTGTTCCCCTTGATGTCATAACAGATGTCCAACTCATTACCCAGAGATAAAACATAAATAGAATATGGAATCAACATAAGTCATTACCCACAAAAATATTATATCACATTGAACTTCATTCAGCAATGCAATGATTGCCTGCAAAATAATACAAATAGCGAAAACTCAAGTCACCTTTGCCTACAAAATAAAACCTTCAATTCTTTTTTGAAAAAAAGCCCGATAAAATCGGGCATTGTGCGTGTTGAAACGGATATTTGACAAGCCATTCTTCCCTAAGATATTTTTATTTACAATGCTTGTTTTAAAAATGTTTGAGGCCAGATAACGCGTTGTTATCTGACCTCAAAATTGTTAGAGAGTGACAGGCACCGACCCATACAATATGGGACTGCCACCTCTGTTTTTAACTATTATCGGTTTATCCTTTTTAGAAGAACAAACTAGTTTTTAGGTTTTACATCCAAAATTTCAATCTTTGTAATTGTTGCCCCTTCGGTACCAGATGACATCACAATATACGGTTTCACTGCCAGTTTATTCGAACTCAGTGTCATATACTGCTCCACATAATCCGAATGTGTATAATCTACCATCGTATACCCGGAATCATCTACCTTTTTACAATAACCCAATTGGAAATCTGCCTTTGCACTTACCCCTTCTTTTTCCATGGTAACACGTATTCCAGGCATATTTTCAATCTTGCTCCAGTCGTAGGTAAAGAATAGCTGCCACCACCATGCGTTGCTTTCGATTTCAATTCCGCCTTCATTGCTGCTTGTTTCAAACCAGCCAATCTCATCTTCTCCACGGATACATTCGCCGCCTACATTCTGCGATTTATTATTCGTCCTGGTCCACTTTCCTTCCCAGGTTGCCATTACCTTGACATCTGCATCCTGTTCTGTAATAACACTGCTGGATAACGTTCCTGTCTTCTCTGCTCCTTCTTCGAGCGGGATATCCTTTACCCCTGTTACATCTGTCAAAACTTGCCAGATATCTTCATAAGCAATCGCCTGTTCATTTCTATTATAAATAGAATTACTCCAAAGCATTGGCGCATAATTATTTTCCTCACAGTAAACCATCATCTCACGAATAAACTCCGGAATGCCTTTTTTGCTCATTCCCTGCGGACCATACTCGCCAATGATCACACCATAACCCTGGTCTGTAAACTTCTTTAATGCATCCAATGAGACATGCATATGCACAATGTCCTGCTTAGTTCCCCAGCTATCAAGATACCCTGTGCTTGTCTTATCTTCTGAGATACAATATCCTCCCGGATTATAATAATGTACGGAAACACTTAACTTATTCTTGCCATTTTCTTCCGTATCTGTTGGCATAATAAATCTACTATCGCATGTCTTATTCAGATCCGTATTAAAACCTGCAATCAGGAGCTGACGATATGGATTATTGCCGCCGCTTGCGCGAACAATGTCGACAAACTTCTGGTTAATTCTCGCTACCTCCGCATACAATTCATCCTCTGTCAGTATGCCGACCGTTCCCTTAGGATCATAATTTCCCTCAGCATCCAGCGCTGTATTCAATCCCTTATTATCTGTATTAACGCCGGAACCCAATTCCTCATTTGCTGATTCAAAGATCAAACGATAGTCATAGTCCTTAAAATAATCTGCCACCTGTGTCCAGATCGCTTCATATTTCTTCATGCCCTTTTCGCGTATTGTCATATCTGGAGAACCAAACATCCCCCACCACGCACTATCATAGTGCTCATTTAATACTACATACATATCTGCCTCAAGACACCAATTTACTACTGTTGCCACACGTTTCAAATATGCTTCGCTGACAATATATTCCCCATCTATGATCTCCATCATATTAGACCATGCAACCGGAATCCGGATACTGTCAAAACCAGACGCCTTCACTCCCTGGATCATCTTCTTTGTCGTCTTTGGCGCACCCCATCCTGTCTCAAAATCATCCGTTTTGGTACCACCAACAATACCACAACTTTCAAATGTATTTGCCAGATTCCAACCCTGATTCATATTCTCCATCAACTCAGCAGCTGTCATATCCTTTGACGGAGGCACAGGCACAGGTGTTGGCTGACTGGTAGGAGCCGTTGTTGGCTGGTTGGAAGGAGCTACCGTTGGCTGGTTGGAAGGAACCACTGTTGCTTTAGAGGTAGTAACCGGTGGATTCGTTTCCGCAGCCTTGCCGGTTACTTTTACTTTACAAGTAAGTTTCTTCATAAGCGTCTTTGAAGATTGTTTCGGCTGGTATTTTACTTTTGCCGTAATCTTTGCAGAGCCCGCTTTTACACCTTTTACAACCCCTTTTTTAGACACAGTCGCTATTTTTTTCTGGTTCGTAGACCATTTTATCGACTTTATTTTCTTTACCTTTGTCTTTTTTACCTTTAGAGTAACCTTTTTCCCCTGTGTAATCGTAACACTCTTTTTGTTCAATTTCACACTTGCCTTCTTCGCTGCACTGGCAGTTGCAGCACTCTGACTTCCTGGCAGAGCAGTTAGGACTAATGCTGTTGATAACAGCATCGCCAAAAGTTTCCTTTGTTTCTTCATAATGAGTTCCCCTTTCTAAATGCATTGTTACCTAGCGCTAGGATTCGGTAATTTCACCAAACTGTCATTTCATTTTAACAGACTTTTTAGTAACATTCAACACATCACGGAAATTCTTCATCCCCAAAAATTGTAAACGCCCCATTACATACAAAACTTTATACTTTTAGTACGCAAAACGGTGCAATATCTAAACCATCGTGGCATGATTTTGCACCGTAAACTGCACTCAAAGTCTTTTATGTTTCTTGTATTCTCCTTGATAATTCTCTGTAACTCGCTCTCCAACTCAGGCAGATCATGCTGAATCGTATCCCAAGCAGAATCATAGTCTAAAGTAAAATACTGGTGTGCGAAAATATCCCGAATGCCACACCACTCACGCCAAGGAATTTTACTTTCTTCTTCCCGCAATTCATCTGACACTACCTTACATAACTCACCTATTTGCAAAATACACATACATGCAGCATTCCGAAATACTGAATTTTCCTTAAAGGCATCGAAACGATTGTCAAACATTTCACAGGCCTCTTTCACATCATCACAGTAGATAATGGTTCTCCCTTTTCGATCAACAAGTCAACATCACTGTCCTCTGTTGCCGTTCCTTTCGCATAGGAACCAAACAAGAACACTCTTTTTAATCCATATTTGATTTTCTAACTTTTCAAGGTATTTAATAACGGTTATATCCCGTTATCAAAATCCCAGAGAAACCGCATAAACACTATATTTATAGCAGTTTTCTCCCCTTTATCTTTTATATCATTTTATAAGATTTTCCCTGGCATTACAAGTGCTAATAAGGGCAAAATCAAGGGAAAGAAAATCATATAACATATTATAAAACAAAACAGCATGAAAGTCGTGAACTGTTTGAAATGCCTGAAACAAAAAGAAAATTATAAAAGCTGGAAAACGTCAATCTTTTGGCTGGCGTTTTCCAGCTTTTATATATTAGAGATTTTTTTGATTTCAAAACAACTATACTCTGCCAAATCCATTAAAAATATTTTCCAATAACAGGCTGACTTCTGAAATAGAGCGCGGTATAATCGGAATCAATAAAGATGTGCATGCGATTTTTATTATTTCAGTAAACCGACTATCTACAAGGAGGGATATGCTTATGAGAAGAAAAAACAGAATCATCATTTTCTTTGTTCTGGCATTGTTATTGATGGTGCCTGACACAGTGATACAGGCAAAAACAAAGCCAGAACTGACAGCAAAGAAAAAAACAATGACCACAAGGCAGACTTACAGATTAAAATTAAACGGGGTGTCAAGAAAAACAAAAATAAAATGGAAAACCAGTAACAAATCAGTGGTTTCCATTGCAAAAAGGAAAGGGAATACAGTTACGTTCAAGAGTAAGAAAAAAGGAACGGCTACAGTTACGGCTGTTTACAGACAAAAGAAATACCGGTGCCGGGTTACGGTTCGGGCAGGGAAAAAGAAAAAGCCGGCGGCAGACCATCCGGTGTTAACCAGCAGGGATGTGATACTGTACCATCTTTCGGAATCCTACAAAGATTACATAAAATATGACAGCAGCCATCTCCGGGAATACCGTTTCCGGGTGTCCGGCACAAAGAAAGAAGTGAGGGACTGGAAGATTTCCGGGGAAGATGCCGGATATTTTAAGATTACGGATTATGGGTTATTGCAAATGGAATGGGGACCTGCCTATGTCTGCCCCTGTGTGACAGCAACCGTAACCGCCATACTGGAGGACGGGAGGAAACTGACGGCAACCGTAAGGGCGTATTCTGAAATGAATATCTATATAGACAGGCTGTTTACGGAATTTGAGAAAAAATACATTACTTTGTCCATGACGACAAAGGAGAAAGCGGAAAAGGCGGCATGGTATATCAGTGCGACCTCGGATTATGAATTTTACAATGACAACTGGTACGATATTTTCCTAAAGGGAAAAGGGGACTGCATGGCAAGCCGCTATGCACTGCAGTATCTGTGCAACCATATGGGGATTAGGGCGGCAGCCTGCCGGAACCTGGATGAACATGGGAAAACGCTGGTTTATGCGGATGGCAGGTTCTATGTCATTGTTACTGGATTTAATGAGCCAAAGCCAAGACCGTACGGAATTTATGAAATCAACGGCAGTGCTTTGGAAGAACTGGCAGAAAAGAATAACTTTGACTTGGATTTTTTTCGTCAGTAAGGAGGCCGGAATAGTGGATTTTATAACAGATGAATTTGTTGCCGCCCGTACGGGGGAACCGCTGGAAGCAAGGTTAAAGAACAGCGGCAGATGAAATCACTTCATAAGGCTTCAAAAGCATTTACAAGGGATTCTGTCAAATCGGACGAATGCTGGAAAGCATTTGACAGGCTGGAAGATGAATGGAGTAAATACAACATACGGTATGGGGAGGAATCCTACCGTCTGGGATTTGAGGACGGGGTGCAGATGGCGTCAGAAAAGGAAATCCGTTCCAAAGGTTCTGTTCTGGATATTAAGGACATGACGCATCTGGTTTATGTGTATGATGCCATAAAGAAACTGAATAAACTCCTGCTGGGAGAGTGGGAAATACATGGCAGGGATGGCGGTGTGTTGGAAGAGCTGGACCGGGTGTGTGATGTAATTGAGGGCAGCATTTGTGCGGAAATTCGGCTGCGTGGGGAGGATGAAATGTATGAGTGTCTGGCGGATATACTGGATGATGCCGGAAAAGCACCAAATGAACGGGCAAGGCTGCTGACAGGGCAGGATAAGCCAGAAACCACAATCCCAACAAACAGAAATGAGGATGGCGGAAGTTAGATAATGATTTACAGAAAACAGGAGGATTTTACGGTGGAAAAAAGAGATATGGCATTATTGATTGAGGTGGAGGATGAACTGGATAACATGGACAAGGCGTTTGAACAGCTTGCCGGGCATGGACACGCAAGCGGGGAGTTTAGAAGACTGGATTATGTGTTTGACGTGATACAGCATAATTCCCATCAGTGCTTTTCCAGTGAGTCGGAGGAAAGTATGCAGGCATTTTTTGATATTATGCAGGACAAAGGCAGGACAGCAGAAGAACGAGCAGATATTCTTTTGAGTGGATATTTTGTAAAATAAAGAAAATTTAATTCCCTTTCTATGAAATTTTTCACACACTCTGGGGGATGACATAACATTTTTTTGTAGTTATCAAAAATTAGAAATGTTTTTGGAATTATAAAAACAACAGATTGAAAATTATAATCATCAATCTGTTGTTTTTTGCGTTATGGAACTCATATTTCCTGACAATATAAAAGCTTTATCCTGATTACTTTTCTTTCAATAGCCATTCTAAAAAATACACCATCTGTTATACAGTTATATCTACAGATGCCTGTGTGGCTTTACTGCCTGACTTTTTCATATTAGCCTCTACCGATTCCCTCGTAACGGCATCTAAAATCCCTGGCTTAACGGGCTTTCCAATTTCCCAATTAGGGTCTGCCTCCCGTACCGCATTCAGAAATGCCTGTCGATATACACGTTCATACTGCTCTAAGGTATATCCTGCTGCCAATCGGTCATTTTTCTGCATTTTCCTATGCAGATTCGTGTATACATCTGACCGCTTAGTTGTATCACCATTCTTGACACCATTTTCACGTAGAAATTCTTTCTTAGTCAATTCAAACATCTCATCTCGGCTACTCTCAGGAATAGGGATAATACGTCTCCAGCTTTCTGCATTTTCATTTGTTACCAAAAGGCCTGTCAATCCAGTAGTCGGATCAATATGATCCCCATCCTTGTCATAACTCTTCATCCGATTTTTTATACACTGAATGTTGGTATACATTGTACCGTTTGCATTTGACATCATCTGTTTCAATGCAGCTTTGTACTGCTTGCTGTTTGTGTCAATACCTGCAGCTTTTAATTGTTTCTGTACGGAACTGCTGTTTAACTGTGACAACTGAAAACTACCGGGAATCGTTGGCTTTTGCATCCCAAACATATTTTGAAACAAAAAACTTTTGATAAAAATCAGTTGCATTTCGCAGAATAATTATTTAAACTGTATATAAAGCAAAAGAATGGATTTGGAATGGAGAACCGCTATGGAATACCAGAATACCTTTCAGAATAACGAGGAACCAGCAAACACACATCTGAGTTGTTTTGGGTATTATACGAAAGCTGGGAATCAATATCCGCTTCATTGTCATGCATATTATGAAATTTTATTTTTAGTTTCTGGTAAAAGATATCAGATTGTGGATGGTAAGAGATATCAGATTGAGACCGGAAGCTTTTTTCTGATTCCACCGTTACATATTCATGGATATCAGAATGAAGTAGATTGTGAAGATTTGGTTATTCAGTTTTCTAGTAATTTTTTGCAGCATATCAGTCCATTATTTGATAGACAACAGATGTTAGAACTATCAGGAAATCAGACACCATATCTGAAGATTTCTTCTGACTTGGAGGTTTATCTTCGCCAGTTGTATGAAAGCCGTCGTTATGATAAGATTGACTCATTTTGCAGAGATATGGCAGAGGATTGGGAAATGGTTAGTATGTTTATGAACCTGTTATCTCAACTTCTTAAAAGGGGTGAAATTTGTGTACATGAGGGCAATGTGGAACAAAATGGAATACCGCAGTTAAAGGAGGTAATTGACCATATTATGACGCACCCGACAGACAAACTGGATATGCATGAGGCAGCACGCATTAGCGGAATTAGTTATTATAATTTTAGCCGATTTTTCAATAAAGCGACGGGAATGGGGTACGCAGAATATTGCAATCTGTTACGAATTCGTCATACGGAGGAGTTGCTGATCCATTCTGATATGAGAATAGATGAAGTGGCACAATCAATAGGAATTGTAACGGCAAGTTATTTTTCCAGATTATTTAAAAAAATCAACGGAATTTCGCCAATGCAGTACCGTAAGAAATATCAAAGCAAAAAGAAGTAGTGTAGGTGTGTTTTATGCGTACACTACTTCTTTTGTTAAGGTGCATTCAGATGTGCAAATGAATTTGCACATCTTCATTTTACCTTCGTGAGAATAAAGCTGTAAATATACTGTATTTGCAAAATATTTATACTTATTTGCATGTATATTGTTAGTGGGAATGAACCATGATATAATGCAACCATAATGCGCAGCAGAAATGAGGGTCACGAGAAGAATGGAGGATATTTATGAAAAGACTATTAACAATCATGCTTAGTTTTTGCTTATTATTAACGAGTTGGATTAACGGTGCCATTATGGGAATTTTTCAGGTGGATACTATGAAAGCAAGTGCGGCTTCGCTAAGCACTAAAAAAGAAGACAAGTTTGTAGTCAACGAGAAAGGAAGCCTTTCTTCTGAGGAGATAAAGGAAAGCCTGAACAATGGTATCATAATTAATGAAGTAAGTAAAAAGGTGTATAAGACATCGGCTAATGCCAATCCTATTTCGTCATCAGTGTTTTGTGCTGACCCCACTTCTGTTGAATTTGAAGGAAGACTTTATGTCTATGGTACGAATGATCATCAGCAGAGTGAGGAAGACACCACGAATGATTATGACCAGATTAAGTCTCTTGTGGTGTTTTCCACAGATGATATGGTCAACTGGATTTATCATGGCAGGATAGAGGTTGGCGAAGTTGCCCCATGGATTGCTAATTCCTGGGCTCCATCGATTGCATCGAGAGTAGAGGAGGATGGTCTTACTCATTTTTATCTTTATTTTTCCAATGGGGGTAACGGAGTTGGCGTTATAACTTCGACTGATCCTGTAGGACCTTGGAGCGACCCGCTTGGAAAACCTCTGATTTATCAGAATATGCCTGGACTTACAAACTGTCCTGCTCCTTTTGATCCAGGAGTATGTATTGATGAAAATGGTGTGGGCTGGCTGGCTTTTGGTGGAGGTGCGCCTGCTTCAGAGGTAGATATACATACAAATATCCCCAAAATTGTTAAACTTGGTCCAGATATGCTTTCTTTTGCCAGTGATTTTGTTTCTATAGATGCCCCGTATTTTTTTGAGGCAAGTGAACTCAACTATATCGATGGCACATATTATTATACCTATTGTAACAATTGGCAAACCCGTGGCAAGGAGTGGGATTATGAGGGCATTGCTAAGCCACCGGTATGTAGCATGGCATATCTTGTAACGAAAACTCCGCTTGATGCTGGAAGTTGGAAATACAAGGGGGCATATTTTTACAATTCAGGTCAGAATGCACAAGGCGAATCTGGTATGCGCTGGGGCAACAACCATACGCATTTCTGTACCTTTAAAGGTGTTAATTATATTTTGCATCATACCTTGCTTTTGGAAGAATTAATGGGTGGTTCGGCAGGCTTTAGAAGTCTTATGGTAGATTATTTGCCTATGGATTCTTCAAAGCAGGATATACCGATTAGTGCTGCCACTAGAAAGGGCGTATCACAGATTAAGGCTGTCGATGCATATTCTGAAAATAGTGGGGCTTTGCTGTTTACCTCAGCGGATGTGTTCTATGATAAAGTAAAAAATCCTGCTGCAAAGAGTATGGCAGGCGGTGCATGGATTATGGTAAAAGGAGTTGATTTTGAATATGGCGCAGATAGATTTATCGCGAGTGTAAAGGGGAAAGGAAGGCTTGAGGTAAGACTTGACGATATTGATACTGAGCCAGTCTCCTTCATTGAGTTTAACAACTCAGATTTTACAAAAGTCCGCAGTGAATCTGTAAAGAATTTTGGGGGAAGAAATCATAACATATTCTTTGTCTTTAGCGGAGAAGAAATAGAATTTAAAAGTTGGAATTTTACTAAGTCCAATGAAGATGCCAGACCTGCTGAAGATTTGTCCAACACAGATGTTCAAGCTCAAATGCTAACAATATGTGGACAGGTTGAAAACCCAGGTGCAAGCCTGAATACAAATTTGGAATTCATCAAGTCAGGCGATTACTCTGTGAAATCATCTGATTTTGACTCTAAAAGTGAAGTGCTTAATCTTGGATATATCAGTCCTGATAAAAACGCAGACTATCACGTATATGTCAAAAGTCTGACTCTTGAAACAGAAAAGGGTAATGTTGAAATAACTGTTAATAAGAAACTTGATCCGAGGGATGCTAACGCGAATGGTCTTGCCAACGGATGGGATGGTACAAAAATCGGAAGTTTGCTTTATGGTACGAATGAGACAGGGCTGTTTGCTGAGAAAACTACAGTTGACTGGATAGGTTATCGTATTGCTCTTAAGGTAAATGGCGAGGAAGTGCCATATACATCAATAACTTATAATATCTTAGTAGAGTTAGATTCAGAACCTATTGAGACACCAAAACCAACAGAGCCTTCAAAGCCGGTTGAGACGCCAGTGCCGACAGAAACGTCAAAGCCAAACCAACCGACTGCATTACCCACGGAATCTCCAACTGTATCTTCTTCTATAACTATTGGCACAAAAACAACAGTTGATAAGATGAAATATATGGTAACTAAAGTCAATAATAACGGTACTGGCGAAATTACGCTGATAGGTACGACTAGAAAGAAATCTGATAAACATTTTACTGCTTTAAAGGTTGAAAATACTGTGAAGATTAAAGGGAAATCGTTTAAGATTACAGCAATCGGAAACAAAGCATTTAGTAGCTATAAGAAACTGAAATCTGTGACGATCGGAAAAAATGTCAAGAAAATAGGAACTAAAGCTTTTTATGGTTGTAAAAAGTTAAATAAGATAGTTATTAAGACGAAGCAATTACAGACTGAAAAAGTAGGAAACAAAGCATTTAAGGGGATTTACTCCAAGGTCGATATTAAAGTGCCAAAACCAAAGCTTAAATCCTATAAAAAGCTATTAAGAGCAAAAGGTGTTGGCAAACATGCAAAAATCCATACTTGAATTTCTGCCATGATTATGTTATACACCACTTTACAACTTTTTGAAAATAAAATAACGCACAAGGCACTTTCTAATGTATAATAAGTTTGCATACAAAATTATACGAAAGTTGGTGACCTTGTACGTCAAACTTATTATACAACAAAAACAACCTGATTGGTAGACTGTACCGTTATTTTTATATTTATTTTAAAACCTGTTCCATGCCAACTGTTGAGACGCTGTTTCTGCTGGCTCTGTCTATCCCCGCTATGGAGTCAGCGGATTCCATCCGTTCCCTGTACAGACATTTTCTATCGGGAATCACTAAGAAATCCCTGAATGCATTTTATTATGCATGCTCCTATGCAAAGGTAGATTATTCCAGGTTTATGAACGTCACTGCCGGCATGGCTTTAAAACTTATACCAGAAAAACTACAGTCGCAGCCTGTTTTTCTTTGTATTGATGACACAATGATTCTACAAGCGGTTCAAAAGTTGGGCAGAGGAATTTGATACGGCAAGCAAAGAGCAGAAAAAAATGATAGCCTGTCAAATTATTTGACCGTATCGAATTGGGAAAGGATTATCAAATTACTTTGCAGATGAATGTTACCTACAAGCAGTTTTGTCCTGAGTGGGGAGAGGGAAAGGAAGTCCAAAGCATCGCCTGACAGGAGATTCTCTATCGTAAATGAGTTTTCGCTGAGCTATTGAGGAAGGAATGCGAGTATGTAATGTGAAATACGGCAGATAAAAGGATTTGCCGAAAACAAACTATAATCTGTAATCCTTGACATATCTGTGCCCTCCTAATAATATTCAGTTAGGAACTGTCGCATATTTCTGTTCCACCATCTCAATACGATAAAATTTTACATTGAAAGCCCTGTCAAAACTAAACTTCCACTAAATCCAGCTTTGACAGGACCTCCTAAGTAAACTTACCCTATCTGTTTTCTTTGCCTCTACTAACTACAAATCATTTCTTCGCAACAGAATATGGGAAAAGAAACTCATAATAAATGGAAATCATCGTGTGATGTCATCACTTTCCAACACCAAATTGATTCATATTCCGCATCAATCTTTCCAGAATTTGTTTGATAATTCAAATGATAAAATTCCGGACAGAAAATTTTGATTCTTAGTCATAAAGTTCCTTATTCCAGCAAGAAAAGTTTCTTTGTTAGAAACATCTATACTGTCAAAATGTGCCGGAAGTTCTTTGTCCTTAACCTCTTTGTCAAAATACTTATCACTTTTTTTCTCATATTCTTCAATTATATTTGGCTTTTCCTTCAACGCCTTGATATACCAATTTACAAGGAATCTTGCATGGTTTAAAGGTCTGTCTTCATTGCTGCTTTCCGCACCAATCCTTTGGTACTCATCGTATGCTGCACTGTCCATATTTTTCATCATATCCAAAGTATTGGTAGTTTCAACTAGATTGCTCCCATGCCCCAAATAACTGGACTTTGCAACCCCATAATTCATATTGCCGTTTTTATCGGCTTTTCCAGCGCTCGCTAATTTTGCTATGGTATTCATGGCATCTAAAAATTTCTCCCTGTGTTCTTCCGGAATAAAATTCTCAGAGGCATATTCTGCTTTTTTCATCCCCAATGCAATATTGGCTTGCCGCTCTTCTTCCGTTAAAGAAGATGTATTTTCCTTCAGAAAATTCTGCCGGATAATACCATATACAAAGATTTGTTCTTCTTTACTACAGCCCTCTACGGCAGTCGCAACTGCTTTGTCTGTCTTATAGATACCACAATACTCTGGCAAAGCGATTCTTCTGTCAAAATGTTGTATGTCCTTCTCAAAGCGTTTCTGTGCCTCATCGCTAATCTGTAAAGATGCAGCAATTTCTCCATCGCCTTTCTGTGGTTCCACAAAATCCTCTCGGTTGATTGCTTTTAGAAAATCAAATTTTGTAATGTTTTGATGTACGTTTTCTATCCTCATAATTTCCTCCATTTCTGCTCTGCTTTTAATGGCTCTGCCCTGTGGAGACTATGCACATTAAAGCAATGTTTGTGTAAGCAATGCACAGCCAAAAATTTGTTGAGTGAAAAATTGATTTTTCACTCTTCGCCTACTTGATTATTAAAAAATGATTCATTTAACTTTTATATCGGCAATAGCAATTGACTACTTAATACCAGTTGAAATTATATCCATTGCCATAAGCTTAGAAACTATCACCAGATTTATTGATGAACAAAGAGAGTCTGGGGATGGTTTTCATTTTCTTTTTTAGTATCTGGCGGGAATAATTGTCTTTTTTCCTCAAACTCCCGTTTCACATACCTCATGCCATACTTATCGCCCCATTCTTTCAAACGCTTGGTATAATCAGTATAATCCGTCTTTGTATTACGATATATCCTCATAAACGAATCCACACCCGGATAACCATACCTTAAATCTTATAAAAAGATATTAAGGGCAAAGGGTGTTGGCAAAGGTGCCAAAATCCATACTTGAATTTCCACCGTAATTATGTTATATTGAACATAAAGAAAGGCATCTGCGGGAACAGATGCCTCTCCAACGGATAGTGTCCAACTCCAAAAGTGGATGCTCCCAAGCGTGACGTTTTATGTCCTGACGGACACGCCTAGCCTGTTTGCCGACAGGTTAGGCATTTTTTATTTTCGCTTGTTCTTCCTATCTATGTAGGCAAGCAACGCTATCAGCAGAGTTCCGAAAGATACCAGCAATGCCAGTATTCCCAGAAAAACCATAATAGTTTCATAATCTGTCATCAGCGTCACCTCCCATCTGGTGTAAGTCCGGCTAATCATAGATTACACCGGCTAAATTTACAGTGACAGCTTGGGAGGCTACCACCCCGTCGAAGGGCTTTTCCGTATAGAAATTTTAACATATCTTATACGCTCATACAAGAAAGATTTGAGTGAGATTTTATCTTTTTTGTGTATTAGCAATATCAAGCATAATAGATTTATTCCTTTTTTCAAAGTGTTCTTCCACATACCTCATACCATACTTTTCTCCCCATTCCTTCAACCGCTTGGTATAATCCACATAATCTGCCTCCACCTTGCGATATATCTTCATAAACGAATCCACACTCGGATAACCATACCCTTTAACGAT
>CANRZB010000052.1 GCA_947644195.1 uncultured Clostridium sp.
TCGCCAATCGGTTCGCTTCATCTTTCTTTAATCGCTGATAGTCCTTGATAATATAAAGCTTAAATTCTGGAGAAATCCAAGAAGCAAACTCAAAAGCAATGTCTGTATGAGCATAAGTTCCGCCATATCGCCCTGATTTTGATACGATACCGATTGCGTCTGTTGCTTTTATCCATTGCTGCGGTGTCAGCGTAAACGCATTATCTCCCGACTCTGCTTTAAACCTATCGAATTCGATAGGTTTAAAATTGGGATTATGAATCTGTTCCCACAAACCCAAAAATGCAATCGTGGAATGATTACGCATCCAGTTCGCAACCACGATAAAAGCATTGTCTGGATTTTTATATTTGGCAATATCCGTTAAAGAAATATAAGCTTCTTCATTTACGACATCACCCATTACTCTGATTTCTGTCCCATTGGCATCTATTTTCATATTTAAATTTTCCTTATATTCATTTAATTTACTCTCCTGTACTTCCTTTACTCAATATAATATTTTTAGATATTTCCGACAAAGTAGTTTCTCTTAATTTATCATCCTCTATTTTATTTGCAATTGAATTTGCTAATAAAAGATTATTACTTTCTGCAAATTTTGCATGAAATTTTACAGCCGCTTCTATGTTTTTTGTATACATTTTTATAAAAACTGCACCAATAAAATCTGCTATAACTCCACTTAAACTTCCTACAAACAGCAGAGCTTTATCTGCATTCAAGGACATATACATATACAAACTTGCTGCCACTATCAGCATTCCAAATATTATCATCATAATGCCAAGTGCAGATAAAAATTTTGTTTGAGTTAAATTCATATCATAGTATCTCATTAATTCTTTTTGATTCATTCTAAACATTTTTTCTGCACGTAGTTCTTTCTGTTCGAGAGCTATTTCCGAAAGCTCCTTTTCTTCTTTACGGGCATCTTCATCTAACTTTTCTATTTTTTTCGATTCTTTAAAATCAAAAAAACAACTAACTGATACCATGAAGCAAATAAATGCAATAAATCCAACTATATACACCAACATCTGTCCAATCGGAAATTCAAAAATTTTGATATATATTTGATATGCAATAAAGGATAAAATTAATCCAAATACAAGACCCCCTATTACGCCATTTCTATCTTTTTCTGATTTTTTCTGTTCTTTTTCCTCACTATTATTGTTTTTATCGCTTTCTTGTTCTTCACTCATTACTTATATGTCCTTTCCTTTGTATTTACCATAATTCTTGAAAATTACAAACAGTATGCATCCTTTGATAATCTAAGAAATTTCTCATCAATCATACAAGATATTATAATTTTTTCCTTAAACCCTCTATAAATTATAGCAACAACTCTAACTGTGCATAAACCACTATATATATATTTCAAATTATAAACGATTTTGTTTAGAGAATCAAGTATTATTCATTTTGAGTTTTCCCATTTTTTCCCGTCACACATAACATTAATATTCCCATAATTGCCCAAAAGAAAAAAGTAATATCAATAATAAAATGAAACAATACCATTAACATAACAGAAATTTGCCATGAACAAAAACATCGGTTATCTAATTTTTCCATTCTTCCCCACCATGACAAAAGCAAAAATGAAATAATTCCCACAGCAAATATCCCTGCTTCTACGCCAACCTGGATATAGCTGTTATGTATCAATGTTGTTTCATATAATACTTCCATATTCTGTAAAATTTCTAAGAGCCTATGAGGACCAATACCCAACCACCAGTTTTTTCCAATAATTTTGATTCCATCTTTCATTTGTTGAATACGCTCCCAGCCTGTTCCTTTTGCACGTTCACCAAATCTATAAAAGCAAATAATTACTTCTGTAAAAAACAGCCCCATGTCAGCCATTTTTAAATAAAACTTCTCCTGCACCTTTTCCCAAAGCTTACACAGGAAATGAGAAGAACAGAAACATACCACAAACAACAGCAGCAGAATGATCCATACTAGAACCTGACTTTTATTCAAATCAAACACCCCGTGGCTGTCGCCAAATGAATGTGCGTGCACATCCGTTTGGCTCGTTGCTTTGCGTAAATAAAATTTCACTACAAATATGCTTCCTGAAAAAATTCCACTGATCACAAATTCCTGTATATATTGAAACAAATCAGAGTGACTGTTTTTCGTTAAAACCATCAATCCTATGAAATAACTTAGTATTCCACCAAAGGAAAAAGTAAGCTGCAAAAAGACAGTAAATAAGATACGAATCCCCAAGAGATCAGCCTGTTTAAACAGTTCTGTATCAGTCAGTAAGATCAACAAAATCCCTAAAAATAATGCTGTTGCATTGGCGTATTGAAATGTACCCATGAAGCGCATATTCATAATGATTCCTGGCATCGGCATCCCTGCATATGCCAAAGCACCGACGATACATTCTAAGACCCCAACTCCAACCAGTGCCCGCTGTAAACATTGTCTTTCTTTTTTATTTAAATGGCAAAAATAGAAATGCATTACGCCAATACTAAGTATATATATTACTTTATCCCATTCTTCCACTTGCAATTTATGATAAAACGAAGATACCATATACAAAAGACTCAGCAAAAGCCAAAGCGGCCATATTTTCAGGTCTGCTTTTCTCTTTTTAACCATCTGCAAAAATATTCCAATCAATAACAAGATGGTTGCTACTATATAGACCTTTGCAAAAAAGCCGCCCTGTACCATTACCGCCAAGGTTAATGCTGCAATTCCTATCCCTACCACTTATCAGACTCTCCTGTTATTTTACCATTATTGACGTATTTTTATTTTTTTCACATTGCTCCATTTACCATATTTCTTCTTACCATTCACGCTAGAATAAGCACGTACCTTAAAATAATATGTTTTCTTTTTCTTGAGTTTGCGAACAGTTACTATCATTTTTTTTGATGTAAAGAGTTTCTTTTTTCTAAATTTCTTATCTGTTGCATAGGCAATTTGATACCCTTTCGCATTTTCTATTTTTTTCAGCGTCAGTTTTACCTTTTTCCCTTTCAGATTTTTTACTTTTTTAATTTTTCCCTTGCCGATATTATTGGAGGCAGCTGCTTTAATCGGTCTATCAGTTGGAATCGGAGTTGGAGTAAGCGTAGCTAGCGGCTCCGTTGTTGACCCATCGCCGCCTCTCTTCCCATCCCAATATTTATTAATATCCAGGATGATACGAGAGGTTTTATAGATATAAATATATTTTTTCCAACCGCTATTATCCAACAGCTCTTCTGGCACAAAGTGATCTACCAGCAGCTTTCCGTCATTGTCATATACCTTTTCCTCTCTTCCGATCCATTCCTCTTTCTCCCCATCATACAAAGAATTTGAATAATATACGATATCATCATAGCGGATACCATTGACAACAACATCCCAGCCATCATCATCGCTATGAGGTGTTAAAGTTTTTTCATAATAATAAAATTCATTCTCTTCTTCATCCGTGAATACAGCACACATATTTTCCTCGTTATCACCACTTTCCGAGTCATGCCATATCCGATAAGAGTAGTTTATATAAGCCATTTCTATAGCATCAATTACCAAATTTCCCTGAATATCCATCAAACCATAATAACTCTGATTTTCCTGCGTAATCCTATATATAAAAAACCCCTGCCCTTCTATTATAACCATATCCCGTAACGCTATATTACTGGCAACTTCCAGCTTGTTCATGTTTCCCAACTGATAAAGCATAGGGCCTTTTTCTGATTCTATATATGCATATACCTGATCTTTTACCGTATAGATATCTTCTATATCCTTAAACTCCGGGTATTCCAATAACGATACTTGATAATCATTACCATATACATCTATATAGACAAAACTCTTTTCATCATAAACCG
The DNA here is from genome assembly GCA_947644195.1 of uncultured Clostridium sp. GTDB lineage: Bacteria > Bacillota > Clostridia > Lachnospirales > Lachnospiraceae > Butyribacter. The sequence goes on from CANRZB010000052.1 coordinate 3,873, forward strand.
ATACTCCTTTATCATATTTACTATAGCCTCTATCATACTCAAGATCTTCTATATAAGACAAATCAATCTTTTTTATTTCATTCCAATCAGAATCATAAATAACAAGTTCTTTGGCATCTGATGTCTCCATTAGCAATACGTTTCTTACATTATTTTTCGAGAAGTAAAAATAATGTTCTGCCACCTTCAAAAAGTTACCTTGGGGATTTGCCACTAATACGTTAGCATAGTCGTCATCCCATAATATTATTTCATCCTCGTAGACCCGATTTTCATCATACATATAGGAAGAATATTTATTATTTTTATCAGTATAAATATATTTTTCCGTTCCTAAATGATAAAAATATATCTTTTGATCTATTTCACGCAGCACTATTGTCTCATACTCATATTCTGCCATATATGATTCATCTGCTGCCAACAACTCTCCAAATCTCTGTAAATTTCCATCCAGATCATATACCCCGGCAAAATACATCGTTTCGCTCCAATCGTCATCATCCCAACCTTTATAGTATATTTCTGCACGAATATATACCAGATAAGTTTTACCAAACTTACTTACGGATGTCGATTCTATTTTAAAATCTTTATAGTACTTCCAAGTTGCATTGCCATACTCTTCTATTGGCAGTTGTTTTCCCTCTTCTTTAATTTCTTTTATTCTTTTTTCATCTTCTTGTTCCTGTATCTTTGCTTGTTCTTCCTGCGCTCTTATACTTTCGGCAACTGTATTGCTGGAAATCACTGCACCTTCTTCATCATAGAATACAAACTCACAGTTTTCCATCGCCATTATTTCCCGAAATTTATTTACGCTAATTCCATCATAATAATAATTAAGACCCCCAATATCTTCCCATACCTCCTCATTTTCAAAATATTCTTTTACATAATAGTTCTTTTCATCTACTGTTAATATTTCTGCACGGATTACTCCTTCTTTTCCAACAAATACATCATCAAAACCAAATTCTTTTTTATCTTTTTCATTGGACAAAAAACCATGTTGCCCATTCTCTCTTGTTGCAAAAAAATACACTTTCTCATTCATAGAAGAACACCGGGAAACCATATCATATATTCCCAATACCTTTTTTACTTTTCCGGTTTGATCCAATATAGCAAACTCACTTTTCTCATCGATCAATCGGGATACCAGCCATTCCGTCCCCATACGCTGTTCTATCTGGTCATACTCTGTTTGACTGATTAATTGCAGGTTTTCATCCAAAAAAGAGATTTTTCCATCCTTTCTGCCCATCATAATATCATCCTTGATATTATATACTTCATCAATTACCAAATCCTTTTCACTTAAGATTTTCCACGCCTCTTTTGCAACTGCTATTGTTGTGTCAAATATATTTGGCACAGTAGTAATGATCAATGCTAATACTAATAGAATTGCTATTTGTTTTTTTGTTTTCATTTGTTTTCCTCCATCATTTTGCATTACTATAATTCGCCACTGGTGCTGAAAAAATATTGCCATCCCAAAACAGGTATAGATTACTATTATTACCAATATTCAAACTAACTAATTGATTATCCTGACAATACAAATATTCTAAATTTTGATTTTCACTTACATCCAAACTACTCAGCTGATTGCCAAAACAAGACAACTCCACTAATTTCACATTTTTGCTAACATCTAAATTGGTCAATTGGTTGCTTCCGCAATTCAATATCTCTAGTTCTACATTCTTACTCACGTCCAGACTGGATAACTGATCATTGAGACAATATAGTTCTGTCAAATTCACATTTTTACTAACATCTAAATAGCCCAATTTATTATATTCACAAGATAATATCTTTAAATTTATATTTTTGCTCACATCCAAATTAGTCAGTTGGTTATCCCTGACGTATAACTCTATTAATTTCTCGTTTCTACTTACATCTAAACCCGTCAATTGATTAGTAATATATCCTTCAAACCTACCAACCCAACCACAGTTTAATTTTGCCAAATATGGGAAACCACCAAAATTAATATTTCCCCTTAATCCATACCCCTCCCAATCAATAGAAACAAGATGTCCTTCTTTATCCCACGTATATTGCCAGTCATTTAAATCTTCATTAACCGTTGCTCCCAATGCCTTTTGCTCTGCAATCAGCTTTCTCAAAACTGTTACCTCTCCAGGATTTTTCTCTGCTGGACTATTGGATGTAGCAGAAGAAGTATTTGTCGCCTTTGGCATAGATGTCTCTTCACTTTTCCCTGTATTATTGGCGGTCACATTTATCTTACAATTTAGAGTAACTGTTTTAGTCTTTTTACTCGGTTTCTTAACATATTTTACCTTAACCGTAAGCGTGGCTTTCCCTGCCTTTTTCGCCTTAATTTTTCCCGTTTTTTTTGTGACAGTTGCTACCTTTTTGTTGGAAGAGATAAATGTTTTACTTTTAATCTTTACTTTAGCTGTTTTCTTTACATTTAACTTCTTAGTTTGTCCCTCTTTTAAGGTAATATTTTTCTTAGACAGGGAAATTGGTTTCTTTGCCGCCTCTACGGTACGGTAGGTAAGGCAGATAATATTTCCTGTGATTAATAAGGCCACTGCACAACTAAGTGCTAAAATTTGTCTCTTCATTAGCTTTATCTCCCCAATTCCTTCAGTCACTTCTATGGCATCATTTTTTATTGTCTTTTTATCCACTTTCCGAGACTATCCATCAGATTTTAATGTTTTATTTGTATGTAACACATTTTACTCAATTTACGGTAACCTTAATTTCCTTGCTGATTCCATTCAAGGCGCGCACATAAATAGTACATCTTCCATGTTTTTTTGCCTTGATCTTGCCTGTTGCAGTCACTACCGCTATCTTCTCATCCGAAGATACATAGCTTAATTTTGCTCCATGCGATTTTGAAAGCAGCTTCTTTTTTCTATCCGCCTTTATAATCGTAGCACGGATTTGAGCCGATTGTCCTTTCCTGACATCATAAGCCTTTTGCTTCAGCCTTATATTTTTTGCATTTGTGCTCGTCTTATTCCGACTTCCTGCAACGTGCATGACAGCCGATGTGCCAATATACTGCTTTTTTCCATTTTCCAGCAAACGATAAGCTTTGACCTTAACTTTATAAGTCTCCTTCCCATTAATCTTTCTGCCATTTATTTTACGTATCGTTGCAGAAGCCCTATTTTTACCGACAGATACTGTTATTCCTTTGAAATCATCACTACAGGGAGCGGCAAAAATATCATACCCATCTGCCGCTGAAAGTTTTTTCCATGCCACAGATAAAGTGTTTCTGCTTACCTTAGATGAAATCTTCTTGTTTAGTAAAACCTCATTTTTCTTTTTTTGGTCTTTAGTAATTTTTGATGAAATCGATACTTGATTACCTACAGGTTCTTCGTCTGCAGGCAATTTTGCAATTTCTTCTGTTTTCATAACATAACCACAAACACTGCATTGATACGTCTTGATTCCCGGCTCCGTCTTGGTCGCCTCTTTCGTCACTGTACCAGCATCCTGCGTATGGGCATTTTCTTCTGCTCTATCTTTACACGCACACTCTTTCCAATGTCCTGTAGTATCTGACTTCCAGTCGCTACCATAACTATGGGTGTGTGGTTTTTCCGTTTCTTGTGGTTCTTCGGGGTTTTCTGGTTCTTCGGATTCTTCCGGACCTGCCGCTACCAGGGCATACTCGCTAAAATGTTCCAGATAAATAATATAACTGTCTTCCGTCTGTTCACCGGGTATGATTTCTTTAGTTACTTTACCGTCACTCTCTGTCAGGCGGTAGCATGAGAATGTTTTATCCCGGTGTCCTTTCGGAAGCGGAATAATTACCTTGACAAGCCCATCATAACCATTGGAAAAATCTTTTCCATTATATAAAAGCGTCAAATCCAAAAGATTATAGTGCTTATTTCCTTTCAACGTCTCCCCAAGCGCAGCCTCCGCTCTTTTCAATCCCTCTTCATCATAAATTTCTTTTGCCTTAATCTTTATTTTTGAGAGGTCCAATTCTACATTATTGCCATCCTTGTGTTTCATATTAAAAGCTGGGTTGATCGTAATACTCGTTATACGGTCTTCCTCTGGTATATAGTCAGCCTCCGGCGGCCCTTCCACCTCTTCCGTGCTCTCATTTTCCTCCTCGAAAAGCCCATCCCCATGCTTTTCTATCTCCATAGGTTCCGACCATTTTCCAAGTATATAATTATAATCCGGCCATCCCCTTTCACAAGTACAGACATCTAACATATAATCCCCATTTTTCAAATCCATAAGCCCATAATAATATTCCCATCCTTGCTGCTGCATATCAACAAAAGCACCATCCCGCTGCCTGCGAATCCGAACCCAAAAAGCATCTGTATCCGGATGCCTTAAACGATCATAATCCCACAAAACTGTCTCAAACTTGTGATACAATTTAGGAACCCAGACACTTTCATCGTGAGCAGTATCCAACGTAAAGGGATAAATTTTGCTATTATAGCTTCCCTCCTCATCAACCACACACAGCTCTATTTCGTAATCACCTTCCGGATAGCGGCTAATATCACATTCTCTTTGGAATTCTTTTCTACCGAAATCAGAACAACAAACATCCCCATTTATCATAATGCGCCATATATATTGAAATGCATTTTCCGCCTCACCCCATGTGATATAGCCGTTCTCTAGCTTTATTGGTGGAATAACGATTGACTCATCATGTATCGGAGTGTACTCAAACTCAAAAGACTCGCTCCATTCAGAATCCATGTTGCCGATACCAGTAGCATATACCTGAATACTCTGTTCTCCGTTATACCCTGAATATGGAGATATGTACCGCTGCCAATTCACCAGTATTGGTTGCTCGCATCTTTCCCAAAATGAACCGACCAGAACTTCGTAACCGTCCGCACCTTCCACTCCATCCCATATAATATTCTTACCACTCTCATCAAAACGGACATTTTGTGGTGTTTCCAATCTAGTTTTCTCAACAGCTTCTATCAAAACCTCTTCCGTCCATTCACTCACATGATAATCCCTATCCATCGCCTGTACTGTAATCAGAGATTCTTCTTCCCTTCCCCCAAACCAATAACCAAAGCTCGATGTATATGTGCTGTAATCCAGAGAATGGTCTTTATCATTTTTATAGACTCTTATATTGTAGCGCACAGCGCCTTCGACCTCATCCCATGACAAACTGGAATTTGATTCTGATACCTTGACATTTGTCGGCACGGAAAGTGTCGCTTGATACGAAACCGTAACAGACGATGAAAACTCCGTAGCCGCCCCAGTCTCATCAAAAGCGCATACTTGAAAAGCATAATTTCCAAAATCACGCATAGAACAGTGTTCAAATATAAATCTGTTCCACTCAATCTGATTTTCATACCAATTATATTCCCATGTTTCCCCATCTTTTTCTGCCTGTATCGTATATCCATATGCTTCTTCGACTTCATCCCATACAATAAAACCATTTTCCTCACGAACATTTTTTGGAACAGCAAGCTTTGCCGCTCCATCCATTTGCTCTCCTACCTCACTCGCCTCTACATGGCAATCAAAGCCAAACATACTAAGAATCAAAGATAGCATTAATAAAAATGCGAACATCCGTCTCCTTGTTAATTTTTTCATCCCAATTCCTCCTAAACTATTCTTTATTCTTTTATTATATTGCTGTAATTTTGCTCTCTCAAAATCACCTCCTACCTCCGAAAAAAACATCTACACACCCTCTTGTCGCCCTTTTTCTTCATTTATTGCATGTCTTTCAAGAGCTCGTTCCCTTATTGCACCAAAGATTCATAGCCGTTTTTTTGTTAAAGGCGATCAGCATATCATAGCAGTAAGTTTTCTGCTGGTCTTACCAATGTCATTTTTTACAATCTACCGCACCGTCTTCGCTTTCGACCATTTACTATATTTCATTTTTCCATTTACTTTTTCACAGGTACGGACACGTACTTTCAGTTTCTTAGGACTGACCTTTTTCACGATCTTCTTCTTTAAACTTCCAGATGCTTTTTTCCATTTCTGTGATTTTTTATATTTTACCTGGATCTGGTACTTTGTCCCTTCCGCTTTCTTAAATGTTATTTTAAGTTTCTTTCCAGTACGTTTTGCTGTATAAGTGCAGGACTTTACCGTTGAGCGGATTTTTATGGATACACTATTGTCATTTTCTGCCTGGGATATCGTTCCATCATCTTCTTCTGCATAACCAAGTACTTTATAGGTGTATTTGCATCCCTTTTTCAAATCTGTATCAAACCATTCTGTCTCATCTGGATCATCTACATAATCTACTTTACTAAAAGATTGATTTCCTATCTTTTTCCAGATTTCATATCCATCACAGCTACGGTTATTATCCCAAGTTAATTGAACCCGCGGGACGGACAGGAAACCCTTTTTTACTATATTGTCAGCGGCAATATCCAATCCGCGTACTCTTAGATCCCGATTTGGCATATCGTCTATTAAATCATCATCAAGATCATTTGGATCTGGCTTTTTCGTAGGATCTGGTAATTCTGTTTCTTCTGGTTTTGGTGTATTATGGGGTTCTAAAGTTTCATCAGGAAATGGAGTACCCTCTGGCTCTAGTGTATTATTAGGTTCTAGGCTTACATATGGGAACGGAGTATCCTTTGGTTTTTCTGTTTGATACGCCTCCGGTGTTCTATCAGGCTCTAAACTAGCTTCCGGACAGTCTGACGGAGATTGTGTTGGTGGCAATGTCGGAGTTATGATCGGAACAAAACGATCTACTTCTTCTATTTCTTCTAAGGTACCATATGTAAAAGTTACCTTAATATTTGAGATTTCTTCATCAATATAATCTTCCAACAAATATGGTGTTGATTCTGTAATGTCGCCAAGGCTACGAGCATCTTTACGTTTCTGCGCATCATCTTCCGAACACCAACCATTATACAGATTTACACGAGTATTTTTACCATCGTCGGAGCATGTATAAGCTCTCTCAAGAATCTGATCTGACACCTTTTTTCCATTGATCTTGATCTCATCCAAACGGATGTATCTGTCTGGATGAAAATATTCTGCTAAGTCCTGCACCTCTACATACATATAGCCAATACCATCTCCTACTCCTGCTTCTGTCTGGCCAAAGTCAAGAGCCACGGTATATTGCCCTGGACCCGTCACTTCTGCATTTGTTGCGGTTACATCTGTCTCATCTGCTGATTCCCCGAAATAACATACACCAAAAACACTATCCATATAATTTATAACTGACCTATATTTTCTCGGATTAAATTCAATTTCTGCTGGCTGATACTTTGGTAAATCCCAGTTTACGCCAGAAATTCGAAAGGTAATCTCAATGCTTTCTTCCGGAATTTTCGTCAATGCATTGCCACCGTCTTTACTGCCAAAGCCAATGCTTTCATAAGCATCTGGACGATAGGCATCTGCCAACATAAACTGTCCGTATTTCTTGTGGTCAGACTTCTGTGGTAATACTAAATCGGATGCTATTTCTTCTCCATCAATTTTAACAGAAGATGCCTTTAGCTCCACTCCATCAGCATCTGCCATCGGAATATCTGCTGCAACAAACAGCATATTAAAGATTTCACCCGCTGCTTCTGCGTCGCCATTCGGATTCGTGTTCAGATTCAGATGATTGATCGCAACTGTGTACTCTCCATCTTTCGTCATCTTCACATCGGTAACAACAGCATCTTTGTTTAATTCAACTGTTTTCGGATTTCTCAATGCCAATGTTTTCTTATTAACTGCTGCTGCATTGCCATTATAGTAAATATTCCGGCCATTGCAGGTTTTTACATTGGTTAAATCCACTGCCGAATCCTCTTTGGCTAACCAGGACAGATACTCCTGACCTATACTATAGTAGTTGTCACAAAAAGACTCTCTACAGTCATAGTCACTGGTCTGAAAACCGATCATCGCAGTAAACCCTGTTTCCTCTAATTTCGGCTGTCCAGCATCTGCTGCCATCACAAAAATATCCCCATTCCCAAACATTACTTCTGTTATCATTACCGCAGCAAGTAAAATTGACTGTAATTTTTTTCTCATTTTTAGCATAGTAATCCCTCCGCTTCACTTTTATTCCTTCTATTTCGTATTTAGGCATTTTTTAGGCGACCATTTTCCATATACAATGTCTGATCCCTTTTTCTTATATCCCCTGATCTGAAAATAGTACTTTTTCTTTCTGGATAACTTTTTAATTGTTTTTTTAGTTTTTAAACGGTTACGTATATTGAGAATTTTAACGCCTTTTTTCATCTTTTTATTTTTGCAATAACGTATCTGATATCCAGAAGCATCTTTCAAAACAAACCACTGTAGTTGTATTTTTCTTTTTTCTGCTTTTGACCAGGAAGAAAAACTTCCCTGGCTTAATTTCCACTTTGCCGTATAGTTATCTTTATAAATCTTTCCACACTTTTTACACTTGTGTTGAATATAACCTTGACGGAAATAATTTGAATCAACCTTTGTGTCCTTATAGTCATGATTGCAATTGCCCTGGTTTAATTCATTTAACGAGAAAGTATATCTTCCGGTTGATTTTTCATTAGAGGCATACCGATAGCCATTAATCTGCATATAATACGTACCGGCACTCAATATTACATTATGAAAATCCGCCCGGTATTTCATTTCACTGTTCCACTCATTTTCATCTGTAGACCAAATTTCCTTTCCATTAACATCAAAGATCTTAATGCAATAATATCTCATATAAGAAGTCATATGAATCACAACTGTTCTCTTAGATAAAACCTGAAATTTATAAGTATCATAATTTTCATTGGAAGAAATTTGTCCGACGTAACTTCTATTCCACAAAATTTCATTTGCGGAAGAATTAGAATTGCTCTCTTGATCAAAAGTCACATTCGATATCTGAAATTGGGTAAGTAAGACATATTTTCCAGCAGTCTTATAAGATGCAGCATACTTAAAGCCATTAATCTGCATATAATACACCCCTTTTTTCAAATACACATTATATAGATCCCTACGATATCCAACGGACTCTGTCCATTCATTTCTATCTGTATCCCAGATTAAATCTCCATCTGCATTATATATTTTAATACAGTAATATTTCATATAAGCTGTCATATCCAAGGTCACGCAGCCTGTATGGGACAATTCATATTTATAAATATCATAATCATCATTTTCTGAAATCTGTCCTATCATTTCATCTCCCAGTTTTACTTTATTTGCAGAAGCAAACGTATTATCATCCTCATTATTGTTGACCCCTGATGAAAGAAATGAAATTTTACATTCATATTTACCGGTGGATTTATAATAATTCTGATAGCGATATCCATTAATTTGCATATAATAAAGTCCCTTTTCAAAATACACGTTATAAGAATCTCTGCGATATCCAACCGTTTTTGTCCATTCATTCCATTCCGTACACCATACTTCTTCTCCATCAGAATCATAAATCCTAATACAATAATATCTCATATAAGATGCCATATCCAAAGTCAAACACCCTGCACTAGGTAAAGTAAATTTATAATAATCCAGATCATCACTCTCTGTAATACTTCCACTAGCGGTATCTTCTAAATCCATTTCAATTGCTGTGGCAATACTGTCATCACTGGCTGTATCGTAAACAATCGCTGCAGATACTTTAACCGGCACCCTAGTGAAAATATACACAAGAGTTAATAAAAACAAAGTTGTCCAAATTAAAATTTTTTTCATATTGTCCCATTCTCCTTTCCCTTTTAGACCAATTTGGTCTAAATTCATCCAATATGCATATTATAGACCGAAATGGTCTATAATGCAATAGTCCATTTCGGTCTATTTATAATAGTGTCGAGGTGATGGAATGAAATATGAACGTATTCGCAATTTACGTGAGGATCACGATTTGACACAGGCAGAAATAGCCAACTATTTGCACATTTCACAGCGAGCCTATTCCCGTTATGAAAATGACGAGAGATCCATCCCGGTGGAAACCCTAATCAAGCTAGCAGTGTATTACTCAACCAGCATGGATTACCTGACAAACAGGACAGATGTCAAAAAGCCCTATCCGCCCAGCGTACAATATCGTTCCTCTACTGCGAAATAACGTAAGACAAAGTAACCGAAAGCCTTAAAAAGTACAGCAAAAGGGAGCATATCCTATTTTCCGATATGCTCCCTTTCCCATAACTCCACTCTTATTTTTCTAAAGATTAGGGTGTCAAAAGGTCTAATCTCCTAAGTAAAACAATTCATCAAAATCAATTTTAATGTTAGGAAAATGAACAATTTCTAATTCATCTTTATTTTTCCGGGTTACTTTTTTAAATAGATGATACTGCGGCTGCTCATTCTCGTCATAGTCAAGGTTATAGATTTCTATTTCCCTTTTTTCCCAATCAACAATCCAATACTCATCAATTTCCATTTTTTGATATATTTGCATCTTTTCGCCACGATCATATTTTTTTGTAGATTCAGACAAAACTTCCATAACAAACCGAGGCACATCAAAAAAGGAATTACCTTTTTTTGCTTGAATACGGCAATTAATCGTGGCGTCTGGAATCACAATTTTCTCTTCCCCATCTACAACCCATTTATATTGTACATTATCTGGATATACTCTACAAATACTATTTTTTATTTGACTGTATACCATAGATGTAAACGCAGTAATTACATCGGAGTGTTCAATGTATGCACCGAACATATCCGTTAAAATCATGTTCACTACACCACCTCCCAACATTGCATCATACTATCATTTTACCTCAATACGTTCCTGTCCGCCCATATACGGCCTCAACGCCTCTGGAATCGCCACGCTGCCATCTTCCTGCAGATTGTTTTCCAGAAAAGCGATTAACATCCGTGGCGGTGCAACTACCGTATTATTCAGAGTATGGGCAAAATATTTACTGCCATCCTCTTTGCGAATTCGGATCTGCAGACGTCTTGCCTGGGCGTCCCCCAGGTTCGAACAGCTTCCTACCTCAAAGTATTTCTGCTGGCGTGGAGACCATGCCTCCACATCAATGGATTTCACCTTCAGGTCTGCCAGGTCGCCGGAACAACATTCCAAGGTGCGCACCGGAATATCCAGGGTGCGGAATAAATCAACGGTATTCTGCCAGAGTTCCTCAAACCATTTCATACTTTCCTCTGGTTTGCAGACTACAATCATTTCCTGTTTTTCAAATTGATGGATACGGTACACCCCACGTTCCTCAATACCATGCGCTCCCTTTTCCTTACGGAAACATGGCGAATAACTTGTCAAAGTCTTCGGCAGCTCTTTCTCCTCGGTAATGGTATCAATAAATTTTCCGATCATGGAATGTTCACTGGTGCCGATCAGATACAAATCTTCTCCCTCGATTTTATACATCATGGCATCCATTTCTGCAAAACTCATAACACCCGTCACCACATTACTACGGATCATATAAGGTGGGATACAGTAAGTAAAACCACGCCCAATCATGAAGTCTCTTGCGTAAGCAAGCACAGCGGAATGTAACCTTGCAATGTCCCCCATCAAATAATAAAAGCCATTTCCAGCCACTTTGCCAGCAGCATCAATGTCCAGGCCATCAAAGCTCTCCATAATTTCCGCATGATAGGGAATCTCAAAATCCGGCACGACCGGATCACCATAGCGGGTAATCTCTACATTCTCACTGTCATCCTTACCAATCGGCACGCTTGGATCAATGATGTTCGGAATTACCATCATGATTTCCCGTACTTTTGCTTTGAGCTCCTTTTCCTGTCCCTCCAATTCCTCAAGGCGTTCCTTGTTTGCTTTGACTTCCGCTTTCTTTGCTTCCGCCTCATCCTTTTTCCCCTGCCCCATCAAGGCGCCAATCTCTTTGGCAATCTTATTCTTGGAAGCACGCAGTTCGTCCGCTTCCTGCTGTGCTGCACGCGCCTGTGCATCCAACGCAATCACCTCATCGACCAACGGCAGTTTTTCATCCTGAAATTTATTTCTGATGTTCTGCTTCACGGTATCAGGATTCTCCCTGAGAAATTTCAAATCTAACATGGTATTTCTGTCCTCCATTCTTTTTCCACATTGCTCTATTCATTCAAATAGTATTGATACTGTAACATACGCTTTCCGACAAATCATCGCAAATTCAGTATGCATCCCTCTATCACAGGCACCTGCCAGTCTGTCCCTACTGTAACGGGCTATTACACACAATATAAGATTCTTCTTCGCATAGATCTCATATTATGTTTCAACCAGTAATCAATAGGTTACCGTTACCGCTGGTCCGGTTGCGGAACCATCTCCCGGCACTGGTGTAATCATTGGCGTAGCAGTCGGTGCTGCACTGCCCTTATTTCGGTATTTATCAATTTTAATTGTCTTGGAATAGCTGCTCAGGCGTACCGAATACCTCTTTGTTTTCCAAGCTTTAAGCCTCACATAGTATACCTTATTTGGCTTTAACTTTGCAATCTTTATTTTACTGCTATGTAATGCAAAATCATAGAGCATCCATTTTCCCTTTTTTCCGGTTCTCAGATAGATCCGATAGCCGGTTACGCCCTTGCTGTTTTTCACTTTCAAGGTGGCCGATTTTTTCTGCCGTTTCAGCAAGCTAAATTTCGGCTTTGCTGGACGGGATGCTGCACTTGTCCTCGTCACACTTACCATACTGACACACAGTGCCAATACCAGAATAGCGATCACACCTTCCCTAAAACATCTCTTCATGTCGTCTTCCTCCTCCAAATTGTGTCAAAATCTAATGTCATTCTTGTCCAATTAATTCTAAGTTACAAAAAATTACGTCAAAAAGCACTTTTCAAAAACGGTATTGCGCATCGCACCGTAAAAAAATTCGCCCTCCATTACTTCAATCCCAAGGGATTTCGCATATTCTTCCTGTAATCTTGTATTTACCGCACCGCATGTCACCGACATTCCCAAATCCTTTGCCATCTGAACGATATTGCCCAAAATGATTTTCTCCCTATGGTCAGTCATCCGCCCGCCAAAATATTCCCCATGGAATTTAATCCCGGTAACCGGAAGGTCACGAAAGATCTGAACCGCTGTATTGTCCGTACCAAATCGGCTGATTACCACCTGATATCCCCGTTTACACAGTTGTTCTAATGCAACGCGCAGGCGATTCGTCATATTTACAAAATAGCGTTCCGGCAGTTCAAAAATCAGATCCGACGGTTTCAACTTATTCTGTCTGACAACGATATCATCAATCATAGTGACTGCATTTTTGCGGGAAAGCTGTCTGGCCGTGACCTCTACCGCAATTGGAATGACTTCATTTCCCAACGCTTTCCATGCCCCGATATTACTGCACACATGACGCAACGTATAGAAGGCAAATTCTTTCAGCTCTCCACCCCGTTCAATGTATCTCTGCAAATCATCCGACTCCACATACCGCCCCTCTCTGAGCTGTATTCTGGTAACCGCCTTGCAGCCTATAATATTTTCCCGGCTTCCCCGGACACGTGGCATATAGCAGATCTCTACCGCTTGCTCTCTCATCGCCTGACAGATCTGTCCAATAATATCTTCCTCGCGAAATTTGGTATCCATCAGATTATCGGTATATACAGCATATACGTTGGTCTTCATTCCTTTCACGCTACGACGTGCCAGGTCTGCCTTTTCCAGAATTTTATCCAGATCCCTGTCTCCCGCTTCTACCCGGTATATTCCCATGGTTGTATTATAGGCAATGTCCTGCTCGTCTTCCACGTTTTTCTTATCCAGATAACTGCACATTTCTGCCAGCGACTGCAATAATTCCTTGTAACTCGTAAATGGAATCAGACCGACAAAGTAATCTCCATCCACACGGGAGCATAATCCATCTTTTGCAATGTGTTCCAACAATACTTCCGAAAATTGTTTCAGAATGGAATTACTGATGGAAACCCCGTAATGGTAACTATATTTGCTAAACTCTGTAATATCAGCGCAGAATACAGCAAGTTGCTCTTTTTCTGTTCGTTGGAGCAGTAATTGATCCGCCCGCTGGAGCAATTGGTTGTACGGCAGCAAATCGGTAATCGTATCCTCCGTCTGCGCCTGGGCTCCTTTTGCCATACTCAAAATCTTGTTTTCCAATTCCTCCACCTGCTCCGCCAGATGGATACTGGACTCGTTATCAAAATCACTATCTTTAAGCACCCTGGTCACACCAAAGACACAATCTGGTTTCTCTCCATCGGAACGACTGACCGAAACACAGCCGATCTCCACTTTCTGATAATCCCCAGTGCAATTGCGCAACCGGTAAATATCTAAAGTTTCACCAATATGTTTTAACCGTTCTTTGAGACATTTCCAAAAACGGTCAATATCATCTGGGTGCAAAATCTCTCTCAGACATTTTATCCAGGTTTTGCCCATAATTGTTTTTTCATTGGAATAGGTTACATTTAAATTTCCACTGCGGCTTAAGGTCTGTTTTTCAATATCATACGTCCACAAAGTTTCATTCATAAACGACGACAAGACCTCAGACCGTTTCGCATTATCTTCAATTTCACGTTCTAGCTTTTTCCGCGGGGTAATATCCATCAGAATACATAAATACACCGGCTGCCCTTCTTCATCATCCACACGGCATCCATTGATGTATGACCAACGAACATCTCCCGATTTGGCAATAATCCGATATTCAAATCCGATTAATCCACGATTATTGACTGCAGCCTTTGCTTGCTGCTGTACCATTTTCTGATCATCAGGATGTAACACCTGATTGACATGATTCCCAAAATTCACATAATATTCTTCTTTGCTATAACCGGCGAGACGGAAAAATCCCTCATTGGCAAAAAGTAGTTTAAAATCTGTCATCCGTAGCTTGATTAATCCACCCGGAATATTATTTGCAATCAGGTCGGTCTCCCGTTTGGCCTGATAAACCTCTGCTAGGATACGCTTGGTTTGAGTAATATCCATGCAGGAGCAGAAGTAAACCATCTGACCGTCTGTCACAATGCTGTTTGCAGACAAAGAAATCCACGATATCATCCCGTTTTTCAGCTTAGTGCGGAATTCCAACTGCACTTTGCCGCCTGCTGCCCTCTGTCGGGCAATTAGATTACGAATCTTTTGTTTATCTTCTGGCAAAACCGCCGCCAGAAGCTTTCCATCAAATTCCTGGTCGAATTCCTCCGGTGTATAATGAAGGATTTCATAAAACCGGGCATTTGCATAGATTAACTGCATCTCTGTATCTTGCTTCGTGGTAAAAATACCACATTCTGCCATGTCCAATACTTGCTGTAATTCTGTCTTTTCCATTGTAGTCACTCCTTTCCCCTACTGTAGTATCGCTCCGTACTCCTAATATACCAGTTCTTTTATACCCTTACTCCAACAATTTCATGCTAATCACTGCCGAAGCACCCTCTTTATTGCGAGTGCGGGGAAACTAAAAACAAGCGAAAATGTCAGTTATTTCGTATTCGTTGTACTAATGCAGCAGATTTTAAATTCCTGATAGTTTAACGAAGGATATTTTTTTGAGTGTGCATGTACAAAACATAGGCACAGCGGGCTACGCTGAGGATTTTTGACATGTACAATCGGAAAATAGACAAGTTATAACTATTAAGGAATTAATTTATACTGCACTAATATGCCATACCTGCCAAGCAAAAGCAGGAGTCAATCCTTATATTTCTTTACCAATACGGTTGCATTGTGTCCGCCAAAGCCCAATGAGTTGCTAATGGCAGTGTTAACAGGCATGTAAACACCTTCTCCCTTGGTATAATCCAAATCACACTCTGGATCATCATCAACCAGCCCTACGGTCGGATGAATATAACCTTCTCCGATGGACTGGATGCAGGTAATTAATTCTACCGCACCACCGGCTCCAAATAAATGGCCAATCATGGATTTCGTGGAATTAATTTTCATCTGGTATGCATGCTTCCCAAAAGCCAATTTGATAGCAGCGGTCTCAATTCGATCATTCATTGGAGTACTGGTGCCGTGTGCATTAATATAATCCACATCTTCCGGCACCATGCCCGCATCCTGAACCGCCAGGGTCATTGCACGGGCAGCCCCGGAGCCATCTTCTAACGGTGCTGTCAGGTGGCTAGCGTCGCAGGTTGCTCCATACCCCCCGATCTCTGCGTAAATACGTGCTCCTCTGGATTTGGCATGCTCTAATTCTTCCAAAATCAAGACGCCGGCTCCCTCACCAGTCACAAATCCATCCCTTCTTTTGTCGAACGGGATGGATGCCTGTAAAGGATCTTCCGACTCTGTCAAAGCTGTCAGCGCTTGAAAGGTTGCCACACCAAATTTACTAACGGAGCTGTCCACTCCCCCGGCAAAGATCACATCTGCCTCACCAAGCTGAATCGAGCGAAACGCCTCACCGATAGAATTCGTCCCCGTAGCACAGGCGGTTACCACATCAATGCATTTCCCATGCAGACCAAACTGCATCGCTACATTGGCTGCGGCCATATTGCCCAGTACCATCGGAGCTGTCAGGGGATGAATCCTTCCAGGCCCTTTGGCAAGCAGCTTATCATATTCCCGTTCAATACCCATTAAACTACCTGTACCAGACCCGATACACGCTCCTAATCGATAGGCATCCTCTTGATCCAAATTCAAACACGAGTCTTCCAAAGCCTGCTTTGCCGCCGCAACAGCAAACTGGCTAAAACGATCCATCCGCTTTGCCTCTTTGGGCGTCATATATTTTTTCGCATCAAATTCGGTTACCTCTGCGGATAATTTCGCCTTGAAATCTGTGGTATCAAAATTACGGATTGGACCAATCCCCACCTTTCCCGCATGAATATTTTCCCAAAACTCTGATACCGTATTACCGATCGGGGTAATCAGACCCATTCCTGTTACGACTGCTCGTTTCAATTCCATTTCTGTAACCTCTTTTCTGTCTGCTGGCATCTAGGTCGGTCAATTGTCAGTGCTTCTTACCATTATAGACGGCAGGGGCCAGACCCGATTTCCACCGCATAAAAATCTGCTGCATACCCGATTTTCTTTTTATAGGCTTTACCAACCTGTTCCATAAATGTATCCACTGCTTCATCCTTGACAATGCTAACGGTACAGCCGCCAAAGCCAGCGCCTGTCATACGTGATCCAATAACCCCGTCAATCTTCCAGGCCTCTTCTACCAAGGTATCTAATTCTTTCCCTGTCACCTCGTAATCATCCCGCAGTGACACATGAGATTCGTTCATCAACCTGCCGAATTCCTCAATATTATTCTCCTGCAGCGCTTTGACTGCTCTCACGGTACGCTGGTTCTCATAGACAGCATGTTTCGCCCTTTTGCGCCGGTCTTCATCGCGTATCGCCATCTTTACCTCTTCGAACTGCTCCTCATTTAGATCCCCCAGAGTCTGTATCCCCATTCCTTCCTGGATTTCTGATAATGCTTTTTCACATTCCGCACGTCTTTCATTATACTTGGAATCACCCAGTCCACGTTTTTTGTTGCTGCAGGCAATTACAATCTTGGCACCCTCTAATTGAACTGGCGCATATTCATAGGATAAATCTGCGGTATCCAAAAAAATGGCGTGTCCCTGTTTTCCCATAGCGATCGCAAATTGATCCATAATTCCACAGTTGACACCATTAAACTGGTTCTCTGCAAACTGTCCGATCAGAGCCAAATCTTGGTTGGAAATTCCCAAATCAAATAATTCACTCAGAAGATATCCTGTCACAACTTCAACAGAAGCGGAGGAAGACAAACCGGAACCATTCGGAATATTGCCAAACAACAGTAAATCCAACCCCTGGTCTATCACATAACCGCGTTCACCCAGCGCCCAGATAATCCCCTTAGGATAATTCGTCCAACCGGCTTCCCGATGCTGTTTCAAATCATCCAAACTGGATTCAATGACTCCGAGATGTTCAAAATTCATGGAAAAGAAACGCAATTTACGGTCGTCCCGCTTCCTTGCCACTGCATAGGTACCTATCGTCAGAGCACACGGAAACACGTGCCCCCCATTATAATCTGTGTGTTCTCCAATCAGATTGACACGTCCGGGCGCAAAAAAAGCCTCCCCTTCCACACCATAAACATCCGTAAACTTCTTAAGAATCTTCCCCTTGATCTCACTCATAATCCTTTGCTCCTCCAAATCCTTTTTCCCATCTGACGCTGTCTAAACAAAGAGTTCTACATATATACTATAATACACGAGAAGTAGGTATTTTTCAAGGAAGATTTAGGAGTTATAGACACAGAAACTCCACCAAATTCAGACAACGTTTTACTACTTACCAACACCTTTTTCAAGCAATGCGTGTAGCAAGTCCCGACACCCTTCTGCAACATCTTCATAAGTCTGGTCAAAATTCCCGGTATACCACGGATCTGCAATGTCACGGGGCTGGTCCGTCCAGTCAAGCAGTAGGGAAACCTTTTCGTCCGGATCTCTTCCAACAATGCGCATAATGTTTCGGTAATTCCACTGATCCATGCCAATGATATAATCATAATGGTCATAATCTTTGCGGCGCATCTGCTCTGCTCGATGTGGTATGACCGGGATATCCATTTCCCTCATTTTTTGAACCGTTCCATAATGAGGGCCATTGCCTAATTCCTCGGTGCTGGTTGCTTTGGAATCAATGATAAAGTTTTCTTCCTGTCCTATTTTATGGACAAGATCTTGCATGACGAATTGAGCCATTGTAGAGCGGCAGATATTGCCATGGCAGATAAATAGTATCCTAATCATAATAAAAATTCCTCCTAAATTGCGCTGATTTACTGTGTTTTGGCACATTTTGCAAGGTTTATTTTTGGTAAATATTTTTCCCGAAAACAAAGAATAAGAAAAACGGGGCAAAATGTGGCAAGTTGAAACCGTCAATCGTAATAAAACGTAGTAAGAATTGAGTTTTTTTACTACTGTGGTATTTCAGCATAAATGTGATAACTGATAATGCATATAATGATAATTAAGCCTTGCAGTTCAAGTCAACATCACCATCCCTATTGGTGGCTGCTAAATAATAGCATCCATTCTCATACATTGTTTCTCATTTAATCTTATCCATAATTCTTGTCCAAACCTAATAGGCCCCATATAGTAATCCAATGCATCTGATAAAATCAAGCGATATTTATCGTCAATTTCATATTTTCGCTTCGGCATAAAGCTATTATACGTATCTACCTCGCTGTCCATAATCATCTGCATATACATATCATACTCACTATCTGTAATAATTCCCTTCGTATGAGAAAATGTGTATTGTTTTGATTTCTCAACATCCCACTTATCCCTAATTTCCATCGCCATCTGATAATATATCTCAAGCGAATCATCAAATAGCTGTTCCATAGTTGAAAAATCTGCTATATCCTCCGGAAAATTGTGTTCATCTATATTTGCACTTATTATTTCTGCTATGCTATTAATCGGAATCCTCTTCTCTATATCCAAATATATTTTCTTTATTGCATACTCAAAAGCAATATATATTCCATCAGTTAGTGCAACACATACATTCACGATATGATAGGGTTTTAAATCGGATGTTGGTAATTGTAACATCAAATCCATTGCTTCAATATAAGCTAACATTGTTTTAGTGACAAGTATCGGCTGTTTTTCTCTAACATCATTTTCTACTATTTTGTCCAGTATTCTCTTAGTTCCATCAAATGTAAAATATTTTTTATCAAATCCGCCAGCCAAAATCTTTCTTGTAAGATCGTATATGAAATAGCTTTCTCTACAATTTGACTGTCCGACTTTAGCAAATAGACTAGTACCAAAATCAATAATATGAATGTCCCAATTATTATCAATCAAAATATTTCCGCAATGCAAATCTCCATGAATAATGCCCTTACTTTGATAATATAATACCGTATTTAGAATTTTTTTAGCCAACTGTAACCTATCAATCCAATCCTGCTCATCATGATAAGCTGTTTTATTTTTCAACCATTCTGTTAAAGTTTGCCCTTCTATGTATTCCATGGTTACAATATGTATATTTGGTCCTATATCCTTTGCATCATACACAGTAACGATCCTTGGATCATTTAACGACGCAAGTTTCCTAACCTCCCGCAAATACTGCTCAATAGAAACTTTGCCATCCTTACTATTTGCATTTGGAGTATATATCTTAATAGCGTCCTTGCGAAAAGTTTTCCTATTATATCCTGCCAATGCAATTGAATTGGCTCCCGCTCCAATAATAACTATATCTTCATAATCTTCTAGAGAAATATCAACCCAAGTGTTATTAAGATTTATCTTAAGCTTATCATTAACAATCTTCGCCCTTTCATTGTATTTTTTTTGTTCTTTAATCATTCCATAATCCTCATTTAATCGTATAATCATTTTTTGCAAACTATCTATAATTTAGTGCGCTGTTTCAATGATGCTTAATAAAACTAACATCTACATCAATGTATAAAACATAAATATTTTAAATCATACCCATTACTTTAAAAATAAGCAACATTTTATACTATCATAACACAGATTCTTCTTTTTGTAAACATATCAAATTTTGACTTTCCCCATTTTTTCTGAGAGACGGTTCTAGTCCAAAATAAGAAATGC
>CANRZB010000053.1 GCA_947644195.1 uncultured Clostridium sp.
CATCAGACGTTCCTTGATGGCGTCAAGTTGTTCCCTGTTGTTCAAAATTGTCGGGTCTTTTGCCAGAACGTCTGCGAAAGCACGGGTCTTTGCCAGGTTGTTCTGTCCTAAAGTATCCGTCAATTGAGCAATTTGTTTGTCGTTCTCCGATAGCTTTTGTTGTACCGTATCTAATTTGTCCTGACTATTTTTGGTATTGGTGCGTTGTCCTACCAGAATCTGGACAGAGGCGATGGAGACAATGGTAATAATAAGTGCAATTACCATGCAGAAGCATAGATTTCTTGTAAAAATTTTCTTCATAGTATATCCTCCCAGTGTTTGTGTATGTGTCTAATTACACTAATTATCTTATTATATCAAATTGTTTGAGCGCTGACTATCTGATTTTCAAATTTAACGGAAATAACTACAAAAATAACCTTCTTTTCTTTGAGCTAAACAGGGATATCCTTGGCATAAGATTTCTTTGGATTCCCGCAAATCACGCTTGAGTTCCCAGACATTTCCACGTATAATAGCAGAGGACTAAAAAGGGTTACTGGAAAGGAGAAACATTTATTATGAAAGAAACTACTTGTTTGGAGAAACAACCTCTTGGTCAGGAGATGTTAGAGAGGATGGAGAAGTATTGGCGCGCTGCCAATTATTTGTCAGCAGGGCAGTTGTACTTGTTAGATAATCCATTATTACGGGAACCGCTTACGATGGAACACGTCAAAAAGAAGATTGTGGGACACTGGGGGACTGTGCCGGGGCAGAACTTTGTCTGGACGCACTGTAACCGTGTGATTAAACGGTATGATCTGGATATGATTTACCTGTCCGGCCCAGGACATGGCGGTAATTTTCAGATTGCAAACACCTATCTCGAGGGAACGTATAGTGAGGTCTATCCAAATATCAGCCAGGATGCGGAGGGAATGAAGAAGATGTTTAAACAATTCTCTTTTCCGTGCGGCGTACCAAGCCATTGTGCACCGGAGACACCGGGATCTATCAATGAAGGTGGTGAATTAGGATATTCGATTGCACATGCTTTCGGTGCTGTTTTTGACAACCCGGATTTGATTGCCGTTCCGGTTGTCGGAGATGGTGAGGCAGAGACAGGACCGTTAGCGACATCTTGGCAGTCTAATAAATTCCTGAATCCGGTCAATGATGGGGCTGTTTTCCCGATTTTACATCTGAATGGTTATAAAATCAGCAATCCTACGGTTTTTGCCCGTATGTCCCATGAGGAGATCGAGCATTTCTTCCGGGGATGTGGCTGGGAGCCGCATTTCGTAGAGGTAAAAGACGAGGCAAATGGCGGTATGGATGCAGAGGATCATATTGCAGTGCATAAACTCATGGCAGAGACCATGGATCAGTGTATTGAGCGGATCCGTGAGATCCAGAAAAATGCCCGGGAGAACCAGGATGCTACCCGGCCGGCATGGCCGATGATTATTCTGCGCACGCCGAAGGGATGGACGGGCCCGAAAATGGTGGATGGCAACCGTATTGAGGGATCGTTCCGTGCTCATCAGGTGCCAATGTCCATGGAAGCGCCTGAGCATCTGGATCAGTTGAGAGACTGGCTGCTGAGCTATAAACCGGAGGAGCTGTTCGATGAGAACGGCTGTGTGCTGCCAGAGATCGCAGAGATGACACCGAAGGGAGATGCCCGCATGGGAGCCAATCCACATGCAAATGGTGGTCTGCTCTTAAAGGATCTGCGCCTGCCGGATTTCCGTGAGTATGGTATTGAAGTAGAAGCGGGAAAGACAAAGGCACAGGATATGATTGAATTGGGTGCTTATATCCGTGATATTTTCAAACTGAATCAGGAAAATAAGAACTTCCGTATCTTTGGACCGGATGAATCCATGTCAAACCGTTTGTATCATGTCTTTGAGACAGAGAACCGACCATGGAACGGCACAATGTACAGTGATGATGACAATTTGTCCCAGGATGGACGAATCATGGATGGCATGCTTTCAGAGCATATGTGTGAAGGCTGGTTAGAGGGATATCTGTTGACCGGGCGTCATGGATTCTTTGCCAGCTATGAAGCATTTATTCGTATTGTAGATTCCATGGCAGCACAGCATGCTAAGTGGTTAAAGGTGACAAATCAGCTCTCCTGGAGACAGCCGATTGCTTCCCTGAACTTTATTCTGACATCTAATGTATGGCAGCAGGATCACAATGGATTTACCCATCAGGATCCGGGCTTCCTGGATCACATTGCCAATAAAAAAGCGGATGTTGTGCGCATGTATCTTCCACCAGATACCAACTGTCTGCTGTCTTGCTTTGACCATTGCATTAAGAGTAAGAATTATGTCAATGCGATTGTGGCATCAAAGCATCCGAGTGTACAGTGGCTGACGATGGAGCAGGCAGTGAAGCATTGTACCCAGGGGATTGGCGTTTGGGAATGGGCAAGTAACGACCAAAATGAAGAACCGGATCTGGTACTGGCAGGCTGCGGCGATACGCCGACGTTGGAAATTCTGGCGGCAACTACGATTCTGCGAGATGCAATGCCAGATTTGAAGATCCGTGTTGTCAATGTGGTTGACCTGTTTAAGCTGGAATCTGATACCAAACATCCGCATGGATTGTCTGACCGTGAGTATGATGCTTTGTTTACCAAAGATACGCCAGTCATCTTCGCGTTCCACGGATATCCGACGCTGATCCATGAGTTGACCTATGGACGGCATAATACGAATATCTCTGTCCACGGTTATCTGGAAGAGGGAACGATCACGACACCGTTTGATATGCGTGTCCAGAATGAGATTGACCGTTTTAACCTGGTAAAAGATGCGATTATGCATCTGCCACAGTTAGGCAATAAGGGATCGTATTTGATCCAGCAGATGAACGACAAATTGGTAGAGCATAAGCAGTATATTGCGGAATATGGTCAGGACCTGCCGGAGATCCGTGACTGGGAATGGCATACGAACTAAAAGACATGCCAACTGGTGCATTTTAAAAAGTGTTCGTGTTACTGCGGTGGCACTATATTCAAGGACTATGGTAAGCATGGTCCTTCAGGCTGTAGACAAAATGGCTCTGGGAATCACATCCCAGAGCCATTTTGTCTACAGCCTTGTTTTTCAGAAGAATTGATGATCGTTTTTGATGGTTTGAGTTTTTTAGGAAATCACTCATTAATATTTATAAAACAATGTTGATTTCTGATGGTAATTATTTATAATAGTATTAGGAAGTTAAGTTGATTATTGGTTTGTACGGGTCTTTTGATGAACAGATAGCAAAGAAAAAAGTAGTAAATTATATTATTTTAGGAAAGAGAGGATGATAATATGAAGATTAAAAAAGTTTTTTGTATGGTACTTATTTTTGCGATTATTGTATCTATATTACCACAGAACGTATACGCATATAATAATATGGAAAGGGAATGTAGTGTGCAGGAACAGTTGAATGGATCAAAATCAAATTCAGATGCTGTATTAGCATATTATGATGTAAAAACACAAACAGAAACGTTATTTACTGAAAAGGATTTACAAGAAACTATATCTGAAGAGAGAAATAAGGGCAAAATAATTGGAACATCGGTAGAACCACAAAAAGCTACAAAATCGCATGTAATCCATAACTTGACTAAGGAAGAAGTGGAGCGTTTTGAGGTGGCGAGAGAGAACACAAAGGAATATTATGGAATAGAAACAAGTAATATACGTGCAGTTGATAATAGAACCCTTGTTAGTAATCCCCAGGCTGACCCATATTATAGGATAGCAAAACTGTATTTTAATCATAAATTAAATGCTTCTGGTACGGATTGGGCAGGTTATGTTGGAACAGGTTTTGCGATTGGTTATGATTTATGTGCTACAGCTAGGCATTGTCTTACAGATAATTATGGCAATTGGGCAACTGATTTTAAAGCATATTATGGTTATAATGGAAATAATAATACTTACTGTGATTTATTGAAAAATGTCTCCGCATATATATATTATCCACAATATATTACAGGAAAAAATGCTGATGGCACAATTCAAGTAGATAGTGATTTTGACATTGCATTTGTTGTTTGGGATAAAAGAACATTAGAAGAAACAGGTTGTTTTGGAATGTCATCTGGATTAAGCGAAGGGATGCGTCTTTTAACAGCAGGATATCCCGCAGATCGTGATAATGGGAATAGAATGTATCGTTCAGTTGGTAGTGTTTCAAGTTTTACAGATTTCCGATTAAGATGTAATAACATTTTTTGTTATCCAGGACAGAGTGGCTCTGCATATTATGATTCAAGTTTATATGCCCATGGTGTTATTACACACACAGACTTGACTTCTAGTGGTTCTGTAAGTGGTGAGTCTTCTGGAAGACGTTTTGACAGTACACTGATTGAATGGTTGATTAGTGCTGGACATATTTAACCAATTTCGGAGGTAATGACATGAACAAGAAAAGGATACTTTATTTTATGATTAGTTGTTTCTGTGTTACAAATCTGTTTCTTGGTAACATTTCTTCTGCGGCTTCCAAAAAAGTGTATTTATCCAAGAATAAGATAACAATTCGTGCGAAGAAATCGTATCAACTCAAGTTAAAAGGAGCAAAACCAAAGAATGTAAAATGGTCAAGCAGCAATAAAAAAATTGCTACCGTAAAAAAGGGTATGATAAGATCTAAGAAGAAGGGGAAGTGTTTTGTGACTGCAAAATATCTTGGGAAAAAATATAGATGTAGCGTAATTGTGAAAGATCAGAAAAAAACAACTTCTGATCCAAAAGCGACAAAGAAACCCTCCTTATCAGAAGAAACCAATTGTGGTGTATTATCGGTCAAGGTAAACAGTGTTTCCGGGGATACTAAGGTAATTAATTATACGATCTCTAATCATTCTGACAAAACGGAAAGTGTTCCTGCATTTGTTTCCTTAGATCGGTATGACGGGAGAGAGTGGCTGGCTGTCCCAAGAAAAAATTCGACCGTTACCGCTCAGGCAATGATACTTATGCCCCATCGTGAAATAAAATTGGATTTGGATTTATCTAATCATTTTACTGAGGTTGGGATTGGAAAATACAGGTTAGGGATACAAACTTCATACGGTATGATTTATGCGGAGTTTGTGATTTCATAATCCTAGTACAACGAATATTAAATAATTGACACCTTCCCTTGTCTAATTGTCCAGCTGCTGTGTTAGTACATTAGCTTCTGAATAGGGTAAATTTACGGATAACAAAGTGTCTATGTTAGTGGTTTTAATACTAGCATAGGCACTTTTTGAACATTGCTTATAAACTGCCAGAATTTGGGAATAGTATTCCATACAGAGATCAATGTTTAGAATGGAGGAAGCTATGTACAAAAAACCAAAACATATCGGGATTATACCGGATGGCAATCGGCGCTGGGCAGTGGAGCATGGCATGGAAAAGCAGGATGGATATACGTATGGGCTGCTGCCGGGGCTGCGCCTGCTTCAACAGGCAAAAGAGTTAGGAATCGAGGAAATCACGTATTATGGATTTACGGTGGATAATTGCAAACGGCCATCGGTTCAGTTTCAGGCGTTTCAGAAAGCCTGCGTGGAGGCTGTCGATATGATTGCGCAGGAGGGGGCGGATTTATTAGTGATCGGCAATTCGGAGTCACGCTGCTTTCCCGAACAGCTATTGCCATATACCACTAGACGCCCGGTATATGGGGGAGGAATCCGGCTGAATTTTCTAGTAAACTATGGGTGGCAATGGGATTTGTCCCATATTCCATTGGATGGAAAACCATATTCCCAGGATATTTCCAGGATGGATCTGATTATCCGCTGGGGTGGGATGCGTAGATTGTCAGGGTTTCTACCGATTCAGAGTGTATATTCGGATTTTTATGTCATTGATCATTACTGGCCGGATTTTCAGGAAGACGACCTGGAAGATGCCCTGGTTTGGTATGCGGGGCAGGATGTCACATTAGGGGGATAAAAGAATGATTACTATATGGATCTTGGCCAGTCAGGTAGTATTTCCATTGGAAGATCGTGTTTTGCCATTGCGGATTTTGCATCAGTAATGATATTCGCAGCTCTCCCTTACCACCAGATGGCAGGGCAGTTCAATACGGATGTTTTCCCGGTGGTGGCCTGACAGACGGTCAAGCAGGGTGGTTAGTGCCAGATGGCCCATTTCCTGTTTCGGAATGGAAATCGTGGTCAGCATGGGCGAGGAATGTTTCGCTGCTTCGATATCATCAATGGAAATGACAGAGGGGGCATAGTCTTTATGTCTCTTCTTTTTTAATGCTTCCAATACTCCCAGGGCCGTCGTGTCATTGGCACAGAAGATAGCGGTAGGACGGTCCGGTTTATTCAGAATTTGCAGCATGGCCTGATATCCCTGCTCCTTCGTCTGATCGGTCGGATAGATCTGGTCATAGCCAATAGGGAACTTATGGTTTAGCATTGTCTGATAGTAACCGATATAACGAGACTCATAATTGCAGTCGCCAATGTAAGCAATTTTCTTGTGATGTAGGGAAATCAGATATTCCATGGCCTGTTCCGTGGCGGAGGTTCCGTTACAAAAGATCTCATCATAGAGGTAATCCGTAGGATTTCGGTCAATACCCACCATGCAGGGATATCTTTTTTTGAGAAGCGGGATCAGATTTTCCTGACATTTCCCCAGAATAACCAACCCGGTATGTTTTTTGGGGGTAATCCATGCCGGGGAGACCTTTGCACTTTCTTCTTTAATTTTAGAAGTGGTTTTATAAGGGATGTGCTTTGTTTCGGGGTCAGTCTTTCCCAGATCCGGAATATCAATATGGGTCAGGAGCTGGCCGAAAATACAACCGTTTGCCAAGATTTCTTCTTTGACAATCTGGAACAATTCAGTAAAAAAAGCGTCATTTTCGATGGAGTGGAACCGGGTTAGAAACACATCAATGGTAAATGGTGTTTCCTGTTTTCTGCCGCCGTTGCGCAGATCACGGGCAGTAGTATTGGGCGTATAATGCAGTTCATCGGCAAGCTGCCAGATCCGTTTCTGCAGTTCGGGATCATTGCATTTGTGTTCTGGATGGTTTAATACGCGGGATACAGTAGCTATTGAGGTTCCAGCTTGCTCTGCAATTTTTTTCAGTGACATCATTCCTCCGTTCTGTGTGTAGTGTAAACGTTTTCATTTATATTTGATCTTTTCCATTGTTTTAGTGATAGGTTTTCAGAAAAAGATCGAGATAACAGCGACGCAAATATTTGTCATATGCTTATTTCCCCATAACTAGAGTATAACACAATCCTGTCACAAAATGGAAGAGAATTAGAATGAAAACGTTTTCATTTTTTGCGGGGATGATTCCGCCTTTTTTTGATACACTATAAGCAAGATGCCGGAATCCAATGATCCAATCGGGAATGTCCGGTGTGATAACATAAGGTAAGAGAGAAAAGGAGGCTCGCAATATGAGTAAAATGAATTTTTGGAAAAAAGGAATTGCAGCAGTAGCAGTCCTGGCGCTGACGGTCAGCTTGACGGGATGCGGCACCAGAAAAAATGAGGATGGTTCCCAGGTGCACATTGGTTATTTCAATAATGTAACCCATGCACAGGCGTTATACCTCAAGGCAAATGGAACATTGGAGGAGAGTTTTGGAAAAGATGTAGCCGTAAAGTGGAGCGCATTTAATGCAGGCCCTGCAGAGGTGGAAGCGTTATTTGCCGGTGATATTGATATCGGATACATTGGACCGGTCCCTGCGATTACAGCAAATGTAAAATCGAAAGGTGATGTTCAGATTTTGTCCGGTGTTACCAAAGGTGGAGCAATTCTGATTACAGGAAAAGATTCAACGATTAGCGACATTACCCAGTTATCCGGCAAAAAAGTATCTATACCACAGATTGGCAATACACAGCATTTATGTCTGTTACAACTATTAAATGAAAATGGAATGAAACCTACGACGGACGGTGGAGATGTAACCGTGAGCGCTGTGGAAAATGCGGATGTATCGAATGTCATTGACCGTGGAGATGTAGATGCCGCTTTAGTACCGGAACCATGGGGAGCCCGTTTGTTAGAGGAAGGCTCTAAAATGATGTTAGATTACGACAAGATTTATCTGGAGGGAAATTATGACGTTGCGGTTGTGGTTGTTCGCAAGGAGTTCCGTGATGAACATCCAGAGATCGTGGAAAAATTCTTAAAGGCACATGAGGATGCGACCAAGTCAATCAATGATGATCAGGAAAATGCATTACAGGTTATTAATAAGGAATTAGATGAAGCAACCGGTAAATCTCTGAGTGATTCCATTATCAAAGATGCTTTTACCCGTATTGCGGTTAGCACAGAATATAATAAGGAATCTATTGATGGATTTGCAAAGATCAGTAAAGAACAGAAATTTATTGATGAAATTCCGGAAGCAGACAGCTTGTTTGCAGATAAATAAGCATAGTAATTGGATGAAAAAATAAGAAGCATATGTGTATGCAGAAATGAGGAAAGCATGTCACTAGTGATGAAAAATCTCTGTAAACATTTTGACAGTGCGGATATGCCTACATTGGAGAATATCAATCTGGAGATACAGGATGGAGAGTTTGTCAGTATTGTAGGTCGCTCGGGATGTGGAAAGAGTACGTTATTAAATATGGTGGCTGGTTTGGATGCACCGACCAGCGGAGAGATTCTGCTCAACGGTCAACCGGTAACCGGGCCGGGCGCTGACCGGACGGTTATGTTCCAGGAACATGGCCTGTATCCTTGGCTTAATGTGATGGATAATGTGAAGTTCGGAATGAAGTTAAACGGAGTTCCGAAAAAAGAACAGGAAGCTAGGGCAGAGCAGTATCTTCGAATGGTTAATCTATGGGAGTACCGGGACTATCCGATTCATCAGATTTCCGGTGGTATGAGACAGCGTACCGCTTTGGCGCGGGCGCTGACGATGGATTCCCAGATTTTGTTGATGGATGAGCCATTTTCTGCTCTGGATAAACAGACCTCCAACCGATTGCGTGAGGAATTGCAAACGATTTGGATGGAGACACATAAAACAGTCTTTTTCATTACCCATAGTGTGGAAGAATCTGTCTTCCTGTCTGACCGGGTAGTGGTACTTTCTCCTGAGCTTCGTGGCATCAAGGATATTGTGGATATCCCTCTGGAACGCCCTAGACATGTCGATGTACCAGGATTTGTGGATTTACGGCATAGGATCCTGGAGGAAGTGAAAGGGGAGGAAACGCTATGAGTATTATAATTTTTCTGATCCTGCTGGTGCTTCTGTGGCAGGGAGTGTATTGGTTAGGAGTTGAAGTTCTTGCCCTTTGGAAACTCTATTCGGTGCCTTCTCCGGCTGGTGTGGCAGAGCGGTTCGTAGAACTGGTGCAGGATGGGACTTTAGGTGCTGCCACCGTTAATTCCCTGATCCGTGGAGTCAGTGGTTATGCCATTGCTGTGGCCATTGGATTTACTTTAGGACTGCTATTACATCATTTCAAATATTTGCAAAAGAATCTGAAACCAATTGTTTTGGGTGTACAGACTTTGCCAAGTGTTTGCTGGGTGCCGTTTTCCATCCTGTGGTTTGGTTTGTCTACGCAGGCGATTTTATTTGTAGTCGTCATGGGTGCGGCATTTAGTATCGCAATTTCCGTGGATAATGCAATTAAAAATATTCAGCCGATCTATGCCAAAGCTGCCTTGACGATGGGTGCTTCTAAGCAGCAGCTATATACCAGGGTTGTTTTTCCGGCCGCATTGCCGGAACTGGTGTCAGGATTGAAACAGGGTTGGTCGTTTGCTTGGAGAGCTTTGATGGCGGGCGAAGTTATGACGACTTCCATCGGCCTGGGGCAGACGTTGATTACTGGCCGAGATTTGGCTGATATTAACCAGGTCATGCTGGTTATGCTGGTCATCGTTATTATCGGTATTTTGATTGATAAATGTATTTTCTCCGTGATCGAGAAACATTTGTTGAAGAAGCGTGGGCTTTGGGCAGAATAGAGGTGCGGGAAGAACTGGCACGCTGCCTGGAAAGACGAAAGAGTGGAAAATAAAGTTGATCATTACAGGACTGGTTAGGAAAGAAGCCAGTCCTGTATATTTTTGACCAAAATTCCATCATAATAGACTAGCCCCTGTCGTGGGAATTTGGTACAATAATAGAAAAAATAAAAGGGGGTACTGACGATGGAACGTCATATATTTAATAATTCACATGTCCTGGCATGGCTGGAATATTTTTCAAATCATACGGATGTGGATTTGGAGCATGTCAAGATCCTGGATATCACACGAAAAAATAAGAATTTGATTCCGGCGGTGGAGGCGCACCGGAGTGTTCTGGTGTTTACGGAGGCAGGACATAAGGATATCTTTTACCGGATGTTCAATGCGGGACTGGGAGATTGTACCGTAATTTATAATGAGGGTAGTGAACCGGAGGGGCCGATCAAACAGAGTAAAGTTGCAGATATGTTAGATCGGGGGATCAATGCGTCGGCGGGTATGCTGATCCTGAACAGCCAGGCGCGCAGTACGATCAAATTTGGCATGGATAACCGAGTTTTTGCCACTGGTTCTGTCCGTTATGTGGGGTCGGAGATCCGTGCGATCATCCTGTCTAAAATGCAGATCAATGAGGGCAAGAATATCTGCGTGATTTCGGGAGAATCCATTGCTGTGGAAGCTGCGATTCTGGATGGGGAAGGAACCGTGATTGCGGTAGAATATAATTCTGGAGATCGAAGCACCTTAGAAGACAATGTGCATCAATTCGGCTTAAATAATGTTACCATTGTGGATCATGTGGACGCGGAGAATTTTCAGGATTTGCCAGTGCCGGACGTCACGATGTTGGTGGCATCCGCTAGTATGGAACAGGAAATGGAGTTTTTGCTGAAGTTAAATCCGCAGATGGAATTTGTGATCTATACCTTAGATTTCGTGGTAGCAGCGTCTATGCCGTCGCTGTGCCAGAAATTAGGAATCCGGGATCCCGAAGTGATCCAGGTAACGGTTTCCAAATTAACCAGTAAACATACCTACAATACCCAGCCAGCGCCATGGTTGATTACCTGCAAAGCTGGAGAATAAAAAAGATTTCTGCGGTTCGCACAGCAAAATGCTGCTGCGAACCGATGGATCGTAATGTACCGATTTTCCGCTCCCTATTCCAAAAATGTTCCGGCAACCAGAATCAAAATACCGCAGAAAATTCCCACAGCAGAGAGCCCCCAGTGTTTTCTGCGCAGCAAATCTGGGATTAGTTCACAGAAAATAATGAACAGGATCATCCCCAGGGCAACACTTACCAGAATTCCAATTATGAATTCATTGAGCCATGGACTGATTAGAGTCATCAAGAGACCACCCAGGAAAGTTGACAGGGAAGCAAGTGCCATAATGACATACCGTTTGCTTCTGCGCTCTTCTTCCAGGGAGGAATAGATTAACATGCCCATCGGAATATTGTGCAGTCCAACGCCCAGGGAAAGCAGGGCGCCGTGACGGATAGATTCGAGTGTGACACTGTATACGGTCATGCCTTCTACCGTATTGTGTAGAATAATGGCAATCGCAGAAATCATGCCGATATGCACCATGTTATCGTGATGGTTCTTGGTGGGAGCGGCCAGGTCGCTGTCGTGGTCCGGGATAAAAAGATCCAGGATTTTTAAGCCAGCAATTCCCAAAATCACAGCAATAAGACTGACCAAAGCGTGTTCTTTTGCAAATTCCGTCAGGATTTCCGGAAGTAATTCTAATAGTACCAACGCCGCCATGGATCCAAAAGCCAGGGATACCGATAGCTGTTCAATCCACTCACTGTTCTTCGCTAAACGGATAACCGCAGCGCCGATCAGAAAAAAGATACCCAATAAAAAAGTAATAAATAAACTCATGTTATTCTCCGTTCTGAGAAAATGATAGTTTCATCGATTGAAAAATATTTTTTCCAGTGTCAGATCACTGTTTGTCTATCCAGTTGCTCTGATTAGATTCTAATATCTTTTAATACCTAAGTTTCCATTATAGGGGATCTGAACTCGAATAGCAAGAAGTTTTCGAAAATGGATTCGGGGATCCTATAGGCGAATGGGAGATCGTTGCAGTCTGGATTTGTCAATGAATTAGCGGGAAATAAACTTGCGCAACCTGCGAAATCCCAGTGCCAATGCAAAGGTGACTACCGAATAACACAACAGCGCCCAGCGTGCCTGAACGGAGTAAATGCTATTCAGATAATAGAAAACAGGGGTAAGCATGCGCAGTGGTTTTATCATTGGCAGAACCATCGACACATCTGCAAAAACCGGGCAGAAGAGAAGGCTTCCGATTACACTCAGGGGGATGGCGGCTAAAAAGCCCCTTGCATCCGGCAGCAATTCCCGAAGCAGCATGCTATAGGAAGATACCGAGAACAGAAACAAGGTCAGGGCCAAGAATTCCTGCGCCGTTTGACCAGCGAAACCGGTCAATGCGATGGCAGAAAATCCAAAGATACCTGCCAAGATGGCGGGAACCAGAGAATAGAAAAATGGCAATATTGTCTGATATGATTGGGAGAGCCGCAGGAACAGCTTTCTTTCGTAATCTTCATACCAGAAGATAGCTCCGGTCATGGCCGCAAGCAGGATCAGTACAGCGCAGATGCCACGGATTGGTAGAAGCAGATAATTCGATTGCTGTTGGTTCAGAACCTGGTTTCCGGAGCCATCCGCATATTCAAAACGGATAAAGCTTTCGTCTTGTCGGTAAAATTGATAGAAATCATTTAATCGGTGATCCACCTCTACTTTCTTTTTTTCTTGAATATATTGTTTGACAATCTCAAAAGCTAATTTCTCGTAAATCATCCGATACACCATTTCGTCCAACAGCAGAGTTTCCATAGCCCCTGTGTGGTGATAGGTGGTGATGACCGCATGATTCTGTCTGGCGTGTTTTTCCAGTTCTTGTTCCAGGTGATGCGGTAATACATAGCCGCAGTCGGCATGGTTGCGTCGTAGGTCTTCCTGTAGTTCCGAAATGGAATGGCAGACATAAAAATGTACCGTATGATTAGAGGAAGCAGCTAATTCAGAGATCAGCACGGATTCCAGGGAATCTGGGTTGGAGGATTCGGTATATAGGGCAACCTGAAGCATGGCGTCCCCGGATTGAAGAGATCCCTGTAGGAGCAAGACGAGCAAAGGGATGAGAAGCAGGGTCATGATAAAGGTCGGTTTATGCAGCAGACGTTTTGTCAGCAGTTTGATCCAGATCAGGATTTTTTTCAATAGGATCGCCTCCTTTTCTGATCGGTAATGTACACCAAGGAACCAAACAGTATTCCGCTCATCAACAAAATGAGAATCAAATCCGTCCACTCCTGGCTGCCGTTTAATCTGTGATAGCAATAGTCCAGGATTATCCTGGTAGGGAGATAGGAAGAAATCCTCTGTATGCTGTCCGGGAAATAGGACAGAGGATAAAAGTATCCCGACAGAAAAGCCAGACAGAGAAAGGAGATAAAGAGCACAAGAATACTGGTAAAGTTATGCGAAACTATCTCGAAAACCCATAGGATACAACTACAGATTACCAATAATACCGGAGTGATGGTAATCAGTTTCATACCAGTCAGAAGTACGGTCTGCAGAGGTGAAGCGCTGTGGGATGGGACAATCTCGCAGAAACCAGAAATCCATGGGCTGGCAGCAGCCAGCAGGAGGGACAAGGCCAGATAGAGACAGGTAAAACAAAGAAGCATGGCAGTTTCTTTGGCCAAGATCCGTTTCCAATTTGGCAGCCCGGATTGCTGCAGTCTGGCAATGAAAGCATCTGGTTCCCGGCGTAGGAGTGCAGAGCAGGTGATTCCAAACGCAGTAAGGAAACAAAGGATCGCTACGGCAGTATAGTGCGTCTGGTCGGTAATCGTTCCCATAGCGGGAATTTCTTCGTAAGCATAGATTTCCTTTCGCTGCAAGACTTTTTGCAGGTAGCGAATGTTTAGGGTGAGTTCGTCTTTTGACATACCGCTCCAGTGATTTTCCTGGTAATAATCCTGCAGGGCGTAAATGCCTGCCTCTGTGTCCAGCATAATTCCTGAGGCGGCGTTTCCCAGTTCTTTGACCAGATAATCGGCGACAGAAGCCTGTCCCTGGCGGAAGCGAATCCGAAGAATTGCTTCTTTGCCCTCGATCAGGGATTGAATATAGTTTTGCGGAATAAGGAATAATGCGGTATATTTGCCGTCTTGCAGACGTTTTATCCCTTTTTCCTCGGATACAAATTCAAACTGACAGGAGAATTTTAACTCTTCCATATGTTCGATGGTCTGGATCATCCAGTCCAGATAGGGCTCATCAGGATTTGCGCAAATACCGATCTGAATCCGGTGTCGGTCCTGATGGTCAGCCAGGTAACGTTGATAGAGCAGGAGGAAACTGGTGGACAAAAACAGGATCAGACAAAGTCCTGCACAAATTTTTGGAAGTGCAAGACGGTATTTTTTGATTTCCAATAACAGGTATAACCGAAAACGGGAATGATTTGGTCGGGACATAAATTCCTCCATAGGGTTTCTGAGATCATGCATCCTAAATGATTGTTATGCTTGGAGTGCCTGTGTCATTTCATAAATTCCATCCTGGTATGCGATTGGTTTTAGTACACCATCCTGCAATACTATCAGTCGGTCGCAGATCTTCATTTCCTGCAGTTCGTGTGTGGCAATCCATATGATTTTGCCTTTTTCTTTACACTGTTGCAGGTAGGCGGCAATTTGTGCTTTGCAGGGGAGATCCAGAGCGGCTCCGGGTTCGTCCAACAAAAGGATAGGAGGATCTTCCGCCATGGCGCATCCAATGCTTAAACGTTTTTTCATCCCCCCTGACATTCGGTGAACCTTGACGTGGAGGAATTGGGGGATCTCTAACATAGCCAGGATGCCATTTTGTAATTCTTGCTGTAACTCCAGTTTGGAATCACAATACCAGAGTCGCAGATTATCATAAGCATCCAGTTCTTCGATCAATGGATTTTCTTGTGGTACATACCCGCACAGTGTAGAAAGCTTTTTGTTTGTTGTATAAGGGGTTCCGTGGTAGAGAAGCTCCCCATGATCAGGTTTCAGGACGCCAGCCAGCAGGGAAAGGAAAGTTGATTTTCCGCAGCCATTGCTGCCCAGGACGCCAATACATTCTCCGTCTTGTGCCGTGACAGATAGATCTTTTAAAATGGTACGCCTGCCATGGCGGTAGGCTTTGGAGAGATGCCTGATTTCCATGGAGGGAATTTGCTGATTTTCCATAATCTTCCTACTTTCTTTCGCTGAATTTTCCTATATTTTCTTACATATTTTAGAAAAAAGCAATCTTTTCTTGTCCTTTTATGCAAAATCCAATATAATAATACAGGAAAGGCCGTTTCAGATAGCGAGCTGCATTAGCTCATCGAATGTCACAGTGAAGTGACAGAATGGAGGAAACTATGGAACAAAAGAATAAAAAGCTGATTGCAATGATTGGTATTATTGCTGCCTGCCTGGTGGTATTTGGGGTAGCCGGAGCGATGAATGCGCGGAGAATTGCAAATACGTTCAAAGAAAAGACCAGCAGTCCGGAAGAATATTACCGGTATGTAGAGGAAAAGAACCGGGATGCTTCCCTGAAACAGATGGATACTTCCTATGGCAACTATCGGGATGCTGCAACGAAGCAGAAGGAAAATCAGAAAATTACGTATGAGGTTGCATTAGGGGATACGCTGAAAGCATTAGCCAGTGGTTATGGGTTGGAATCTGCCAAGATCGAGACAACAAGCAAGATGCAGGATTCCGTATTGACGAACCATACGTTATTGCAGCTCAATGGCAAGGATGCTGCGAATATGAACACCTATCTGGACTATTCGTCGAAAGAAGGATATCTCCAAATTCCGGAGGTGAGCAGTTCCTATTTGGATCTGACCAGCACCTTGCAGGAGGCGGCGGATTCGATCCCGATGAGCAATCTGTATTTGACGGGAGCTGATTTGGAGAAATATTTCCCAGAAACAGGAAAGATTGATAAACTGATCACAACTTATAGTGATATTGTTTTGAAAAACATCAAGAAAGTAAAGCGTTCCCAGGAGACGATCAAAGCGGGCGAGATCAGCCAGGAATGTACGAAGCTGGCAGTTACCTGCGATGGGGAGGATGTTAAAAAGATATCCAAGGAAATTCTAGAAGAACTGAAAGAGGATAACGTTGTTAAAGAGATTATAGAAAACATTGATGCAAGTGCATACGAGACGTTCCAGGTTGAGATTGCAGATGCTCTGGAGAGTCTGGAGACAGAGGAACCGGATGATTCTAAATTCGAAATGAATGTCTATGTGGATGGAAAAGCACAGATTGTAGGGCGTACCATAGTGTTATCCGTAGAGGGAGAATCTTTTGAAATCAAGGCATTGCAGCCTCGTAAAGATAATAAATCCGGTTACTCTCTGGAGATCATATCCGATGACATATCATATTTCACGGTAACCGGTAATATGGAAGAAAAAAGTAATAAATTGTCCGGTGACTTTAGCGTGAGCCTGGATGAATCCCTGAATCCAGGAGATGGTTCTGTCTTAAGCATGACGGATCTCATCAAAATTTCTATCCAGGATATCGACCAGAAAGCGATGGAAAAAGACGGTTCCCTCAAGGGAAGCATAGAATTATCCAGTGAACAAATTCCGGCAGTGGCGGGATATAAACTTCGCATTGATATGGATAATGGCAAGGATCAGTTTAATGACAAGGTATCTGTTATGGTTGGCTCTGATATGTTTGTTACCATACAGATTGCTTCCGGGGAAGCGGAGGATCCTGGAGTATCCCGTCCTGAGGAGGGAGCTACCACCTATGATATGTCTAATGAGGTGGAACTGTCGACCTATGTGAGTGAAGTAGATTTGACTACTTTGGTAGCGAATCTCAAAGAAAACTGTGGAGTGGATTTGACATCATTGTTGTTAGGAGGAGCACTTCTTCCTTAAAAAGCAGCTTACAGAATTTATGATTGGTAGAAGAGGAATCGGAGACAGAAGCTTATGGCATCTGTTTCCGATTCGGATTTTTTCGGCAGGAGGGGACTGTCGGGGAAAAGTACAGGAATGGTAGGGAGGCGTCGAATGGATCAGACACCTGGAATCAAAATAGATCTGCCTGCGGATGTACGGCAGATGATAGCGAAGCTGGAGGGGCATGGATATGAAGCTTATGCCGTAGGCGGGTGCGTTCGGGATACGATCTTGTCAAGGATTCCAGGAGATTGGGATATCACGACGTCAGCCAAACCGGAACAGGTCAAGAAGATCTTTCCGAAGACGATAGATACCGGTATCCAGCATGGGACGGTAACGGTGATGCTGCATCGTGTGGGATATGAGGTAACTACATACCGGATTGACGGGGAATATGCGGATAACCGGCATCCCGACCAGGTGGAATTTACTAACAGTCTGCGTCTGGATTTAGAGAGGCGGGATTTCACGATCAATGCAATGGCATATAATGATACGGATGGAATGGTGGATCTCTATGGCGGAATCAAGGATCTGAACCAGGGGATGATCCGTTGCGTGGGCAATCCCGATCAGAGATTTGAAGAAGATGCGCTTCGTATGTTGCGGGCAGTCCGTTTTTCCGGGCAGTTGGGATTTCAGATCGAGGAGCAGACCAGACAGGCAATCATCCGTAATGTCATGGATTTGAAGCATGTCAGTGCGGAGCGAATCCGGGTTGAGGTCATGAAGTTATTGGTTTCAAAGGATCCGGGACAGATTCGGGAAGCCTATGAAACCGGTATGACGGCTGTTTTTTTACCGGAATTTGACCGGATGATGCAGACGGATCAGTGTAATCCTCATCATATTTACACAGTGGGGGAACATAGTATCCGGGGTGTGGAATGGATGAACCGCTTTTTTGGCAGGAAAGCAGGAGGTTGGGATGACAGTTTGCTACCCACAGAAGTCGAGAAGATGGTTAGCCGCCTGACAGCACAATGTACCAGCAAACAACAGCAGATTCTATGTTTGACGATGTTGCTGCATGATGTGGCGAAACCAGAATGTAAGACAGTGGATGAAAATGGCATTGGTCACTTTTATGGACATCCAGGGAAGGGGTCAGATCTTGCCAAACAGATTATGAAACGATTAACCTTTGATCGGGAGACAATGGATATGGTGTGTCGTCTGATTGAAAGCCATGACCGACAGATTGCTCCGGCATCCCGTTCTGTTCGCAGAGCCGTCGCCGGAATTGGCCGAGATCTGATTCCGCTATTGACATTGGTGCAGTGTGCCGATGTATTGTCGCAGAATCCAGAAACGATTGCGCCGAAACTGGAAAGAATCCTGGCCGTGGAAAAGATTTATCAGAATATCTTGGCGACGGAAGCACCGCTATCCATCCGAGAACTGGAAGTATCTGGAGCTGATCTGATTGCGCTGGGAATGGATCCCGGCCCGAAGATGGGAGAATTGTTAAAGCATCTGTTAAGTATTGTGTTGGATGATCCGAAACAAAATACCAGAGAATCTTTAATGGGGCTAGCGAAACAGGAAATAAAGAATGGAATGGAATAGAAATGAGGAGAGAATATGGATCTGAATGTTCCTTTTTATAAGATGTCAGATGCAATGAAGACACAGGTTTATTTGGAGAATCTGACCGTAATATTTAATCCCCAGGCACTGTTTAGCGACGGGACGGCAGGGTATCGCATGCCGCCGGAACCGGGAGCCTTCGAACATGTGAAGCTGCGTTTTCGCAGTGGACGGGAAAATGTCGATGAGGTGGTTCTGGTATTTGCAGGACAGCGTTATCCGATGGAAAAAGTGGCTAATGACAGGTTGTTCGACTATTATGAACAGACGGTACAGTTGGGCTCCGGGCGTGTGGAATACTATTTTGAGGTACATAGCGGACAGATGGTTTGCTATTACAACAGTGTCGGAGTATGCAGTACGGTAGAAAACTATTATAATTTTTCCATTACGCCATCCTTTACTACACCGGATTGGGCAAAGGGTGCTGTATTTTATCAGATCTACGTGGATCGTTTTTATAATGGGGATCCCGATAATGACGTGGAAAAGGATGAGTATTTCTATATCGGCGAGGGGACCGACCGTGTGACGGATTGGGAGAAATATCCGGCGTCCATGGGTGTACGGGAATTTTATGGCGGAGACATTGCCGGAGTGATGCAGAAGCTGGATTATCTGCAAGATTTGGGGGTGGAGGCGATCTACCTAAACCCGATTTTTGTCTCTCCGTCGAATCATAAATACGATATTCAGGATTACGATTATATTGACCCTCATTTGGGAAAGATTGTCAAAGATGAAGGGGAATTACTGCAGCGTGATGAGGCGGGAAATTTAATTTGTGACCCGGTTCATCCCAACAAGAATGCGACGCGTTATATTTGCCGTGTGACGGATAAAGAAAATCTGGAAGCCAGCAATGCTCTATTTGCAGAATTTGTGGAGGAAGTACACCGCCGTGGGATGAAAGTCATTTTGGATGGTGTTTTTAACCACTGTGGTTCTTTCAATAAATGGTTAGATCGCGAGTGTATCTATGAAAATGCTGAGGGATACCAGAAAGGTGCTTTTGTGTCTTGGGATAGCCCGTACCGCAGCTTTTTCAAATTCCGGGAAGATATCTGGCCGTACAATCCGCACTATGATGGTTGGTGGGGGCATGATACCTTGCCAAAGCTCAATTATGAGGAATCCCCGGAGTTGTTCAATTATATTATGCAAATTGGTAGAAAGTGGGTTTCCCCTCCCTACAATGTCGATGGCTGGCGTCTGGACGTGGCGGCAGATTTGGGACAGACAGGAGAATATAACCATTATTTCTGGAAAGAATTCCGTCGGAATGTCAAGGAAGCCAATCCCAATGCTATCGTATTGGCAGAGCATTACGGAGATCCGACAGAATGGCTTCGCGGTGACCAGTGGGATACGGTCATGAACTATGATGCGTTTATGGAGCCGATTACCTGGTTTTTGACCGGTATGGAAAAGCACAGTGATGAGTATCGTGGAGATCTACTCGGCAATGCGGATGCTTTTTTTGGATCGATGCGTCATTATATGACCCGATTTAACACACAATCTCTGCATGTGGCCATGAATGAATTGTCCAACCATGACCATTCCCGTTTTCTGACCCGGACCAATCACGAAGTGGGCAGGACGGCGACTCGCGGCCCGGAGGCGGCAGATCATAACGTAGATAAATCCCTGTTCCGTCTGGCGGTCATGATACAGATGACCTGGCCGGGAGCGCCTACGATTTATTATGGAGATGAAGCCGGCCTATGTGGATGGACGGATCCCGATAACCGTAGAACGTATCCATGGGGAAAGGAAGATCATGAATTAATTCGCTACCATAAGGAACTGATTCAGATTCATAAAGAGTATCAGTCGTTAAAGACAGGTTCCATCCTCTTTTTGAATGGGGAATACCAATTGGTAACGTATGGGCGTTTTGATGCGGAGAGCCGGATTGTTGTGGCGATCAATATGAGCCAGGAGACCCGGCACGTAGAAATACCGGTGTGGCGTCTGGGCGTGGATAAGGACAGCCGGATGGTATGCCTGATGATGACTGGCGCAGACGATTTTTCTAATGTCACGAAAGTATTTACCTTAAACAATGGATTTTTGCACCTGGATTGTCCTATGAAGTCGGGGATGATCCTAAAAGAGATTAATGACCAGATGTGACAGAGGTTCTTACACACTAGAAAAATGCAAAGACAGCATGTTTCATAGATGGTTTGTGCCAGCTGCGCTGGCATGTTTGAAAGAATGAAAAACCCCAAAGATGGAGAATGTTCAAATCTTTGGGGTTTTTAAATTATCTTCTTTTTTAATGTTACTTTCTCGCAGCATCATTGTATCAGATACAATGGGATAAGCGAAAGTGTCAATTATTTCGTATTCATACTAAATATTGAGATCAAAACGGCGTCCCATTGGTGCTGCATTTTCTTCTGGAATCTCATCCCAGTTTACATTGCGGATCTTTTCTAGTAATTCTTCAATACTGTCTGCCTGCACCGTGGTATGTTTGTCAATCTGCGGTAGATTGGTATGGAATCGGTCTGCTTTTACCGCATCCATTCTTTCTTCCTGTTTCTGTTTTTCTGCCTCTGCTTTTTCCTCGGCTTTGTTTTCCCGGATTTTCTCGATACGATCTCTCTGGTTCTGGCTCATTTTTTCCAGTTCTGCAAAATAGGAGACCTTGCCGTCTGTGTTAATGGTAACTCCCAGGTTTTTGACATGGGTTTCTCCGTCTTCCTCTAATTGATCTTGCAGGCTGGTTAGATTTTTGCGGGCATCATCCAAAAGGGACAGGGTTTTGTTCTTTACCTGTTCATCGTTTGCCATCGCTTCTAGATCCTCTGGATCAATCAGTACGGAAAATGCTTTGGTTCCCTGAGACAAATACTGCTGTGCTTCCTCATCGCTGCCATAGTCAGCAACCATGAAATCTGTGTCAGCATATTTAGCCTTTAATTCCTCCAGCAAAGCTTTCGCTTTATCGCTTAATTTTACATTGCTGGCGGTATTGGTTCTGGATGCCTGGTTGGTTTTATTTGTCTGGTTACGATATTTTTTGGTGTTTGCCTGATTTGTCCTGGCTCCTGCTTTCTGATTCCGAACCTGATTGTGGGCTTGGTTCTGATAGGTGCCTAATCCATCGATAAAACTCATAATGACCTCTCATTTCTGCGTTGCATTTTGCATACATTACAAGATCTGTGCCGCAACGCAGGCCCAGACTTGCAGAGTGAAGCATGGTGCTTCACCCATAACCTCCTGTTATCCATAGCGCTCCGAGGATAAAACTTCCCGGAAGCAAATCGTCATCCTTGACATGAATATATCATGCAAAATGTTCTACCTGTTATATCGTCAGGATTGCCAAAAAGTTTATACGATGGAGGTTCAGGGCAACAGCATTTTCTTGTTGCCACTTGTGATATGTTTCAACAGGATAATTTTTTGTTATCTGTTGTAAACTTGATTCATTCTGCTGTTTCGATCGAAAAATTCCGATTGTCTGAATACACAAAATTTGCCCTGCCTGGCAAGTTTACGCCCTTTGGAGAAACGATTTGCCCTGCGTGTCATATTGTCTATTCGCGTGCTCGTACGCAAAACTCCCCACATGCTACGTTTGTATGTGTGTTCAGACAGTGCTTCCGAGCACGCACAGATACGACACGCAAGGCAAAGTTTCTCACAAAGGGCTATTGCACTACGACAGGGCAAAATTTTGTCCATCTCAGACATTACTGATGATTTCTGAACGAAACAGCAGGATACGTACTGAAATTCAACGGATAACAAAAAATTATCTTTGTGCCAGAAACTGTAAGTGGCAATAAGTAAATGCTGTTTCCGTTGATGGGGGTTCTAATTCCGTTGATCTTAGGGATTTGGTATGATATATTGATAAGCGGACCGGATGAGCCCGTCTTTGAGGGCATGGCAGGATCGTAATGTGCAGTACGCTTAGGAGGAAACGGATATGTACCAATATATATTTTGGGATTGGAATGGAACCATCATGGATGATGTTGGAGTGGCTTTGGATGCGGTCAATCAGATGCTGCGGGAGAGGCAGTATCCTTTGATCACGATGTCACGTTACCGGGAATTGATGGATACGCCTGTGATCCGTTTTTATGAACCATTGTTTGATCTTGAGAAATATCCGTTTGAAGAAATTGCGGAAGAATTTCAACAATTATATCGCATAGGAAATCCGCAGCCGTATGAGGGGATTCCAGAATTATTGCAGCTGTTCCAGG
Organism: uncultured Clostridium sp.; assembly: GCA_947644195.1. Lineage (GTDB taxonomy): Bacteria > Bacillota > Clostridia > Lachnospirales > Lachnospiraceae > Butyribacter. Next base: position 22,872 of record CANRZB010000053.1, read on the forward strand.
AGCAGGGGAGACACCAGATCATTTTGTCTTCCTCTCAGCGGCAGTCAATTGAGGATTCATTGGAAAACCTGGACTTTCAAGGCTATTTTGATGCGGTTCTGGGAGCGGATGATCATTTTTCACGGAGCAAGGTAGAGCGGGCGCAGAAATACTTACAGCAAGAGCAGATTTTACCGGAGCAGTGCGTACTCCTTGGAGACACGGTCCATGACTATGAGGTGGCGCACAGTATGGGGATGGATTGTATCCTGTTATCCTGTGGACACGATGAAAGGGATCATTTAGAAAAATGTGGTTGTACCGTTTGTGCATCGGTACAGGATTTGCGATTGATGAATTGTTTTTGAGAGTTTTCATGGGACAAAGCAGGGCAGTAAGTAAATGCTGTTGCCCGGTAGGACAAACACGGAAATCAATTTTCAAATGTTACCTTTCACTTGTGGTAGATTTTGTAATGAATTATTTTCTGTTATCATTATTTATCCCACCCCTTCTGCTGTTTCGTCCGCAAAATACCGATATGTCCTATGAGACAAAATTTGCCCTGCCTGGCAAGTTTACGCCTTTCGAAGAAACTGTCTGCCTTGCGTGCCGTATTGTTTATTGGCGTGCCCGTACGCCATACTCCCTACATGCT
>CANRZB010000054.1 GCA_947644195.1 uncultured Clostridium sp.
TGGAAGATGAGGGAATCCTAAGGATGAACGCCAGCAGCGCCTATCCGGAGCTGACTGTACAAGGGGACATGATTGTCAACTCCTCTAAGATGAGCAGCCTCAACAACGGGAAACTGACGCTGTCCGGGAATCTGGTCCAGCAGGACAGTGGGCAGTCACCGAACCTGTCGGTGGGAGGATATTTTAATACTTACTTTAAGGGGGATGCCATCCAGCAGGTCAGGCTGGCTAGCCCCGGGATCAGTCTGGGCACCCTGCAACTGGAGGAAAGCCGGGGCGTGAAGCTGCCGGAGGAAGTCCATGCACGGACCATCTACGGCCTGCGAAACATACAGGCCAACGACCGGCAGGAATTCCATCTGGCCAGTGTCAGCCTTTCCAAGGACGACACGGTCAACAGCAGGCAGGTGCGGTGGTGCGTGGGCAGCGTATTTGCCGGCGGGAACACCCTGTCCTTTGCGGGGGATGTCGAAGTGGCAGGAGGGGCAGAACTTGGGATCGACGGGGGCTGCCTGCGGGTTGCGGAAAGCCTTCATGCCGTCCAGGGAAGCATCCGCCTGGGGAATGGGGCGGAGGCAGAAATCGGGGGAGATCTGCGTCTGGAAGATGAGGGAATCCTAAGGATGAACGCCAGCAGTGCCTATCCGGAGCTGACCGTTCGTGGGGACCTGGTGGCTAACTCCGCGAAGATGAGCAGTCTCAATGTGGGAAAGTTGACGCTTGGCGGCAGCTTGATCCAGACAGAAGATAATCTCTCCATAGGAAATAGCGTGGCCCTCCTGTTAAATGGAACCAGCACGCAGACCATTGACCTGCCGGAGGTGGATGAAATCCCGAACCTTGATCTGCGGGGTAGCAAAGCGGTCCGTCTGGAAAATGATTATGAGGGCAGCCATCTCTATGGCCTGGAAAAGATTGTTCCTCAGGGGGACACCCTGTCTTCCTACTATGATTTTACTACGGTAACGGCGGATACCGTCCTGCCGGGCAATTTCCACTGCGGCGGGGAATTGTATCTGGAGGATCACTGTCTGACGATCGGCGGAAATTTTCGTCAGAAGGGAAGGACGCTGGTGGGGAAGGGGAAGCTGTCCGTGCAGGGAAGCTATACTGCTGTGCAGGGGGCGCTTTGCCTGGATGGTGGCAGTGTTCATGTGGGCGGAAATATGTCGGTGCAGGGGGATGCAGGCCTAAAGTTTGGGTCGGGGCCGGATTCCAGGCTCTGCGTGGATGGAAATTTGACGACGGCATCCCGGTGTGGTGCAGACAACAGCTTTGCCGGCGGCACGCTGGAGGTCCGGGGAAACCTGACCCAGCAGAATAGTGCGGGGAGCAGGAGCCTTTACATGAAGACGACAAAACTGGTCCTTAGTGGTGGGGCGAAACAGACGGTGACCCTTCCGGATTTGGAGGATGACAGTTACCTTCATGAGATAGACCTGACGGGCAGCGTCGGGGTGGAGTTCGTGTGCGTTGGCCTGCGGGTGGGCAGTATCCTGGGGATGGAGAAGATTACGAATGAGTTGTTAACGATCCGGGATTCCAGGCTGACGCTGCAGCAGGACGAATTTTTTCCGGGGGAGCTTGCTTTGACGGAGGCGTATGTGGACTGTAACGGTTTCCGCCTTCATACGGGCGGGGCGCTGACGCAGACGGATACGATTGTGAACCTGGACCGGGGAGCGCTGCATGTGGATGGGAATTACCAGATCCTGGGGAGTAGTATTCTACAGATGATCTGTTATGAGGACCGTGTGTATGTGGGAGGCAGTTTTGCCACGGCATCTTCGATGAACCATGCTTCGATGCTGCGGTCCGGCCGGATGGAGGTGATGGGTGATTTTGACCAGTCGGGGGATGTGAATTCGTTTGCAAGCAGTGAATTATTTACGATCGCGTTTTTGGGAAGTGGGCCCCATAAGGCGCATTTCATGGAGGAAAGAAAGCCGTATTTTGCAAATGTGGATCCGTATTTTGACGATGTGGAGTACAGTAAGGATTCGATTTCGGTAACGACTGCAGCGATCCATATCGGGATCGGCATGGCGGACGGGCTCTGTGAGGCGCTGCTGAACCCGGAGATGGCGGTGATTGCGACGGCTTTTCTGGCGCTGTATGGTATTTCGGCGGCATTCCTGCCGACCAATGGCGTGGTGTTTGCGGTGCAGCTGTTTTCGGTGGCGATGGCGGTGCTGAGTGTGTATTCGATGGTGAAGGCAGGGGAAGGCCTGGGGGATGCCCTGGAGGGGGATTACAGTGAAAAAGAGAAGGCGGAGATGTTTGGCAGGACGGCGGTGATGCTGCTGTTGGCGGCGGGGGGCGTGTATGGCTCGCTGACGGTGGTGATGCAGCCAAAGATGTTGGCGGGTGTTGTGGAACATACGAAGGAAGCGATGCGTCTGGGAGCGGCCCAGATGAAGTCGTTTGTCCAGATTTTTACGATTCGGGATCTGGAGTCTATGGCGTCGTATTGTAAGCAGTTTGTGTCGGATCCAGCGCTGGTGTATTTGAAGGGGGCGGCGCAGGGGAAGGAAGTGAAGCAGCTGCATGAGCTGGCGAAGGTGGTACGGGAGGCCAGTGGCAAGGTGGGGCGTGCTTTGATGGAGGATGAGCTGGCGGCTGCGGTGGAGAGCTGGAATGATGGTAAAACTGTTTTGGAAATAGTTTTGGCAGTAGAAGAATGGGCAAAATGGGCAGGAAATTCTTTGTTTACTATTACAAAAAAGAATCTAGATCATTCTACTTTGGGGGATTTTAATAGTAATGGAAGATTGATTAATGGTGGTCATGGTCAGGCTAATATTGATTATTTGAACAAAAATCAAATAGATTATAATATTGTAAAAACATGTAAAAATGGGGTTAGGTTAGGTAATATACCGAGTCATAAGAATAAGTTAAAAAGAACAGGAATTGGACAGGCTTGGTTTCTAGAAAAATGGACAGAAATAGATATTAAAAGAGCAGGAGAGTTTGTTGCAAATAGTAGTGAAAATATAAATAAAGCAGACGGTATTTGGATTTTTGGTGAATATAATGGAGTGAGAGTAGGAATCATCAAAAAAGAGGGGAAAATTAGTACAATTATACCAGATAATTCAAAACAACCTTAAAGTGAAACATTAAAATATGTATGTTAATGCTGTTGTTGAGAGGAGAAGTTGATAATGATAGATAATAATAAAATATTAGATATTATTGAGAGAAGAAAAAAAATGCAATATGATGATCCAGGTATAATAGATTTATGGGAAGAATTAGTAATGGTTTTTTCTGAAAATGAAGAATATACTATAAATTATTTAAATAATTGTAGTAAAGAATACTTGTTTTGGATAAGTGAGGTGTTTGAGGATATTTCGGAAAATCTACAAAGTGAACAATTTCTGCATTGTATACAGAATTTAGAGATAAAATATCCTGATTTAAGTTTAGAATATGACAATCAATATGCTGAAAAATCTTTAAAAAACACTGTGAAAGGGAGTGTTGATTTTATATAAATAGAAGTTAGTTAATCTGTTTGTATAAAGAAAATAATTTAAATGGTTTTAAGGCGGCGTATTCCTGGTTCCAGAATATCAGTTCCCAATCCGCAGAACAAGCGTTCCGTTATCTTCTCCCGCAGATTCTAGAACGGTATGAGATGACGGTGGAGAAGTTTAACCGCCTGCGTTTGAAGAAGGTAGAAAAGCTGGATGCGGGGGAAACGATGTTGATGAAGAGGATTCGGGAATCGATTCCCAAGGGAAATGCGGATACCTATTTCCAGAAGATCCTGCCGGCGGAGGATATCCCAAAGTATCTGGGGGAGGAAGGATATTCCACGATCCGTGGATTTATTTCGAAATATGAGGATGTGTCCCATCTAAAGAGTTATGAAAGTGTGGTGGAGTCTTTCCGGCTGGATTATGTGGTTAATGGGAAACGGCCGTTTCCAGAGGGAGGGGATACTTATGGGTATATTAAATTCAAAACCAATGATATTGATAATATAACAATTCCTTTTGGAAAGAAGTTGGGAGGGGTTAATACGGACCCACCGCCATGTACTCTGAATGGTTTTACAGGAGCGAGAAATGGGGAATTGATACCGGAGTGGTATGTGGAAGGAGGAAATTACTTAAAACCATTAGATGGGGCAGAAATACATGAAGTAGTGAATGGTGTGGATACTGTTATTGGTGTTTATAAGAATAATTATTTTGAGAGAATAAATAAAGGAGAGTAATATATGATAAGAAATGGATATTATGCATTATATCATGGGATAGAATATCATTGGACCAAGAATATGAATACTGGAAAAATGAAGATATTTACTCATGATAATGAAAAAGCTAATGCAACATTTATAAAATGTAATGATCATGATAAATCGGAATGTTATGAAAAATATATTCAATTATGTGAATTGACAGATGTTTACAGAGTTGATACTTATGCGGTTGGAAATGAAAAAAAGGAAATGCTTGTTTTAAGAGACTCAGGGAATCAATTTTTGGTATCTGTGGGTAATAGCAATATGGATTTGATTGAACACTATCAATTGAAAGAAGTGGATAGAGGAATATTTCATGGGTGGGTTAATAAAGAGAATGTACAAATTATCGAGAAACGTAAATCACTAAAAATAATATAAATAAATATTTATTGAACGATGATTCGGTTGACCTGGTAAATCAGGTGATTTTTGAGGATAAATATGCTAAGAATTTATATATGGATAAGCCGGACTGCCCGTAGATAGAAGGGCAGTGGGCGAGAGAACAGATCTTTGATAAAGGCAACAATCGGATTGAGGCGGTTAGTCAGGAAGAATATACGCTATCTTTTGTGGATACAAATGATTTACCGGACATTAAGTAGCTAAAAAGCATCCGTAAATATGTTTTTGTGATAGATGCAGACACACAAGCATTGCGTCAGGCAGTTGAGCATAGTTTAAATATGCTAAGATGGAAATACCCGGAATATGAATTCTGGGCAATATATGGAGGAGGGAATTGATATGTCAGTTGAAATATGTAAGTATGATAAAAATATTTATAATTATTATGCAAAATTACTTATGAATGAAGTGATTTCTTCGCAAAGAATATATGAAAAATATTTAGAACCAGCAATAAGAAATCTAAAAATACATTATTTTTAAGTAAATGGAGAAATAAGAAAGTGTAATTTAATAGAAGTTATGAGAGAGATAGAATTATTAATAGAATGGGTAGAGGAACATGTGGAGGGGGAGGATTTAGAATATTTAAGATCCAAGTTGCAGTATATGCAAAAGTTTATACCGGAAGCTTTGCAAGAGGATGATGGAATTTTGTATATTTTTTAATGGTAGGGGGATATCTCAAGAGTATTAAGTTATAAAGGCTTATGGGAACTGAAAGATGTTTACAGAATGGATTTGATTTTAAATGCAGAAAAAATGTTCAAAAATCATTCGGTAACTTTAAGGTATGGGTAATTAATAGTCATATGGATTTAGTTCCCACAGACAGAGAGGTAGTGGGCGAGAAAACAGATCTTTTGAAAAGGTAGTAAACGAGTTGAAACCATTAGCCAGGAGAAATATACGTTATCCATTGAGAACTCCAGTGATTTACCAGATATTGCGCAGCTGAAAAGTATTCGAAAATAAGTTTTTGTAATTGATGCAGACACATCCACACTGCGCCAGGCAATGAAGAATAGTTTAGAAATGTTAAGGTTAAAATATCCGAAATATGAATTCTGGGCTATATATGGAGGAGGAAAATAGTATGTCAATGTTGATAGAAATTTGTAAATATGATAAAGGAATTATGTATGGAGAATTGCTTATGAACAAAAGAATATCTACCGAGGAATTGTATTACAAGTATTTAGCACCAGCCATCAAGGAATTAAACATACAATACTTTCGAAATGATGGAGAAATAAGGAAGTGTAACCAAGAGGCAGCCATGCGGGAGTTGGAATTATTAATAGAATGGGTAGAGAAACATGTGGAGGGGAAGGATTTGGACTATTTACAATCCAGGTTACGGAATGTGCAGAAAGTAATACCAGAGTCCTTACAGGAAGAGGATGATATTTTATATATCTTTTGAGAATAGGATAGCGTAATTGAGATTTGCATAAATCTATAGGATAGTAAATTGGAAATTCTGCAGTCAACATTGGACTCCCGGGTTCCGTCACGAAAGCAGTGGTGTCGTATTCCTGGTTCCAGAATATCAGTTCCCAATCAGCAGGACGAGCGTTCCGTCATCTTCTCCCGCAGATTCTAGAACGGTATGAGATGACGGCGGAGGATATCCCAAAGTATCTGAAGGAGGAAGGATCTTCCATAATTCGTGGATTTATGTCGAACTATGAGGATGTGTCCCATCTAAAGAGTTATGAAAGTGTGGTGGAGTCTTTCCGGCTGTATTATGTGGTTAATGGGAAACGGCCGTTTCCAGAGGGAGGTATTAAGAATGATGTTATATGAAAGCAAATCGGGATACAAAAAAATAAATATATGGAAAGATGAAATGCCTGTACCTTGTAAAAAACAGAAATTTATATGTTTAAATAAAATGGCCAACAATCATGTTTGTTGGTATGAGGAAATTATTTGCATTGAAGCATTACTTGGACCATGGCATGCCAGTAATTATGCAATGGTATATATGAAATATTCGAGCAATGTAAGAAGAGATGTGAATATTAAGATTAATTATGGAGTGGAAAATATCCCTTTTCCTTCAAAGTATTGCCATCTAATAAAAAATAAATGTTGGTTTGAATGTCGAGTTTGCGGAAGCGATTAAAGAGTATTTTTTGTCTTGTTCAACAAAGAGATTACCCGTTGGCAATATTGAAATATTAGGTGGAGGCTATGATGAGGTTGGTTCAAGCAATATCGCTTTTAAAAAAGTGATGGATATTTTATTATTTAATTTTGAGAATATTAATCAAAAGGATAGTCTGGAATTGAGAAATCATTTGTTTAATAATTTATGGGATAAATAAAACAAAAAAATAAGATATATATATATGGATAAGCCGGACTGCCCACAGACAGAAGGGCAGTGGGCGAGAAAACAGATCTTTGAAAAATGTGACAATCGGATTAAAGCGGTTAGTCAGGAAGAATATACTTTATCAATTAAAGGTTCAAATGATTTACCAGATATTGCGCAGCTAAAAAGTATCCGTAAATATGTTTTTGTAATTGATGCAGACACACTAGCATTGCGCCAGGCAGTGAAGAATAGTTTAGATATATTAAGGTTGAAATATCCGGAATATGAATTCTGGGCCATATATGGAGGAGATTGATATGTCAGTTGAAATATTTAAATATGATAGAGATATATACGATAGTAGTGCAAAAATGATTGTTAATGCAGGAGTTTCTTCACAAAGAATGTATGATAAATATTTGGAACCGGCAGTAAGGGAACTACATATTCGTTATTTTCAAGATGGTGCAGAAATAAGACAATGTAACTTAGAAGCAGTTATGAAAGAGTTGGAATTATTATTAGAATGGTTAGAGAAGCATGCGGAGGGCGAAGATTTAGAATATTTAAGATCCAAGTTGCAGTATATGCAAAAGTTTATACCGGAAGCTTTGCAAGAGGATGATGGAATTTTGTATATTTTTTAATGGTAGGGGGATATCTCAAGAGTATTAAGTTATAAAGGCTTATGGGAACTGAAAGATGTTTACAGAATGGATTTGATTTTAAATGCAGAAAAAATGTTCAAAAATCATTCGGTAACTTTAAGGTATGGGTAATTAATAGTCATATGGATTTAGTTCCCACAGACAAAGAGGCAGTGTGGTGATAAATTTGTAAAGTATTCAGATTATCAATCATTAAGAAATATTATGATGAGTGATAATTTAAAAGAATATAGGAAAAAAGCAAGTAGAAAAATAAGATTTCAGGATCCTTTATTAACAGGAAAAGAATGTAAGGAAGATGAGTTTTTTCAAGTATATCAACTTTTTGTTGAAAGAATCACGCATCAAGTGTGGTCTGGACGTTTTCAGAAAAAACATTTATTGTTTTCGTTTCGATTTATGGAAAATTTGTTGGAATGATAAATTTTGAAGCGGAGACAGATAAATTTCCAAGGGAAGATAATTTTTGGTTAGGGCACACGTTGGTTTGTCAAAATGGACAACTGATAAGAATGTCTTGGCGAGATGCTATATCTGTGTTCTTTTTTAACAACGGAAACTGTCTTTAAATCTTTGTAAATTTTTCCTTTATTATTTAGGTACAACAGCAAATTTTTACTGGTTGCAAAAATATAGCATAAGGGAATACTATTTGTAAACTTCTCTGGCTTTTTGCCCTTTGGATGCGACAGGATTAGACAAATGATACCGAAAAAAGTGCGAATGGTGCTCAAATACTTTACACAGATTTTCTTCTTGTCTAACATAACTATGTATATGCTGATAAAGGAGGAGGTCTTATGATGAAAAAACGGAAAAGATTATCATTTTTTATGGTGTTAAATATGTTATTTTCTTTGATTTTCACTATGCCGGTAAGAGCGGAATATAATATCAATCCGATAGTAGAGGATGGTACAGGGGAAATTGCAAGTGCAGCAGATCTAAAGATAGGTGACTATGTGCAAATGGGTTCCTATTATGATGAGCCGATATTATGGCGGTGTGTGGATATAGATGAAAAGGGACCACTTATACTGTCAGATAAAATTTTGTGCTTAAAAACTTATGATGCCCCTGGTGACAATGAGTCGGGTTCCCATGGAAGATTTGTGAGTAGAAAAGAAGTTGGAGCTAATTATTGGAAGGACAGCAATATTCGTTTGTGGCTCAATTCTGATGCGGGGGCAGGAGATATGGTGTGGTCTTGCGGCAATCCGCCGAGTGCGGAGAATGTTGAATATAATGCATATGCTGATGAAGCAGGTTTCTTAAATAAATTCACTGCTTTGGAAAAAGGGGTAATGAAATCTGTTGTGCAAAAATCACTTTTGACTGCTGCTGACAAGGATATTGCAGGTGCAAAGGGCAGTGCATTTCACAAATACAACGAAAAAATATATTCTGTAAGTGATGGTAAGCTGGTATATGAAAGTATACTGGAGAATTATGATGAGGCATATTATGAAGAGGTAGAGGATAAAGTATTTCTGCTGGATGTGAAGCAGATACAAAATGTATTTAACCATACCCCTCAATTAGGGCTGTGGTATCATATAGGAAAGCTTACGAAAAAAGCGGTAGAAAACAATGAAGCGAAAAGTTCATTAATCAAAGAGGGCGAAGACTGGTATAACTGGCTGCGGACCCCCTATGTAAATGATGAGGGCAATCAGGGTTCTGTTCGACATGTGTCCAGAAACGGACAAATTGGATGTAGTATTACAAAGGCAGATGATATAGGAGTCCGCCCTGCCTTTTATATGAAAGAGGATACCGTGTTCCTAAGAGGTAACGGGTCTGCGGATACCCCCTATCTACTAACCCATGCACACACACTGACGCATTATGATGCTAAAGCAGCAACCTGTACAGAGCCGGGGACAGGGGAATATTGGAAATGTGAGGGAACAGGAAGCTGTGGCAAGATGTTTAGTGATGAAAATGGTACGGTGGAAATTACGGATGTTCCGGCAGGAGAGGCTGTAAAAGGGCACAGGTATAGCAAGTGGGAGATCACCACCATCCCGACATTGAAAGCCAAAGGGGAGGCAGTGCGTGTCTGTCAAAATGATAAAAGCCATAAAGAAATAAAGGAACTTTCGAATCTGACGGATACAAAAGTGTGGACGGCGGGTGAACGAAAAGAGCCAACAGAGACGGAGTCAGGTTCCCAGCAATACAAATCGGAATATGGTATCGTGACAGTTGTGATTCCTGCACTCGGTCATATACATAAGCTGATACACCATAATGTTCAAGCAGCAACCTGTACAGAACCTGGCACAGGAGAATATTGGAAATGTGAGGGAACAGGAAGCTGTGGAAAAATGTTCGGCGATGGAAATGGTACGGTGGAAATTGCGGATGTTCCGGCAGGAGAGGATGCCATAGGGCACAGATATGGCAAGTGGGAGATCACCAATCCCCCGACATTAGAAGCCAACGGGAAGGCAGTGCGTGTTTGCCAAAATGAGGAAAGCCATAAAGAAATAAAGGAACTCCCGAATCTGACGGATACCGATGTGTGGACCGCAGGTGAACGAAAAGAACCAACGGATACGGAGTCCGGCTCACAGCAATACACATCGAAATATGGTATTGTGACGGTCATTATCCCTGCACTCAGTCATATGCATAAGCTGATACACTATGATGGTGTAGCAGCGACCTGTACAGAACCCGGGACAGGAGAATATTGGAAATGTGAGGGAACAGGGAGCTGTGGAAAGATGTTCCGTGATGAGAATGGTATGGTAGAAATTACAGATGTTCCGACAGAGGAGGCAAAAGGGCACAGGTATGGCGAGTGGGAGATCACCACGGTCCCGACATTGGAATCCATAGGGAAGGCAGTTCGTGTTTGCCAAAATGAGGAAAGTCATAAAGAAATAAAGGAACTTTCCAGGCTGACGGATACCCATGTATGGACAGCAGGTGATCGAAAAGAGCCAACGGAGACGGAGAACGGTTCACAGCAATACATTTCGGAATATGGTATTGTGACGGTCATTATTCCTGCAACAGGTCGCAAACCTACTTTGCCACCCAAAAATGATGAAAAAAAGCCGAATAAAAAAGAGGATAAAACGGATAAAAAGCAAGATAAATCAGAGAAAGAGCAGCAGGGGCTGGCATTAAATGCTAAATTGAAAGTAAGCCAGGTGGGCAGAAAAATTAACATCCACTGGGGAAAAGTGTCTCATGCTGACGGTTATCATGTATATGTGCAGTACTGTGGTATGAAATTTAGTGATAAATCACTCAATCAGGTAAAAGGAGCTGATAATACAAGTATTACTGTAAAAAGAGTAAATGGAAAGAATTTGGATCTCAAGAAAAATTATAAGATTTATGTAGAAGCCTATGAGTTGTCAGACGGGAAAAAGAAAATATTGGGGAAATCCATTACGGCCCATATTGTTGGAAAGAATAATAAAAAGTATACGAATGTGAAAGGCGTCAGGGTTAATAAAAATTCTTATACATTGAAACGGGGCAGTACGATAACAATACAGGCAAAGGTTGTATTGGTAAGCAGGGGTAAAAAACAACTTTCCGATGCTCATGCCAGACAGTTCCGTTATGCCAGCAGTGATAAAAAAATTGCAACAGTATCAAAAAACGGTAAGATCGAGGCGACAGGGAAAGGCACCTGTATTGTCTATGTCTATGCCAGAAATGGATTTGCCAAAGAGATAAAAATTTCGGTAAAATAAAAGTATTAAACTTTATCGTTAATTTTTAATTAAATATCTTTGCCTGAATAAACACAATGTGTTCCTTAAAAAGTGCGAATTGTGCCCAATCAGTTGATAATACCAGTTGATGTGATACATTGGATATTAATAGGAGGGAATACAATGGAAGAGAATTTTTTTATTGAAAATGACAGAAGGGTAACAAAAACAGCAGTTAAGGCATTGCGATGGTTGATTTTGGTCTATCCGGTGCTAATTTTATTGTCGGTTATCGGTATTTTTCAGGCAAAAATAGGAGAGCTAATTTTATTTACGATGGTTGCCGTGGTTGTGACACAGGCGCCAGGAATCGTTTATAAGATAACACCGATTAGTATTATGAAATATGTGACAACCTTTGCTCTTGCTGCATTAGTGGCATTGATGGCTACCAATGCAGCAATCGGTATCTATATGACCTATGGTTTTGCTATGGTGTTTAGCTTGTTTTATTATGACAAAAAATTTACCATACGAGTTTCTGTGGTTTCTTATATTTTGTTAGTGCTTTCATTGTATTTTCGCTCGCTCAATGTGCAGCAGGTGGAATTTGAGACTAATATAATGTGGTTTATCAGCCGTTCGATCGGATTTTTGATGGAAAGTGTTGTAATGAGCCTGATTTGTGTGAAAATTGCGGATCTTTCTCATCAGATGCTTGTCAAATTTGCAGATACCAAGCAGACTGTGGCACTGGTGGATGAGTGTGAAAAGGCGTCGGGAGAGTTAAGTGGCGTAGTAGAGCAGTTGGAAAGCTGTATTTATGGCTTTACGGGCACAAATGAAAAAATAACAGGTTCCGTACAGGCAACACTTCAAGAATGTCAGGAGAGTTCCCGTTTTGTGGATTCTGTCCGTGATTCCATTCATGGATTAAATCAAAACGTTGATGATATGGTAAGCAATATGGAACAAATGCTGGAAATATCAAAGGAAACATCCGACAAGTTGCACTGCTATTTAGCAAAGATGCAGAGTACAATGGAGGGAATCGGGGAAATAGAACATTCGGCTAGACATACAGAGAGCCTAGTCGAGAACCTGGAGACAGGGATGAAAGATATCTCTGGCTTTGCAGATACGATTGCGGACATTGCCAGTCAGACAAACCTACTTGCATTAAATGCGTCCATAGAAGCTGCGAGAGCGGGAGAGATGGGAAAAGGGTTTAGCGTGGTGGCAGAAGAAGTAGGAGTGTTAGCACAGAATTCCAAACAAGCAAGTGATGCCATTACCGGAATTATCCATAAAATATTTGACTTGCTTGAGAAAGTACATAGTTCCAATCAGGAAAATATTGCGAATGTGACGGGTGGATTGGAAAAACTGAAAGAAGTGGAAAAAGAGGCGGAACGAATCGGTGTCCTTCAGGAAGAATCCGAGGAAAAAGCAAGGGTTGCTACGGATTCTGGTGCTGATACCAGAGGGCATAGCGAGAAGGTGTTACATATGGTCGGGCAGATGGAGAATCTAGTGGAAAATACGATCACACAAGCAGAGCGGATTGTCGGAGAGACACAGACACAGAAGAGCGTTGCCCAGGAGGTGGAAGAATCGTTCCGTCAGGTTAATGAGGTATCCGGAAATCTGCTTCGGATCAGCCAGACGGGAAGAGAAGCACAGAAATGATGTTTATGTCCAGTATTGTGGAAAGAGAGTTTCGTCAAAATAGTCAAAACTATAAAGAGTGGCAAAATAACGAGAGTTACAGTAAAAAAATCAAAGGTTTGAAAATTGGCAATAAAAAGCTAGCGCCGGTAACTGCAGGCAGATTAGTAAAGGTAAGAGGACAGGAGAGAATCGTAACCTGTCCTCTTGTTTTTGCATAAATAACCAACAGTAAAAAGGGGAGTCGCAACAAAATGCTTTTTGGGAAACAGGCAGAAACAGATCATTAAGGCATTTTTAGAAAAAAACATTCATTGGCATGGTGGTTACTATTCTATGTATGTTAAGTTGGCAGGCATAAAAAGAAAGTGATATAATGAAAGAATACTATGAAAGGAACGGTAAACATTATGAAAAAATATATTTTAGCCATGATGGTCTTGCTGCTCTGTATCATTGGTGCAGGCAGTAGGCGAGCGGAAGCGTATTCTGTAACTATGCAGACGAACGGCATATACGCAGACGTAATACCTGATTCATTTGTAGATAATACTGCGGATATTTTTAAAAAGTATGTAGAAAAAACTATGAAATATTATAACAAATACAAGGATGCAGATGATTATACCTATGTGTCTGAAGTGCCGGAAGAATATCGGGATTTTATTCCGGTGGTAAAACAGATTCAGGATTCCGACGAGATTATTATCAAAAATCCATTTTATATATATTGGCCAATGGAAGGCGCCGATGGGGATGCAGTAGGTAACTATTGTTTTTTTGCGGTATTAAACGAAAAAAAACTGTGCATGTTTCGAATTGAGATCGAGTTGGATACCGGAAAGATTTCTTTTTGGTATGATAAAATAATGGATGGATTTTTTTCATATGATGAAACGACGGTGGGAGAAACATTGTTTTATGAGGTTGGTGATATCATCTTTGCAGAGACGCCGGATCAGACCAGCCAAGTACGGGATAGGAGTGAAAATGATGTGGGATATGAAATGATAGGTGATGGTGGTACAATTGATTGGGAAGCTGAGAGGGAGGCTGTGGATAATAAATTTATAAAGAAGAGTTATCGTGAAAAAAAGGATGAGATTCTTACGTATCTGGCAAAGTCGAAAAAGGGAAAAGCTTATAAAAAGGTAGAAAAAAAAGCAAAAAAATACTTAGAAAATAATTCAAAATCGGAGTTAGATGATGAATTTTTAGAACCGGCAAAAGCTGCAAAGGAGGGTGGCAGAACAGGTATTTTTATTGTGATTGGTATTATGGTTATTGCAGTGGTTACTGTCGGGATTATTTTACTGAAAAAGCGTAAAAAAGTGGGTTAGTAACTAACTCTAAATTGGTTTCATATACTCGTGCATCCTGGGTATGTGTGCCGGAACAAAATTAGACGAATAATGATATGTTTTGCAATCTAATCAGAGGATATCAGTTTATTAAGATATTTAGGAGCTTGGAGTAATGAGTAAGTGGTTTACGATAGATGAAATTGACGCTAATACGTATATTATCAGAGAATATCGTCATTGGGAGGTAATACATTGTTATCTGTTGAATGGAAATACTTGAAGCTTGCTTATAGATACTGGACTAGGTATTTTAAACATATATAAGGAAGTATTAAAACTTACACTTAAAAACTTAAGAAGAACAGAAAATTTCATCATGGCAGTCGAACATATAAATATGGAGATTGGGGAGTATGGCTGTAAGTAGTAAATCATAATGAAAATAGAATAGCTTGTAGCGATAATTAGAGAATGGTGCTAGGACTGTGTAGATTGAAAAGAAAAGAATAAGTGAAAGTATGACGTTTTGTAATAATAATTAGGACGTCATATTTTATTTTTATTGAAAAAAGGGAATTTATGTGCTAATATATAAAATAAGATAAAAACACAACGCATGGTAATCTTGTGGAATTGGTAGGTAGTCCAGTTGCGCAAATTTGGTGTAAGTAGCCTGCCTTCTTAGGGCCTTCCGTTCTTTGTTATTACAATCATTGTAAGGGAGAATTGTCATGGACAAAGTATTGGGAAAGTTGACAGTATTTTTGAGGATTCGTTTTGTGTAAAAGTGTTTAATGTTACGTCTTAGGCGGTTTGGAAAACTAATTTTATGAGGATTTTCATATACTTATACTATATAGACTGCATTTTAACAATTATTTTTGCTAGGTATTACAATACAGTTAGGAAGAAAGTGATAGAATCAGTACACAATGAGGAGGGAAAACGTGTCAATATTAAAGGTTTTTATATCATCAACTTGTTATGATTTGGATAATGTGAGGGATGGGTTGAGAGATTTTATTTATGATATTGGCTATGAACCAGTAATGAGCGATTATGGAGATGTTTTGTATGATCCAAGAATTCATACACATACCAGTTGTATAGAGGAAGTCAAAAATTGTGATATGCTGGTTCTGCTTATAGGAGGACGTTTTGGCGGAAGAGCTATAAATGAAGCAATGTCTGCAGTGGATTTTGAAAAAGTTAAAGAGAAAATAAAAGCAGGAACAGTAATAGACGATGAACAACTTTCCATAACGCATTTAGAAGTTTTGATAGCTATTGAATATGGACTTCCAGTATATACATTTATTAAAGAAGATGTACTAAGTGATCATAAATTGTACGAAGAAAATAAAGATAAGACAATTATTAGTGAAATTACTTTCCCTTCAATAGAAAAACAAAATACAGCTAAATATATTTTTGAGTTTATAAATATGGTCAGATTAAGAAATTGTGGAAATAATATTTTTCCTTTTAAAAAGGAATCTGATATAGAAGATATGTTGAAAAAACAGTGGTCAAGTTATTTTCAAAAGCTTATAAAAGAGCAATTCGGAAAAAAAGAAAAATCAGACAATAATAAGTTAGAAAAAAGGGTAGATGAACTTCAATCGCTTATTTGGAGATTTATTAATGAAGCACCAAGAGAAAAGGATTTTCAAATTAGTCAAAAAAAGAAGTATAGGAAAATTTTATGGGTAGATGATTACCCAATAAATAATGAATCAGTGATAAGGTTTTTTGAAGGACAAAATATTCATTTTGATATTGCGCTTACAACAGAGCAAGGATTAAAATTATATAGAAAAGAATTGTATGATCTTATTATTACGGATATGGGTAGAGGTAATGAAAGAAATGCGGGAATAACATTGATTAAAGAACTTAATTTTCTACATTGCCAAGTGCCAGTTGTAGTTTATTGTAGTAAGGCGGCAATTAAAAGATATTCTAATGAGGCAAAAAAGCTGGGAGCCTATAGAGTTATAAATGGGATAGCAGATATTATTTCCCTGATTTCGGATATTTATGAATTATCGGGTTTTTAAAGTTGCAGATTAGATGGAGGATATTTAGCTATTCATATTAGGTGATTTAAGATAGTCTATATCTAAGAAGACGAAAGCAGAAGGAAAGAGATTTGTTTCAAGATAATGTTGCAATAGAAGATTTTATGATTTTTATAAAAGCTTTATTTATCAGAAGGTCATTCCTCTGAGATTTAAATGATACAGGAAGAACTTGAAAAGAATGAATTTCCAAGAGAAGAATCCTTTATGGATGAAGATAGGCAGGCTATAAGAATAAGAATTCCGCTTCATCCAGCATTTTTAGAAAATAATGATGAAGTTCCAACATCGGATGGTTATGAAAAAGCGAAGAAAATACAAAAAGATTCATAGCGAAAAGAGAGAAGGTGGCTAAGTGGTCAGTGTATTTGATATAATTCCAAATAATTTTTTTAATCTATTATCAAGTAATAGCAATTATAGGACTAATGCTGCTTTGCTCCAATTTATATATGAACAATATGATAATGAGATATCATATAGAATAAAGAGAAATATACTGCGAGACGAAGTGGCATACTATATTTGGAACACTCAGAAGAGTTTTTATCAGACAATGATATGTCTAATAAGAGCTATCAAGATATATCAAGTGATTTTTTAAGGAGATTTACAGGTAAAGATGTAGGATGGCTAGAAGAAGAGTTTGATGAGACAACATTTGAAAAGTATATAATTATAACAGAACAAGGAGTTATGTTGGCAGAATTACTAATGCGTTTTGAACGGCCCGAAAGGGAAGAACTCTCAAGTTATATGTATAATATTTATAATACTTTACTGAATCAGGAACAATGGAATGGTGACCCATATGTAGGTGCGTTGAAAAACGTATATAAAAATGCAAAATCACTTTCAAAATCACTTAAGAAAATGTCTACATATATTCGCAAAACAATTGAAAAATTAATGAAAGAAATTTCATACGAGAGTTTAACAGAAAACATTATTGCTTATTGTGATGGAGATTTTATTAAGGAGTACGCCAGACTTACGAAACCACAGAATAATATTCACATATATCGTGGTAAGATAATAACCATGTTAGAACAGATGCAAAATGATGATGAAATGTATGAACTAATTATAATTGGATGTGTTAATGAAGAAGATATTGAGGAATGGGAAGCCTGGGAAAAAACAGATTTAATGTTTAATACAATTAAGAAGTTCTTGAAGGATGATTATTTGAGAATTATTGGAGATATAAAGCACAAACTTAATCTTTATATAATAATGGCATTGGGAAGATTAAGATTTTTAAAAAATCATGAAGTTGATATGCGGGGACATGTTGAAAGAACATTGAAGTATATGTTGGATGCGATGACAGAGGCGGGACTAAAGGAAGATTTACCCGACGAAATGGAAGAAATGATTCGATTAAATCAAAACAAATTCATTGATGTACAATCAATTCGAATGCCTCAAAATAGAAAAAGAGTACGACGACGTTCGGTGACCGAAATAGAAACTCTCACGGAGGAGGATTTATATAACTTTAAAAAGGTATATGAAAAAGAGGCTAAAAATCCATATTCAAAAAAATAACAAGGCAGTATTTAAAAACACTGCTTGGAAACAGGCACGAGTTGTCAAGTGATGAGGTTCCACTTGAAACAAGAGAAGATTTGTTAATGATTTTATCAGCAGTGGCATATGCAGAAGAAAATGGGTTTAAGATTGAAATAGAAGAAGGGTATTTTGAGACTGGGGAAATGGTTTTGAGGTCGTTTAGAATATTGGAGGTGTAATATGAATATTGTAGAAGCTTGGGATGATTTTACATCTTCGGACAAGTTGATGTTTCAAAACTGCTGTAGAAAAATTTTAAAAAGGACCTTTTTGGTTAGAGATAAGCGGGAAGATAGAAAACACTATTTTTTTGTTGTGAATCATATAGATGCATTTTTAAATTATTTTTCTTTTATGGGATTTGAGGTTAAGTGTGTAAAGGATAATGGTGTTGTCATGCTTGACAATTGTTCGGAAATAGGGGATAAAGATAAATTGCAATCAAACAGGTATCGTTTCACCAAAGAAGAGACAATCGTGTTGTGTTGTCTGTGGCTGCTTTATGTGTCGAGAATAAAAGAAGGAACTTTGTCTTCCGTAATTGTAATTGGAGTGTCTGATTTGATTTACGAATTAGAAAAGTATGATGCCCGGGATATGGTAAATAAGACGGCTTTAGGCAATATTTTCAAAGTGTTTAAAAATTATAGTTTAATGGATGTTGATGGGAATGTCGGAGATATGGACTGTAAACTCATTTTGTATCCGTCCTTACAATTTACTTTGGATATGGATGAATTTGAAAGATTTGTAAAAGAAGTTGTAGAGGTTGTGTTGGCTGAAAAAGATACTTTAGGGGAGGATACGGATGAGCAAAGCGATGATATTGAATGAAAATAGCAGAAAAAGCGCAACAAAGCTCTTATTGGTTAGTTGGTCACGATTTTCTAATGTACCTATTGCTTTGGAAGGTTCTACTTTGTTTACAGGAGTTAATGGATACGGTAAGTCTACGATACTGGATGCAATGACTTACATGCTGACTGGTAACACTCAGTTTAATAAGGCTGCATTAGACAGAGACAGAAATGTAGTTTCTTATGTTCGAGGAGATACGAAGAGTGAAGGAAAAAATAGATTTATTCGTGAAGGCGAAGTAACGTCTTACATTGCAATGGAATTTTGGGCGCCTTTAGAAAAACAATATCTGGTAGTTGGTGTATGTATCGAGTATGTTAATGAGACAAGTATCACGAAGAAATGGTTTGTTTTCAGAGATACCAGGATGGATGACTGTAAATTCTATACAGTAAAAGATAAAAAGGTGACGGTATATCCCCGCCGTGAATTGACCGTAAAAGGAAAAAAAGTCCCGGCGGGTGAATTTATGAATCGTGACAAAGGTACTGGACAAGTGTTGCGGGCATTAGGTCTTCGTTGTGGAGTTGAAAAATACAGAGCTAAACTTGTGAAAATGATGGCTTTCAATCCGGAGAACAATATTGATAAATTTATTCAGGAATGTGTTTTGGATGAACACCCTATTCGTTCTATGAGTGATATTCGAGAACATCGTAATCACTATAATGATGCAAAAAAAGTATATGAAGAATTGGCAAATGGAAAGATACAGTTAGAGGTTGTTCAGGCAAAAATAGCAGATTATGAAGCTTCTGAACGAAAATATGAGATAAGACGAATCCTTTTGTTATATCAGGAAATGAAATGGCATCAGGAACATAGAATTCAGTTGGAAGAGAAAATCAATGTCGATAGGGCGAGGTTACATCAATTACAGATTCAGTTAGAAGATTTAACTACGAAGAGAGATAGTGCATTAAAAAGAAAAATAAATGCTCGAAATAATACACTATTATACGATATAGAAAAAACAACAGAGCCTTTAAAAAGCAGTATTGACAAGCTTGAAGGAGAAATAGAGGAATATAAAATAAAGTTAGAAGAATTGCAATTACTGGAAATAGGGCTTCAAAACATTATGGGTTGGCTTGAAACAGATGGTAAATTGACGGATAAAGAGGTTGCAGTTATTGAAACGATTGCGGCCGATACCTTTAATGTTAATGAAAAGATTAAGGCGTTTATAAAATTTAAAAATATTGTTAATGAAAAAAAGAAAGATTATCAAACGGATAAAGTGCATATTTCCGATAGAATTGAGGAGATGAAAAAAGAACTGGAAGAAATTCAAGAGAAAATATCCAGATTAGAATCAGATGTCCTTCCTTTTGGAAAAAAATATGAAGAGGCTAAACATGTAATAAAGTCAGAGCTTGAAAGACTAAATATTAAAACGGATGTAAGATTGTTTGCAGAGCTGGTTCAATATGTTGATAAGGATTGGCAGTTAGCAATTGAGACGTTTTTAGGAAAAAAGAGGTTTGATATTGTAGTAGATGGGCAGTATTGTGAACAGGTAATGAAAATTGTTCATGAACGTCAACTGAGAGAAATTAAAGTTGTAATTACTGACAAATTACCAGAAACAGATATTATACCAGACTCCGCTGCTGCAATGCTTGATATTCCTAATGAATATGGAAGAAGATATGCAAATTACCTTCTAAACGGCATTCATTTGTGCAATGATATGAAAGAATTACATCAATATCCAAAAGGAGGATTGATGATTGATGGTACATTGGCGAAGAGTTTCACGATGAGTTGTATGAACTTGGAAAGAACGCAAATATTTATGGGACATGAGGCAATTAAGCTGCAGCTCGAAAAAGCAAAAGCAGACAAACTTGTTTTGGAGCAGGAAGAAATGAAGTTAAATGAGGCTTCAAAGATATTAAGTAAATATATTGACGATATGGAAGCAGTAAATTGGGAAGAGGAAAGATATATTTTTAATGCTAAAAAACTTATTGATGATAAAAAACGGAAGTCCGAAACAAAAATGAGGAATTGAAGAAATTAGAAAATACTCCGGGATATGTCTCGGCAGTACAAGAAAGAGAAAAAGCGGATAAGGAGTATAGGGAAGCAGACAGTCAATTTTCAGAAGTAAACAGTGACATTAAATTATGCAAAAAGTGCATTGAGGAAAATAATTATAAGTATGATGGATCTAAGCTGCAGATTGAAAACGCTGAGAAAGAATTTAATAATGCTATTTTGCAAAGATTAGAATTAAGAAAAGAAATGGTTGAATTATATGATAAGCTTCGCATTAAGAGTGAGAATGCACGCGTTATGACACCCAAGAATGTTGAGAATGTTCGCGGGGAGAAGGATAATGCTATTAGAATTTTGGAAAATGAACAACGTAAATATTGGCATATAATAGGACAAAGTGATGAAAAATATGGCATAGGGTATATTCCTCTGTTTAGAGAACAATATAGAGATATTGCCAATGTGAAAATTGAGGAAGCAAAACATAAATTAGAGGAACAGCAACATGTGCTAGAGAATGCTTTTATGGTTGATTTTGTTGCAGAAATGAATGAAGCTGTCAGAGAAGCCAATGAGGAAATTGCTGAAATAAATAAAGCACTTAAGGTCATTCCGTTTGGAAAGGATACTTATCAATTTGAGATGGATGAAAGACCAGATAGAATGTTATTTTTTAATTTGTGTAAAAAGCTTGAGAGCTATATGAATTCTATGGATGTATATCGTGCGATGAATCAAAATGATGAAGAAATGTAATATAACATAAGACAATTCATGGATACTATACTGGAGGAGGAAAATGAAGAAGAGTACACAGACTATTGGAAGTATTTTAAGTATGATATGCATATACTATCAAGACAGGATGGGGAGGAGATAGCTACAGAGTTGTCAAAGAAGCAGGGATCAGCAAGTAATGGTGAAAAGCAGACTCCATATTTTATTATTCTTGCAGCTAGTATGATGCAATGCTATCCTAAGAATGTGTCATGTGCAAGATTGGCATTCATTGACGAAGCATTTTCGGCCCTCTCCAGAGAAAGAATTGAGCAAATGGTTAAGTTCTTTGAGGACAATAAATTTCAGGTGATTTATGCTGCTCCGCCAGAAAAGATTGATAGTATTGGTTCCCATATTAACTCAACGATAAGTTTATGTATGAAAGGAAAATATACTTGGGCAGTTGAAGGGCTGGTGAAATCAGATGAGTTTACAACTGAGTAAAATTCAAACAGAAGTTTTGAATATGCTATTAGACGTGTATGAAAACAGCGTTACTTATAAAGGACAAAATATCAGGAATCAAAGCTTTGCCATTAAGCCGGAAAAAGTATTTTATGATTACGACGGGGATTATACAGATCAAGATGAAGTAGATTATTTTAATGGGGAAATGCAAACCTTAAAGGATGCTGATTATGTAATTTTAGATTATGTGAAAGGTATTCCGGTGATTTCTAAAATTAAATTAAATATTTATTCAATAAACGATATATATATAGTATTGGAGCGTGAAGATATCACAGAAAAACGTAAACGGGAAATTGAAATGTATTCGCAATATATGAACATTCATTATATAATGGATGCGTTTTGCAAGAAACAGATGGAACGACTTAATGATTACAAAGACGCTAAGTATAAGTTTGACATGGCAATTAATATTCTGAAATTGTTAAAATTTGTACTTGGAAATAATAGTGATATTATGGAACGTGAATTATCAGTAGCAGTGCTGGGAGATACAAAGCTTTTTGAAAAAAGTTATAAGTCTCGCATTTGCAGTATAATTGAAGAGTACGGAGAGTTAGAATTAGATTTATCCGCTTTGGATAAAAAAGAAAGAGAGAAAGTAATTCTTGAGGAATATCAGGTTTTTTCAAATCCGTCATATATTTTTTTGAAAGGAAATGTAGAGATTCATTATATTGATGGAAGCTCTATTCGCGTAACACCAGATAATCCGTTAGCTATTTTATCAGAGGTAATTGCACGGATAGAAATGATAAAAGTAAGTTCAAATCGAATCGTAACGGTTGAAAATCTTACGTCATATAACAGAATGAATGATAACAAATCAACATTTATCTATCTAAGCGGATACCATAATACTGGAAAGCAGAGATTTTTAAAGAAGATAGCAGAAAATAATAGTGGTATTTCCTGGTTTCATTTCGGAGATATTGACCCTGATGGATTTTTTATTTTAAAGAATTTAGCTGAAAAAACTGGAATTCCATTTGCTCCGTTGTATATGGATGTACGGCAGTTGATAAGTTATAGACAATATTGTAAACCGCTTGAAAGAAATGATATAGTAAAGGGAAAATCACTGTTAAAAATACATTTCTATGATGAAGTTATGGAATTTATGTTGGCAAACAACTGTAAATTGGAACAGGAAATTATTAGTTGGTTAAAGGAAAAAAATTGAAACAGGTTTCGATTATATATTTTTTAGAGCCTTTGAAAAAATTTCTGTAAATAATGAATATACCAATAAGGTCTTCTATGATAAAATCTAAATATCAAAGGAGGCCTTTTACTATGGCAAACAAAAAGAGAAACGTGTACAAA
>CANRZB010000055.1 GCA_947644195.1 uncultured Clostridium sp.
CCTTCTGCTGCGATTCCTCTCTCGGTGGTTCCACAAACGGACTGGACGATGCAACACCCGACGAGGTATTTTCGGCTCCCGACCCTACCGGAATACTTTCCGTTGGTGGCAAAGCATCCGCCTGCGAAGTCGGCGGTTCGACTTTTTTCTCTTTTGGTTTTCTTATCGGAAATGCATCTTCAAAGACACTGTCTGGAATTTCCTCACCCAATGTCATACTTTTTGTCTTTGCTAAAAATTCATTCTTCTCTGTTTCATCTGCAAAAAAACTTTTCTGTTTCGTTGGGGGCTCCTCTGGTGGCGCTTCCATCGCTTCCCCATTCGAATCAAACCATGCAAATTTTGACTGATCTTTGGATTGTTCCGACTCCGGTTCCGGCTCTTCAACGAACAATTCCGGTCTAGCATAATTCTTGACCGTACCCGTCATCCGCTCTCCGCATGCAATACAATCCCAATGTATCTTTTCATTACCATCATCTAATACTGTCCCACAAAAAGGACAGTTTACCATGGCAGCCGTATACCCGTTATCCCGCTGGGTCTGAATCTGTTCCAACATTTGCAGGTTAGCCCTGCAGATCTGATGACAGGAATTACATTCCCACTTTAACTCATCTCCCGGCTGTAATACCCGATTACACTTTGCACATTTCATCCGATTTTCTCCTTCTAGTCAGTGCGGCTATTCTGATAGATCTAATGACCACAATAATTTGTCGATTTCACCTGAAATCGCTTCCCTGTATTATTAACAAAGTTCTTCTGCCAATTTGTCAATCGCAGCAACGGCATCATCATTTACGGTTGATTTAACCGTGACTGTAGTATCGGCGTATGTGATATTCTTACATTTTTCTAACATGCCTGCCATTACCCTGCCTGCAATCGGAGCCCATGTTCCATTCTCTATAAACGCTACTTTGCGATTCTGGTAATTTCTTTCTAATAATTCATGGATAAACGTTTTCATAAACGGAAATACATCGGCATTATAGGTAATGGAAGCCAGAACTAAGCGGTCATGGCGAAAGGCATCCTCAACGCACTCTG
The DNA here is from genome assembly GCA_947644195.1 of uncultured Clostridium sp. Classification (GTDB taxonomy): domain Bacteria; phylum Bacillota; class Clostridia; order Lachnospirales; family Lachnospiraceae; genus Butyribacter. Next base: position 1,054 of record CANRZB010000055.1, read on the forward strand.
CCATATCTTCCCTCGCGAGATCCGCAACTACAACTCTCGAACAACCTTTTTCCTTTAATTTTTCTGCCAGCAACTCCACTGCTTTTTTCGTATTTCCATAGACAGAAGAATACGCAATCATTACGCCCTCTGTTTCTGCCCGATAGGAAGACCAGATATCATATTTTTCCAGATAGTGCCCCAGGTTTTCTGTCAAGATCGGACCATGCAATGGGCAAATAATCTGGATGTCCAAAGCAGAAGCCTCTTTCAATAACTTCTGAACCTGTGCCCCATATTTTCCAACAATTCCAATATAATAACGACGTGCTTCGCAGTCCCAATCTTCCTCTACATCCAATGCTCCGAATTTACCAAAACCATCCGCAGAAAACAATACTTTATCCGTACTATCATAGGTAACCATGACTTCTGGCCAATGTACCATTGGTGCAAAGACAAAAGTCAGGGTATGCTTCCCTAATTCCAGGGTATCCCGATCTGCAACCACCAATTTCTGCATCGTTTGATCCAGGGTAAAAAACTGCTCCATCATGGTAAATGTCTTTGCATTTCCAACCACGGTAACATCTGGATATTTCTCCAGCAGGTTTTGGATATTCGCAGAATGATCTGGTTCCATATGCTGTATAATCAGATAATCCGGTGTTCTATCTCCTAATGCCTCCGATACATTAGCAAGCCACTCCTCTTTAAAGTGAATGTCTACCGTATCCATAATTGCAATCTTCTCATCCATGATTACATAGGAATTATATGCCATTCCATTCGGTACGATATACTGCCCTTCAAATAAATCAGTTTGATGATCGTTTACGCCTACATATTTGATATCATCTGTAATTTTCATAATCTGTCTCTCCTGTCTTTTCTAATTATTTTATATATAATTTGCCTGGGATTGGCAAATCAATACCATATACCATCTACTTCACTTTCTTTTTGGACAATTTTATTTTGTCCTCCTTCTGCTTGGTAATCACAATCTTGTAATTCTTTTCTTCCGCGCTAATAAACATCGTCAATTTCTTTGCGGTAGGCTTTTTCATATGAATTACCTGATAGGATACGGACTCTTTGTTGCCTGAACCCAAAGTAATCAATTCTTCATTGGCATACAAATTCTTTTTATTATATAGAAAGTCCTGCAGGAACTTTTCAGCTTCCTCCGGTTTCACTCCCTGCTTCCCCTGATAATTCTCCTGATATCCTTGGTATTTCGCCTCGAACTGCTCCTTTGTCAGATTGGTTCCCAAATAATTCAGATGTAACTCTTTGATCGGATCTGAGCGGTTCTTTTCCCTGTTTTCTCTGATCTTCTGTACTGCCGTTACTATAGAATCCCCAGAGTCATGCGGAATTGGAATGAGCTGATTCGGCATGACCAAGCTAATTAAAATCAGCACCAGAGCACTTCCTATTTTGATCCACTGATGGACGTACTTCATTACCAGAGGACTGACGATAAGTGCCGCACCAATTAATACCACGGCTGACAGAATGGCGATCGTGTATAGCTTCCACAGCGCTGACAACAACAATATTCCTGCTAGCATCCACAATACTATCTTAGGAAACTCAGGAAGATCTTTGAATGAAAATTCAGTTTTTCCTGCTGCTTCCTGCTGCTTCCTCCACGATTGTTCTGTATTCCGTTCCTCAGAAACTCCGTTTTCCTGTACCCCCTGCTGTTTTTTATCGGCAGTCTTTTTCTCCTTCTTGAGTACTTTCCTTTTTTGTAGAAGGCCAGATTTGGCATCGTCAGCAGCCTTCTCTTGCTGTTCTCCCGTTTCCTGAGAATCCTGCAAATCTTCTCTACTCGACGCGGAATCCTGCACCGGCATCTGTACCCCAGACTGCATGGATGGCGTCTCGACTTCTGATGGTCCTCGGAAATCCTCGAAATGTGTCGATACGGTTTGCCCTCCTGCTCCGCTCTGAGAATTAGAAGACTGTGCTGCCTGTCTAGCCTGCTCTGCTGCCACCCATTCTTTTCGGGCCGCTTCCGCTTGTCTCTCCTTTTCCTCCGCAAGACGAGCCTGCTCTGCTCTGCGTTTCTCTTCCTCTTGACGGACTTGTTCTGCTTTGCGTGCCTCCTCAAGGATTCGCTGCTCCTCCGCCTGACGTGCTTCTTCGGCTTTACGCTCCTGCTCTTTCTGGCGCATCTGTTCCAGTGCCTGTCTCGCCTGCTCTGCTTTTCTGGCTTCTTCCGCTCGACGGGCCTGTTCCGCCGCGAGCTTTTCCTGCTCTGCCTGGCGCCTCTCCTTTTCTTTCTTCGCTTCGATCGCTCGACGGGCTTCTTCTAATACACGGGCCTGCTCCGCTTTTTTGATTTCTTCCGCACGCCGCTGTTCCTCCGCTTTTCGAGCTTCCTCCGCCTGACGCGATGCCTCTGCCTGGCGGGCCTGTTCCTCCATAGCATGGACCGTAGCTGCCTTTTCTGCCTTATACTTCAAATATCTGGCATAATCTTCATCGGAATTTTTTAACGTATCCTCCAATGACAAAAGCGACTGTTGAACTGCAGGTGTCGGCAAACTAATTTCTGAGCCCATTTTCTTCTGAACAGCAGCTACCGCCCGTTTTGTGTCAATTGTAAAATTGCCATATCGGTCAATGATATTGGCTTCCATCAGCATCTGAATGAACTGCGCCATACTAACCGTATTATGAATCAAGTCCATGTCGTCGGAAGAGTAAGTCTTCTGCCCCATCAGATTTCGCATCCGTTTATCCATGGAACCCTTACTGCCAACCAGCTTATGCAGAGACTCCTGTACTGATGCGAACCAACTATGATCCATATTATACAGACAGTTATAGATCAAAGACGCCTGTTCCCGGAGTTCATCCATAATCTCTATATACTGGCTGCATAGTTGCTGATATTCTTTGACCTTGGCCAAATTGTCATTCATCCTGGCCGGATCTCTCGAAAGCACAGCCTGATCAAAAACCGGCAAATTCAAGGTCTTACGAACCTCCACATCTGTAGTCATACCGATCGGAATTCCTGATTCTTCCAACGCCACATCAGCGCCATAAAATTCCGTCGTCATTAAAGCCATTGGCCCAGCGGATATTTTACCCTTGCGGAAAGCAGTCTCCACTGCTGCCGCACCATGACATAAATTTTTCAGGCGGGGGAGGTCTAATTTGATATAGTCCCGAATATAGGCATTGTCGTCTGCCTCCTCCTCCGTATTTAAAATAGAACTGCGACGTTTTGGCTTTTCAAAATTCACCTTCTTAATAGAAGACATATCATGCATAAACGTCTTCATTGACCCCTGAAGCAGCTTTAACTTCAAAGTGGTAAGATAAAACAGGCTGTTCTGACAACTCTGTCTTGCATCCATCGCTCTTTCTTCTGCATCACTGACCATTCTGACCAGATCATTAAATTGTACAAATGGCATAACTAATCACCCCTAACGGATTCAATCTATACTCCCACTGATTGCCGTTTCCGCAATACTACAGTCCGGTATTCTGCCTTACCTATTAGTATAGCACACTTTACCGCTATTTGAAAAGGTGTCGTTTTTTTCCTGTCAGGGCAACCGCACCTGCTTGTTTCCCTTTGCGATATAAGACAACTGGATAATTCTACTGCAAAAAAACACAAAAACTCAAAGATGGCTTAAATAATTTAAACGAGCCCAGAAAAAATAGAAATAATGCACAACCAAAACTCATTTCCCCATTAACATATTGTGAACATTGACTATAGTCAAACAAATTTACTAGTGATAGCATGTATATGCATCAAAAAATGCACGTCACACTAAAGGAGGAGATAAAAAATGATATCTCAAGTTTTGGCAGTCATCATCTTTCTGGCAATGTTTGCTTTGGTCATTACAGAAAAATTTGAACGCTGTTATGTCACATTACTTTGCGGCCTAGCAACCCTGGTCCTGGTCTTTGGAATATGTATGCACAGTACATCTGCAATCCTGGAGACCTTGAACCTGCGAAGTATATTCACGATGGAATTCTGGCGTGTCTCTAAAGAAGCCTCAGAATCTTCCAGCGGGATTAACTGGGCAACCATTATTTTTATCGCTGGCATGATGATTATGGTGGAAGGAATGGCAAGAGTTGGATTTTTCCGCTGGCTTTGCCTCAATATTGCAAAATTAGTTCATTATCAGACCATTCCTATCTTCATTACCTTTATGATTATGTCTGCTGTACTGGCCATGTTTATCGACAGCATTACCGTAATCCTGTTCCTGGCCGCAGTTACTGTGGAATTGGCACAATTGCTGAAATTTAATCCCGTCCCGATGATATTGGCGGAAATCTTCTGTGCAAACCTGGGTGGATCTGCAACCATGTGCGGCGATCCTCCAAACATTATTATTGGAACGTCTCTGGGATATTCTTTTTTTGATTTTATTCTAAATACAGGTATCATTGCAGGAATCTCACTGGTTGTAGTTGTTATCTATTTCTATCTAGTCTTCCGCAAAGAGCTTGCGCAGAGCTCCGGAGAAAAAATATCTGCAAACCAGTATCCTAGTCCAAAAGATGCGATAACGGATCAAACAGGATTTATCATCAGTACAATCATCTTTCTATGTGCCGTCGTCTTATTAGTTACCCATGGAAAGACCGGCCTGACGGTAGCATTTATTGGCACGTTTATCGCTTTGGCTACATTAATCACGTCCGCCAAATACAGCAAAGAAATCCTGTCCAAAGTAGATTACAAAACCCTGCTGTTCTTCATCGGATTATTCATGGTAGTAGGGGGGTTGGAGCAGACCGGCATCCTGAAAGTAATTGCAAACTTTATCGGAAAAATTAGTAATGGCAATGTAAAATTAATGATCGCAATCATTATCTGGGTATCCGCCATTGCCAGTGCATTTGTCGATAACATCCCATTTGCTGCCACCATGATCCCGATTATCAAAAGCCTGGCCGCAACGCAAAACGTCAGCCTGCCAGTCCTTGCCTGGTCACTTTCCATGGGAACTGATATTGGTGGAAGCGCAACCCCAATCGGCGCCTCAGCTAATGTCGTAGGAACCTCCGTTTCTGCAAAAAGCGGTCACCCCATCGGCTGGGGAGAATATTGTAAAAAAGTGGCACCAGCCACAATACTGGTTTTAATCATTACTACAATCTGTATCTTTGTAAGATACTGCTAACAAATACGATCAATGCCGTAAATAAAACGGCAGAATGGAGGACATCATGTCAAAACAATTAATTGTTTCGGTCAGCCGCGAATATGGTAGCGGCGGCCATATCATCGCAGGCCGGATTGCAGCAAAATTAAACTTACCACTCTATGACTACAGTCTGCTCAACAAAATTGCCACAGAAAAAAACCTGAACCTGGGCAAATTGGAAAAATACGATGAGAAACCTAAAAACAAACTGTTCTCCCGTAACGTCCGGGGCTATAGCAATTCCCCTGAGGAAAACATTGCCGATCTACAATTTGAATATCTTCGCGAGGAAGCCGAAAGCGGAAAGTCTTTCGTTGTACTGGGACGGTGCGCAGAAGCGGTATTGCGGGACTACTCCTGTATGATTCCGATATTTATCTTGGCCGACCGGGATTACAAGATTGAACGGACAATGAAATGCGAAAAAATATCCTGGGAGGAAGCGGAGCAACTGGTACACCGCCAGAACAAAAAGAGAAAAGAATATCACAACTATCATTGTACGGGAAAATGGGGCGATGCAAGATATTATGATATGACAATCAACTGCGGAAGGCTGGGACTTGAGAAAACAACTGATATTCTGATTGATTACATCCAGACAAAAGCCGGTATGGACGATTGCTAAGTAGTTGTGCTAAAATAAGCGAGAAAATGCAACTTTTTAGCATGCAAGAAGCATAGCAAACAAGAATATGGGAGGAAAAAATGAAAAAAAGAGCCGTAACACTTTTTGCCGTAGCAACCTGTACCGCTGCCATGCTGCTATCAGGCTGCAGCGCGTCGACAGCCAGACGCGCCGCAAAATTGATTGATACCGTAAGCGATCAGGTAGCGGAAAATAGCGCCACGCAAGCGCCTGTTGCAACTGCAACGCCGGAACCAACGCCACAGACCACACAACTTAAACTGGGAGGAAAGGGACAGGTAGGCGACTGGGTATTCAAAGCCAAAAAGGTCTCCACAAAGAAAACCATCAAAGCCAGCGCTTATACCGGATATAAGCCGTCGAAAGGGAATGTATTTGTATGTCTCACCATGACCGCTGAAAACAAAGGGAAAGAAGAAGAAAAATTTCTCCCTTGGGTAGGTCTTGAAAATCAAATGATTACAGCAACTCTGTTATATCAGGATAAGTATGAATACAAACCATCTGATCTTACCGGATATGACAAATGTTTGACAGATGAAGCAATTAAACCGCTAGATAAAAAAAGCGGTCTGGTTGTGTTCGAAGTACCAAAGAAAGTGGCGAAAAATCTAAAAAAAGCTACCGTAAAAATCGGAACAAAAAATGAAAATGTAGTTTACACACTGACAAAATAGCTTACATTCCCATGTATTCATCTGAGTATTCATGGAAAGCATAAATCATGATTTTGTCCATACTACGATCTATAAGCATCAATAAAAAATGAGCGACCGAACAAGGGATCGCTCATTTTTTACTATCTGATACTGCAATCAGAAACAGAACTATCAGTCTAATTTCTTTCCGGTCAACAACTCATAACCCTGCAGATATTTGGAAATCGTTTTCTCTACAATATCTCCTGGCAAGGTCCAGTCATGACCAGAATTCTCTTTGAGCCAATCTCTGGCAAACTGCTTATCGAAAGACGGTTGACCATGTCCCGGTTCATATCCCTCTGCTGGCCAGAACCTGGAACTGTCCGGCGTCAACATTTCGTCACCTAATACAATATTTCCATCCTCGTCTAAACCAAATTCGAACTTGGTATCCGCAATGATAATCCCCTTTTCTCTGGCGTAATCTGCACATTTTTTGTACAAAGCAATCGTATAATCCCTCAGTTTAGCGGCATATTCTTCCCCCTTACCTGGAAAATATTTTTCTAAATGCACTACGCTCTGTTCATAGGAGATATTCTCATCATGATCCCCGATCTCCGCTTTGGTGGACGGCGTGTAGATTGGCTCTGGCAACTGATCTGATTCCTGCAGCCCCTCCGGAAGACGGATCCCGCAAACCGTACCATCTTTTTGATAACTCGCCCAACCGCTGCCCGTAATATAACCACGCACAATACATTCAATCGGGAGCATTTCAAGCTTGCGGCACATCATACTGTTGCCGTCAAACTTCGGCTGCTGGAAAAATTCCGGCATATCCTGAACATCTACAGAAATCATATGATTTGGCAGGATATCCTCTGTCATGTCAAACCAAAATTTAGACATCTGTGTTAATACAGCACCTTTTTTTGTAACTTCATTTTTTAAAATTACGTCAAAACAGCTAATTCGGTCTGTGGCAACCATTATCAAGCTGTCTCCATTATCGTAGATTTCCCTGACTTTTCCCTCTTTGATCGGTTTTAGTTCTTTCATGTTTACCTCATTTCTGTCTGTTTTCTATTATCTGCGCCAACCATTCTTTCTTTTGCCTGCCGTAGTTTTACCGCTTAACAAATTCCATCTATTACTCCGTTCCCGTACCATTCAACAACTGCTCAAATGCGAACGGGCGCACCACATCATCCACCGGATTCTTAAAATCGCCCAGATACATATTGACGGTAACTTTCCCCTCTGCATCTGTGATAAATTCTACCTTAATGGTCGTATTGTCATAAAGCATGCTGTCATGATCTGGTATTTCTTTCATCACCAGGCTTACCTTATTGCCATAAAAGGTAACCTTCTCCGGCGAACCATCCTTTGCCTTGTCATACACCCAGCCCTTAGTACCAGTATGCGCTTCTAAAATTGTTTTATAATCTTTTTTAAGATTTGGATTTTCTAATGCCTGTGTCATCTTGATTTTGGCAATCGCCTCACTATCAAATTGCTTCTGATACATGGAACGTACAATATTTTTGGAATACTCCGGTAAAACTGCATATACTCCAAACAAGATTCCCACCAGAATGACGATCACAATAAGTATTGTGCCTAATTTTTTCATGATAAATCACCCTTTCTCATTCATAACATATTCTGCTTCACTATGACTTTCCGCTAACTTATAAAGTATAGCATCTCAGATCAGATATTTCAACCGCCCGACGACTTTTTCAACAATGTATTCGTCCTATCAATAATTAATGCGTTGCATTGATACAACTTTTCCACCTCTAATATAAACATAAAGATACGTATCCCCACTACGAAATACCCACTGCACGCTTCCTGTCCCATAGTCATTTTTCCTAAGCGGATATCCCCATGTTGTCAAAGTGGCATTTTTGGCAGACATTCCTTTCATAATTGTATTACCATAATAAACCATTGCTTGATGTGAAGACTTTTTCTTACCAAATTTATCTTTTAAAACTACAGAAACTTTAGAACCCGCTACTGCTTTCCGCTTCAATTTAATTACTATCTTCTGTTTTTTCTTGCTAGTCTTCAATCTTTTGGTATACTTTCTACCGCCTGCACTTAATGTCAAGCAGTCTCCCTTTCTCGGTTTGTATATCGAAAGAGTAATGGATGAACTAGTTCGATAGACGTATTCCTTAATAGTTACATCACCATCGTCCAACTTTACTTTCAATATCTCATAATTGGTGTATCCTTTAGGAGAGACTACGGAAACCTTAATCCTAGTTCCTACTTTTTGACTTTTAACTTTCACAGAAAATTTCCCATTTTTCTTCGCTTTTGTTTTATATTTCTTTTTTCCAAATTTAATCGTAACCGATGAACCTGCCACAGTAGTTCCCGATATTTTTTTATCACTGGAATATACCCGGTTAACTTTGAGTTTCGGCTCAAAATTTTCAACTTCCAGATTATAGGAAAGGGAATAACCATCAGCATCCTGCACTATCAGTTGAATCTTGCTGCCGACTTTCTGTTTTGGATAGGAACCTTTAAAGGTATATATATCGTACTCATCCCAAACCCCCATATCCTCCAATTCCTCCTCCGAATAATCATCTTTTTCTTTGCATGGATATTCTCTTCCGCCCACTTTGACAGAAATAGATGTAATATTACATTCCAAAAAATCATCATTCTTCAAATCATCCAGGTATATAACTCCACTAATTCCATCTACACCTACATCAAAATAATCAGAATATTTCTTATTTGCTACCGTATAAGTTTTTTTATCAGAAACCTCTGTTGTAGTATCATTTTGTATCCATGCTGTAATTGCGGTTCCGGCAGCCTGTATCGGATAATGAGCAGTAACTCTTCCCTTGTTTTCTTTTGTTGCCACTTCACTTTTATATTCTTTTCCCCCTATACTTACATACAGCCTACATCCTTCATGTACATTTTCCGCTATCATTTTATTAGGAACTGTTAAATGGATATATCCACAGCCTCCAAGACCTAGATAATTATAGACATAGTCCGTCGTTTCCACACTACAGCCATGTTCATCCTGGAACAGAAAATGCAAAGTACTTCCGCGGGGCTGAAGCGGATAGGTCAACTCAAAATTTCCATCCGAAGAAACCGGTGCAGAATAAACAGTTCCCCCTAATGTTATGGAAATAGAATTTGGAATCCGCCCCTGAGCATTTGCCTTGACATGTCCCGATGTTTTTCCCGGATACGTATCCATCTTAATATCATATTTAGAAAACGGGCAGTCCTTCAGGGTATAACTCTGTCTTTCGCTAGTGCTTCCCACCTGACTTTCTACCCAAACAGTGACTGTATTAATCCCTGCTGATATCCCCGGATAAGAAATTAGGCAGCCCGTTCCCAGATCCGCTCCTGCACCATATTCACCATAATATACTGTTCCATCAATATCAACGCATAATCTCTCATCAGGTTTTAAATCATAATAGGAAAAAATCCCATTTCGATAAACATCCATATCCCACGGAAGACTTACTTTCTTTTCTTGCACCTCCAAATTAATCACTTCCTGGCATCCATATCCATCTTCTAAATATACTTTAATAATGGTGCCACTCTTCTGTTTCGGATAAGTAATCAAAAAATTACCTTCGAAATCCTTCTCTGCTGTGTACTTCTCAAAACCTACTTCTGCATAGATGTAGGGAACATCTATCCAGCTCCATTCTTTTCCCAACACACAGTTGGGGTACGCTATTATGTCACTGACAGAAAAATCGTGTTTGCTTATCCTTACTTTCCATACTTGAGTCATTGCGCCATTCTCATCCTCTACCCAAACAAGGTATTGACCTACTGGTAACGTAATTCCATTTCGAAAATACAGTTCAAAATTTTGCCGGGAACTACTAATCGAAAATGGACGGGTAACCATAACTTCATCTTCCAGATTCGAAATATAAAGAGTTGCATCCTGAGCAAAATCCACATTATCAAGAGTAAAAGACACAGTCCCATGATTCAATGCAACTTCAGATAACTCCCATTCCAGCTTTTTTGTGCTTTCACTGGCAACAGCCGGCATCCCACTGAATAGACCAACTATAATACTGACCGCCAAGCAAAAACTAATAATTCGTTTCATTCCTGTTCTCTCCCCTTATTCTATATTAAAAAAGTCCGGGATACCTATTTTACTGGTATCCCGCATTTTTTCATACTTTATTTTACTTTTTTCTGTGAATAAATTCAGCACAGTCATGCGCTCAGCTCAACTAACTCCTTCAACAGCTTTGGCACCATCTCATCCATTGTTTCATCCGGGAACTGACAAGTACCTACTGCCTTATGTCCACCACCGCCATACTTCAACATCAGACTGCCTACATTTACATTAGATGTACGGTTAATAATACTGTAGCCTGTTGCCACGGAACAACCCTTGCCGCCGCGCCCAGATACGATCCATGCAGAAATATTCTGCTCTGGATACATGCTGTAAATCATAAAGCGATTACCCGAATAGATCGGATCCACTCCACGCAAATCGGAAATTATCACATTTCCTTCAATCCGGGTATGTGCTTTTACCATCTCCTGGAATTTCTCCGCCTGCTCATGATAAACTTCAATACGTTCTACCACATCCGGCAATGCCAGGATTTCCTCTGTCGTCATTGTCCGGCAGGCATCAATCAGTTCCTCCATCAACTGATAGTTGGAAATGGTAAAGTTTCTCCATCGGCCCAGTCCGGTACGGGGATCCATGATATAGCCTACCAGGATCCAACCCTCCGGGTGCAGGATCTCGTCAATCGTCAGATTGGCAGAATCCACCTTATCCACGGCTTCCATCATATCGTCAAACTGTGGAAACTTGTCGTGTCCACCATAATACTCATAAATGATACGGGCACAGGACGGTGTAATCCGGCTCTCTCCCTTGTACTTTCCCTCCAGCTCCTGGCGCTCCTGCTCGCTACTATGATGGTCAAACCACAAACCACAACCTTCCACAAAAGGGACATTCGCTAAACAGTCATCTTCTGTAATTTCTACCAGACCATCCTGCAGATCCTTGGGATGTGCAAACTTCCAATGATCAATAATGCCGGCTTCTTTTAATAAAGCGGCACAGGCCAATCCGTCGAAATCAGATCTCGTTACTAATCTCATCTCCTATTATCCTCCATTCTTGATACGTTCCTGTTCCAATAAGATTATTATACGACAACTCAGTACAATTTTCTACGCCTTTTTCTGCAAATCTTCTCACTGTCCACTACAAAATACGGCGAATCTCAAATCATATCTTCCCTCAACGGTTTCTCTCCTGTGTCACAATTTCCTCCACCGCATCCAGGAACCTCCTCATTTCATCATCCGTTCCAATGGAAATCCGCAAATAGTTATCAATCCTTGGTTTCTGGAAATGACGGACAAAGATATGCCGTTCCCGCAATTTCTCAAAAATCACTTGCGCCGGTACTTCCTCATGCGTTGCAAAAATAAAATTTGTCATGGAATCCCGGAAAGAAAATCCCAAACGGTGCAATTCCTGCTTTGTCTCTTCCCTGGTTGCAATTACTTTTGCCAGCATATCCTGAAAATAGCTCTCATCTTTCAGCGCCGCTACTCCTGCTGCCACCGACAGTCTGCTCAGCGGGTAACTATTAAAAGAATACCTAACATCATTCATTGCCTGAATCAGTTCCGGTTGTGCCATAGCGTACCCGATCCGCACGCCCGCCATGGATCTCGACTTGGAGAAAGTCTGCACCACTACCACATTATCATACTCCCGGATCAACGGCAGCGCCGATGAACTGCCACAGAAATCAATATATGCCTCGTCGATCATCACAATCACATCCCGGTTCGCTTCAATGACCTGACGCAGAAAATCCAAATCCTGCACCACTCCAGTCGGTGCATTGGGATTGGCAATCACAACACCACCGTTACTACACGTGTAGTCCTCCAGCCGGAGATCAAAATTTTCATCCAGTGCCGGACATTGGTAAGGTATCTGAAACAATTCCGCCCAAACATCATAAAAAGAATATGTAATATCAGGAAACAGAATCGGTTTCCCTGAATGGAAAAAAGTCATAAATGAGATTGCCAATACATCGTCCGATCCAACCCCAACATATACCTGATCATCCGTCAACCCATACCGCTCGGCAATGGCATGCACCAATTCTGTGGAAGCAGGATCTGGATACAACCGCAATGCTTCCGTATCAAACTGTCGAATTGCTTCCGCAGCACAGGGAGATGGTGGATAGGGATTTTCATTGGTATTTAGTTTAACCATGTCTGGCAGATCCGGCTGCTCCCCCGGCACATAGGGGTCTATTTTCCTAAAATTTGCTGCTAATCTGGTATTCATATCTATTTATCCTCGTTTCCTTGCTTTGGCTAGATAATTTTCGTTGTAATGGAAGGTATTCCATTACTGATAGCTTTCTGCCAGTTTCTGAAATGCCGGCAGGGAGCGCTCAATCATTGCCTTATCGACACAGTATGCAATTCGGACATAGCCCGGACACATAAAGGCACTGCCCGGCACTACCAATACATTATATTCCTTGGCTCTTGCCACAAATGCCTTATCATCTTCTTCCAACGCTTTAACCCATAGATAAAAGGCACCCTCTGGTTTGGCACATTCATAACCATATTCCGTCAAAGCGTTATACAGCAAGGTACGGTTGGTATCATAGGCCGCAATATCTGTGCTGGCATCCAGGCACCTGGATACAGCCAGCTGAATCAAAGACGGTGCATTGACGTACCCCAAAATCCGATTAGCCACATTTGCCGCACAAGTTACATTTTCAAAATCATCCACTTCATCCGGTATGACCAGATAACCAATCCGCTCTCCCGGCAGGGACAATGATTTGCTATAGGAATATCCGACAATGGTATTGGCATAATATTTTGTCAGATACGGCACAAATACACCATCGTAGGCCAGTTCCCGATATGGTTCATCCGCAATGAGATAAATAGCAGTTCCATACTCCTGCTGTTTCTCTTCCAGAATCTTTGCCAAGTTTTGAACCGTTTCCTCGGAGTATACGACACCGGTAGGATTATTCGGCGTATTCACGATCACAGCCTTGGTCTTTGATGTAATTCTAGCAGCAAACGCTTCCAAATCCGGCTGAAACGTAGGCACATTCGGCGGAACCACGACCATAACACCGTCATAGTTCGCCACATAGTTATTATATTCTCCAAAATATGGGGCAAAGGCAATCACTTCATTGCCTGGATCCAGCAGGGTTTTCAAAATCACATTTAAGCCTCCTGCCGCCCCCACGGTCATCACAATATTTCTCTGCCCAAACGCCGTGCCAAACTTCTGATTCAGCGACTGCGCAATCTTTTCACGAACTTCCTCATAACCGGAATTATTCATATATCCATGGACAAAACAAGGCGCATCCTCCTCCAAAATTCGGATAATAGCTTCTTTCACTTCCACCGGAGGCTCCACGCTGGGATTCCCCAAACTGAAATCATAGACATTTTCAGCTCCATATTGAGCCGCCAATTTCTTGCCTTCCTCAAACATTGCCCGCGTAACTGAACTTCCTTCTACATATGTTACCATTTTCTTTGCTATCATAGAATCCTCCCTGCTGCCTGTCGTAAATGATCTGCCTGCCGGTTTCTATTCTCCCGACAAGTAAAAAACACAATATCAAAATCATATCATACCATCGCTATCTTTTCAATTGTCATTCCCCCATCATCGACATGAGAAACTTGGAAAATCGAGAAATTAAAAAAAAGCCTTGCAATCTGTAATATAGTCTGATATACTGTACAAGCTGTCAAAAATCAGCAAACCATCTGCGCGATTAGCTCAGCTGGCAGAGCACCTGACTCTTAATCAGGGTGTCCAGGGTTCGAACCCCTGATCGCGCATTTATCATTCTCGTCCTGAACGATAAAAAATATGGCAAAATTGTGAGAAAAAGCTTGCTTTTTCGGAAATTTTTTGTTATGATACATTTTGTTGGCGCGATTAGCTCAGCTGGCAGAGCACCTGACTCTTAATCAGGGTGTCCAGGGTTCGAACCCCTGATCGCGCACTGAAGTCCCCATTTGACGACCATGGAGTCGTTGGGTAGGGGCTTTTTTTGTTGTACTAGCGTTTTAAGAAGGCGACACATCTTGCCTTTAGACCGGAAGGAAGAAGTCGCAGGAGCTGATTCATTCTCCCCGGCACAATTACCCCCTGTTGCCGCTTCATCCCATGCCATGCGGCTTCTACTACCCGCCTCGGAGGCATCGCCCAGATCGGGGTAGGTTTCCCTGTCTTACGAAAAAAAGAGGTGCGCGTGGTTCCCGGACACAATACATGTACCTGTACCCCCTGTTCTTTCGCTTCCAAGCGAATGGCACGGCTATACTCAAAGAGATATGATTTCGCCGCAAAATAGGAAGCAGTATAAGGTCCTGGCTGAAACGCACCGGTTGACGCTACATTTAAGATCATCCCCTCCCCTCTGGCATACATATCTGCCAGACAGCATTTGCAGAGCTCAGTGGGCGTATGAATTAATAACTGTAACATTTCTTCTTCCCGTTTGCCATCCAAGGTCTGTGCCGGCCCCACCAGGCCAAATCCCGCATTATTAATCAGCAAATCTACAACATATCCATCCCTGACAATCCTACGGTACAATTGTGATGCCGCCCCCACCTGAGATAAATCCTGTTCATAAACGGTAACAGGAATCTGCGGTTTCCAGGCAAGCAAAGCCTCCTTCTCCTGCTGCAGCCTGTCTCCATGAGAGGATACCAGAATCAGACGATATCCCTCCTGCGCACATTTCCTGGTAAACTCCAAGCCGATTCCACTTGTCGCTCCGGTAATCAACGCTGTTTTATTCTGAATCATATCCATCCTCCCTGCCATCATCCTATATCCCTCTGGGTTTCAACCATTGTTCCTTCTTCCCGAATCACATGTTCCCTACTTTTTCATAAAATAGTATAACATAATCCCGCATGAAATACACCGTTGGGAACCACTCTGCGGAGGTACTGCCTATGTCACTGTTCTGTAAAAAAATATCACATTGCACCCAATGCAATACTCTCTTGAACCGCCGCCTGATCTGTATGAAACGGTCCTGGGACGAAGTAGCTTTGATTCTGCACTATATCTGCAACAAAAAAGGCTGCTGTAGATAATGACAGATCCTGCCTGCAACAGCATCCAAATATCATGGGATGCTGTTGCAAACCGGCAAGCATATCACTGCTTCCCACTTCACAGGAGCCCGTCTTTCCTACAACAGCTCTATTTTATGTTCCACACAATTGTGGAACCATTTCTAACAATAATCGAAACCAAATTATTTCAGAGTAACCTTTGCGCCTTCTGCTTCCAGTTTCTCTTTGATCTCATTTGCCTCGTCCTTAGAAGCAGCCTCTTTTACTACCTTAGGAGCGCCATCAACAACTTCTTTTGCTTCCTTCAGACCTAATCCAGTTACTTCACGAACTACTTTGATAACCTTAACCTTGTTTGGACCAACCTCAGTTAATTCTACATCAAACTCGTCCTTCTCAGCACCAGCATCGCCGCCTGCTGCACCACCTGCTGCAACTACAACGCCTGCTGCTGCGGAAACACCGAACTCTTCCTCGCAAGCCTTTACTAAATCATTTAACTCTAATACAGTCATGCCTTTGATTGCATCAATAAATTCCTGTGTTGTCATTTCAAATTACCTCCATTAAATATTTGTATTCATTAACCATGTGTAACGAAACGCCAGGTTTCCTGCGTTTCTACGTTCGAAACATAACTTAGAAATCCATTCTATTTTATGCTTCTGCTGCTGCATCACCCTGCTCAGCAATCTGGTTAAGCACACGCGCCAGATTGGTAATTGGTGACTGCAGGGAACCAAGCAGTTTGGAAATAAGCTCTTCTCTGGAAGGAATACTTGCCAGAGACTTGATGCCATCTACGTCATAGAATTCTCCCTCTACAACGGCACCCTTGAATTCCAAAGCCTCTGCCTCTTTCGCTACTTTACTTAAAATTCTGATCGGAGCAGTTGCATCCTCTTTAGAAATAGCGATTGCAGATGGTCCATCTAACAAATCCTCTAACTGTGCGAAATCAGTTCCCTCAAACGCACGTTTCATCAATGTGTTTTTGTAAACCTTGTATTCGCATCCTGCTTCTCTTAATCCCTTACGAAGCTTTGTGTCCTGGTCTACAGTAAGGCCACGGTAGTCTACTAAGACTACGGTAGCTGCACCGTCAATTTTGGATTTGATCTCGTCAACGATCGGCTGTTTTAATTCAACTTTTGCCATGAGTGTATCTCCTTTCCCAGGCTGTTTTACGCCCGCATTTTTCCACTGCACGCAAAGAGTTGTTTCTGAGGCGATAGCATGGATCATACCATCCCTACCATCGAACTATAATAGAAAACCTCCCTGCACATAAACAGGGAGGTAATATATCAAATCTAATGTCTGATCTTCCTCGGTAGGCGGTTGCTCTTACGCCGGTTGACCGGCACCTACTGTCTACGGCAGTGTTGTCTCGCATTTGCGAAACCTCAGACAGACTATCATACTTTTATTCTTTTGTCAAGCATCCAGTTCAGAAGTTCCGGGCTGCACCGATTCAGAAGTTCCAGGCAACAACATTTACTTGTTGCCCCATTCAAAAGTTATCCAACTGTCACACGAATAATCTGAAATCCCGTTCCGGGTGCCTTCTGATATCCATTGTGGTATATCATCAAATAAGCCGTTGTGCCATCTGGCGTCCCTTTGGCCGCTGTGATTTTAAACTGATTGGTGCCCTTGACGGCAGCGATGCTGACCTTGCTCTGATATTTATCCGGCTTTTTTAATACCTTAATCGTTCTCGTCGCTGTAAAAACATACTGGTCTAAAGCAGAAAACTTATACAACTTTGTTCCGTCAGAACATGGTCTGGAAGGATTTTTCCATGTCTTATTTTCCTGGATCAATACGGTCTGCGATGCATTGGCAGCCGATGGCAGCTTCAGATCCACGATCCCCTCTGCTTCCGTCAAGTTTGTAGAAGACTCCATCGCTGTCAGGGTAAACATGGTAACCGGATTTCCAATGACTAACTTGAAATTCCCTTTCTTGGTATTGCGGTTGCACTGGAAGCCAACGGTTACAGATAATGTCTTGCCATCCTTGATCAGACTGCCGATCTCCGGGCTGACGTCAATCCGAAAATGATGCTTGCTGTCGGTTTTCTCTGTGACTGTAATATAATCTGCATATTTTGCCGGAACTACTGGCGTATATTGAATATTTTTGTCTTCAATGACCTGTACGGTATTTGCCTTCCTGGTAATGGATCCAATCGTTCCTTTGACATAAACATCTACGCCATCCCCAGCAGGAACCACACTGGAAGTATACATCGTATCATTCGCAACTGGATCTCCGGCAGCGCGGTCATACAATTTAATGGTCTTTGGCGCTGTACTGACATGCACCTTGGTTACGGCATAATCTGTTTGCTTCTGCAGAATAGCCGCCTGGTCTATCACACTCTGCGGGTAATACAGTACCCACACATAGATGTCTCCCTCCGCTTTTGGTGATATCGTAACCTTGCTGGTATTTACGCTGACTTTGGCGATTTCCTTTGCCTTTTCATCCACCTGCTTTAACGTTCCGTCTACATTCAGTTCCGGTTTTCGGTAATCTGTCGTAGCTGCGACAATATACTTGCCCTTGTAACTCAGCTTTGCCAGACCTTTCTTCTTATTGGCCCAGACATAGGACATCTCCCTCTGAATATTATGATATAAGGTAGAAGTCTTGTAATTTACTTTAACACCGTTCTCCTTTACAGTACCGCCATTGGCATAGATCTCTACCCCTTTCCTTCCAGGCCCGGTATTGTGCTGAGACGTTGTATATAAGTTGTGCGAGGAAACCTGGCTGATATCCTGCGTCAGAATACGTAGAGCACGTTTTACTTCTGCTGTGTTGGAGCTCGCTTTTGCATACGCAATATCTGCCTGAATGTCTTTCCACAATTGATCGGAAGCCACCTGTAAATCACTCTGTTTCAATGCCTCTGCCTGTGTCACCAAATCATTCAGTCTAGCTTTCTCCGTCGAAACTCCTGTAGTGTAGGCAAAGATGCAGGCATTTTTGAAATTCTTCATAGATGTATTCTTTTTGTCCGCTGCATCTGCCCACTGATTCCCCAGATAATAAAATGTCTGCCCTAATTTCTCACTGTTGCCCCGGTTGCTCTCTGTGACCAGATATGCCGTCCCACCGGTAGTATTGGTTACTTTCACAACAACACTAAAATACTCTCCCCCGTTCAAGGAAACTGGTGTTTTCAAATCCAGCATATGGAATCCTGCCATTCCCACATCCTCAGAGGTAACAGAGCCCGCCAACCGACCATTGGTCGGAGAAGTCGTCATCGGCGCCATGCTGATATAAATCTTTGCCTCTACTTTCATGGAGTTGGCAGATGTGATAACCCCAATAGATTTTAAGGTCTCCTGTTCCTGGGCACGATAAACATTTGCTCCCTCTATGGAAGAACTTCCCATCGACATCCACTGTATATCTGCCCCTCCCGTATACTGGTAAGTCCTACCATAATCTTCGGTATCTACCATATCAAAAGAAGCAATCGAACAGATAGACGGATCATAGTAGGAAAGCCAGAAACAACCGTCACTACCCCAATTTGATCCCCAACTGTTTCGAATCAGCCAAGCTCCATTGCCCGGTGCCGTCTTCTTAAAAGAAGAAGCCGCATAATTATCATCCCATCCAACAATGCAGACCGCATGATTCGAACCTGCCTTTGTCGGGTAATAGTAATTGGTCTGTTTATTGCTATCCTCTCCATAATATGCCGTATTGGAATAATAGGAAACCATTGCTGCGCCATAGGATTGCACCATCGCCTTGACCAGTTCAATATGATCATCATCCGGCTTATATTCTCCCATCAAATGCGCATCATGAAGTTGTGCAACCGAAGAATAACGCTGCTCCTCCAACAAACCTTTCATGCTGCTTGAGGTATCATAAGGTGCTTCTGCTTCCTGCTCCATCCCACAGCTCTTTGCCAGGTAGGACATAACCTGTTCCCGGTTACCACCAACAAAAGCAGATTTAGGCGTGGTTTTCTTGACTCCGTCGCCATAGGCAATATTATTTTTATCCGTGCTGTAAGTATTATGCGAAAACCATGCTACATGCCGCTCGGATAAATCAATCGTTCGGTTCGTATAGGACGCATTGGAAAACTGCGATGCTTTTTTCACCATATTTGCTTCAATCGCTGCGGTGGCACCAAATGCCCAACACACTCCCCAACTTCCCTGATTGCGGATTTCTACTGGCACATATGGACTAGTATAATTACTGCTTGCCGCCATTTTCTTCGCCTTTTTCCTCGTTGAAGAAGTGGCTGTATTATCCCTGCGAATCCGTGCCAACAGACTTCCATCCTGCACGGATTGTTCCGAACCGGTCAACGTATCCACATTCACCGTCCTGCCGTTCTCATCCACAAATTTGGTTCTCTGAAGACCATAGCGTGACACACCGCCATCTTTTACCTCACTAATCACAGACGGCTCCTTTGCCTTCGCATCGGCTTCTGCAACGACAGCCTTTGCCGGATCTGCTGCCCCCTTTTGAACTGCCGGCACCATTGGTTGTAATGTCACGACACATGCCGTCGCTAAAGACAGCGACAACGTTCTTGCCAACCATTTTCCTGTGAATCTCATTATCATCACTCCTAGTATAATAATGGTGTAGTCAATCAAGACTACTTGGTTAATAAGTT
>CANRZB010000056.1 GCA_947644195.1 uncultured Clostridium sp.
ATTTCTTATTTTGGACTAGAACCGTCTCTCAGAAAAAATGGGGAAAGTCAAAAAATTTAGTCATTGACTTTTAGAATCAAATGAGATAGAATACTTCCTTGGAAACAGACGATGTTTCTGTAATGGCGGCGTGTGGCTCAGTTTGGTAGAGCGCATCGTTCGGGACGATGAGGCCGCAGGTTCGAATCCTGTCACGCCGATAGAGCGAAGGATGAGGAAATCGGTTGTGATACCGTAGGAAATCCTTGGCAGGGGCGCCGAAGATCTTGGAGTATTAGGATCTTCGGTTTTTTGTATTCATCCAAACGGATAAAAGCAATGGGGAATATCCGATTGTCTTTAAAATCGGGATTGATTAATTTGATCAAAGAATTTAAGTTAAACGTTACATTAACGTGAAACAGATTAAGAAAAAATATCTTGCAAAGTTGGGACAAGTATGATATTCTATTTCTTGTTGTGAGTAGAGATATTCCTCTGTTACGGTTGCGCAAAGCACAGAAGTATTAAGAATGTCAAAATATGAAGGAGGTCACACAAATGAACGATATTATTAAGGCAATTGAAGACGAGCAGTTAAAATCTGATATTACGGATTTTAATGTAGGTGATACGGTAAGAGTATTCGCCAAGGTTATCGAGGGTTCTAGAGAGCGTGTGCAGGTGTATGAAGGCACTGTATTGAAAAGACAGAATGGTGGTGCCAGAGAGACCTTTACCGTGAGAAAGAATTCCAACGGCGTAGGCGTGGAAAAGACCTGGCCATTACATTCTCCGATTATTGAGAAGATCGAGGTGGTTCGCAGAGGTAAAGCAAGACGTGCGAAGTTATTCTATCTGCGTGACCGTGTTGGTAAGGCAGCAAAGGTAAAAGAAATATTAAAATAATCATTTTGGTATGACACGGAAGTGCGGTTCATGTTTGGATCGCACTTTTTTCGAAAGGAAAGGAGATGATTGGAGATGTGGTGCCCAAATTGTAAGATGGAGTATCGAAAAGGGGTCAAAGTATGCGCAGACTGTGGGGCAGAATTGGTAGAGGGAACAGAAGCGGATTTTTGCGTCGTGGATCTCTGTGAATTTAAGGAGGAACAGGTTGCGGACCGTTTTTTGGAGTATCTGAAGTATTCGGGGTTAGACCAGGCAGAGAAGTTGGAGAAAGAGGGCGGCGCCGTCTATGTGGTTACCGTGCTTGAGAAACAGCGGAAAAGAGCAGAGAAATTATTCCGTGGTTTTCTGTTAGCCATGAAAGAGGACCATGAGACAGAGATCTTACAGGAATTGCAAAAACAGATGAGTCAGGAAGATTCCGCAGACGGTGAGTTTGAGAATTCGGATTTCCGTTCAGAGGATGTTGAGGACAATCCAGAAACGGAATATGACTGGGATCAGGAAGAGCAGGAGACCGAAGCGAAAGAGGACATCTTTAACCGCGAAGCGGAAGTACAGAAACAGGCAGAAAACTTACTTTTGTCTGAGAAAGCGGAGGAAGATACCGTAGATCTGCTCTATACATCAACAGAAAGTTATGTTACCAAGGAAGAGGAATTTAAAGACCTGAAGTTTTCTGGAATCACATTTATCGTTTTTTCTATTCTGGGTGCTGTGTTCCTGACGTTATGTCAGTTAGATATACTGCCGATCCATTATGAGAATTTTGTCTTTATTGTCATTGCTGTTGTATTTACTGCTTTCTTTATTATAGGCATTGTCAGTATGGTAAAAGCATCTAAAATAAAGCTCAAAATTCCGGCAGAAGAAGCTAAAATTAAAGAGATTTATGATTTCTTAGACGCAGAACTGTCTCAGGAAATTGTGAATGGCTGGAAAGATAGTTCGGTGTCAGATGTTGAGAATGATTTGCTGATTACCTCCCATATCCGAGCTAGTCTGATTCGGACCTATCCAGAGGAATCGGTTGTTTTTCTGGAATATCTGGCGGATCAATATTATGGGGACCGTTATGTGGAACAAATGGACGCAGAGGAATGGGAAGAAGTTCCGGCCAACGCGACAGGATATGAGGAGGCTGAAGAAGCGGATACGGAAGAATAGAATCGTTGGAACATAAGTAATGTATTAATAGCAGGGATCCATACAGGGTACGGCAAACCGTATTCTGTATGAATCCCTGTTTGCTATAGTGTCACACCATTTTGTTGCAGCAGAATACGTGCACTTTCTACGGAATCCACCCCAGTTTTATTTTTGATTGGCGCAAATTCCCGGTCGCGGACGACTTCATATGGCAGGCAGGTATCCATGAGTTCAATCATATCCAGTATCAAAGTTTCAAATTTATAGCCGTTAGGTTCCAAGGGATCAACGGGCACAGCGTCATCGTCAATAAAAGGTATTTTTTTCTCAACGATATGCAACGGCATTTCTTGTTCGCAGATCGCTTCCAGGGCAGATATATTGAACAGATAATTCAGGATTACACCAAAATTATAAGCCGGTTCCCCGTTCTCATCCTTGGTGTCACGGAGTTGTGGTGTCTGTTCATAATATTCTACAATAGAGGGATGTCCATCTTTGAGACACATTACCCCGACTTTTTCATCGGGATCGTTTTTGCGTACCACTTTCGAACCAACACTACAATTTCGGGCTATTGTGGCACCTACGAAACATGGATCTGCGATGCGCTGTAATACGTTATCGACGGCAAATACATTGAGCCATTGAATCCCGTTTTTATGAATGAATTCCAATAGCCCTGCATTTTGCAGGGAGGAGAACCAACCTCCGTTTCCGTTGGGAGAGGTTGCTATTTTGTGCTTGTCTTCCATATAAACTTTGCCGTTATAGGTGGCAGCCGGAGCCATATCCTGTTGAAAAAAGTGAATATAATCAGCACGGTATCCAAAGAAATCATGGTCGTGGAAAAAGCTCGTCGTATCTGCATGGTTTTTATCACTGGTCATGATAAAGAGGTGGATCCAAGTATTAGTTAGTCTGACGACATCAGATAAGTTCGAGATAATCCGTTCGAAAATATAGACTGGTTTGGTTAATCCAATGTCATACATTCCCTTGGGATGATCGGAGCCCAGGCGGGTTCCCATACCGCCTGCTAATAGGACAGCCGCCACCTTACCATCTTTAATCGCTGAGATCCCCGTCTGCTGAAATTCTTCCCGGTGTTCCTCGATTTCGGGGATCTGCAGGGCACGAATCGGCGTAATCTCTCCTCTGCGGGAATCCGTTTCAGAGGATGAATGAATATGATGCAGGACAGAAAAATCTGTTTCTGCAATCTGTCTCAGCAGATCCTGCTGTTCCGATTCGTTAAGGGTATCATAATATTTGAGAACATGTTCTTGTGAATATTGCATTAATTTTTGTTTCGCTTCCTGAAAATTCATTGTCGAAAGACCTCCCTATCAAATGATTTTATAAGATAGTATTATACGTCAATACCAGAAGGCATGCAACTGTCTTTCTACTTTGATATTTGATACACTTTTTGCTTTGGCAAAGGATAAGATTTGAACATTGATTTCCGTGTCCGGGCGATCGAGAAAATTGACAGATTCTGGGTGGGGATGCTATAGTGCTTTTATACAGCGGATACTAAGCTGTTTGATGCAAGAAACGACTTAGTATCCGCTGTGTTGATTTTCGAACTGATCATAGGAAAGAGAGGGTTTTATGGAATTTATTTATCCTGTTCTGGGCAGACAGAAATCATTACCGTTTTATCTGGCAGGTGTGGGCATCGCTGATCCGGAATATCATATTGTCCGGGAAACCGGCCTGATTTCTCATCAGATCTTATATACACGCAGCGGCGCCGGGAATTTGATCATAGATGGAACCAGCTATCCACAAAAAAAGGGAAGTTTATTTTATCTGGCATCAGGGGTCCCACATGAATATTATCCTCTGGTAGAAGATGAATGGAGTACCTGCTGGGTGGTATTCCGTGGCGCCTATTTAACAGAATTGTTACAGGGAATGGGCCTGGAACGGTTTGCCTATCATGCGGATCTGGTGGGAGAAGAACTGGAAAAGATATTTAGCCAGATGTTATCGGCCGCCAAAGATCCGGTAAATGGTGATGAAAAATGCTCTGTTTTGGTATATGAATACATTATTGCGGTAAGACAGGCTTTTCTGGCAAAAGAGAGATATGGGGAGCGGACCGCTGGTGGGATGGTGGAAAAAGCGATCATCTATATGAATGAAAACTATGCATCGGACATTACTTTGGAGCAGCTGGCAGATATCAGCGAAGTAACGAAGCAGCATTTTTGCCGTGTGTTCAAAGAAAAAATGAAAATGAGGCCGATGGAATACCTTGCCAGAAAACGGATTTCTGTCGCCCGGGGATTACTGGTCTCTACCAAACAATCCGTGGCAGAAATTGGCAGGGCTGTCGGATACGACAATTTAACTTATTTTGGAATGGTTTTCAAAAAATACGAGGGGATATCTCCGACAGACTGCCGGAAACGACATGGGACGGAGCAGATGTGGTAACGGATTAAAAATGTTCATATTTTTGGAATGTGCAAAATATTTGGGATTGAACTGTCTGTTGTTCCGCCGTATACTCGTAATAGCAGGAATGATTGGGATACCGTCAGGTAACACATACCAGTACAACGAAAATTAAGTTTTGGATAAAGTCAAACCGCCAATTACTTAATATTCGTTGTACTAGTGTCCCGCACAGAAAAGGAGGAGCGGATGAGGAAACAATTGTGGAAAAAACTGGGAGCCTGTGTACTTAGTCTATCTATGGTATGCAGCAGTGGAATTGGATTGCAGAAGATCCATGCAGCGGCAGAGGAGGGAAGGTCTGTGGAAACAAAAACCGGAGCAATCCTATTGGATGGGGATGATATTCAGGCGGACAATGTCAATGGCCTGACATACAAGGGATTTGGATTGTTGACCGGTAATTCTACCAGTGACCTGCTGATGGATTACAAGGCAGAGAATCCGGAACGGTATGCAGAATTAATGCAATATCTCTTTGGCGGGGAATATCCGATTTTTACCCATGTGAAATTGGAAATGGGGAACGATCGCAATAATTCTACCGGTTCCGAGAGCGCAACCATGCGTACCAAGGACGAAAAGCCCAATGTGCGGCGGAATCCGGGCTGGCAATTGGCCGCCGATGCCAAGAAGATCAATCCAGATCTCCGGGTTAGCATTTTGGCATGGAATACGCCAACCTGGGTAAAGTCTGATGAAGATAAGTATTTCTGGTACAAACAAAGTATTTTGGCGGGATATGAAGAGTTTGGTTTCATGGTGGATTACATCAATCCAAACACCAACGAACATTGGGGTGGGGAAGGCGATGTAAAGCGAACCAAACTTTTTGCGGAATGGATTGCCGCAGAAACGGAAGAAACCATTGCAGATGCGGAAGCATTGCAGTTATTTCAGCAAATTAAACTGGTGGTCTCTGACGAGGCGAATGTCGTGAGCGAAGAAGTGGCAGAGTTTTTGAAATCCGACCAGGAATTTTATGATGCCACGGATGTGGTTGGTTATCATTATAAAACCTGGGATGATGCGAATGATGCGATGAAATGGTTGGCGGAGGAGCAGGATAAAGAGGTCTGGAACAGTGAAGAACAGGCAACTTTTTCAAATTCTGCCTTTCGTCCTTCGAATAATGTAGCGGACCCTACGGTAGTCGGAACTGGATTAGGCGGGTCCGGAAGTGCATTGGAAATGGGAAATACCGTGATCAAAAGCTTTGTGGAGTCTCGTCGTGGACATGTGATCTATCAGCCGGTCATCGGTTCTTTCTATGAGGGTGGTCAATATTCCTTTAAGGAATTGGTCAGCGCCAGGGATCCATGGTCTGGTTGGATCCACTATGACGCCGGATTACTTGTCTTGGCCCATATTAGCAAATTTGCAGTTACCGGTTGGGAGAACGCAGACAATACCGCTGGTATTTGGCGTGGCGTAGCGTCTGCGAGCAAAGCAAATGCTTATCAGGAAACAGGCAGCGGCAGCAATGCTGTGAATGGAAGAAATGGCGGGGAAAATTACCTGACCCTGGCAGCACCGGATAAAACTGCATTTTCCACCATGATTGTCAATGACAGCGAATATCCAATGAATTATACATTGCAGACCCAGAATATGGATTTGCCGGATGATCAGAAATTGGAGCTTTGGGAGACGAGAGCTGCCGACGCGGGATCATTCAATGAAAACTATATGAAATGCCTGGGAGAGATTTCACAGGATGCAGAAGGAACCTATACGTTTGCAGTGAAACCATATTCTACAGTAACGGTAACCACGCTGGATGTATCTGACAGCTTGGAGCATACCCAGGGACTTCCGGTGGAGGGAGAGAGAACTGTCCTCGACACGGATGCGACAGGGGCTGTGCAAAATACAGAAGACGGATATCTGTATGCGGATGATTTTGAGTATAAGGACCGCACGGTTGCTGTGTTAGATGGTAAGGGGGGATTGACCGGGGAAACGGAAGATTATATTGCTTCCCGCGGTGGGGAGGATGGCGCCATGGCACGCTATACTCACACCCTGAACGGGGCATTTGAAGTAGTCAAAGACAGTACAGGAAATCATGTGCTGCGACAGCAGTTAGATAAAGATACCACAGGGGTGGGTGGTGCATGGAACCGAGGCGATTCCGCCACCTTGATCGGTGATTTCCGTTGGACGAATTATACGGCTTCGGTGGATGTACAGTTTGAACGTTCGGTAAAAGACCAATATGCGATCCTTGGAATCCGACAGACGGGTTCTTCCCATAAAGTGGAGGCCAGCAGTGGCTATTCGTTCTCTGTAGCGGAGGATGGAACCTGGATTTTATACCGCCGCAGCGCTACATCATCCAAACCGAAGGAACTGGCAACAGGAAATATAGGAACGAACAGTGCGTTATCTGATGCTGCCAAAGCAGGAAACTGGTTCAAGTTGAAATTAAGCGGAGAGGGTAATACCATCAAAGCGTATATTAATGAGGAACTGATTACTTCCTATCAGGATGAGAGTCCGATTACTTCAGGTCGAATTGCGCTGGGAAGCAGTAATTCCTATACTTGTTTTGACAATCTGGCGGTAACCAAGATCAAAGGCTATGTTCCATATTATACGGAATACTTGGATAATATGGAGACCTATGATCTGTCGCAAGAGAAGAAGACCAAATTAGTATATAACGATCTATGGACCCGTACCTGTGCGGATCAGGGAATGTTTGTATATCAGCGCAGTATGTCCTTTAGTCAGGGAGCAGGAGCTACCCTGAGCTACACCTTCCAGGGAACCGGGTTGGAGTTACTGGGCAGCAATAAGAGAGCCCGCAATGAAGGAAAAGAAAATGAACTGGCAAATCTGTTAAATGTGACAGTGGATGGCAAGCCATTCAAGACCAGGGATCCCATCTGGACAGCGGACAATATGTGTACGACATACCAGTTGGACGGTCTGCCTTATGGCGAGCATACCGTAACGATCGAAGTGGCGCAGGGATCTCTGGCGGTCGATGCCGTGGCAGTATTGGGAAAAGTCTACGGAGTGACTGAGCAAAAACCGGGAGGAAATACAAATACCCCTACTGCCTCACCTGTACCGACGAAAGCGCCAGATACAGGAAAACAGACCGATAAACTTGCCAAGGGAAGCACCTGTCAGGCAGGTGGTGCAAACTATGTAGTAACCAATCCTTCCGCGAAAACAGTAGCTTACCGGGCACCGAAAAAGACCGGTGCAAAGAGTATTACCATTCCAGAGACAATCAAAGTCAGCGTTGGAGGACAGACTGAAAAATTCAAAGTGACGGCGGTATCGGAAAACGCTTTTGCTAAATGCAAAAAAGTTACTAAAATTACTGTGGGCAAACAGGTGGAAACGATTGAGAAAGGGGCATTTAAAAACTGCAAATCTCTCAGGAAGATTGTGATAAAATCAACCAAACTAAAGAAAGTGGGGAATAATGCAGTCAAGGGCATCCACAAAAAGGCGGTCATAACCTGTGGCAAAAAGAAAGTCAAAGCATATAAAAAGTTATTCTCTAAGAAAACCGGTTTTAAAAAGACGATGAAAGTAAAAAAAGGTTAGGGTAATCTGACCGAGGAAACTTGTGATGAAAACTGGCAGGAGACAGATCAAATAAGGATCTGTTTCCGCCTGTTTTTTTGTTTACTATATTAAAGAATATATGCAACGAAGAAATGTTGCTGCCGGGGGAAATAATATTCCGATCATTGACACTCCCCTGGGAATAATCTATAATTAAAATGATATGCATAAGAATTTAATATAAAGGAGACAAGAATCGTGGAGAAATATGGTGTAAACGAGCTGCGAAGAAAATATCTGGAATTTTTTGAGAGTAAGGAGCATCTGGCGATGAAAAGTTTTTCCCTGGTGCCCCATAACGATAATAGCCTCTTGTTGATCAATGCGGGAATGGCGCCGTTAAAGCCATATTTTACCGGCCAGGAGATCCCACCGCGCCGCAGAGTGACTACCTGCCAGAAATGCGTCCGTACCGGCGATATTGAAAATGTGGGTAAGACAGCAAGGCATTTGACGTTTTTTGAGATGCTGGGAAATTTTTCCTTTGGGGATTATTTTAAGAGGGAAGCGTTGGTATGGTCCTGGGAATTTTTGACAGAGACTTTGGGAATGGACCCAGAGCGTTTATATCCATCCATCTATGGGGAAGACGATGAAGCATATGAAATCTGGACGAAAGAAATCGGTGTGCCGGGAGAGAAGATTACCCGTTTCTACCGGGATGAAAATGGTGAATGTGATAATTTCTGGGAGCATGGAGCAGGTCCTTGTGGGCCTTGTTCCGAGATCTACTATGACCGGGGAGAGAAATATGGCTGTGGCAGCCCGGATTGCAAGGTAGGCTGTGAATGTGACCGTTATATGGAAATTTGGAATAATGTCTTTACCCAGTTTGATGGAGATGGACAGGGACATTATGAGGAATTAGAAAATAAAAACATAGATACTGGGATGGGACTGGAGCGTCTGGCTGTAGTAGTGCAGGATGTAGATTCTGTCTATGACATTGATACGATGAAGGCGATCCGGGATAAAATCTGTGCTCTCGCAGGAGTTACCTATCAGCAGGATGAGGAGCAGGATATTTCGATCCGTCTAATCACTGATCATATTCGTTCTTCTACGTTTCTGATTTCCGATGGGATTATGCCGAGCAACGAGGGACGGGGATATGTCCTGCGTCGCTTAATCCGTCGAGCTGTCCGTCATGGTCGCAAACTGGGCATTACCAAGCGTTTCATGTCGGAACTGGCGGAAACGGTCATTAGCGAATCCTCAGACGGGTATCCTGAATTAGAGG
The DNA here is from genome assembly GCA_947644195.1 of uncultured Clostridium sp. Taxonomy (GTDB): domain Bacteria; phylum Bacillota; class Clostridia; order Lachnospirales; family Lachnospiraceae; genus Butyribacter. The sequence continues at coordinate 9,335 of CANRZB010000056.1, forward strand.
AGAAAAAGGAGTTTATTGTCCAGGTTTTGACACAGGAGGAAAGTAAGTTTGACAAGACCATAGATCAGGGACTGCAGATTCTTCACGAAATGCAGGAAACACTGCAGACAGAACATAAGAAACAGCTATCCGGCGAGGATGCCTTTAAACTATATGATACCTATGGTTTCCCGCTGGATCTGACGATAGAAATTCTTGAGGAACAGGACTGCACGGTGGATGAGGATGGTTTTGCCGCAGCGATGCAGGAGCAGAAAGAGAAAGCGCGGCGCGCCCGCAAGACGACGAATTACATGGGAGCAGAGGAAACCGTTTACCAGCAGATTGATCCAGCGGTTACCAGTACTTTTGTGGGGTATGACAGACTGGTACATGATTCCCGGATCAGTGTTCTCACAACGGAGGAAGAGATTGTGTCCGCGCTGACCGATGGGCAGAACGGGACAATCATCGTCGAGGAAACACCGTTTTATGGTACGATGGGCGGTCAGCAGGCCGATATTGGAAAGATTGTGGCAGGAGACAATGTGTTCTCTGTAAAAGATACCATTCATTTACAGGGCGGCAGAATTGGTCATGTGGGAACGGTAACCCGTGGTATGTTCCGTGTGGGAGACACCGTTACCCTGCAAGTGGAGGAAGAAAACCGCAAGAATACTTGCAAGAACCACAGCGCTACCCATTTATTGCAGAAAGCTCTGCGCCAGGTCCTGGGCAGTCATGTGGAGCAGGCAGGATCCTATGTGGATGCAGACAGACTGCGTTTTGATTTTTCCCATTTCTCTGCGATGACACCGGAGGAGATCCGGCAGGTAGAGGAGATTGTCAATGAGCAGATTGCGAAGGCATTACCGGTTGTGACGAAGGAAATGACGTTAGAGGAGGCAAAGCAGACCGGAGCGATGGCATTGTTTGGAGAGAAGTACGGCGATCAGGTTCGTGTCGTACAGATGGGAGACTACAGTGTGGAATTGTGCGGTGGTACCCATGTACCAGATACGGGAGCCATTGCATTTTGTAAAATCATATCCGAGAGCGGTGTTGCTGCCGGGGTGCGCCGGATTGAGGCGTTGACTGGGCGAGGGCTGATGAATTATTATGCCCAGATTGAAAAACAGCTTCGTGTAGCAGCCCAGACCGCCAAGGCAGAACCGGCTAATTTGGAGAAAAAGATACAGAGCATGCAGGAGGAAATCAAGGCCCTGCACAGCGAAAATGAGAAATTGAAGGCAAAGCTTGCAAATGAGGCGGCCGGAGATATCGACGGCCAGATCGAAGAAATTCATGGTATGAAGTATCTTGGCATGCATGTGCCGGAGGTAGATGGGAATGGTTTGCGGAATCTGGGTGACCAGATGAAGGAGAAAATTGGCAGTGGTGTCGTGGTGCTCGCATCGGACCAGAACGGCAAGGTGACGCTGCTTGCTATGGCAACGGAGGATGCAGTGGGGCAAGGCGCCCATGCCGGTAATTTGATCCGGGAGATCGCATCCTGTGTAGGCGGCGGCGGTGGCGGCCGTCCCAATATGGCTCAGGCCGGAGGCAAAAATCCGGATGGCATAGAGACAGCATTGGTAAAGGCAAAAGAAGTATTGACAACACAGTTGGGATGATACCCAAAGAGAATGGAGGAAGAAGTATGAAAAAATGGAAACAAATCGTTTTAATTGCAGCAGTTGCTTTATTGCTGGGACTGACTAGCCAGGCAGAAACGAAGGCTGCGATTACAGAATTAAAGCAGACGGATGCTGGTACATCTAGTATAACCGTATCCTGCAGTACAGATCTGCTGACCAAGTATTACGTTCTGTATGTGAGTGCAGATCAGCAGAATTGGGTAGAAAAGGACTATTCTACTAATCCGAATGCATTAGATGCAAATGGTTTAGCGGCAGGTTCCACCTATTATGTATATGTCAGAGGAGCAGCCGACTATGATTGGGTAGACGATTATGACAATAAAATCTGGGAATGGACTACCGAGCCGTCTCCAGTTATGGAAGTAGTAACTGTACCAAATGGTAGTAGCGCAAAGTTGGTGCAGACAGGCGCTACCAAAAATAGTGTTACAATGGAACTGACCAGTGTTACCGGAGCGAATTATTATGTTCTGGGTTCTGCTAGTTCTTATAGCACTGCGCAGATCTATAATGCGTCAACGACACCGACGATGACAGCATCAGGCCTCAGAGAAAATGCCAGCTACTATATGTATGGTTTTGCCTGCCGAAAAGCGGCAACCACAGGTTTTATTGCGCATCCGAACTTTGCTTCTAGTTCAGATTATGGAGCTAAAACCTTGTCTGGTAAAATCAATACCAAAAACTTTGGCTTATCAAGCATTTTTTCCAATATTGATGTGTATTATTTTAATATCGCTTCCGGTATCGTGTCAGACGGATACCAGTATCAGTTCCAGACCATGAAAGGAAAAGTGAAAAAAGATATCGTTCAGACATCAACGTCTGTTCGCTTAGAGAGCTTTATCAACGGAACCTTTTATAAATACCGTGTCCGCTCCTATGTAGACTGTGGCGCTGGCAAAGTATTCAGTGAGTGGTCTGATTTCCGTTATATCGGTATGTCCAAGAAAGTAAGCGGAGTTTCCAAGGTTCGTGGCAAGAAGAGAACCATCCGCTGCAGTTGGAAAAAGGTCAGCGGTGCCAGCCAGTATGTTGTCTATATCTCCAAGAGTCAGGACGGCGGTTATAAAAAGGTTAAAACGTTGAGCGCTAAGAAGAACAGTATTGTCATTAATAAGATTGGCAAAAAGAAATTAAAGAAAAATGTAAAATACTATGTTCGGATAGTGACGAAAGCAAAAGTTGGCAAGAAATATAAAACCAGTGATGTCAATACGGTATTGACAAGTAGTTATTAAAGGGATCCCTGGTTTGAATACCATGTTGTTTCAAATTTTCAAAATATTTTACAAAACCAGTTGACTAATTGCCAAAATATGTTATAATGTGTTTTGTGCGTGCGAGAGATTCCAATCTTTCGTAGTAAAATATTACCCTATACAGTTGTGTATTGGAAGCATAAATTTACAACTGAGGGGAGGTTAGGTGTGAGACTATGTCAAATGTAATTGTAAAAGAAAACGAGACATTGGATAACGCTTTACGTCGTTTCAAGAGAAATTGTGCGAAAGCTGGAATCCAGCAGGAAATTCGTAAAAGAGAGCATTACGAGAAGCCAAGTGTTCGTCGTAAGAAGAAGTCTGAGGCAGCCCGTAAGCGCAAATACTAATTTTGAAAAAGTATGTTTGAAAAGAACCATTTCGATAGGAAGTGGTTCTTTTTTTATATGATAGGAAAGTAGTCCATACTGGACTATTCCTATCATATAAAAAACGCTCCGCGGGATGCGCACTCGCGCGTAATGAAGATGTCGTTTACACGACCGCGCTCTGCGCGAGAGTTTCAAAAGCGAACTGAGAGTTCGCTTTACGAAACTCTTTATTGTAGAATAAGAAACTCCTCTTTGGGAGAATATTCTGTCAATCTTTGGGAATCCTTACAGTAATCTATAAAAATTAGGAGGATAGTTAAGATGACATTAGCAGAAAGCAAAACTAAGGAAAACTTGATGAAAGCGTTTGCAGGCGAAAGTCAGGCAAGAAATCGGTATACGTTTGCTGCAGAATTGGCTCAGAAAAATGGATTGTATGTAATCCAGAAAGTATTTGACCTGACAGCATATCAGGAACAACACCATGCGGAGGTGTTCTATAATTTCCTTTCCGAACTGGATGGACAAGAGATCAGTGTGGAACAGGCAGATTATCCGGTTAATACCGCCCAGTGTGTGGAGCAGCAGTTAATGAATGCAATGAACAATGAGCAGAGGGAGGCTGATGAAATCTACCGTAGTTTTGGGGATATCGCATTGGAGGAAGGATTTCAGCAGATTTCCGGTAAGTTCTATATGATTGCTGATGTAGAACGGCTTCATCAGGAGCGTTTTCAGCAGTTTTACCAATGGATGAAAGAGGGCAAGCTCTTTGTATCTGATGTCAAGACCGGATGGATGTGTCTGAACTGTGGTTATGTCATAGAGGCAACGAATGCACCGCAGAACTGTCCGGCATGCGATGCGGAACAGGGGTATTTTGTGAGAATGTCGATGGCGCCTTATACAGAATGTGACATGGGAGCCAAGAAAAACCGTGATCTCGGCAAATAAACCGGATTTTGTGAAATATTTGGTAAAATAGGTGAAACTTCTTGCAAGCGGCGCAGGAAACTACTATAATGTGCTTTACAAAAGGGGTAATCATACAAATGGATGTCCGTTCTGGCAGGTGTTTTGCGCTGGCTGGATACGGTATGTTGCTTGAGATACAGGCATCATACCGTATCCTCTTTCTTTCTGGTGCGCCCTGTTACTCTGGCATCGAAACGAATAGGAGGGGGCGGTTTTCTATGTTACATAAAGCAGTTTGTTTGATCTTTCGAAAAAGGTGGATGTTCGTGTTGTTCTGCCTGTTAAGCGGTGTATTTTGCCTGTCGCAGGGGAACAGGGCAGCAGGAAAAGTGGTACAGGGAAGTGGAAAAGAGGGTAGGAAACAATTTCGGATGGAACGTGAGAATCCGATGACAGAGGGAGAGTATCCGCAGGAGTCCATGGAGCCGATGCCGGAAAGAACACCGGAGCTTTCGCCAGAACCAACACCGGATATCACGGAGGAACCGGTTCCGACTGCATCCATGGAGCCGATTCCTTCCAGCCAGCCCACGAAGAAACCGGCACATACAGCGACACCAAAGCCATTTCGTCTGCAATTAAAACAAAACAATACCAGGATCCGGCTTCGATGGAAAAAGGTGTCTGGGGCTGTATCTTACCGGGTATACCGAGGACAGGCCGGAAAATCGTTCAAACCATATCAGCGCACGAAGAAGAAAACCATACAGGTTAAATATGCTTCGGGAAAATCATATAAACTCAAGGTGGTAGCATATAATAAACAGCGAAAAGCGATTCGGACTTCTCTCGTATACCATTTCTATATCCCGAAGCAGCCATCCCGGTTCCATATTGTCTATCAGAATCCGAACTCGGCCCAAATGACCTGGAACAGGGTGCCCAGAGCAGATTACTATCTGGTCTATCAAAAAACGGGAAAGGGTTCCGAGAAACTGATCCGTCAGACGAAAAGATGCGAATTTACAAACCATCGGGTTTCATCCGGCAACACATATCAGTTCCGTGTTCGGGCAGTGTTCCGGGCAGGAAAGCAGCGGTTTATCGGCAAACCCGCAAAACAGTCCTACGATAACCACCAGATTGTGGCGTCTGACCATCAAAAATACTCCTATTCTGAAATGGTCAGTGATATTGTCCGGTTATCTGGAAAATATCCAGGGATCATACATTATTCCGTGATTGGAAAGAGTGAAGATGGAAGAAATCTATATGAAGTAACGGTCGGGAACCGTCACGCATCCAGATCTCTCCTGGTTGTCTCTACACTGCATGCCAGGGAATATATGGCGTCTTTGCTCTGTATGAGCCAGATAGAGTACTATGCCAGAAATTATCGGGAAGTCATTGGCACCAAAAAGGTAAGTGATGTTTTGAACCGAATCTGTATCCGTTATCTTCCCATGGCAAATCCAGATGGCGTCACGATTTCACAGGAGGGGATTACCGGGATTCATAGCAAAAAACTGCGGAAGCGGTTAAAGAAAATCAGTAAGGGGGAAAACCTGACAGTTTGGAAAGCCAATGCCAAAGGGGTAGATCTAAACCGAAACTTTCCGTATCAGTTTGAGGTATCGGGAAAAGCGGGCAGCCAGGGATACAGTGGTGCCAATCCTGTCAATTCGAAAGAGGCGGCAGCGATCGACCGGAGAATCCGTGCTTTGAAAGGCAGCCAACTCAAAGGAGTGATACATTATCATGCAATGGGTTCCGTCATATACGGCAGCAGCCAGCATGCGGGGTCTGCCAGTGCAGCAGCAGGCACGCAGCGAATGTATCAGACTGCCAGGGAGATCACAGGTTATACCAGCGCCGGGAACGGCCGGAGCGGGGGCTTGCGGGAATATATTATGTGCACTTTGCAATTGCCAAGTATCACGTTAGAGATTGGCAGGCATACCTGTCCAGGGCCTATTTCGGAATTTTCTGCGATTTGGAAAGCCAATGCCAATCTGGTGTTGTGGGAAGCTGCTCTTTTTCAGTAAGACAAGAACTAGGAGTTTCCCTGTGCGAAATTACTACACAAGAGCGGATTGCACCGAAGGAAGAATCAGTTGACGTTCCCATGAAAATTCTGATGAAAAAGTAGTTGACAAGAAAGGAAAGAACTGTTAATATATAACTCGTGCTTGTGAGATGGATATCGTTTTACAGGTTCTTCTGCGGAAGTGCTGGAATTGGCAGACAGGCTAGATTCAGGTTCTAGTTCGGATTTCCGAGTGAGGGTTCAAGTCCCTTCTTCCGCATAAAAAAAGCAAACCAATATTTTGTGGTTTGCTTTTTTTCTTGACTTATTGCAAATTTTCGATAGAATAGAAGATAGCGCATTGCGTTTTAGTTCGTGTACAAAACCGGAACGCAGGCATAGATTACAATTTGGAGGAATTTAAAATGAATTCATCAAAAAAGCTTTTAAACAAGGCAAATGAAGATACCCATAAGTCGGGATCTATCTCAGCGCCAACTTCTACGGCAACTTTAGGTGGAGGGAAGGGCGGTCCTGGAACGAAGGCAATTGTTCTGGGCGTTTTTTGTGCATTATTAATTTTGGTTTTATGTATTGGTGTCGGCGTACAGCAATTTAAGCCGCAATCAGTATTAAAAATCAATGATACCAAGTTTTCCATGGATGCTATGATGTATCCAATCTATGAGAGAGAGAGTCAATATCTGCCTTCCAACGATATCTATCAGCAGATTATGAATACCTCTGTATGGGATGCTGCTTATATGGGACAGGATCCTACCGTGGACTCTTCCCTGTCTCATGCGGAAGGGTTAAAGCAGGAAATTATCAATGCAGAGACAGAGTATGAAGTTTTGTACCAGGAGGCTGTAAAAGCTGATTACAAGCTGACTGACGATGAGAAAAAGGATGCCAAGGAGCAGGCAGCCAAAGCGGTGAAAGGATTATCCTGGTCACAGAAACTACAGCTTTCTATTTCTAAAAATAAATTGACGAAGCGATTTGAAAAACGGATTCTGGCAGAACGTTATAAGGAAGACCGGAAAAAGGAGACAGACGCTTCCGTGGATGCGGCTACCGTTACGAGTTCTGTATCCAGAGAGGATTATCGGCAATATGATATCCAGTATTATTCATTCACAAAAACAAGCAGCGAGGAACAAAGTGAGAGTCCGGCTGCACGTTCTGCGGATGAAATCAGTAAATTGGAGAAAGAGTTAAAGGGTCTTGCGAAAAAGGCTAAGAAAACGGAAGATTTTACCAAGCTGGTGGAGGATCAGGAGAACTCTGAAATTAAGTTTGAGTCCGCCAACTTTACAGAAAAAGACGGATGGTCTCAGTATTTATCTGAGGACAACCTCAAAAAAATCAAAGCCATGAAAAACAATGAGATTTCTGGTGTGATTAAAGATGAGACAACGGGATATTATATGGTTGTCAAAATGATTGATAATAATTCCACCAAGAGTTATGACGAGGCATGTGACAATGCGATAGAGGATGCTAAAAATACAGCTTATTACAATTGGTTGGATGAGATTAAGAAAAATTATACCATCAAGGTTTATGACTCTGTATGGAACGATGTTGCGATTGGAACCGTGACAACAGGCATTGTGACAGCAGATGATCTGGCAAAATTAGCAGAGAGTGATTCTTCGGAAGCAACCAGTGAAGATCAGTAATGATACGACAGAATGGGAGGAAAACCATGGAGAATGTCAAGAGAATTTATGTGGAGAAAAAAGAACCTTATGCAGTCCGTGCCAGGGAATTGCAGGAGGAGGTTGTTCGTTACCTGGGAATCACATCCTTGCAGAAGGTTCGGGTATTGATCCGCTATGATATAGAAAATCTGAGCGAAGAAACATACCGTCAGGCAATGGGTGTTGTGTTTTCAGAACCGCCGGTCGATGATTACTATGAGGAAACTTTTGCAGCGGCAGAGCAGTCTCTTGTGTTTTCTGTGGAATATCTGCCGGGACAGTATGACCAGAGAGCCGATTCGGCTGAGCAGTGTGTCAAGCTGCTAAATGAGAAAGAAGAGCCGGTCATCCGGTCCGCCACGACGTATGTCTTTGAGGGGGCCTTTACCGAGGAAGAAATTTCCCGTATCAAGGATTATTGCATTAATCCAGTAGATTCCAGAGAGACTGACGAACATAAGCCGGATACTCTGGTACAACAGTTCGAGGAACCGGAAGATGTGGCTCTGTTTGAGGGATTCTGTGCTATGCCGGAAAAGGAACTGAATGAGTTGTACCGTTCCTTAAATTTGGCGATGACGTTCCGAGATTTTCAGCACATTCAGAATTATTTTGTCTCTGAGGAGAAACGGGACCCATCGGTGACAGAAATTCGGGTTCTGGATACCTATTGGTCAGATCATTGCCGTCATACGACATTCCTGACAGAATTAAAGAATGTATCCTTCGAAGATGGGCGTTACAAGGTGCCGATGGAGCAGTCTTATACATCCTATCTGAAAGCAAGGGAAGAATTATATCAAAACCGCCCGGATAAATATGTCTCATTAATGGATATTGCGCTTTTGGCAATGAAGAAGTTGAAGGCGGAAGGAAAACTAGAGGATATGGAAGTTTCGGATGAAATTAATGCCTGTTCCATCATTGTTCCGGTAGAAGTGGACGGAACGGAGGAGGAATGGCTGGTATTTTTCAAGAATGAAACCCATAACCATCCAACGGAGATTGAGCCATTCGGTGGTGCTGCGACCTGTCTGGGCGGAGCGATCCGGGATCCATTGTCAGGACGCGGTTATGTGTATCAGGCGATGCGGGTGACTGGGGCGGCAGATCCGACGGTATCTATGAAGGATACTTTGTCCGGCAAACTGCCACAGCGTAAGATTGTGACTGGGGCAGCGCAGGGATACAGTTCCTATGGAAATCAGATTGGACTGGCTACCGGGCTGGTACATGAGATCTACCATCCGAATTATGTTGCCAAGCGTATGGAGATTGGCGCTGTGATGGGTGCTGCGCCTCGTCGTAACGTAATTCGAGAAAACAGTGATCCAGGAGATAAAATTATATTATTGGGCGGTCGTACCGGAAGGGATGGTATTGGTGGTGCAACGGGTTCTTCCAAGGCACACACGACACAGTCCATCCATGTTTGCGGTGCTGAGGTGCAGAAGGGAAATCCACCGACAGAGCGTAAGATTCAGCGGTTATTCCGAAGGGAAGAAGTTAGTTCCATCATCAAAAAATGTAACGATTTTGGTGCGGGTGGAGTTTCCGTGGCGATTGGAGAGTTGGCGGACGGCCTGCGAGTCGATTTGGACCGTGTTCCAAAGAAATATGCCGGTTTGGACGGTACGGAATTGGCGATCTCGGAATCCCAGGAGAGAATGGCAGTGGTAGTAGCCGCAGAGGATGTAGACCGGATGTTGGCATTTGCAGAGGAAGAAAATCTGGAAGCGGTGGTAGTTGCCGAAGTAACCGAAGATCCGAGACTGGTGTTGACCTGGCGGGGAAAGGTTATTGTAGATCTCTCCCGTGCGTTTCTGGATACCAATGGGGCCCACCAGGAGGCAGATGTGGTGGTAACCATGCCTAAGGAACACGAGAATTATCTACAGCAGTGTCCGGAAGTCAAGGATGTCCGCAGGGCATGGCTGGATACCTTAAAAGATCTCAATGTATGCTCCCAGAAAGGGCTGGTTGAGATGTTTGACAGTTCAATCGGGGCTTCCAGCGTCTATATGCCTTATGGAGGAAAGTATCAGTTGACTCCAACCCAGTCTATGGTGGCAAAGCTTCCGGTCCTGTCTGGAACATGTGATACCGTAACGATGATGAGTTATGGTTTGGATCCTTATCTCTCTAGCTGGAGCCCATATCATGGTTCGGTCTATGCGGTCATCTCTTCTGTGGCCAAGATCGTGGCAGCTGGTGGTGATTTCTCCAAGATCCGTTTTACATTCCAGGAGTATTTCCGTCGTCTGGATACCGATCCGACACGTTGGGGAGAACCGATGGCAGCGCTGTTAGGTGCATATGAGGCGCAGATTCGTCTGGGGCTGCCGTCCATAGGTGGAAAAGATAGTATGTCTGGTACTTTTAACGATATTGACGTACCTCCAACACTGTGTTCCTTTGCTGTGGATGTGGCTGAACTTCCGAATATTATTTCTCCGGAATTGAAGAAGGCTGGAAATATTCTCGTAAAATTTGATATGGAGCGGGATTCCTATGATCTTCCGGTGTATGAACAGTTGATGGATCTGTATGCCAACATCACGCAGATGATTCATGCCGGAAATATCGTTTCTGCTTATGCGGTAGAAATGGGCGGGGTCTGTGAAGCCGTCAGCAAAATGGCGTTTGGAAATGGTCTTGGTGTCATTATTGATGACCGTTTGTCCGTGGAAAGTCTGTTTACCAGGGACTATGGTTCCATCATTGCAGAAGTACCTGTAGATGCGTTAGATAAGCTGACTGCGGAGTATACGCAAATTGCCACGGTAACCGAGCAGCCGGATTTTGTGATTGGCAATGTGGTCATTCCGATGAGAGAAGCATTAGAAGCTTGGACCGGCACTTTGGAAGGGGTGTTTGCAACTCGCTCTGGCATCGACCAGGAGCCTTTGCAGGATGACCTCTACGATGCCAAAAAAGTCTATACGGCAAAAAATAAAATAGCAAAACCAAAAGTATTTATTCCGGTATTTCCGGGTACGAACTGCGAGTACGATACCACACAGGCTTTTGAGGAAGCTGGTGCAGAGGTACAGATCGTGGTTTTCCGCAACCAGAATGAGTCGCAGATTGTTGCGTCGGTGGATGCTTTTGCACAGGCGATCCGTCAGTCCCAGATCCTGATGTTCTCCGGTGGATTCAGCGCTGGGGATGAGCCGGATGGATCTGCGAAATTTATTGCTTCCATCTTCCGCAATCCAAAGATCATGGAAGCGGTCAATGATTTATTACAACAACGGGATGGATTGGCGCTGGGAATCTGTAATGGATTCCAGGCATTGATTAAGTTGGGGTTAGTGCCATATGGGGAGATTCGCCCACAATCCGCAGATACCCCGACACTGACCACGAACCGGATTGGGCGGCACATTTCCAAATCTGTCTACACGAAAGTGGTCACAAACCAATCTCCATGGTTGCAGAAAGCAGAACTGGGTGGTGTATATTCCATTCCGGCATCCCACGGAGAGGGACGTTTTGTGGCAAATGACGCTGTGATACGCCAGTTGTTTGAAAACGGCCAGGTAGCAACCCGTTATGTGGATTTGGCAGGTCATCCAACCATGGATGAAGATTTCAACCCAAATGGTTCCTATGCAGCGATTGAAGGGATTACGAGCCCGGACGGACGTGTTTTGGGTAAAATGGCTCATTCCGAGAGAATCGGAACAGGGGTGGCCGTTAATATATACGGAAACCAGAACCAGCATATTTTTGAATCTGGTGTGTCTTATTTCCAATCATAAGGTTGGAAAGATGAAAAAAGTAGTTGACAAGAAGTACAGAATCATGTAGAATACTCATTGTGCTTGCAAAAGATGCTGGCACAGTGAGTTTTGCACGAGTGGCTCAGTGGTGGAGTATCGCCTTGCCAAGGCGAGGGTCGCGGGTTCGAATCCCGTCTCGTGCTTGGGGGAATCCCCTAGACAATTACATAAATCTTTGTTTGATGATGGATCAATCGTTCTGACAAAGCAGTTTGCACGAGTGGCTCAGTGGTGGAGTATCGCCTTGCCAAGGCGAGGGTCGCGGG
>CANRZB010000057.1 GCA_947644195.1 uncultured Clostridium sp.
ACTGTCTACCTTGCGTGCCGTATTGTTTATTGGCGTGCCCGTACGCCATACTCCCCACATGCTACGTTTGTATGTTTCTTTTTCCGGGCAATTTGAATACGCCGGTACTTACGAGCTGTCCTGTAGCTCGTTAGGTACCGCTGCGTATGAAATTTAGCGCAAGCGTGCCCGAAAAAAGAAACTACAAACCGTGCATGTGTGTTCAGACAGTGCTTCCGGGCACGCACAGATACGTCACTGCAAGGCAGAGTTTCTTTCGAAAGGCTATTGCACTACGGCAGGGCAAAATTTTGTCTCATAGGACATCAAGGGAAACGTCTGAACGAAACAGCAGGGTAAATGATAAAATTTAATGGATAACAGAAAATAATCCATTACAAAATCGACCACAAGTAAAAGGTAACATTTGAAGATTGATTTCCGTGCCAGAATGGTTAATATCCTTGCAATAGAAAACGGAATGTGCTATAATTCGTCGCAGAAATCCAGTGATCAACGAAGATCACAATGATTTGGTCTCATAGACTTTAGGACGAACACATCATTAAAATGAAAAAGACCACGATCATGGTGGTCTTTTTATAATTTTATCAACATACACAGACATATAGTATATTGATACACCGCTATGGAACAGATCCCTGTAGCATAGACCCCAGGGATTGTTTCATACAAGAACTGAAATGATACATAGAAAGAAGGAATCAGAATGGACAAATTCGTAACCGGTTTATCCGATCTTTTAACCGTCGTTGATGACATTGTGTGGGGACCTGTGATGCTAGTATTGTTAGTCGGCACCGGCATCTTTTTGACGATTCGGACGAAAGCGCTCTGCTGGCGGAACCTGCCTTATGCACTGCGCAGCGTACTCAGCAAAGAAGCCCGGAAGAAGACCGGCGACGGAGATGTCTCTCCCTTTTCGGCATTGACAACCGCACTCGCCGCAACCATCGGTACCGGAAATATTGTAGGCGTTGCGACCGCCATGGTTTCCGGTGGACCAGGAGCTCTGGTATGGATGTGGCTATCTGCCGCCTTTGGCATGACTAGCAAATTCAGTGAATGTATGTTGGCTATTAAATACCGGGAAATCAATGAGATGGGAGAAATGTCGGGCGGTCCGATGTATACGATGAAAAAAGCGCTCAAACATAAAAAACTGGGCGCTGTCCTGGCCTGGTTCTTTGCGTTCTTTGCCGTTGTCGCCTCCTTTGGCATCGGTAATCTGACGCAAGCTAATTCGATTTCTTCAGCGTTAGAATCTACGTTCCATGTCCCTGTTATGGTAACTGGAATCATCATTATGCTTTTGGCGCTTCTCATCATTATCGGAGGGATCAAATCCATTTCTAAAGTATCTCAGATTGTCGTCCCACTCATGGCGGTATTCTATATCGTTGCCGGACTTATCGTGATTTTCGGCAATCTTGCAAATGTCCCGTCCGGTATTGTCATGATTATTAAGATGGCATTTTCCTGGGAAGCCGTCGGTGGGGGAATGTGCGGAAGTATCGTGGCCGCCATGTCTCAGGCACTCCGCTTCGGCGTCGCACGCGGTGTATTCTCCAATGAAGCCGGCATGGGATCTGCTGCAATCACTGCCGCCGCAGCATCGACCAATGATCCGGTAAAACAGGGTTATATCAACATGACCGGAACCTTTTGGGATACCATTGTCGTATGTACCATTACCGGTATCTGCATCGCCAGTTCCGGCGTTCTGGGTGCAACCGAGACTACAGCAACCGGAACTTATCAATTGCAAAATAACATTGTAACCATTGAAACAACCGCTGACAACAAAACAACAGCGACAGAATATCGTCTGCTGCTTACGGACCGTAATGTGAATGACAATACTTCTCGGATCACTCTGGATCCCGTCAAATCCCAGGGAACCGCTGCCAAAGAGACCGGAGATTCCGAATCTGTCCTAGAATTAACCATGGATGCTTCTGGAAATACAGAAAAAACCAACACGGAACTGGATAAAGCGATAATCACTCCCGGCACCTATCACGACGCTGCCGGCAATGATTATATTTTCAAAACGGACGGCTCCTATGAATACAAAGCCCTAGTGGTCGGTTCTCCACTGACGATTCTGGCATTTAAAACCGTCCTGGGTGCCCCCGGCGGCTGGCTGGTATGTATTGGTATCACACTGTTTGCCTTTTCTACCATTCTGGGTTGGGAATATCACGGAGAGAAAGCGTTTGAATATCTGTTCGGCACACATAAATACAATATGATTTACCGCATTGTATTCTCCCTGATGGTATACATCGGTGCAACGACCACGTTACAAATTGCCTGGACATTCTCAGACATTGCCAATGCGCTTATGGCAATCCCGAATCTCATCAGCCTGATTGCCCTCAGCGGTGTCATTGCTTCGGAAATGAACCGTTACCAAAAGATCATCCAACAAGAAAAACAACGATAGAAAGAAATCAAAGGGAGCCAGATCAATGGATAGTTTTATTTATAGCTTAAATGCCACCGTACCTGTGTTTGCGGTTATGATCCTGGGATATTTTCTGAAACAATGGAATATCATTGATGAATATTTTGCCCAGGTATCCAATAAATTTGTTTTTAGAATCTGTCTGCCCTGTATGGTTTTTCAGGATCTGGCGGATACCGACATCCGGCATCATTTTGACTTACATTATGTTGGATTCTGTTTTTCAGCCACCCTGCTTTCCATCCTCGTTATCTGGTTCCTGGCGAAACGCTTTCTGCCAGACCCACAGATGACGGGAGCGTTTGTACAGGGGTCATACCGAAGCAGTGCAGCAATTTTAGGTATTGCTTTTATCCAGAATATCTATGGCAGTTCCGGCATGGCACCGTTGATGATCATTGGTTCCGTACCTCTGTACAATATTTTTGCCGTAATCATTTTAACATTAGAGAGCAACGAGAACAGACGGAATTGTGTCCCAAAAAATGGACAGTACAAAAAAGCCTTTCTTGGTGTCTTAAAAAATCCTATCATTATCGGCATTGTATTAGGATTGGCTGCCTCCTGGCTCAATTTGGATTTCCCAAACATGGTGGACAAATCCATCCATAATCTGGCCGTCCTGGCTTCTCCCCTGGCGTTAATTGCGATCGGGGCAACGTTTGAAGGGCGTAAGGCACTCGCCAAGTTCCGTCCAACCGTTATTGCCGCCAGCCTGAAACTGGTGGTTCTGGCAGCCATCTTCGTACCGTTAGCCGTCTGGCTGGGATTTCGGGATCAAAAATTGATCGCCATCTTGATCATGCTGGCCTCTCCCTGCACTCCGACCTCCTATATTATGGCAAAAAATATGAATGGCGACGATATTCTCGCCGCCAGTATCGTAGTCACTACTACCTTACTTTCCTCTGTCACTTTAACTGCCTGGATCTTCCTGCTTCGTTGCTTGGAACTCATTCGATAGCAATGGCTCTTCCCCGCAAAGCATCCTTACTGCAAGCTTCAGAGTTATTTTCTATCCCTGAAAATAGACAGAAAATATTTTATTTATTTCTGCATCCTTTGTTCTAAAGTACTAATTCTTTGTATTGTATCCTTGGAAGCCTTGTTAATGTACTTAACTAATAACTTTGCCATATGCATCGTATTATCATTCACAGACTGCTCCATCTTGCCTGTCTCACTCTGCAGCAATTCATAGATCTTATCTTCAAATGCCTGCCGCTGTAACTCCTCTCGTTCCTTCTCCCTCTGCCGCAGTTTCCAGATTCCATCCATAACCAAATATGCCGCAATCAAGATGAACACAACTAATAGTAACCCCAATACCATTCCTGTCGAAGATCCGGTAAAAGCGTCCTGGAACAAAATTAGCGCCAGAACCCCTGCCACCCAGACCAAACCAGCAAAAGTGGTTGTTTTTTCTAATCCCATAGTTTACCTCATTTCTGCCTAGTGAAATACATCCTGTTATCAAACAGAATGGAAATAAATTCTGCCTCTCTCTATTATGATAACGAAGAACTGTTTAAATATTCCTCCTGCGCCGGAGTTAGGCAATCAATTTCTTTTCCCAAGAAACGAAGTTTTCTGGCCGCCACCTCCAGATCAACTTCCCGCGGCACATCAATCAGACGTTCTTTCAGCTCTTTTTCATGCTCTACGAGGTATTTTGCACTCAACGCCTGAATCGCAAAACTCATGTCCATAATTTCGGCCGGATGCCCGTCGCCCGCAGCCAAATTTACCAACCGGCCCTCTGCCAGAACATAGATCCAACGTCCGGTTGGCAGTTTATAACCTATAATGTTATTTCTCATCGTCGCTGTTTCTACCGCAATCTCACGCAGACGCTTCATATCAATTTCCACGTCAAAGTGACCTGCATTGCACAGAATCGCACCTTCTTTTAACTCCATAAAATCTTCTTCATCAATAACTCCTGCACACCCGGTAACGGTAACAAAGAAATCACCGTATTTTGCTGCTTCCCGCATAGGCATTACTTCAAATCCATCCATCACAGCTTCAATCGCTTTGACCGGATCAATTTCCGTAATGATGACACGGGCGCCCAATGCCTTGGCACGCATGGAAACCCCCTTGCCGCACCATCCATAGCCGGCTACCACAACGATTTTCCCAGCAACAATCAGGTTCGTAGTACGATTAATGCCATCCCACACAGACTGACCTGTTCCATAACGATTATCAAATAAATGTTTACAATCTGCATTGTTGACCATGACCATCGGGAACTCCAACTGATCCGCTGCTGCCATCGCCTGCAGACGGATAATCCCTGTTGTTGTCTCCTCACAACCACCAATCACATAAGGAAGCTGATCTTTTTTGTCGGTATGCAGCATATGCACCAGATCACCGCCGTCATCAATGATGATGTTAGCCTGATGAGACAAAACCTCTGTGATATGTGCATTATATTCTTCCTCCGTGGCATCATACCAGGCATATACATTCAGTCCCGCATCCACCAATGCAGCCGCCACATCATCCTGGGTAGAGAGTGGATTACTGCCTGTCACATACATCTCCGCCCCGCCGGCTGCCAATACTTTGCAAAGATAGGCTGTTTTTGCCTCTAAATGAATCGACAGCGCGATTTTCTTTCCTGCAAATGGTTTCGATTGGAGAAATTCTTCTTCCAGGCTACGTAACAGCGGACAGTTCCGACGTACCCATTCTATTTTATGTGCACCGGATGGCGCTAAATTAATATTCCTGATCTGACTCATAATAATACCTCTTTTCTTTCGACTTTCCTGTGGTTGACCTGTTAAACTTAATGATAGTATATGAAATGTCCGATCTAAAGTCAATCCTGTTGGTTTTCTCTATCAGGACAACAGCATATACTTGTTGCCATTTTCTGTTCTTCATATCAGCATGATTTCTGTTATCTCTCAATCTCCCGGCTTAAATTTCTGGTTTGCAAAACAATGCGTTTTGCTGTGGTACTGCTCCGGCGTCGATCCACAAAACACCCGCATCCCACGGCGGGGTCTTGAGGAATTATAAAATAAGGGATCAAAACATTTCCCATTGACTTCCGTCCAACAATGGCTACCAGAAAATCGATTGGGGGTGTCCTGGCAAATGTAAACATCCCGGAATCCCAACTCGGAGGCAAGAAACGCCAATCCTGCTGCCAACACCCGGCAATCTCCGTTTCCATACCTCAATAATTGATACCCCGATTCCGAAGTCCATCCCTTGTTTCCTCTGCATCTCTTTTCATCATAACCATAATGATCTACCACCCACTGAAAACACGTTTCCAGCTTTTGCTTCCGGGTCATGGATTTACGGCTGATCACGCGCAGCACCTTTCTAGCCTGCTGCCTAGTTTGCGCCTCAGAGCTCATTTTCGTATTCAAAGGTTTCCCCGATGGATCAAAGCATTTCCTGCGTCGGCTGTAATATGCCAGCGTACCATCCAGATTGATATAGTATGTAACCTTTTTCTGCGTAATATCCGTTGTCTGTAGTCTCCCCTGGCAGAACAAATAGTATTTCCCCCGGATTCGGTAAATCCCCTGTGCTCCAACAGCGGATCCTTCCCCATCAAAAGGAACACCACAGACTTCTGCGTCCTGCGGTATCCTACCCTGGGCATCCGCATAGATCAAGTAAAATTCTTTTCGTTTATATAACCCGATATCTTTGATCTTTCCGAGCTTCCAATATGTTTTTCCCGACCGCAGATACCACCCAGTCTGTTTTCTTCCATCCTCATTTACCAAAAAAGTATCTTCCACGCCCTGTTCCAGAAACAAACGCTGCCCCACTGGCAGACCACCTTTCTTGGAATGGAGTTTTTTAGATGTTTTTCCAGATTTATTTTCAGACGCTTTGTGAGTATCCTGATCATCTTCTTCCGCATTTTTCCCACTGTCTTCATCCGTCTGCTGCTCTGTTTCTGCAGCCTGACACATTCCATTGGGACCCAACCATCCCAACCAAAACAGCAACACGAAAACAAGCAGAATCCTTCTGCCATTCACTGATTTTTTCATCTTTTGCTTCCCCCTAACACCTCTGAAATGTTGTAAATACCCATATTTAGTATAGAAAATCTCAGATACAAAGTCAACAATTTATGGCTTGGAGAAAGCGGAAAAATATTTGAATTTCTTGGGTTGCAGAAGACTCTCACAACAGAACTATCTGTGAATACTCTCCTGCCATCAGCCTAACTACAAGAGAAAAATTATAGTTACGAATTAAAGGAAATTATTGACATATTTAAGAAATAAATATATACTTACTTATATAAAAGACTTTTCTTAATGGTGGCATTTCCGTACTATGAGATCATCAAACGAATCAAATACGGATAGTAGGCTGGTAAGACCCCCTGCCTCCAGGAAGAAACAAAGTAGGAAAGGAGGATTTACAATGAATTGGAAGAAATGGAAAATTTATGGTTTTAGTATAGCGCTAATCATATATCAAACAAGTATGGGGATGTCTGCGAACACAATGGCAGCACCTGCAGATTCGGTATCCTTAATCCGCGACAAGGCAGATGGCGTTTATCAGGCAGAGATTCATTATGACAAATACATGCGGGAAAATCCCAACTGTGTCCACCCAGCGAAAGAATGGAAGAAAATAAATGGAAAGTACCAGTATCCGGTAACGCCGTATGATAAAGAATGGGGGAACTATTTGCTCTCCTCGGAACGCAATGCTGCCTGCCAGATCCCGCAGAAAATCCTGGATGAATTGAGTACGGAGGAATTGTTGGAGCTGGTGTTGGATTGCCCACTGATCATCAGCATGAGTCTACATGACACGATTGTAGAAGGCGTAAAAATACTGGCGCAGGAATTCAACGGCATGCATGAGCTACTGTCCAGAGAGGATTGTCTGTCGGTGGTTTCACGTTACTATGCAGAATACAAGATCCCGGAAAAACAGCTTTTGGATTACGATGCTTTGCTGGGAGATCCAGATAAACCAGACTATGATGCAATTGTGGATCATAAGGACCGGATGCGGAAAGCCGATCAGGACGCTAAAGTGATGCATATTCTAAATCTGTGCGAAGCCGTCATGGAAATCGCCTCCGAAGAAAATAGGATGTCCCGGCAGGAAACGCAGGCAGTGACCAAACTAATCCTGCAGAAAAGCAAAGAAAAAATGAAGTCAGAATGTGTGGGAGGAGCTTCCGTGGAGGAAGACCAGGAGGATAGTATCCTGAATCAATATAGGCAGCAATTTGCTATCTCGGCTAGCACTAAGACAGCGGGAACAGATGGCTCCAGGAACTTACTGGCTGATCTAGGATCGTTTCAATTACCAGACGGAGGAACGGTGCACTATACGACCTCTAGAAATTCCGGTGCGGTTACGCAGGCTGAAATCAGTCAGAGTCTAAATTATTATAGCCAATATTATCTCACCAGTGGCGGGAAGGCAGTAACATTAGTGGGAAATGGGGGGACAACTGCCTATAATTGCTACAATTTTGCCTGGTTAAAGAAATACGATCCGGAAAACTTGTGGAAGAAATGCACTCTTAATGATGATAAAGCGTTTCGAAATTATAAGTATTTTAATCATCGGAGTTCTCCAGGCGGAGCAGGATGGATTGGTTCCAATGGCACGCATGCAGTGTACTGTGTAAAAAAAGAGGTATCTTACCGAAATGAAAGAGGTAATGTGCTTAGTGAACCATTGGTAAAGTCTAAGTGGGGCGCAAACGGACCATTGCTACAGCATCCAGTAACTTTGTGCAAATGTTATAAAATTACTAGTGAAAGTGATTTGACCTGGTACTGTTAAAAAAATAAAACGAGAATTAGCCTTTAAAAAAATGGAATTGTTCATAGTATTTTCCCTTAACGACACAAGGAGTTTTTGATCAAAAATATAGCTTTAATTATAATAAAGTTATAGCCTAAAGAGGTGAAGAAAATGAAAAATAGGATTGGAAACTTAGTAATAATGGGTAGTTTGCTGATAATAGTATTCTGCCTGCTTTCCTGCGGCCGAGCGCAGCAGCCAGAGAACTTGGAAACACCGGAACCAACAGTAATAGCAGAACCGACCATGACACCGGAACCAGAAATAACACCAGAACCAACCCCCATTCCCAAAACAGCAAAGAAAACGTTAGAAGAATGTTTCCGGGGATGGTTGGATGATAAAACGCCGGAGGAAATTCAGGCGGAGTATTACAAGAAAGAGCTGGATCAAGTTCGGTACGACAATCTGGCAGATTGGAAGGATGCAAAGGGCAATTATCATGCCCCAAAGGGTTACAAAATTAATTATGGACCAATATCACATTTTTTAGAAAAAATGGCATCTCAACAGATGCCACCAGAGTTGTTGAAGGAAATCAGTACGAAGGAACTGTATCAACTTATCATGAATTTGCCAGTAAAAGAAAAAGAAATGGCTTGGGCTACCTTTGTTACAGATTCCTATTTGCAACTATTAAGTAGGTATTATTTAGATTATAACTTTATGACAAATTTTATGCGGCGAAAGGATGCTCCCAAAGTGGTTCATCATTATTACCAGAAATATTCGAAAAAAGAGAGAAAAAAGTATAGCCTTGACATTAATTATGATTATTTTCCAGACGATGCGCCGGACAGAGAAGAAGAATGGACAAAAGCGGAACGATTTCGTATTACCGAAGGGTTAGAGTGGTTATTCCTTTATAAAGAGGGAAAAAAAGTACCTGATGAAAGACTTTTAGGTTTAGGAATAGGGGCTAATTACTAAACCTTTCCGAAAGGAGCAAAGGATGAGAAACGGGATTCAAAAACTATCCATCATAGTCAGTTTATTCATGGCATCCTGTTTGGTTTCCTGCGGCCGAGCGCAGCAGCCAGAGAACTTGGAATCCCTGGAACCAACAGTGATGGAAAAACCTACCATGACACCAGAACCGACAAGAACACCGGAACCAACCCCGATTCCCAAAACTGCAAAGAAAACCCTAGAGGAATGTTTCCAGGGATGGTTGGATGACAAAACACCGGAGAAAATTCAGGCGAAGTATTACAAGAAAGAGTTGGATCAAGTTCGGTACGACAATCTGGCAGATTGGAAGGATGCAAAGGGCAATTATCATGCTCCAAAGGGTTATAAAATTAATTTTGGACCAACAATGCATTTTTTAGAGGAAATGGCATCCCAGCAGATGCCACCAAAGTTGTTGGAGGAAATCAGTACGAAGGAACTGTATCAACTTATCATGAATTTGCCAGTAGAAAGTTGGTGTACTTCTGTTATGAATTCATATATGCATTTTTTAAGTATGTACTATTTAGATTATAACTTTATGACTGACTTTATGCGGCGAAAGGATGCTCCCGAAGTGGTCCATCAATATTACCAAAAGTATACGAAGAAAGAGCGAAAAAAGTATAGTTATAGAAATTATTCTTCTTTTGATGGAGCAGCAGCTGAATGGACAAAAGCAGAACGATTTCGGATTACCGAAGGGTTAGAGTGGTTATTCTTATATAAAGAAGGAAAAAAAGTACCAGATGAAATGGTTTTTGGTTTAGGAGTAGGAGCTAATTACTAAAACCCTTACGAAAGGAGCAAAGGATGAGAAACGGGATTGGGAACTTTGTAATAATGGGTAGTTTGCTGATAATAGTATGTTGCCTGCTTTCCTGCGGTCGAACGGAGCAGCCAGAGAACTCGGAAACACTGAAACCAACAGTGATGGCAGAACCGACCATGACACCGGAACCAGAAATAACACCGGAACCAGAAATAACACCGGAACCAACCCCAATTCCTAAAACTGCAAAGAAAACGTTAGAAGAATGTTTCCGGGGATGGTTGGATGATAAAACGCCGGAGGAAATTCAGGCGGAGTATTACAAGAAAGAGCTGGATCAAGTTCGGTACGACAATCTGGCAGATTGGAAGGATGCAAAGGGCAATTATCATGCCCCAAAGGGTTACAAAATTAATTATGGACCAATATCACATTTTTTAGAAAAAATGGCATCTCAACAGATGCCACCAGAGTTGTTGAAGGAAATCAGTACGAAGGAACTGTATCAACTTATCATGAATTTGCCAGTAAAAGAAAAAGAAATGGCTTGGGCTACCTTTGTTACAGATTCCTATTTGCAACTATTAAGTAGGTATTATTTAGATTATAACTTTATGACAAATTTTATGCGGCGAAAGGATGCTCCCAAAGTGGTTCATCATTATTACCAGAAATATTCGAAAAAAGAGAGAAAAAAGTATAGCCTTGACATTAATTATGATTATTTTCCAGACGACGCGCCGGACAGAGAAGAAGAATGGACAAAAGCGGAACGATTTCGGATTACCGAAGGGTTAGAGTGGTTATTCCTGTATAAAGAAGGAAAAAAAGTACCTGATGAAAGACTCTTAGGTTTGGGAGTAGGGGCTCATTATTAAACCTCTTACATTTTTGAATAAGTTTTATTATTGTGCCTTAGTACGAAAAAAGGAATATTCCCACAATAGGTTTGTCAAACACAATAAGAGCTGCTGTGCATCCTGTCATTCACAAAATGCACAGCAGCTCTTTTCCTTTCCAGCCCTACTGCTCCCACTGGATATCCTTGTTATTTTCTGCCTGCCAGATCAATTCTGGTCAATGCCTTTTTCAGCGCCAGTTCCGCGCGAACCATATCCACTTCTTTTTCTCCACTCTTGATACGGCGTTCTGCTCGGAGCTTCGCCTCTTCCGCACGGTGCACATCAATTTCCTCCGGCCACTCACATGCCTCGGCGAGCACGGTTACCTTATTCTTACGGATTTCCACAAATCCATCTAACATTGCCGCAATGCGGTTCTGTCCATTCTGATGGATGGTCAGCTCACCCGGTTCCAAAATCGCAGTCAGCGGGATGTGTCCGGCCAGTACACCGATCTCTCCCTCTGTCGTCCTCATTTCTACCATGTCTACCGGTTCATCAAAAAAGACACGGGTAGGGGAGATGATCTGCAGGTTGAACGTTTTGTCAGCCATAGGACTCTCCTTTCTATTTTGCCTCCATACGTGCCACTACATCATCGATGTTTCCGGCATTGAGGAAATACTGCTCTGGAATATTGTCATGCTTGCCTTCCAGAATCTCCTGGAAGCCGCGGATAGTCTCACTGACCGGTACATACTGTCCTGGCAGTCCAGTGAACTGTTCCGCCACATGGAACGGCTGAGAAAGGAATCTCTGGATCTTACGTGCCCGGTTTACGACTACCTTATCTTCCTCCGATAACTCGTCCATACCCAGGATCGCAATAATATCCTGCAATTCTTTATACTTCTGCAGAATCTCCTGCACTCCACGCGCTACCTGGTAATGATCCTCTCCCACAATATGCGGATCCAAAATACGGGAGGTAGACTCTAATGGATCTACCGCCGGATAGATACCCAACTCAGAAATCGCACGGGAAAGTACTGTTGTAGCATCCAGATGGGCAAATGTATTTGCCGGAGCCGGATCTGTTAAGTCATCCGCAGGCACGTATACTGCCTGCACCGACGTGATGGAACCCTTTTTGGTTGATGTAATACGCTCCTGCAGGGCACCCATCTCCGTCTGTAAGGTTGGCTGATATCCTACGGCACTCGGCATACGTCCCAGCAGCGCAGACACCTCGGATCCTGCCTGTGTAAAACGGAAAATATTGTCAATAAATAATAGCACATCCTTACCGGAACGATCACGGAAATTCTCTGCCATGGTAAGTCCGGTCAATCCCACTCGCATACGTGCTCCTGGCGGTTCATTCATCTGACCGAATACCATCGTGGTTTTATCAATAACACCGGATTCAATCATCTCATAGTACAAGTCATTTCCCTCACGGGTACGCTCTCCTACCCCGGTAAATACGGAATAACCACCGTGTTCCTGTGCAATATTTGTAATCAATTCCTGGATCAGCACGGTCTTGCCGACCCCGGCACCACCAAACAAACCAATCTTTCCACCCTTTTGGTAAGGACAAAGCAAGTCAACGACTTTGATTCCGGTCTCCAGAATTTCTGTCTCGGTTGACTGTTCCTCAAAAGTAGGCGCTTTTCTGTGAATCGGATCATACTGTACATCCTTTGGCGCCGGTTTTTCATCAATCGGCTCACCCAGCACATTGAACATACGTCCCAATGTTGCCTCTCCTACCGGCACCGAAATTGGCCCGCCAGTTGCATGCGCCTCCATCCCACGAACCAAACCATCGGTAGGGCCCATGGCAATACAGCGGACAGTATCATCACCCAGATGCTGTGCCACTTCGACCACCAGCTTGCGGTCGTCTTCCAACGGAATATTGATCGCTTCGTTGATCTCCGGCAGCTTGCCCTCCGGGAATTTAATATCGATAACGGCACTGACGATCTGCGTCAGCTTACCAATATTTTGTTCTGCCATTTTTTACCTCATTTCTGCGTTGCTATTATGATACGCTGTTTGTGTCGCAACGCAGACACAAACCTGCAACGTAAAGAATACATTTTTCTTTCTGCGGCTCCGCCGCAGTCATCATCAACCGTTTGACCACGGAAATCTACTGGTATCTCCCATCATTTAACACGCTTAAGAGATTGCAGACGCACCCGCTATAATTTCTGTGAGTTCCTGGGTAATGGACGCCTGACGTGCCCGGTTATACTTCAGAGACAAATCGCTAATCATCTCTTCCGCATTACTGGTTGCACTATCCATCGCCTGCATCCGGGCTCCGTTTTCACTGGCATGTGATTCTACCAAACCACCAAAGATCAGGCTGTTGATATACTTTGGTACAATCGCATTTAAGGCTTCCTCTGCCTCCGGTTCATAATTCATGAGTGTAATCCGGTCAATCGGATCAATTTCAACATCCTCGGATTCCGAAGCAATATCCTCCGCATCGATCGGAAGTAATTTAATCAATGTCGGAATCTGTACCATGGTATTCTTAAAGATCGTATAGATCAGATAGATTTCTCCAATCTCCCCACCGGCGAATTGACTTAAAACTTCTTTGCCAATCTCTGCGGCATCGCTATACATTGGCTCGTTAATCGCCTCAGAATAATCCGTCTTACATGGATACCCCAGTCTGGCAACGGCATCCCGGCCCTTGGTCCCCACCGGGTAAACCACCGTATTCTCCGGCGTAAAACGTTCATCCTTGGTCAGCAGCTTAACAGCATTGGAATTATATCCCCCTGCCAAGCCGCGGTTGGATGTGATTAGTATTACCGCCTTCTTGTCCGACTTTCCTTTCTGTAGGAAAGGATGCGACATGTTTCCTGATTTGGCGATCATACCAGCCACTGTCTCATACATGGTATCAAAATACGGCTTGGACACTTCTGCACCAACCTTTGCCTTTTGTAGCTTCACGGAAGATACGAGCTTCATGGCTTTTGTAATCTGTCCAGTACTCTGGACACTTTCTTTACGCCTTTTGATGTCTCTCATTGAGGCCATAAACATTTACCTCCTATAATCATGAAACGTGTTTCCTCGTACTCTTAAACTCTTCGATCGCCTGAATCAGTTTCTCTTCGGTGTCGCTCTGTATCTCCTTATCCGTGCGGATCCGCTCTGGAACCTCAGGATATTTGGTATCAATAAATTCAAACAGACCTTTTTCAAAGTCCAAAATATCGGACACTTCAACGTCTATCAGATATTTCTTGGTAGCCGCATAGATAATGATAACCTCATTTTCGACTGGCATCGGGTTGTACTGATCCTGTTTCAAAATCTCACGGATGCGCTCGCCCTGCGCCAACTGCGCCTTAGTCTCCGGATCCAAGTCAGAGCTGAACTGTGAGAATGCCGCTAACTCGCGGTACTGTGCCAGCTCAATACGGATCGGCCCGGAAATCTTCTTCATTGCCTTGATCTGTGCAGCACCACCAACACGGGATACGGATAAGCCCGCATTGATTGCCGGACGTAAACCAGCGTTAAACATCTCGGTTTCCAGATAAATCTGGCCGTCTGTAATGGAAATTACATTCGTCGGAATATAGGCAGAAACATCGCCCGCCTGTGTCTCAATAATCGGCAGCGCCGTCAGGGAACCACCGCCCAACTTATCAGATAACCTGGCCGCACGCTCTAACAGTCTGCTGTGCAGATAGAATACATCTCCCGGGAATGCCTCACGTCCTGGCGGTCTCTTTAAGAGCAGCGACAGGGTACGGTAAGCAGCGGCATGTTTCGTCAAATCATCATAGATCACTAGCACATCATCGCCATTTTCCATCCATTCCTCGCCGATCGCACAACCGGAATAGGGAGCGATATACTGTAACGGCGCTAACTCACTAGCAGTCGCAGCCACAATGGTCGTATAATCCATGGCACCGAATTCTTCTAATTTAGTCACAATGTTTGCCACTGTGGAAGATTTCTGTCCGATCGCCACATAGATACACTTAACACCCTGGCCTTTCTGATTAATAATGGTATCAATTGCAATGGCAGTCTTTCCGGTCTGACGGTCACCGATGATCAACTCACGCTGTCCCCTTCCAATTGGTATCATGGAGTCAATCGCCTTGATACCCGTCTGCAAAGGAGTATCTACCGATTTTCGTGCAATAACGCCGGAAGCCACTCTCTCAATCTGACGGCTCTTGTCCGTTTTGATCGGGCCTTTTCCATCAATCGGCTGTCCCAGCGAATTTACAACACGCCCTAACATCGCATCCCCGACTGGCACCTCTACTACCCTGCCGGTTGTTTTTACGATATCACCTTCGTTAATATTTTTATGGTCTCCCAGAAGCACGGCGCCTACATTATCTTCTTCCAGGTTTAATACCATGCCGTATACTTCATTCGGGAACTCTAACAGCTCACCCTGCATCGCCTTTTCCAGACCATGGATCCGGGCAATACCATCCGCAACCTGTATGACAGTACCAGTATCCGATACTTCGAATTTGGTACTATAGCTCTTTATCTGTTCTTTGATAACCGAACTGATCTCTTCAGGTTTCAAATTCATGATATCCTTACACCTTCTTTCCTGTTATTCTAACACTGAATCTGGGAAAGTTCTTTCCCCATTTGGCTCAGTTTCGTCCTAATACTGCTGTCCACTACCCTGTCACCGATCCGAATTACCACGCCACCAATCAACGACGGATCCACATCATAATGCATGATAAATTTCTCATAAGAAGTCGTTGCCAGCAAACGGTCTACGATCTCTGTCTGCTGCGCCTCTGTCAGAGTAATGGCAGATGTCACACAGGCAACACCAACTCCCTGATATTCTCGAACCATGTCCACAAAATAGGACAAAATACTCTGGATTTCCCGAAAGCGTCCCTTGTGGGCAACGGTTGCCAAAAATCCAAACAGATCCTCTGATACGTTATTCCGAAATGCCTTCTCTAACAGGGAAACCTTTTCCTCTGCCGGCAGTTTCGGATGTGTCAGGAGTTTCACATATTCCCCATTGGTATTCAGTAACTCCAGGACTGCTTCCACTTCTTCGAGAAGGGAATCCACTGTGCCATTTTCCACGGCGACTTCAAACAAAGCTTCGCCGTATGTCTTTGATACTAACTTAGCCATGTCTCATCACCCATCTCTTCTAATGTGTCTGCAATCAACTGTGACTGTTTTCCCTCATCCAAAGAAGTTGCAACGATTTTACCAGCCATCACGGTTGCTACAGAGATGATCTCCTGCTTCACTTCATCTTTCACTTTTTCCTTTTCCAGATCCACCTCGCGGTTTGCACGGTCCAGAATACGGGCAGCTTCCTCCTTCGCCTCAGACACAATCTCCGATTCTTTCTTCAGGGCCTTTTTCCGCGCCTCGCTTAGGATTTCTTCCGCCTCTTTATCCACATTCTTTAACTTGGCATCATATTCCGACTTGAATGACTCCGCATCCTGTTTTTCTTTTGCCGCAGTTTCCATCTGCTGGCGGATACCCTCCTGCCTGCGTGCCAATAAATCCCGTGCCGGGTTAAACAGAAGATAGGACAGAAACAGAAATAACGCCATCATTGCCAGAATCGTAATCGCAGATTCCACCAATAGCTCCGGATCCAGTCCGAAGATATAGTCGCCTAATGCATTGCCATCCAGTGCTACTTGTATTACTCCACTCACTTTCCAACCTCCTTTCCATATAAGATCTTCCTTCCGCTCTCATCCAGAACAACCACTGCTTGCTCCCAATGGATCAGCAATCGGTTCTGCCGCAGAGCACTGCAATCTTATTTCGGAAGTTTTCCGATCAGTGGGTTAGCGAACAACAGAATCAGCGCAACGACCAGACCATACAGACCTGTGGTCTCTGCTACCGCCTGTCCCAAAAGCATGGTAGACATAACATCACCCTTTGCGCCCGGATTACGTCCTACCGCAGACGCACCATAACCGGCTGCGATACCCTGTCCAACACCAGGACCAATACCTGCGATAACTGCTAATCCTGCACCAATGGCAGATCCCATCAATACTAAACCTTCGTTTGTGATATTCATTGTAAATTCCTCCTTAAAAATTAATTAACATTTTCGACTTCACCGATTGCATCGGATACAAAACACATCGTCAACATACAGAATACATAAGTCTGAATCGCTCCTGCAAACACATCCAGATACGCATGCAGTAACGCCGGCCAGACCAGGGTAATCACCCTTGGCAGCAAGCCATAGATCAGTCCCATCATTACCGTCCCCGATAAAATATTACCGAACAGACGCAGGGACATCGAGATCGGTGTTGAAAATTCACTGATCAGATTCATTGGGAAAAACAGGAAAATAGGTTCGAATAACCCCTTGATCTTCCCAAACTTCTGGTACTTAAATCCATTGTACTGAATCATTAACCAGGTAATGATTGCCAATGGAAATGTGACACCGTAATCTGCTGTTGGCGGTCTCAGTCCCAGCAATCCTGACAGATTACACACCAGAATGAAGATAAACAGGGCACTGACATAGTTACGGAACTTCACTGCCTTTTGCTCCCCCATAGAACTAGCCACCATGCCATCCAGCATTTCAACAATCAGCTCTACAAAATTCAGAAATGCACCTGGTACCTTCGCCGGGTCTGCCTTCTTGATCGCACGGTTCGCACATATTGCGAATATGAGGATTGATGCTATGACGATAACCATAGAAATCTGCGTAGTCGTCAGATAGACGGTCTGACCGAAGATCGTAAACTCCGTGTCCGTATATCCATGGATAAAGAAATCCACCTGCGCTTCCTCTCCACCCTTTGCCAGCAATACATTGCCAACGTTCAGGCACCGTGACACATCCAAAACGCCACTTCCCACATTCTCACCTTCCTTTGCTATGAAATTGTTTGAAGAATCCGCCCTCTTTTTTACTTCTGGCTAATTCCCCAATTTATGTGATAGTCCGGAGACTATAACATTCTGTTGCTATTTTTCTTTTCCCTGCAATATCCTATGCACCGCCGGGTACAGAAAGGCACTGACCTTGACCCCAAACATGCCCAAAATCATACCGACCGGGTGGATATACCGATACAAACATACACTCATTCCGGCACATGCCGCCATTGCTGCCATACGTCGGACTGCTGCCGCTCGGATGTGCCTGCTCGCCTGCTTGGGATCCATATCCAGCGCAATATCCAGATGACGGAACATATGGAACAAAATTCCTGCCGCCGCTGCACCACCCAATACCGCACCAGACAACATTGCCCATCTGCGGTCACTCACGATCACGAGAATCAACGCTATTGTTACCGTCCACACCAGAAGACCGTATATCATTTCTCTCAACGTCTGTTTCGCCTGTTTCATATTCCTCCGGATGCTCTTTCCTGTAATTTTTCAAATTTTGTAAATATTCTAACTGCTCATGCTCCTTTCGCATGTCCGCCAGATAAAAGGATCTGGTAATCAGATAGACATTGCGGAAAGCAGCTCCGATCCCCACTACCAGCATAATGACAAACGCAATCTCCGTATGCAGCAGACGGTTCAGCCAGACACCAATCCACGCACACAGAAAGATCGGAACCATCATACAAATGCCGATCTGGGTTACCATAGCAAAACTTCGTATAATTTTCTTTCCCATAGTATCAGACCCCCACTATATTATTATAAGTTATTCAACTGTAAAAGTCTACCAAAAAGTCGGCAAAAGATACCAATCTCTAAAAATCCTTTGATTCTGCCATCAGAGCCAATATTTACGATGATTTGTTCCCATACATTACAGACATTGCTCCACTACTGGAACGCTAACCCGACCGAATGGTGCTATAATATCTTGAAAAGGCAATAAAAATCCAACAGGGTAACAGCATTTACTTGTTGCTATTTGTAATACATTTCAGCAGGATAATTTTGGGTTATCCGTTATAATTCAGTATTAATCTTGCTGTTTCGTTCAAAAATTTCCCCTGATGTCCGGTG
>CANRZB010000058.1 GCA_947644195.1 uncultured Clostridium sp.
TGATCTGAAGCAAAAAGAAATTCATATATTGGATATTAAAGTTGACCGTGGTACATTGGAACAACATTTTATTGAAATGGCAAGGAGGGAAACAGAATGAATGGTTTTTTATATGGTGTAGCGTTACAGTGGAAATTGGATATACGAAGTAAATCTCTCTTAGTTACCTGCTATATCGTTCCGCTTATTTTTTTTCTTCTTATGGGCGGTATTTTTACTTCTGTTATGCCCGAAATGGGAAGTACACTAATACAATCTATGATTGTAATAAGTGTTTCCATGGGGGCATTGATCGGATTACCGCCATCGTTAATTGAAACTTACGGAAGTGACATAAAAAAAGTTTATAAAGCAAACGGGGTACCTATCTGTTTAGGACTTGTCACAATGTTCCTTTCAGCATTTGTTCATTTAATGATTACCTGTGTTGTGATCGTGCTACTTGCTCCTATTCTATTTGAAGCAACTTTGCCGATACAACTTCCGTTTTTCTTTCTCGCGCTTGCTATATACATTATTGTATCGCTAAGCATCGGGAGTGTTTTAGGATTGACGATAAAAAATCAAGCGAAACTGACGATGATAGCACAATTAGTGTTTCTACCCTCCATTATGCTTTCAGGAATTATGTTTCCCATTGAGTTTCTACCCGATTTTTTGGAAACGATAGGACTAATTTTCCCAGCCTCTTGGGGATACCGATTGATGTTGGATCATGGATTTTGCTTTGAAAATCTATGGTATCTAATCTTTATCTTTTTTGCAGCGGTAATTGTATGTGGAATCATTTTGAAAAAACAAAAAGCAAAATAGCTTGGAGGGAAAAGTTACTGCCTTTGGAAATTGCACTTTACTCCCTACTTCTCCTCCACCACCTGGAAAACATAAAACTTCAAATAATAGCTTTCCCCGGCCGCCCACAGAATCGGATGATCCGGTGACTGGGTACGGAATTCCACCTGGCGCAGCCTCTTATGCGCACTGACCGCTGCCTGTCCGATGGTTTTCGCAAACAACGCCTCCTCCATAAAATGAGAGCAGGAACAGGTTGCCAGATACCCTCCATCCCGGACCAGCTTCAGACCTCTGGAATTAATTTCCCGATATCCTTTGACCGCCTTCTTGACCGAATTCCGAGATTTGGTAAACGCCGGCGGATCCAAAATAACCACATCAAACTTCTCCCCGGCATCCTCTAACTCCGGCAGCTTGTCAAACACATCCGCACATGCAAATTGCACAATATCTGACAATCCATTTAACGCCGCATTACGTCTTGCCTGTTCCACCGCCAGCTCCGATGCATCCAATCCCAAAACGGATACCGCCCCTGCCTGCCCGGCATTTAAGGCAAAAGATCCCGTATGGGTAAAGCAGTCCAATACCTTTGCCCCACTGCACAGACGTCGGATCGCCTGCCGGTTATATTTCTGATCCAGGAAAAATCCCGTTTTCTGTCCGTCCTTGACGTCCACATAATACTTCACACCATTCTCTACAATTTCCACCTGGGTATCAAAAGACTCTCCGATAAACCCTTTGACTCTCTCCATCCCCTCCTGGATACGGACTTTAGCATCGCTGCGCTCATAAACTCCGCGAATGAAAATCCCTTCCTGCGCCATAATCTCTTTTAAAAGAGTAACCAACCGTTCTTTATAGCGATCAATCCCCAATGCCAGAGATTGTACTACCAACACATCTTCAAACTTATCAATCACAATGCCGGGAAGAAAATCCGCCTCCCCGAATACCACGCGGCAACTGGACGTATCTACCGTCTTTTTCCGGTAATCCCAAGCATTTTGCAATCGCATCCTGAGAAAAGACTCCGAAATCTCCTGATCCGCAGACCTGGTCATCATACGGATACGGATTTTGGAATGGGAATTGATAAATCCTTTCCCAAGCGGATACCCGTTAAAATCCTGCACTTCCACAATCTCTCCATCCTCAAAACTCCCCGACACGGAAGCAATCTCATTATCATAGATCCATAATCCCCCGCTTTTTAATAATCGTCCTTCCCCTTTTTTCAAAATCGCAACTGCTTCACTCATCCTCTGTCTCTCCTATCTTACCATCATAGGTAATGTATGTTCTAAGACCAAATGGTCATAACCAATGTGCCAAATACCATTAGCAATAGCCCTAAACATGCTTTTCTACTCAACTTTTCTCCAAATACAATATAAGAAAAAATAACCGTGATGACAATACTTAATTTGTCAATTGGCACCACGACACTGACCATTCCATTTTGGATGGCATAGTAATAGCATAACCACGAAGCCCCTGTTGCAAGCCCCGATAACAAAATAAAAGCTAATTCCCCTCTGTTTATCTTCTTTATCTGCTTCTGCTTTCCTTTCATCAAGACAATGAGCCAAGCCATGACCAACACGACAGCAGTACGAATGGCAGTGCCAAGATTAGATTCTACT
The DNA here is from genome assembly GCA_947644195.1 of uncultured Clostridium sp. Taxonomy (GTDB): domain Bacteria; phylum Bacillota; class Clostridia; order Lachnospirales; family Lachnospiraceae; genus Butyribacter. The sequence goes on from CANRZB010000058.1 coordinate 2,445, forward strand.
CCGGTAATTCCAATTTTGGCAAGAATGGAAGTACCTGCCGCCAGGATCGCTGACAAAACAGCATATAATTGCCATCTTCCACTTTGTCCATTTTCCATCCCCTTCTTCTTTTCAACCATAAAAAGGATTCCCATACCCAAAAAGAGAGTACCCAGCAATTTCATAAATACATGCTCTGTTTCCCGAAACAAAATAATAGCAAACAATACAGAAAAAATGGTACTGGACTTATCAATTGGAACCACTTTATTGACATCCCCCATCGACAATGCCTTAAAATAACAGATCCAGGAACCTCCGGTTGCCAAACCGGATAACACCAAAAAGACAAAAGATCTGACTGTAATCGTTTGCATCGTTTCCCACGAACCGACGGCAAATACCATGATCCAGGAAAACACCAGAACAACCATGGTTCTTACCGCCGTTGCAACGTCAGAATCGGTTTCCTTGATTCCACATTTTGCCAAAATAGATGTAATCCCTGCAAAAAAAGCTGCAAAGACCGCCATAGTCAGCCACATAGATATTCAACTCCCTTTCAGCCTGTGATTCCCAATGCCTGCTTTGCCAATCGGTCCGCCATATCGTTATATTTATCTCCCGAATGTCCTTTCACTTTTTGAAAAGTAACCTGAATCTGTCCCGAAATACTGTCATAATATGCTTTATATGCCTTTGTCCCAGACTTATTGGCTTTCCAGTCCCCGGTGCACCATCTGGCAATTCCCTCATAGTCATGGTAAATCGTAATCTGTGTACATCCATGCTCCACCGCATAACGCATCGCAGCCTCCGCCCCTTTGATCTCTCCCGCTACATTCCGCATCCCTGACAACTCGGGGTCATCCATCTTTTCACAGAAACAATGCTCTGATCCATTCTGTAGAATGACGACACCATAGGAGAATTCTCCGGTACCACTATGATAACTGCCATCCACATAGGCAATTATATGCTCCACCTTCTGCTCCATATACTCTGCCACAAAACCCTCCGAATCAAGAACCTTCCTGTCAGAGCTCGTCACAAATGCCCTTGCCGCCTCTTCTGTCGGAAAACTTTTATACACTGCTCCCGAATATCCATGTACCTGTGCTTTACATTCCTCCCAGGATAAATACACACCCGGAACTTTCCCCTGCTTCACCGCATAATATTTTTTTGCCATACCCTTTCTTCTCCATTTCCTGTCCTGTACGATCTGCCAACGTTCATTTCCTTGCCTTTGGCTGGCAGAAAGAGCAGGCAAATCCAAAAAAATGCTTATAGATACTAATTAATCTGTGAATCGTAGCTTTTTAAAGATAACACATCAAAAACAGGGATACAAGTATTTTACTTTTTCGACGGAATAGCTTACAATAGGATGGTAAGAATCTCCATAATTGGGGAACTGTTATCAGGAGGCTGTCAGAATGGGCGAAACTACGCAGGAAATACTGTCAAGCGACCAGAAAAACACAATCTTTGCCAACATGAGTGACGGTATCATTACGGTCAATGCAGACGGTAAAATCACCTACCTCAATTCAGCATGTGCAGAAATACTAGAGACAAGCGAACAGGCATTACTTGGAGCATCCTTTCAGGAAACATTCCTGGGCAACCGTTCAAACCGGGAATTTAACCGTCTTTTTGAGCAATGCATCCATAAGAATCTATCCATACCACGCAAAACGGTAAAATATCGTACCAGCACGGAAACGAAATATTTTAATATTGAGATCAGTCCGGTAAATCACAAGGGAACTCCTGCGTCCAAAGGAGATTTCCAGGGTATGATGATACTGATTGAAGACGTGACCGATGCCTGCCTGCTAAAAACCCAGGAACGGGATTGTGCCATGATTTTTGCCGGCATTATTATCTGCATTACGGTTTATCTCTCTGCCTGGAGCCTGCTGGAATTCACGTTGCATCTTCCCCTGAAAACACCGGATTATACCAGGATGATCGAGGGTATGACTTTGCTCTTATTCCTGGAGATTATCTTTTTTACCAGTTTTTCACTGAAAGATGTGGGATTGATTCCTAAGAAAACCCTAATTCTCAAGAACATCAAACAAACCCTTTTGATTGCGATCATTGCCTGTGGTGCCTTAGCGATCGCCAAGGAAATTCTGCTCCTGCTGGGTCTGCCGGTCAAACAGCACTTTATCGGCGGTTCTACTGCAGGTGCCTATCATTATGTCTTCACGGCATTGATCCAGGAATTCCTGGCCCGCGGCGTCATCCAGACCAATGTCAAACATTTGATGAACGTGAGATTCCAAACCATTTTTGGCATTGTATTAACTTCCTTACTATTTATGTTAATGCATCTGCCGTTCGGCTTCCTCTTCATGATGGGTGCCTTTATTCTCAGTATTGCACTGGGGGTTCTGTTTGAACAGCAAAAGTCAATCTGGGGATGCGTATTTTTACATTGGAGTGTGGGATATCTGGCTATGTGCCTGTTTTTTTAAGAAAATATAACGAATTCTAACTTATTTTATTGGAGGAAATACTATGGGAGGATTTTTTGGAGTAGTATCAAAGGAAGACTGTGTATTCGATCTGTTTTTTGGGACAGACTATCATTCCCATTTGGGAACCAGAAGGGGTGGAATGGTCGTCTATGATGAAGAACAGGGATTTGACCGTGCCATTCACAATATCGAGAATTCACCGTTCCGTACCAAATTTGACAAGGATGTCCATGAAATGAAAGGCACCATGGGAGTCGGCTGTATTTCTGACTATGAACCGCAACCCTTGATTGTCCGTTCCCATCATGGAACCTACGCCATCACAACCGTCAGCAAAATTAACAATGCATCCGAGATTGTAACATCTATTTTTGCAAACGGACATTCCCATTTTATGGAAATGAGCGGCGGAGAGATTAATGCCACGGAATTGGTCGCGGCTATGATCAACCAGAAAGAAAACCTGATTGAAGGCATCCAGTATGCTCTGGAACTGATTGACGGGTCATTGACCTTGCTGTTACTGACCCCAAAGGGCATCTATGCCGCCAGGGATCACTATGGCAGAACACCTCTAGTCATCGGCCAGAAAGAGAATGCCTATTGTGCTACCTTTGAAGACTTTGCTTATCGCAATCTGGGCTACTCCGATTACAAACAGCTCGGCCCTGGCGAAATAGACGTTATTACTACGGATGGCGTCAAAACACTGGTCGCACCGGGAAAAGACTTGAAAATCTGTACCTTTCTATGGGTGTACTATGGCTATCCGTCCAGTTCCTACGAGGGAATCAGCGTAGAACAGATGCGATACCACTGTGGAGCCTGTATCGCCAAACGGGATAATGTCGATGTGGATATCGTTGCCGGCGTCCCAGATTCCGGTACTGCCCATGCGGTAGGCTATTCCAACGAATCCGGTATTCCGTTTTCCCGCCCATTCATCAAATACACCCCGACCTGGCCACGCTCTTTCATGCCAACGATTCAGAGCAAACGGAATCTGATTGCTAAAATGAAATTGATCGCGGTCCATGAACTGATCAAAGACAAAAAAATCCTGCTGATTGATGACTCCATCGTACGTGGAACACAATTGCGGGAAACGACAGAATTCCTCTATTCGAGTGGAGCAAAAGAAGTCCACATCCGTCCGGCATGCCCGCCTCTGATGTACGGCTGTAAATACCTTAACTTTTCCCGCTCTACTTCCGAGATGGATCTGATTACCAGACGGGTTATCGCAAGATTAGAGCAAACGGAAGAGGTATCTGACGAAGTATTACAGGAATATACCGATCCGAATTCCGAGAAATATGACCAGATGATTGAAGAAATCCGCAAGGAACTGAATTTTACCAGCCTGCAGTACAATCGCTTAGATGATATGCTTGCTTCCGTGGGAATTCCACCGGAACATCTCTGTACCTATTGTTGGAGTGGTAAAGAATAGGAAACAACAAACAGGGTTGTCAGATGGGATCCGGCTACAGAACTGTTACATCCTGTAGCCGAGGTCTTATCGGTGACAACCCTGTTTTGTATTACAACGTTTCTGACAACATTTTACTCTAACTGATGCATAATCAACGCCATCAACACCAGATCCCGATCTCCCCGGTTTTCCGTCCCATGCCCACTGCCATCGGGACACAATGTCATATCTCCGGGATAGAGTTCTACCGTCTGATCCCCATCCTGTACCGTTGCCACTCCTTCCAGTACATAAAACGCTTCGAATTCTCCCTGATGCTCGTGATAGCCAATGGATGCACCTGGTGGTATAACTAACGTACTAAATACTCTGCCATGCCCCTTTGCCTCCTCTGGCAAAAGCCAGTCATGAAACGTTACCTCTCCTTTCCCGCCCTGTGCTCCCTGTACAGTTCTAACACGAATCTCTTCCTTTCTTCGTACCATCTCCCTGCCTCCTTTTTGCTGAATCGTTCAGAAAGGATCTGTCTAACCCCTTCTTTTATTTTCCGACATGCTCCCCTCTGGTTCTAGTCATAAACTTCCTGTCCGGGTTCATATCTTATAAAAAATGATTTCCTGTTACAACATCGGGGCAGTCTGCTGCCCCGACCTGGAGGATCTGATATGAAAAATAAGACAAAACAATTGATTCGGAGCATTGCCATACCTCTGCTTACCGGACTGCTTTCCTGGTTTCTGGTACGCAATAGTGTATCCATTTATGCACACTTAATCAAACCACCATTTGCACCACCTGCCTGGGTCTTCCCTATCGTGTGGACCATTCTGTATATCATGATGGGCATTGCCTCCTATCTCATTAAGCGGGCTCATATTGACCAAAACACCCGAGCCCAGGCATTATTTCTATATCGACTGCAACTAGCCATCAATTTCCTCTGGCCCATCTTTTTCTTCCGGTTCCAGTGGTTCTTTTTTGCCTTTATCTGGCTGTTATTCCTATGGGCCATTCTCTGGATGACCGTACAGAGTTTCTACTGGATTCGAAAATCCGCCGGCATCCTGCTGGTACCCTATCTGCTCTGGGTAACGTATGCCGGTTACCTGAACCTGTTCATCTCATTATTTAATGACTGATCTTATTTTAACCGCATCCGGTACACCACCGGCTTATCACTGTCCACAAATGGGGCATGGATAATCATTTTATCAGCTTCCCTGGTATACTCCGGTTTCTGCTCATAGCCTAACACAGAAAACTCCGTGATGATCCCATGAAAGTCCTTACTATCCTCTCCCATACTTTTTACAATAATATCCTCCCCGTGCTGCTGCATCGGAATAATATAAATACAATCTCCTTTTACGGTAAAACGAATATCGGTAGAGTCAAAGTCCTTCCGTCCCTCCTCCGAAAACATACCTTCCACTACCTCAGTATTTCCCTCGGCCTGTACACGCCAAGGATAAGTATCATAGATTGCCTCTCCATTGACCTCCATCCATGCACCAATCTCAGTCAAAAGCTTTACCTCTTCTTCACAGATGGTACCATCTGCTTTCGGGCCTACATTGAGCAACAGACAGCCGTTCTTGCTCACAATATCCACCAGATCCTGCAATATATCCTTGGTGCTTTTAAAACGGTTCTGCTCCGTATAGCACCAGGAATTAAATGCCATGGAAGTATCTGCCTGCCAGCTAAACGGCTTGGCATTGGCAAAATGTCCCCGTTCCATATCCAGAATCCCCGTTCCCAGCATCATACCATCATGCTTATAGGATATGCTGACCGGCATCCCCCATTCCACGCCACGGTTATAATAGTAAGCCGCAAATTTCAGAAGATATGGTTTGACAGCTTCATGCTGCACCCACCAGTCAAAGTATACCATGGAAGGACGGTATTTCTCTACCAGCTCCACATTCCGCGCCAGCCAGTCCTCCATGAAATCCTGAGGCGGCGCCGGACTGTACAGATCCTGGTTATCCGGTTCCGGCATCGCCGGATAATAAAAGTCTCCCAGTTTCATCGGGTCTTTCACATCACTGTCAAATTCACGGCCATGCCCAAAGAAAAACGCATGCTCCACACGGTGATTGGATTCGCAGAAAACCAATCCCTCTTCCTGGATCGCTTCTTTCAGTTCTCCCAGGACATCCCGCTTCATCGCCATTTTTTTGCTTGTCCACTGGCTGATTTCAGAATCATACATCTGAAATCCATCGTGATGTTCTGCCACCGGCATGATGTAACGGGCCCCCGCCTTTTTAAACAGTTTTACCCACTCTTTCGGATCAAAGTTCGGTGCAGTAAACAAGGGGATAAAATCCTTATATCCAAAGTCTTTCTGCTCTCCAAATGTCTTGCGGTGATGCTCCCATTCCTCCATAGACTGGATATACATATTCCGGGAATACCACTCATTTCGAAATGCCGGGACACTGAACAATCCCCAATGGATAAAAATACCAAACTTCGCATTTTTAAACCACTTTGGCACCTCATAATCTGAAAAAGTTCCCCAATCCGGTTGATATGGCCCCGCTTCAATCACCTCATCTGCAATCTTCAGATACTTTTCCTGTACTGTCATAATCCTTCTTTCCCTTCCCTTTCACTATAATCATTTCTTTTGCATGTTAGAACACTTATTGCTGAAAACGGTATGTCTTATCCTGAGAGTAATACACAATTGGCAGACCAAATTCCTGTAATGCATGGATATCCTCGTAAATACTTTTGCGCTCGCCGGCATATCCCCGCTCATTCACAAAATTAACGATTTCCTGCATAGTTACCCCTTTCTCTGCATTGGTCTCTCCCGTGAGAAGCTCCATAACCAGCAATAGTCTCATTCGTACATTCTTTACCATGATATTGTCCTCCATTTTGATGTACTGGCGTTAATCCTTTGTTTTATTATTCCACCGGCTCTGGTACAGAGACCCGGATCAAATCCATTTCGTCTGGAACCTGACTAAACAATACCCGGATCGTCTGCTTTGGATGTGGGCAGCTCTCCATCGGTTTGCCATATTCATCCAGCATCGACTGCACCCTGACCGTAAGATTTTCTCCCGATGGTTTCATGATTTCCACCTCATCCCCCACGGAAAACTTGTTGCGCTGTTCCATCGTGACATAACCTTCCTGATCCTGTTTTCCGGCAAGCCCCAGATAAATATATCCCCTGACATAGGTATTGTTATCATAGATCTGCGACTCGTGGTCCGGCGGACCATAGAAAAATCCAGTCGTAAACTGACGATAGGTACACTTGGAAATCTCCGCTTCATAATACGGAATCCTGGATGCATAGCGCTCTGGCGAGATAAAATAATCATCAATCGCCTGACGGTATGTCCGGGCAACATCAGCAACATAAAGCGCTGTCTTCATGCGTCCCTCTATTTTGAAACTGTCAATCCCTGCCTGAACCAGATCCGGGATATGTCCAATCATACAGAGATCCCTGGAGTTAAAGATATAAGTTCCCCTCTCATTTTCCTCTACCGGAAGATACTCTCCGGGGCGGCTTTCCTCCATCACATAATATTTCCAGCGGCAAGGGTGGGTACAGGCTCCCAGATTTGCATCCCTGCCTGTAAAATAATTACTGAGCAGGCATCTTCCCGAATAGGAAATACACATGGCACCGTGTACGAAAGTTTCCATCTCCAAATCATCTGGAATATGGGAACGGATCTCTCCAATTTCCTGAATCGTAAGTTCCCTGGCAGAAACCACCCGTTTCGCTCCCAGACGTTGCCAAAATCGGTAGGTTTCATAATTGACGTTATTGCTCTGCGTGCTAATATGAATTTCTATCTCAGGGCATATTTCCTGCGCCAGCATAAACACACCGGGATCAGAAATAATCAAGGCATCCGGTTTGATTTCCCGCAGTTCTGCAAAGTATTCCCGCACTCCCTCCAAATCCCGGTTGTGCGCAGTAATATTAGCAGTCACAAAAACTCTTTTCCCATATTGATGGGCAAACCGGATTCCCTCTGCCATCTCTTCCTTTGAAAAATTCTTTGCTTTTGCCCGGAGTCCATACATCTCCCCGCCAATATAGACGGCGTCCGCTCCATAGACAACGGCAACCTTCAATACTTCCAGGCTGCTGGCAGGCACCAACAATTCCGGCTTTCCATTCTCTAACATACTCTTATCTCCCTATTCCAATCCTCAGGAAATCCCATTTTCCTGACAATGCCAAGCCAAAACAGAAACAAAGACATTTGTTTCTTCTTGCCGCTTCCCGATCATTCTAACAGATCTCCTTGCGCAATGTCACAGATGCACCATCTCCCACCGGCATTACTACTGTCTGTAAATCTTCTGTATGCGTCAATGTATACAAAAACTCACGCATCCGACCATGTATGGTACGGTCCCTTCTGGTTACTGCATACCGTGACTCTATAATATCACCATCTTGCAGCACATTGTCTGTTACCAACATCCCCTGTTCCGGCAATAACTTCAAAATAGAACGAAGGAAAACCGGGTACTGCCCCTTGGCGGCATCCATAAATATAAAATCGTATTGCTTTCCTTCCAAAACAAGCTGCTGCAGAATCTCTCCAGCATCTCCTTCCATCAAAAGAATTCTGTCAGATTTATTGTATTTCTTAAAGTTATCTCTGGCCGCCCGGATCCGTGCCGGAACTTTTTCAATCGTAGTGATCGGCACCACATCCTCTACACATTCACTCATCAACATACTGGAAAATCCCACCGCAGTCCCGATTTCCAAGATTGATGCAGGTTTTTTCACCGCCAGCAAAAACTGCAACAGAGACTGCATAGAACGTCGAATAATGGGTACGCCATCTGCTAACGCCTGCCGCTCTGTCTCCTGAAGATAGGACGGAATCTGCCAGGCAATGGAATCAATATAAGTCGTTAATCTTTCGTCAACAATCATGGACTATCCTCTCCGTCTTCTCATCCACTGGCAGTCAGCTGGTTAATAATTTCTTCATAGGTCATGCTGGTGTTTAACACGTACTCCCCCGGATACAAGGAAACGGTTTCCGGGTCCATCAGTTTCGTTCGGATAAAGAAGCTATAACGGTTTACAATCAGATTCTCCTGTTCCAACCGTCCTGCCACATCCCACATCGTATCTGCCTCCGTGACCAGAAATGTCTGCTCTGTTCCAGGTGCATCCTCAATCACCACCGAACCAAAGATCTCATAACAAAAATGATATCCCTGCAGACAGGCAGTTCCTATTCCGTACACCACTAACACCATCATAAGTATATTGACGCATAACGCCAATAACAAACGCAGTGTATTGAGCGTTCTCTGAATATTTTGCTGATAAATCATGCCGCTCCTCCGTTTGCTCTGCAAAGCATTTTCTCTCTCCGGCAAAATGCCCTTCTGATCCGACTATTGATCCAGAAAAGAAGTGTCGATCTCTACCCCTTCCATAAACCGATTATTCAGTTTGCGGATCATACTGCAATACTGATGCTCCGAGGCAAAAAACTCCCCTGCCAGGCCGTTATTCTGCAAATCTGCAAACTCTTTCTGCACATTATTGTTCTCAGCAATAAAATCTTCCCCGTTCCGCATCTGTGCCGCAATACTTCTGCGGCGGTATTCCCCAATCCGACGGTAAAGATCCGGTTGCGCCTTGACTCTCTGCAATAAATTCTGATACTGGTTAAACTCCCTCGTGCTCTTGACCTGTTGTAACAACTGGTCCATGATACGTTCCGTTTCCCCCATCTTCTCAGTCCTTTCCCGACCATTTCTCCTTTGCGGCCCTGTGCAAGCATCCTGGTACAACGAATGTCAAATTTCTGAAACGTTCGCTTGTCTCTCTTTTTCGATCATCAGGACGATTTAAATTATTATTCTACTTCCATGATGATCGGCAAAATCATTGGATTTCTTTTCATCTTCTTCCACAAATAATCACTCAGGCTGTCTTTAATTTCTGTCTTAATCTTTCCCCAGTCCGATACATGGGTATCCAAGCACCGCTCCAAAGCGGAATATACTATTTCCCTGGCCTCATCCATCAGATACTCCGATTCCCGTACATAGACAAATCCCCTGGACACAATATCCGGGCCCGCAAGTAGCTGATTCGTATATTTTTCCAGAGTCAGCACAATTATGATCAGTCCATTCTCAGACAGATACTGGCGGTCACGCAGTACGATATTCCCCACATCGCCGACACCCAAACCATCCACCATGATCCCCTGTGCCTGCACCTTGCCTACCCTCTGGGCATAATCTTCCGTCAATTCCAGCACATCCCCAGAAGACAAAATAATCGTGTTTTCCTTTGGAATTCCCATCTGCTGCGCCAGTTCTGCATGCGCTTTCAGATGCTGATACTCTCCATGCACCGGTATCGCATACTGCGGTTTTACTAACGAATAAATTAATTTGATCTCCTCCTGGGAAGCATGACCTGATACATGGGTATCATGGACAATCACCCTGGCGCCCTTCTCAGACAATTCATTAATAACCTTGGATACCGATTTTTCATTTCCAGGAATCGGCCTGGAACTAAAGATGACGGTATCTCCCGGCTGAATGGATACCTTACGGTGTATATTTGCCGCCATACGGGACAAAGCTGCCATCGCTTCTCCCTGGCTGCCGGTCGTAATCAATACCAATTTTTCCGGGGGATAGTTCTTCATCTGCTCCATATCAATCATGATATTTGCGGGCACTTTCAGATATCCCAGCTCGGTTGCCGTAGTAATGACATTGACCATACTGCGGCCCTCAACCACTACCTTTCGCCCAAATTTATCCGCCGAGTTAATGATCTGCTGCACACGGTCTACATTGGAAGCAAACGTCGCAACAATAATTCGGCTCTTTTCATTATCTGCAAAAATATTATCAAATGTTTTTCCCACCGTCTGTTCTGACATCGTAAATCCCGGCTTCATGACATTCGTGCTGTCCGCCATCAGCGCCAACACACCCTTTTTGCCGAGCTCTCCGAATCGTTGCAGATCAATCGTCCCACCGCTGACCGGAGTAAAGTCTACCTTGAAGTCCCCGGTATGAACCACCGTCCCAACCGGAGAAAAAATCGCCAATGCTGCCGCATCGGAGATACTATGGTTCGTTCGGATGAATTCCACCCGGAAACACCCCAAATTAATGGATTGTCCATAATGAACCACCTTACGTTTCAGCGGTTTTGGCAAGGTATGCTCCTTGAGTTTATTCTCTATCAGTCCCATCGTGAGCTGCGTCGCATAAACAGGCACATTGACATCCTTTAACACATAAGGCAACGCCCCAATATGATCCTCATGCCCATGCGTAATCAGAAATCCTTTTACCTTGTCCAAATTTTCTTTGAGATAGGAGACATCTGGGATTACCAGATCAATCCCCAGCATATCATCTCCTGGAAAAGATAATCCACAATCCACGACAATGATGCTATCCTCATACTCAAACGCAGTAATATTCATTCCAATCTGTTCTAATCCGCCCAGTGGAATAATTTTCAATCCATGTCCCAGCTCAATCTTTTCTTTTTTCTTTGCCAACGGTCTCGCCGGAGTTTTGCGGATTGACACCGCGGTATTTGCCATAATCTTCTTTTTGTCAACCACTGTTTTCTTATTCTCTTTTTTCTCACTCACTTTATTATTTTCCTTAACCTCTTTTTTTGTTTTTGTTCCCTTTTTTTCCTTGGATTCCTTCTTCTCTTTTGTCTCCTTCTTTTCTTTGGTTTCTTTTTTCTCTTTTCCACTGGTCTTCTCCGCCTTACCCGTTCTGCGGATCATCCGTTTCTTTGGTTTACTCTCCTCCATTTCCATTTCTGTTCGCTTATCTGTGTCCTTTTTCACTACTATCCCTGCCTTTCTATTCCTGTAAACGCAGCATACCAGATCGTATCTCGTTACCCTCTGGCACAGTGCTGCAGAATCAGGTATGATCCCCGTGCATTTTTGCGGGGAATTTGATTTTTTGCACACGAAAAGAACGCTCGCCTTATATCTTATAAAACGCATCCCTCTTTTGTATTCTGTTATCTCTCTATAGCGACATCATCCAACAATTCCACGAATACTTTGGATAATGCTTCTAATTCCGCTTCCTCTTCGACGAACTCGTAGATACACTGTCCATCCTGGTCTTCCAATTCCCGCATAATATAGGCATCTGCCTCATCTTCTTCACTATCGGTCACCAATAAATAATTATTACCGGATATTGTGGTCTGACCAAGCACAAAAAAACCGGCTTCCTCCCCTTCTTCCGTCGTAAATACAATCTCTTTCTCTGTCATAACTGTTCTCGATGCCCTCTATTGCTGATGAGCCATTCCGTCCAAATAGGTCTGTAATAGAATAGAAGCAGCCATCTTATCAAGATATTGTTTGCGTCTATCTTTACGGATGCCTCCTTCCTGCAGGACAGCATCGGCAGATACTGTAGTCAGTCGTTCGTCTTGATATACTACAGTTAATCCGGTACGCTGTTCCATCCTGCTGCCAAACTCCCTGGTCAGTTTGCACCGTTCTCCTTCCTCATTATTCAATTTCTTTGGTAAGCCAATGACAATGGTTTCCACATCATACTCTTCTATGAGATCTTCAATCCTGGCAAAAGTCCTGCGCATTTTATTGATTCTTTCCCGCACAATCGTTTCCACTGGCTGCGCTGTCAGCTGCATTTCATCACTGATCGCCACTCCTACCGTCTTGTCTCCATAATCCAATCCCATTATTCTCTTCATGCTTGTCCCCAGTCTATTACTCAAAATTATTCTTTATATAATCCTCTAACAGTAATTCAATCATCTCATCGCGTTCCACACGCCGTATCAGACTTCTGGCTCCCTTATGACTGGTAATATACGTTGGATCTCCAGACATAATATAGCCTACGATCTGATTCACAGGGTTGTATCCTTTTTCTGTCAAAGCTTCATATACTTTTTCTACAACATCTTTTACTTCAATTTCCTGTTCCTTCTGTACTTTGAAATACTGTGTATTATTTACTTCTTGCATAAAGGCATTAACCTCCATTCTTTTTCACGTACTCTTACCTATGATATATAGTAATATAAACGCCATGAAAAAACAACTCTTTTTTTGCCGAGCAATCTATCAGACCGAACTACTGCCATAGCCGGCAGACTGTCAGCACCTCTCAGATGCCGCTTCCTGCTGCTGATTTCCCCGCCATCTCTCCCAATAACATCCCCGCATCCAAAGATCCGGTGATCTGAACCGCTGCGATCGTGTTACATTTTTCCTGCGCCGCCACGAGATCTGTAACAGCAACAGCAATCCGCAGGTAACGGGTCGTATGGCCGGTCAGATAAAATCTGCTCTCCCTCTCTATGATTTCTTCAAACAAAACCTCCTGCACCGTTCCCACGAAATATTCCTGGTATTGTTTTGTCTGCTGCATCTGTGTTCGGATCAGGGATTCACTGCGAATCGCTTTTACCTGCTCCGAAATCTGGCCCTCCATGCGGTCCGCAACCGTTCCCTGCCGTCTGGAATACTTAAAAACATGCATCTGTGCAAACCTGACCTGCTCCGCAAATCTTCTGGTTGCCTCAAATTCCGCCTCTGTCTCCTGGGGAAATCCTACAATGATATCCGTGGTAATTGCCGGATGGTCATATGCCTCCCGCAGAATCTTCACCTTATCCAGATACTCTGCCGTCGTATAATGCCGGTTCATTCTCCCCAAAACCGTATCACACCCACTCTGCAGAGACAAATGAAAATGAGGGCATATTTTTTTATTTTTTGCCAGCCACCTGACAAATTCTCCGGTTATAATCCGGGGTTCCAGCGAACCCAAGCGGATCCGTTCGATCCCTTCCACCTCCCCAATGGCATCCAACAGCTCCAACAAGGGCTTTCCCTTTGCCGCCACAAATGCCGTGGCATCCGTTCCATCCATTCCATAGGAAGACAGATGAATTCCTGTCACAACCACCTCGCGAACTCCTTGTGCCGCCAATGCTAAGAGTTCCCGTCTGACCTGATCGACCGACTTGCTGGTCAGAGGCCCCCGGACATATGGAATAATGCAATAACTACAATATTGATTACAACCATTTTGCACCTGGATATACGCCCGCGTGTGTTCCTCTGCCTGCGCCGCCTCAGAAATTCCAGCTCCTTCCGCTTCCCTGGCGGCCTTTCTTTCCTCAAGAGCAGCTTCCAAGATCGGAAGAGCACACGTCTGAACTCCAGTCACTCGTAGTGATCGCGTA
>CANRZB010000059.1 GCA_947644195.1 uncultured Clostridium sp.
CTGTAAAGTTTTCCCCACACTTGACGGAGATTCCAGTGGATTATAGGAAAATACGCGTCCAGCAGCTTTCCGCTCCTTGCTACCACGTTTTGAGACAGCAGATTCCTTCCAACAAGTGCGCCGGAAGAGGCATCCAGGAATCTGGTACCACATGCAGCCAATTCCAGATGATTTTCTTTCATGAACGCCAGCATTTCTTCAAAAAAGGTCGGCTCATAGAAATCGTCCGCATCTAAAATGCAAAAATAGTCGCCTTCCGGGATACGATAGGAAAGATTCCAAAAGTCAGGGTTTTCCTGAAAATTTCGGTTGATTTTATTGTAATAGGGAACGATCCGTTTATCACGTTTCGCATAGTCACGAATAATTGCGCCTGTACCGTCTGAGGAGCCATTTTCCAAAATGTGGTACTCAAAATCCTGATAGGTCTGCTGTAGGATGCTGTCAATTGCCCGCTTCAGCGTTTTTTCCGCATTATATGCGCAGGTGCGAACATAAATCATCTCGATTCTCCTAACTTAATGAACGCGGATATGACCGGTCAAGCCAGCGCTCTCGTTGTAAATTCCGCAATACACCGCGTCAAACTTTGTGGGATTAAACTCCGAATAGGGCAGGAATCTGCTGACCCGTGGATTATGCAGAAAGATATCCCGATACTTCTCTTCTCCTACCACAGTAAAGCGTGCAAACCGTTCCCGGATATACAGCTCATTGAGAACGATGTCTGTCCAGCTGGGGGAAAAGCATTGCAGCACAGCAACGGACCGGTACTGTACCTTATCTGCACGAAAGAGTTTTTCTGCGTTGACTATGGGGCGGTCAAATATATCCTGCACAAAGCCGCCGCGTCCCTCCGGAATTTTTACACGCATCATCTCCAGCAGCGTAGGATAAATATCCAGAGTTCGCATATCCTTCACTTCGGTATGCCGGATATCCGGCCCCGCCGCGATGAAGGTCCCCTTTAGCCCGTGAGCGGTAAAGAGCAGAGCGCCGTTTCTGGCTTCGAAGGCAATATAGCCATTCGGCAGCCAGATTACATTATCCCGGGCCGCAAAGGCTTCACGGCGGACGCGCTCGTCAGAACACTGAACCAGGTCCTTAAAATTGGACATGCCGTGATCCGACAGAAAAAACACATTCTCCGGCTGGAGTGCATCCAACCACTTGCCTACGTATTGGTCCAGCAGTTGATATGCCTTTACCACCACGTCACTATTGTCGCAATACATAGCGCAATGTCCGATCAAATCCGTAGTCGGCGTATAAAAATATAGAACATCCACCGGATATTTCTCTTGGGCACTGCACATCGCCTGATAGAAAAATTCTAACTCCTGAGCAAAGTTTTCCAGCGCGTCCTGAAAGTGATATTCTTCAATCTTTCTCAGTGCTAACTCCGGGTCTTTCTGCATCTGGGCAAAAGAAACTCCCTGCTGTTCCAATGTGCGCGGGTACAGCCTGGGCGGGGCTTCGCCACGGATCAGGTCAAGGATACGCTGATCCTTCCTGCACACCTGCAAGGTCCGTCTGGATGTCCGCACCGGGTCTGGGGTTTCCAGCATCTCATAGCGGGCTGAGACCACATAACCATCTATCTCAACCGGCTCTACGCAGCAGTCCGCTGCCCATAGCCCTACGGTCATACCTTGGGCGTTAAGAATCTGCCAAAAGGGAGACAGGCTTTGGAACCGTTCCATTTCCGGCGTTCTACACCCCGCCCCAACTTTGACGGTAACCTTATGCTCCCAAGGCGCGAGTCCGGTATAGATAGACGCCCAGTTTATTTCACTTACATAAGAATGCTGATACCCTTTCTGCACATAAGCGGAGTAGGAAGAAAATGCACCACTTTTTACCATTCTATGCAAATGTGGATATTTATTTATCGATCCCAATATGTAGTCAGGACAAACTCCATCTGCTCCGATAATCAGTGTTTTTAACACGGCAATTGCTCCCCTGCGTGGCGGCGATTGGCACTGTCGCTCGTTCCATAATATCCATTGCAATAATCACAAGCTGTAATTGTGTGAACATGCATTAATGCATTCAAACGACTTCGTTTTTCCTCTACAGTAGTTGACGGATCAAAAATATCCAGATAGTCTTCATGCCGTAAAGGAATTTTCTTCAATTCCGTCCCTCGAACAGATCTTCCGCACCAATGTAATTGCCCATGTCGGACATACCAGGAGCCACCCCGGCACACATGAGAACAGGCAGAAAAGATTTGCTCGTTTTCCTCGGGCGTGCGGTGATGGGGAATGAAATCTCCGTTATCTACCCAACCGTCACAATATTGACTGTCTCCGTAATACTTCAAATATTTGTGCGGGATCTGCGCCGCAGTCAATTGCTTCAGATTCTGCTCCGACACTTCCGGACGAACACCATAATCGGAACAATGGACTACGACTTGATTACTGTGCGCCTTTAAGACATCCAGCACGTCGCTTCGAAATGGAACGGCACAGTTGGAAAAAAACCAAATTTCATCAAATCGGTCTGCGTATTGAAAGCATATCTTTAGTAATGCATCTAATTGCGGGTGCAGCAGCGGCTCGCCGCCAGTAATTTGCAATCTGCCAATTGAGTCTGCAATGTCGAAAATAGCTTTGAGTGTTTTTGTAAATTCGTCCACTGACATTTGTGGACGGTATTTATATTGCGGAACAAGCACTCCGCATAGTTTGCATCGCAGATTGCAACGCATCGTAGGAGTTAAATTCACATTAGGCAATTTCAATTCCTGGCACATATATCTACCCCTTTGTATTCAAGGCACCTAATACTGGAAATTTCATATGCTCTTTTGTTTGCACAGCAACAGGAACTTTATCCTCAAATTGCACGCAATGATTTCCAGAACAGTATCTGCAAGCATCCATATATTCTCCACATCCCGGACGTTGCAAAAAGGCGATCAGCTTCTGGTCAAAATCTTCATTATCCAATAAATCAATATAGTTGTTTGGGTTGTCCGGAAATCCGCCCATATTGCAAACGGCACTTCCTGTACTGCACAAGTATCCCTTTCTATTAATCAGGAATAAAACATTACACGCAGTACAAAGCCTGAACTTTTTAATCAGTTGATCTTCTGTATCGGTCGTTAATTGAATTTTGCTGGTATGGTCCCAGTAAGCATAGTTTGCAACTTCATATGCAATTCCATAACGTTCCATAAGCTTAACAATATCAGAAAGTTTTGTAGAAATTTCCCCATAATCAGAAATTCGCACCATAAATCTGTTTTCATCGCGCATTGCATTCAAAACATCTTCCGGGGGAACTATTGTTCCGTTTGTAATAATAGATATTCTATCTACGCGGCGCTCATCCCTTAAAGACCGTATCATCAAGGCTAAGTCTGGATGGAGTAAAGGCTCTCCACCATAAAAATTGACAATACGGACATGGTTCAGTGTATCCAGAACTTTTCTAAAATCCGCTATAATTTCATCAGCGCAATAGTTGCAGGGTGAGGTCACATAAGGAATAAAGAGCGAACAATCCCTGCAACGCAAAGAGCATTTAGTTGTTATATTAAGGAACACCTGGTCAATTTTCCCACTCATTGCTCTCTGCTCCACAATTGCCGCCAAATATTGCTCTACATTACGGATCGCATATTCTTTGGAAGTCCAGAAATCATAATCGGAAAAATCAATCTTCATAAATAGTGAAGAACAGTCATAAATTTCTGAAAAGCTCATATCTCTAAGCATCTCAAAGATACTGTTATGAAAAACAGCTGTAATCAGTACAACCGCGTGAGGATAGGATTTTTTCAAATCTTCAGGCGAAATGACTGGATGCCCACAAAATTGTGTCCCCCATTTATCTTTTGCGATATCACAGAAAGCATGGAACACCACCCCTTCTTTTTTTAAGCAATGTGCTGCTACACCTCCAATCTTACCCGCTCCCCACAAAATCAGAGGCTTCTGACCCATTTTGCTGAAATCTATCTTTTCCCAGTCTCTGAAATACTCCGGATGCGCATATTCATATATCACAGTCTTTACCTCCAAAAATCATATTCACTGGGACAGGCAGCAACCTGATGTTCCGCATAGGCCAAATCTTTTGGTGTATCGATCTCAAGCGTATCCACAAGTACCGCTTTTGTTGGAAGGTACTTTTCCAGTTGCTTATAAAACAAGGTGTTTTCGTACTCCAACTTTTCAGGGGCCAAAAATGCAGCATTTGCCAATTCGTATTCGGAAGGGGTGGTGTAAGAAAACCACTGGACATTTCCCTTGAGGATTCCTGTATAAATTGGGTCTGCTGTTTTGGATCGGGTAACGGCAATAAAATCTTCCTGCAATTCACAGGCGGTAAAAAGGGTATTGGATGCCGTCCTTCCGATAATCGTGTCTCCATCCAAAAATATCGCTTTTTCTGTAACTCCCTGAGCCCCCAGGAAATAGCTTTGGCGCAAGTTGGTAGTTGAAAACATTTTGTTATGGATAAACTTGACATTGGGAGCAACTGCTGATATTTTTCGGACAACTGTCTCCGCTTGATAGCCTACCACTATGCGAATGTCATCTGCCCATTCAAATGCCTTTAATTGATATTCAAAAATAGCGTGTCCGCCTATTTTGACCAAGCACTTAGGCAATCCGAAGCCAAGGCGGCTCCCGCTTCCGGCTGCGGCAATTATCACAGTTTTCTTCATGATTTCTTAGGCACCTTTTCAAATTTCATTATGACTGTACGCAAATGATAATCATATGCCTCTACCATCACAAACCCTAGTTTTTGCATCTCCAAAATAATCTGATGGTTAAAAACAGCATTATTATTATTGAACTGAGTACGACGGTATTCGCGATTCATGCGCACAAAATCATGGTGGGCACAAATAAAAACTGAGCAGTTGGCGGCAATTTGTTTCAACAACCATTTCCAATCTATCGCATACTGCAAAGAAGCAATCAACAATATGCAAGTCTCACTCGGAAGGTTAACTTCTGGGAATTCATAGCGGTTCAAGTCACACAAAACCGTTTCATCTGAATATCGTTGATAATCTACAGGAATATATTGAATGCTTTCTGGAAGAAACCTTTTAATCCTTCCATTTGCTGCACAGATGTCAACTATGGTGTGGCTTTTTGTAAAATCAATAAGTCGTGATACTGCTCTTAACCTTTGTTGGGCTTCTTCACCTTCCTCAATAAAATGAAGATTATGTTCATTTTTTGATCTGTCGTTCCACTCCGTATGTTTCCATAGCCGAGGGCATCGATCGTCCCCGCAAAACCCAATCGCCCACTTATAATGGACATCCTCCTCAAATCCCATATCTTTCAATTGAAACTCGATTTCCAGATGGTAAATAATCGAGCCAATCAGGATCAGGATATTGTCCTTATCTTCCTCCAGCAGTTTATCCGGACTGTAGATGGGCTTCCCCATATACGTGGTCCCGATCAATTCCGGATCATTGTCCACAAAGTAATCAATCCCCCGATAAACTGCATCCTGGTCCATTTCCCAACGAACTGCGTAATCAAAACCGCCAAAAATAATGTGCTTTTTCACGTATAAAACTCCTCTATTATCAATTAGGATTCGCAGGCATGCGGAAACGGCGTAGTCAATTCCTTTTTCGCAGGAAAAGCATCCAGCAAGCGTCGGAATATGTCACACGTGGCGTAGCTCCCCATGCCACCTAAAACACCTATCGTATTCATGTATTCACCCTTTTAATCGCTGTATCGCCAGTCAGTTTGAATAGAAAAATCGACAGAACACCTTAATCAGACAGGTATGTATTGCATAACCCAATCTTTTTCAAAATCAAGAATCTCCGGGGCATTCAAAAAATCATCTCTATGTTTCTGCAGCTCCGCTGCCATGTCAGCCTTTATGGGCTCGCAGCACTGCAGATGCAGCCGGTCTATTTTCTCCACCATCGAGATCATAAACGACCACTCAAAATATTGAAAAGCTGCCGCCCTATCAGGAAATCGGTTACTGAGCCATTCCGTCCGCCTACGATAAACAGCCAGATATTCACCCAAAATTTCAGGCGTTATTTGCCGGTGATCCGTAGTCCAGCTGGAGTGATTTCCGGGATGCCGGAGAATATGGTATTTCGGTAATCCATGGTAAGCAACTTTGTTCGCCTGTGCAAGAAGTTTGTACATCAGGCCAATATCGTCAAAGCTTTCATCCTCTTGAAATCTTAAATTATAAAATAAGTCTGCGTGAATGAGTTTTGTTGGAAAACCCGCATTGTACTTCTTCCGCCACATCAGTTCAATAAGCGCTTCCTCCGGTGTCATCACTTTTTTCTCATCAAAGGCTTTATCCGTCGCGCCGCAAATCGCCATATCTGCATCGTTGTCCTGAGCAAGCTTTAACAAAAATTCCAGAAAATCCGGCTCTACCCAGTCATCATCGTCAATAAATGCAACATACTTTCCCTTGACTATATCCAGCCCGGCATTTCGTCCGGACCCGATACTGCCTCGGCCCCGGTGTTTCACTTTGATGCGTTTGTCCCTGGCTGCGTATTCATCCGCAACTTGGCCGCTACGGTCTGTGGAACCGTTGTCTACAATAATAAATTCAAAATCCTGATATGTCTGGGCAAGAATGCTGTCGATAGCCCGGCTAACCAGTGTCTCCCGGTTGTAAGTCAGCATAATAATGGAAATCATGTCTCGTCTCTCCACAATTCTCATGGTATTTCTCCAGTCGCCGTGCTTGTAAATGCCGAGCCAGCCCTCCCACGCCAGCGTCTCCAGGGGCACACACTCCAGAACATTAGCGTACACAGCGCATCAATGGGCCGTAGGCCCATTGATTGAAAAAGCGCATATGCGCTTTTTCAACTGTGTTGTCATCGCTAAGTCAAAACCACCGCCGGACCTGTAACCGCTGCTATCTGCCGGATCGCAGTGAGCAGCAGTTGCTCCGATGATAGAGGAATGCATTAATAAGAGATGTATGGCGAAAAGGCGGGCGAACGAAGAAGGGTGCTAATATTTCTTCAACTCAGGGATCAGCGTAACCAATTCGCCCCCGTACTCTTTGACAAAACTTATCTGACGTGCGATCTCACCGGCCCAGTTCCAAGGCAAAATCAATCCCTGCACAAACTGCGCAGTCCCTCCTCTAATGACATCTGCGGTACCCACCCCGGAGGTGTCGGGTAAAGGCGGATCAACTCAGACATCTCCCTCTCTGCCGCCGGACGCTCCCCCCACCCCGCATTCAGCGTAAGATGGTTGACCCGGAGCATCAGCTCTACCGTTTCACGCAGGGACAGCGGAGAGTCTGGGACAACCTGGAATATATCGTTGCGAAATCCTCCCCGCAGAAGCCGCTCCCCTGCCAAACGGAACGCTGACACGGCATCATCAATGTGAATCACATCGTAGGGGATGTTTCCGGATGAAAATGTCACTTTTTCGCCCGTTTTAACTGCCCTTTTTACCACATTCAGGACCTTAGGCCGGTGATCCCCAGGACCATATGTATCAGAAATCACCAATGTGGCAGCCCTCAGGAGACCGGAATCCGTATAATAGGCCAACAGATCGGAGAATGCCTGCTTTGTTGCGGCATAGAGATTGACGGGACAGTAGTCAGCACCCTGATAATGCGTCATATAAGTAGTGGCATATGCCAAAGATGGAACTCCACAGGCAAGCATCGCCTCCAAAAGGTATGCTCCGAATGTAATATTGGAATCAATCAGCTTTGGCGTCTCCTGTCCGCCGTGCGCCCCTGTATAGTAGGCCGCCAAGTGATACACCAGGTCTGGCTGTATAGTCTGTATCGCGCGGTAAACGCTTTCATAGGTCCCATCAACAGGGACCAGGCGGAGCATATCCTGAAAATCTGCGATATACTCCCTGCGGAGAGGTTCCCGGACCAGCCCGCAGACCTCGTAATCTGCCAGCAGAGCCTTTGCCAGGCGGGAACCAATATAGCCGGTGATACCAGTAATCAAGACCGTTTTCATCTGCTACCATCCCTTGATAACGCGCCATACCGGTCCACAAACTCAGAAAGAAACGGAAGACCGGCGTCTTTATCCGACAAGACCAGCTGTTCTACCCGCTCCAGCGGCCAGCGGACTGCCAGCTGTGGGTCATCCCAGCGGATGCCGCCGTCCGATTCCGGGTCGTACCGGTCGCCACAGAGGTAGCTGAACAGGGTGTCATCTTCCAGTGCCAGAAAACCGTGAGCAAAGCCCTTCGGTATGTAGATCATTTGGTGGTTCTCCGCTGTTAAATAAAAACCTTCCCACTTTCCAAAGGTGTCCGATCCTTCCCGCAGGTCCACCGCCACATCATAAACTGCGCCGTGGAGGACATGTACCAACTTGTCCTGGCTGTAGTTTCGTTGAAAGTGCAGTCCGCGGAGGACGCCTTTTCTGGAACAGGAACGCAGTTCCTCCCAGGGTAGCAGGTCAATGCCGTGGGAGGCAAAAATGGAACGTTCAAATGTTTTCGAAAAAGATCCTCGAGAATCCGGGGCGCAGAATGGCATAATTTGAATCAAATGTTTAATAGACGTTTGTTCAAACGCAAACGAAGACATCTCTTTTCCACTTCCTGTCATCCGCCAGTGTACATATGATTCACCAGCTTTTCAGATATTTTCTGTGCATATGCATCAATATTATCGTAGCATCCATGGGTAATGACAGCGCATTTACTGCACATCGGAAACCGATCCTTTTCTCCCATCAAATGCCCCAACTGATAAGCCTGCTGGATCTCGCCCAACCAGATTTCTTTTAAGCTGGATACTTTGATATCCCCCACGGTTTGCTCATGTCTCCAGTCCCCGACACACGTAGACACCGAACCGTCGGCATTGACCACCATGATATAGAAAAGGTAGGGACATACCATTCTGTTCTCTACAGGCTGTTCATAATTTCCAATATCTTCATATGTATATCCGCTTTGGGAAACATCAAAAGCGGGCCACGCCGGGGAGAGGCGCTCCAGATACACGCGGTCTGCCATATCTCCAAAAATATCAAAAAACTGTTCCTGTTCTGAATCAGACAATACATCTTTGATTGACTTAATATAAATGGTGCAGTCTCCTTTGCGGCCGCATAGATCTTGGATATTCTGTACATAGGCACCAAAGTCCACGTGATTCCCCGTATTCCGGTAGATCTGTTCCGCACTCATGCCATTGACTGAAATATTGATCTGATCTATTCCCGCTTCAATCAACTTTCTGTTCAGCTTCGGGTTTAATAATACACCGTTCGTTGTAGTATCGATTCGCAAAAACCATCCTGATTGTTTTGCCAACCGCACCATATCGGCAAAGAATGGATTGACCAGCGGCTCTCCTTCTTTATACATACGCAAAACCCGAAAGGGCTTTCCCCATGCAGCTGCCTGATCCACAAGGCGTTCAAACAATGCCAGATCCATGACCTGCTGTGATCGACCTGTTTCGGCAATCAGCTGGTCATACCCGCTTGGACACCATTTACACCGCAAATTGCACAAACTGGATGGATCAACCAGCAGCACATATGGCTGTTCCAGAGGAAGCGCCCTGCCCAAATTTTTGCGTGGCTCCGCACTCAGCCGCGTTTGAATTTTCACTGCTATTCTCCTTGCCACACAAAAACTAGTCGAGATTATATTTGTGATAAATATCCATAAGAGCAATCTCTATTCGATCCACGTGCCGCTTATGAACCGGATTTTCATTCAGCCAATGAATGGTTTCCTGGATGCCTTTCTCAAAAGGAGTACGCGCGCACCAATTCGGCACATATTTTTTCACTTTGGCGGTACTCAAAATATGTGGTCGCATTCTCTGCACCATCATCTCCCTTGGCTGAATGTCGTTAAAATTCAGCGCATCCTGTGCTGGCACATGAAAAATTCCGCTTTGTTCCGCATGGAGCGCATGCAGCACAGTCTCGGATTGCTCGTTCCATGTAAGCAGCTCATCGCTGCCGATATGAAAGCACTCTCCTACGGTATCATAGTTTTCAACTAAACCTATAAAAGCGGCGGCAAAGTCCGATGAATGGGTAAATGGCCACAAATTATTACCATCACCGGCAATTAGCAAAGGATATCCTTTCAAAATAAGTTCCTCCGCAGTAAAGCAATTGTGGCCAATGCTGATAGGGAAAATAGTATCATACGTATACGCAGGGCGAACAATTGTGATTGGGAATCCATCCCCGGCAAAAGCCTGCATAAAGACATGCTCTGCTTTTAATTTTCCAACTATATATTCGCAGTCACAAGTTTCAATACTATAAAGAGAACTATCCTCTGTATATGGATCGTCGATAGAAGAAGAGTTTTTGTACACAGAATCAGAACTGATAAAAAAGAAATGACTGGTCTTACCAAGGAATATATCAATATCTGTTCTGGCCTGTTCGGCATTGAAGCAAATAAAATCGCACACAACATCGAAAAACGCGTGTTCCATGAGGACCTTGATTTGTTCTGTCTCCCTCATATCACCTTTTACCTTATGGACTTCCGGCTGTACTCTCCGCCTTGTCAGGATGCTCTGCTCCCGATTAAGTTGCCATACTTCATGCCCTCGGTCAATGGCCGCTTGCGTACAGTGCCAGCTTATGTTGCCGTTGCCACCTATGAAAAGGATTTTCAAATCGTACGCCCTCCATTTCAAAATCGTCGAAGCAGTTCAGCCGCAAACGGATCAATATCATCCGGCTGTCCTTGACGCAATTGTCCGCAATCGCAGCAAATAGGGTGCATCTTTCTCTCACCACGCAAAAATAGCTTCCGGTATTCCTGCATCTTATCCCCATTCCAAAGTGCGACAAGACTGTCAGTATGCACATTGCCTATGACCAGCTTCCGATGCCAATCCAAAAAGCATGGACTTACCGTCCCGTCGGAATTGACAGAAAAAGAATAGAAAACATAAGGACATACCAGAACTTCCCGAACTTCTCCGCCATAAATACTGCGGTCTTCATTCACCGCGACCTTTGTTTGCTCAAAGGTCGGCCAACAGTCCATAATACTCTCAATGAAAATACCATCGGTTATATCGCCAAAGATATCCAAAAAGTATTGCTTCTGGCTGGCTGTCAAAATGTCGCCGTTTACTTTTACAATCATTTCCGTATTTATTTTATGGTCATAAAAGTAACGGACCTGGTCAACCAGTGCATCAAAATCCAGTATATACCCTGAAAAATCTTGATACTGCTGGGCATTAACACCCTCAATGGATATATTAATCCGGTCGATCCCCGCCGCTATCATTCCATCGCTCAATTCATGTGTCAAGAGAGACGCATTTGTCGTTGTATCCACCCGGTCACAACAACCGGATTGCTTGGCGTATTTTACCATATCCGCAAAATGTGGATTCAGTAAGGGTTCTCCATCCTTGTATAAGCGAATTACCTTGACCTTGTCCGGAAAACCACAGGCATCGTCAATGATTTTCCTATACAGGTCAAAGTCCATCAGTCCATGGTTCCTACCCGGTGTCCGTTTCATCAGCGCACGATCACCGGTAGGACAAAATTTACACTGAAAATTACAGATATCCGACGGATCAATATTAATAATGAACGGCGTCCTTAAAGGAATTACCGTCTCCAATCTCGTTCTATTTTCCAAATCAATGCGCGGTTTCATATCAGCTTTCATTTGCTTTTTCCCCTCCCCTCTGGATATTCCATGCCCATCGAGCCAACCGGCTGTCCTCCTGAAAATATCTGCTGTAATGCGCCGGAGACCCCTTTGTTGCTTCTCCAAAGATACGTCCGGCATCCTGCGGGCAATCCTGTTCAAAACATGCTCGATCTGTGTTTACGCCTGTCAAAAACCAGTCTGCAGGTTCTCCCTTAAAGAAATCGTCAAATCGGTGAATCGACTTTTCATCTGTCAGCGCCCTTTCACATGCGGCGAGAAAACGCTGTCTGTTAGCTCCTATATCATACCGCTCCAAAATGTCCTCCCGCGCCGCTGCCCCCAGCCGTTCTGCCACCTGGGGATTATCATGGAGATAACGCACGGCTTTCCCGTACTCCTCAGGCGTGTGGACCAGCAGACCGGTCTGACCGTCCCGAATGATCCCCTGCTCCACGCACTGATCCAGTGCGATAACGGGCAGACTCGCCGCCATCGCTTCCAGCAGAGCATTTTCCGTCGCTCCAAAATGCTGTGGATTCAGCAAATAACCAAATATGTCCATTTGGCTTAGTGCCTGGGTCACATCTGGTATTTGACCTAAAAAATCGAACTGACTGGATAGGCCCTTTTGAGAGGCGGAAGCCTGGAGTTCTCTCTGCGTGGAAGGCGCACCCACCATCATAAACTGCACATCAGGCAGGCAAACCTCACCGCAAAAACTGATAAAGTCCGGGTTCAGCTTACAGAATCCCAGCGTTCCAATATAGCCGATTGCGTACTTTTCATGCGGTATCTTCCGGAGCCGTGCAAACCGCCGCAGATCATTCAATCCGTAAACCACCGAGCAGCGTTCCCGAACCCATTCGCCGCCCATTGCTTTTATCTGCGGAAGGTCAAGCGTGAATGGCGTCGCAAAGATCGACTGATTAAATTTTTGGACAAATTCAGATGCGACGTACGGAAAATAGTTGCCAGACACATGGCACCATAGAATGCTCCGCAGTGGTATGCGGGGCAGTTCGCGTAGAAACTTTGTCAGCGCAGGGTGGTGGTGCCAGCTGAATACGACCAGATCTGCATTCGCAAGTTCTTTCCGTACATCTACATCATCCAGTCCCGACAGGATGCGAAAGCCGGAGGCACGGACCCTGTCTAGCGCCCCCGTATCGATAGGAGGCTCCAGGAGCAAAACACTCTGCTCCTGTCCGCAAGACCCTAGCCCCGCGTAAGCCGAACCAATTCCGCCGCCCATGTGTGCAGCAACATGTAGTATTTTCATGTATTCTTTTCCACAATCAGCAAATATTCATTGCAAACCATGTGGTTCACCAGGTCTTCCTGCTGATTCCCCGGAATCTCAGCTGGGAGAAGCGCCGCTAAAGCCTGTCTTTCTCCCGCCGCAAGTCTATAAGGGTCTGACACAATGGCCTCTATTTTTCCCTTCCGCTCCAATGCGTTTTCTACCACTTCCAGCGGCATATGATAGGCAAACTCTGGGTCATAAACATCTCTCTGACCAAGCTGGTGAAGGTAGCTTTGAAACGAAAATGTATTTTTAAGCCTACATACGATAACGCCTCCCTTTTTGCACAGGGCAAAAAGATCATTGATTATTTTTTGCGGCTCATGGTAGCGATTGAGCGGACGGTCCACAACAATATAATCAAACGATTCTCTCAGAAATGGATCCGTTAAAAATTCTTCACGATCGCAAATAACCGGACCTTTGCAGATCGTTTTTAAGTCCAGCCAATATTTCGCGTCCTGGGTAAATGCGGAAAGTTCCGCATCAAAGATACCCGCTCTGCACAGCCAGTTTTTTATATCCAGAATTGGCGTTCCGCAGCGGGTATCTATACCCAGAATCCGTATCAGTCCGTTTCTCTTAGGAGCAGGAAAATATGATAAATAGGGAATATAAAAATTATTTACATCCTCCCAAGCATCTACACCGTAATATTTATCTCTAAAATTTGCCCTGCCTATATCTATAGATTTCTTAAATTCAACCGGATCTTTTCCTTCTCCATGTTGGTATTTATGGTCGTGACACACCCAGGTATCTCCTGCCAGCACCGTTCGGTATCCCATACGGCGGATACGGAATGTAACATCATCGTCACCAAAATCATGAAAAAAGCCGACATCGCCTATCGGCCATCCAATTGCACCGACTGCCTCTTTCCGATACAAAGTCCCCAGCGTGATCAGACGCAGCCGGTCTTCCCATTTTTTCGGATCGGACCGGTTAAAGCGTTCCGCCTCTTTCTGCATCTCAGCATAGGTCGTATATGATAACTCCACGCACTGCAGATTGCTGGTATTGGAGCAGACAGGATTGACCATACCAATCCTGTCATCTGATTTCATGCAGATCAGCAGATTCTCCAGCCAGTGGGCGGTAACGATCAGATCGCTTGGCAGAAAGCAGATAAACCGTCCCAGATCACTTAGCTTGACCGTTGAAGTAGGATAGGATGCTCCCAAATTTTGGGTAATGTGCAGGATCGTCTTTTTCGTGTATTCTATCGACTCAAAGTACTCCAGCGTACCATCCTCTGACCCGTTATCCAATAAAATGAGTTCATAATCCACGCTGCCTGTATATTTTATAACGCTTTCAACGCAGCGTTTCGTTTTCTCGAGCCGGTTGTATGCCTGAATGATAATAGATACTTCTGCGGCAGTAGATGGTCGCTGCATCTCCGCAACGGCTGCCCGATTTGAGAACAAATCGGCCCCAACTGCAGGGGGGATCATTGAGTCTGTATTGATCTCAATAACTTGTTTCATAATAATTCCTGTTCTCCTGCAAAAATGCCTGAATTTGCCGCTCCATACAACCGGCGGCATCATTATCTGCAAGCCACACCTTTGTCCATTCCACCACCGTTTTTACCGCTCTGCGAACATCCCACCGGGGATGCCATCCTAGAACAGACGTAATTTTGGAGCAATCCAACCGCAAAATTTGGTCCTCATGAGGACCGTTTTGTCCCACATGCTCCCAGCGGACCGATGGTCCCCACTCTGCGCAGAACAACTCTGCCAATCGTCCTGTGGTTATGCAATCGTAATTGTCCGGACCTACATTGTAGCTACCGGATAAGCTTCTGTCCTCATACTGCCGCTGTGCGATCAGCAGATAGGCCGACAGCGGCTCCAGCACGTGCTGATAGGGCCGCACAGAAAATGGGTTCCGAATTTGAATCGCAGTGCCAGCCTGTACAGCACGGATACAGTCGGGAATAATGCGGTCAACAGAGAAATCTCCGCCTCCGATAACATTCCCCGCTCTGGCTGTGCTGACTGCCACACCATGTTCCGACAAAAAACTGCGTTGATAACTATCCGTCACCAGCTCTGAACAGGATTTGGAGTTGGCGTAAGGGTCAAAACCATTAAGGACGTCTGTCTCACGGTAGCCCCAAGGCCAGCTGCGATTCTCATAGACTTTGTCTGTAGTGACATTGAGGAAGCTGCGAACCGTCTCTGTCTGGCGGATACATTCCAAAATATGCACCGTGCCCATCACATTGGTGGAATAGGTACCCACCGGGTCACGATAACCCTCCCGTACGATAGGCTGGGCGGCAAGGTGAATGACCACCTCCGGCTCTGACTGCTTAAAAGTATTATAAAGAGCATCAAAGTCCCGGATATCTCCATAAACTGAGCGCATCCTGTTTTCCAGCCCGCTAAGTTCCCAGAGGTTTGGCGTTGTAGCGGGCGGCAAGGCAAATCCTGTTATTTCCGCTCCCGCCATAGCCAGCAGGGTACATAACCAGCAGCCCTTGAATCCGGTATGTCCTGTCACAAAAACACGCTTATTCCGGTAGAAATCCCGCATCACCATATTCTCCACGGAGTATTCCCGCTTGCCCAGCGGTCTTCCAGCCAAATCTTATCCCGGTGGGTATCCATACACTGCCAAAATCCATTGTGCTTATAAATACCTAAAGCACCATCCGCTGCCAACCGCTCCATCGGCACACGCTCCAAAATACAGCTCTCGTCCTCACTGAGATAATTAAATACCTCCGGTTCCATGACCATAAACCCACCGTTGATCCAGCCGCCGTCCTCTTTGGCTTTCTCCCGGAACCCGGTGACAGTTCTGCCGGATTCATCCAGATCCAATACGCCGAACCGGCCTCCCGGCTGGATGCCGGTGAGCGTCACAACCTTACCGGACGCCTCATGCTGCGCCAACAGAGCGTTAAGATCGATATCGCTTACTCCATCGCCGTAGGTCAGCATGAACCGCTCGTCCCCTATGTACTTCTGCACCCGTTTGACGCGCCCGCCGGTCTGCGTGTTCAGGCCGGTATCCACTAACGTCACCCGCCAGGGTTCCGCTACATTCTGATGGACCGTCATGCGGTTTTCATTGGAAAAATCAAACGTTACATCGGACCGGTGCAGGTAGTAGTCCGCGAAATATTCCTTGATGACATGCCCCTTATACCCGCAGCAGATCACGAAATCATG
>CANRZB010000060.1 GCA_947644195.1 uncultured Clostridium sp.
TTGTTTTAATTTCTTTACAATTGCAGAATATAATTACATCGCATTTTCTAAGCGGATATATCTATCGTACATCTCACGTAATACCTTTGCATGTTTTTGATCAATATAATATCTTGTAGAATTCTTTCCTCCCTCACCATCCCCGGTAATATATAAGGTATTATTTTCACAATCCCAGGCTATAGAATCATTAAAATCTCCCCCATTTCTATCCCTGATAATTTTTATATGAGGATTAATCAGGTTATCACCCTCCAGTGAATAGGACGGATGTTTGTCAGGATCATATTTCCGCGTACTCCCCAGAATAAAATATAACCGAACCAAATCCTTTCTGTCCAAACGCTCTGTTGCCACCCACCAACTTTGTGCAAGCAATACCTTTTCATATCGGCGCAGGGATTTATTCTGACATTCTGCTAATATGGAACAATACTGCATTTGAAAGATTTTTACTACACATAAGAGCAACATGATACACAAGAAAATCAAAACTCCCTGTATCATTTTTTTTTCATATTTCCCTATTAGTAATTTCTTTTTCTTCTCTTTCATCAATAGTTTACATCCTCCTTTCCCAAAACCGATATTATTTATATATGTGCGCTAAAGTACTAATGTCACTGGCTGTCGGCTTATTTGTTGCCAAAGAATCATTCCAATAAGTATACATTGCACTGCTTCTACAGCTAACATGTGTCAGTCCCAGTGCATGTCCAGTTTCATGTACTGCAATCTTAAATAGATTGGATTTTAAATTACATTTATATTCATCCAATTGAATCCTGGCATAAATATAATTTTGCGTTATATCATCTACGTAACTATATAATGGGCCATCCTTTTTTAATCTAATCATGGCTTGCCCATATGTATTTTTTTCTAATGTTTTTGGAACAAAATAGATCCGGCAGTTTTCTTTCTTTTTGACTTCTACTAATTTCATTCTTTCTCCCAAATAATTCCACTCTTTCCATGCGGAACGAATGATAGATATCGAATGATCTCTAAAATCCGGTGAGATATACACTTTCTTTTCTCCCTGCCTGCTCCCGTCGGATGATTTCAAATAATGATCATGATACGTATGATATCCAAGTGAACAAGTAAAATCTTGACATTGGGCCGCACTTACCCGTGGTGCCAGACTTAATAAATAAAACACCAAATTAACAACCGTACCAAAAATGACATATTTTTTGTATTTTTTCATTTTTGCCCTCACTTTCTTTAGCAGCACAACAATGATTCCGTTTCTGGTATTCTTTGCTATCCCCCTTCCTTTTTTTATAAATTACTCTTCCTAAAAGATCCCCTCATATCCATATCCCACCAGAACATTCTTTACTCCATCCTCTATTTCCTCTCTGGTATAATGATTTTCTTCCAGAAACCCATCTTCCTTATCATTGATATAATCATAAACTGCCAATGCCATTGCCAGATCTGCCTTATCATGAAAATCAATTTCATCCATTAATTCATTTTCAGCCTCATTAATTTTGCCATCATCAATCATATGAGTCAGACGTTCATAAAAGGAAGAACCTGCACAGTTTTCCATAAATTTGGGCATTTTTACTTTATCCTGCAAGCCTCCAAACGCGATGATAGCCGCCATGCGAATGGTATTCTTTATATTCCGTGTCAAATAATTTCCCCTGGTTTCCAATGTTATCTCCTCTCTTTCGTGCTTCTACTTAAATAATAATAAATTTTTACTCCATTTTACACCCACGATCGTACCAAAAAAATTCATACGATCGTTCCAATTTTCTTAATTATTGAAATAAAAAAGCTGACACGTGACTTTTTTCAAAGTGCAACATGTCAGCACCCTATTCTAATT
This sequence comes from uncultured Clostridium sp., assembly GCA_947644195.1. Classification (GTDB taxonomy): domain Bacteria; phylum Bacillota; class Clostridia; order Lachnospirales; family Lachnospiraceae; genus Butyribacter. The sequence goes on from CANRZB010000060.1 coordinate 1,850, forward strand.
TCCTATCGAATATGGCAAAAAGCATCCATTCCCGGATATTTTGCTGCATTTCCCAGTTCTTCTTCAATACGCAGCAACTGATTATATTTGGCAACCCGCTCGCTACGACTTGGTGCGCCCGTCTTGATCTGTCCAGTGTTCAATGCCACCGCCAGGTCGGCGATAGTCGTATCCTCCGTTTCCCCGGATCGATGTGAGGCAATCGCCGTATATCCGGCTTGTTTGGCCATTCGAATTGCATCCAGCGTCTCGGAAACCGAACCGATCTGATTTAATTTGATTAGAATGGAATTGGCACAATCATTTTCAATGCCTTTGCTGAGGCGTTCTGTATTGGTTACAAATAAATCGTCTCCCACCAACTGTACCCGGTTCCCCAGGGTTGCCGTCAGCTTCTGCCAGCCCTCCCAATCTTCCTCATCCAGAGGGTCTTCAATAGAGATGATCGGATAACGGTCCACCAGGTCTGTCCAATGTGCAATCAGTTCTTCCGCTGTATAGACCGTCCCTGCTTTTGGCAGGCGATACTCTCCCGGTTTGCCACCTTTCCATTCACTGGCGGCAGCATCAATTGCAATACGGAAATCTCGTCCTGCCTCGTATCCGGCCTGCGTAATTGCCTCCAAAATATACTGGATGGCTTCCTCATCTCCCGATAAATTTGGTGCAAATCCGCCCTCATCACCAACGGAAGTTGCTAATCCCTTTGCCTTGAGCAATGCTGCCAAGGAATGAAAAACCTCTGCACACCAGCGCAAAGCTTCTTTAAAATTTTCTGCCCCCACCGGCATAATCATAAATTCCTGCACATCTACGGTATTCGCAGCATGCGCACCACCATTCAAAATATTCATCATTGGTACAGGCATCCTTGCACCTGATACGCCTCCCAGAAAACGGTAAAGTGGCTCTTTCCTTGCCGTTGCCGCTGCTCTCGCCGTTGCAATGGATACCGCCAGAATTGCATTAGCCCCTAACCTAGATTTATCACTGGTGGTATCCGCCGCTATCATTGCGTGATCAACCGCATAAGTATCTGCTGCATCCATCCCCTGTAATACTTTGGAAATAACTGTGTTAATATTTTCTACGGCATCCATGACACCTTTTCCGTAATAACGTGCTGGATCTTTGTCCCGCAGTTCCAATGCTTCATATACACCTGTCGATGCTCCGCTGGGTGCGGCACCTCTGCCAACCGTCCCATCTGCCAGTGTGACTTCCGCTTCCACCGTTGGATTTCCCCGGGAATCCAGTATCTCACGACCTTTTACCTTCTCAATCTGTAACGCTTGCTTGCTATCTTTCATGTCGCCCTCCTAAAACACTGAAATAATGAAACTATAATCTCATTACGTAGTCTTACCGATATTCCTGCATCTATACATTTTGGTTCCCTGCCCGAAAGGATTTTACTCAAAACATCAAATAAGAGACGATGACCTCTGCTATAATACAAACAGATCGATCACAAGATAACTTTTTGATATCAAAAAGACAGGGGGATTTTATCATGCAGAATTTACAACTTCTGATGACAGCACTAGAATACACGGAAGCACATTTAAGTTCGGAAATTAATACACAAGATATTGCAGATGCCTGTTTCTGTTCAAAATCCACCCTCGAAAAGTTATTTCGCAGAGTGCATGGCATTTCCGTACATGATTACATTGTCCGAAGGCGGATGATGTTGAGTGCAAAAAAAATCTCACAGCAAAAAGAGACACCTATTTTGGATATCGCTCTGGAATACGGCTATAGCACCCACGAATCTTTTGCACGTGCTTTTGAACAAGTTTGGAACTGTAAACCTTCTGAATTTCGCACGACGAAATTTACCGAATTATTTCCGAGACTAATGACACCTCTCACGAAAGGAGATTCATTTATTATGCAAAGAAAACATGTAGATATCGGTGAACTCTATGATTTATTCCAGGAAAGAAAGGACTGCTTTTTCGTACTTGCTGATATTAAAGGACTCATTCCGATTAATGAAATTTCCAGAAAAGCAGGAGATCTGGCAATCTTAGAACAAATGCGACGCATGACAAGCGTTGCGGGGGAAGACGATGCCGTCTTCCGCATTGGCGGTGACGAATTTTGTATCCTTACCTCCAAAAGCGAACAGGAATATGCAGAACAATTAGCTCAGAACATTCGCCAAATGAATGATCAGACCTTTTCTTATGAAAACCAGGAAATTCCTCTGACGCTATATGTCAGCACGGTTAGCCTAAAAGACTGTCAACGCTGCGATGAAGTATTTGCAAATCTGCATCATGCCATCAAACAGTCCAAAGACTCCCTGAATGGCTCTGTCTAATCCATCCTGGAAGACAGCTTCTTACCAACAAGAGAAACGGCAAGTCCGAATAGGGCTTGCCGTTGTTATTTAAGCATTTTTTAATATTTCTAACTGCTCTTTTATTTTATTAAAGGACTCTACAATCGTATCCACCGATGCAGAAATTTCCTCCGTCGCAGAGGCCAGATTCTGGGTTTTTCCGGTAACATCATCCACAATTCCCTGTAATCTCTGAGAATCATCCAGTATGGTCCGAATAGAAACCATGATTTTATCCTGGCTGGCATTACTGCGGTTTGCTGTTTCACGGGATTCACCCGCCAAACTGTTAATCTCATCCGCCACCACAGCAAAACCACGGCCAAATTCCCCGGCGCGCGCTGCCTCAATGCTGGCATTTAACGCCAACATATTCGTCTGTGCAGCGATCTCTACCACCTCTGCATTATTCTGTGACAATTCACTAACCAGGCCATAGATTTCATTCATAGATTCCGCCAGCTCTGCATAGAACGTGGATACATTCATGATATTCTGAGAAATCTCGTGTGTCTCCTGTGCGTTGGCATCATTGCTCGTCGCCATTTCATCCATGGAACGGTATAGAGAATCAAACTGCCGATTGATTTCCGCAATGGTCGTGGAAATCTGATTCTGCTGCCGTTGAATTACCGTTTTTTCTTGCTCAAGTTGATCCGCCAATACTACGGCACGTTCTTTCTCTTCTTCAATTTCTTTCTTCACATAATAAATGCAGTTTTCCTTATGGTTAAACCCATTAAAGATCGCTGTTGCCATCTGACGGCAGGTATCGTAGCCACAGCAGGAACAATTGATCGCACATTCCTCCGGCGTAAACTTCTTTAATTCCCGGAAAATCTCCTGCCGCTCGGCATCCGAAGGCTCATCATAAGTACATTCCGCAGAACGGTCAGTATATTTACGGATATAGTCATCCAGATTCAAGTCCTTAAACTGCCGATTTAACTTCTTCAGACGCTGCGCCGGTGTCAGCTTGGCAGACCAGGCACTATTCTTCCCCGAACGTTTTGACTCCTCCCGAATCTTTAGCAGCGCACATAACGGGTCGTCTGTTTCCCCTTTTTCCGGCTCACAACCTGTACCATAGATACAACCGGAGCCACAGTTTAACGCATCAATAAACAGATACGGCGTCTGTTCCTTTGCAATCCTATCCTTATTTTTCTGTAAGTACTGGTACATATGTTTTTCACCCTCAATCTGCCGGATAAAAACACTCTCACCCAAAAACCAGTATACATTTTCCTTTAATCCTCCCGGCATAGGGTAAATAGAACCCAGGCCATATTCAATTTCATCGGACTGTAATTCCCCATAAACATTGTGTTCCCTGACATAATCCATCAAATGGTCAAAGGTCACATTGTAGGACACATAACCCTTCGTATTCGGATCGTCAATCTCCATCTTCTTGGCAATACACGGACTAATAAATGCGAGTTTATCTGTAATTCCCATCTGTTTTCTGGTATAGATGGCCCCACACAATAACGGACTATGTACCGGAAACAGCTTCGGCAAAAGCTCTGGCAAATTCCGTTCAATATATCCCACCACAGCAGGACAGGGCTGCGAGATACCACCCAAATAATTATATTTCTGAATATAATTCAGATACCCCCATGTTGTAATGTCCGCACCGAATGAAATGCTGATAATATGATTTACCCCGGCTTTCTTTAATCCGCCAAGTACCTTTTCATACTCTTCTGGATAATTTGCCTTGAACGCCGGAGCCAATAGAATGGAAATTTTCTCCCCCTTTTGCAAATCTGCAAAGAAACGTTCCGTATCATCCCGAAATTCCCGGGCATCATGCTCACAAACATCAAAGCAAGCTCCACATGCCACACACTTCAATCCATCCACTTCGATACGATTCTGCCCGTCTACCTCACAGGAAACACAGGCACCTACACAACTACAAACTCCGATACATTTGTTACACCCAATACATTTATCATTAGTATAAACTAATGATGGACTTCCGCTGACCATAACACTCCCTCCTCTGTATCTGTCTTGCCTTTATCCTAGCCCCATAGCTTATGTTCGGTAATCACACACCCTTTGCAATTACCCAAAACATCATTTCTATTATATCAATTTTTTGGCAGTTTCGCAATCAAAAAACATATGCTATACTAATCTTATTCAATAAGAAAAACGAACAATAGAAAGGAAAAAAATAATGCAACATTTCTTTAATTATTTAATTAATCATGGGAAGAAATCCATTCTTGCCACGACGGGCGCCATTCTATTGATCCTACTGTGTGCTCTACCATTCTCCCGAATGGTTCCTATTCCAGCTTCCAGTCGGGCCGCTACAGAAATCCCCGCAACAGGAAATATGTCTTCTACGGATCGCACTTCCAAATCCGCCAACCGGAATACGAAAGCCAGTACCGGAAAAAAGGTTCCCATCACTGGCGAGATGCGCGGAATATGGATCGCTTTTTTCGAATACAACCAAAAGGGTTACACGGAATCCCAATGGAAAGCCTATGTAGACAAAACCATGAATGACTGCAAGGCCAAAGGATTTAATAGTGTATTTATGCATGTGCGTGCATTTTCTGACGCCATGTATCCTTCCAAATACTATCCATGGTCTCGCTATGCTTCAGGAAAAATCGGCAGAAGTCCAGGATTTGACCCACTTGCATATGCTGTTTCCGCTGCCCATAAAAAGGGACTGTCATTCCATGCCTGGATCAATCCTTACCGGGTTACCAAAGAGACCACCAAAACATCCGCTCTTGCCAAAGGATCTACGATTTACAAATGGGCCACCTCAAAACGCCCTTCGAAACGAAGAAATGTCCTGAAATATGGCAATCAACTCTATCTGAACCCGGCAACCAAAGATGTCCAAAAGCTGGTTACCAATGGTGTTGCGGAGATTGTAGAGCGTTATAACGTAGACGGAATTCATTTTGATGATTATTTTTATCCAAGTCTGGGCAACCAGTACCGCAAAACCTTTGACGCCAAAGAATACAAAGCTTATGTCAAGAAATGCAAAAAGAAGAAAACCACGGCAAGCTCCATTGTGACCTGGCGCAGAAACAATGTATCCAATTTGTTAAAAGGAATCCATGCCAAAGTGAAAAAAATTGACAAGGACTGCGTATTCGGTATCAGTCCGGCAGGAAATTTAGATAACCTGTACGCAAAAAACAACTATTATGCCGACGTTCGCAAATGGATGGGATCGGATCAATACATTGATTACATTTGTCCACAAATTTACTGGTCTTTTCAGCAAAGTGAATGTCCATACAAAGCCACAACAAACGAATGGTGCGCCATCCCACGTCATGCCAAAGTAAAAATGTACATCGGCATCGCCGGCTACCGTGCCGGAATCAGCAAACGGGAAGCCCGTGCCATTGCGGATCCAAGCTGGAGCAAAAGCAACACCATCCTCAAACGGCAGGTAGAATACCTACGGTCCAAAAAATGCAATGGATTTGTCCTATTCTCCAACCAGGATCTCAGTCGTTCTACGGCAAATAAAGAAATGCAAAACTTACGGTCTATTCTATCATCCTTTTAACGCCAGCTTTGCAGGCGGCTTCGATAAAATATGATTGACCGGCAGGATACTGACAATCATATTGACCAGATAAAAAGCGGCAATCAACAGTAAAATCATCCACCACGGAAAGAGCAGCTCCATTCCCAGAGAGGGAATGGAGCTGACCAGTTTAAGCACGACACTGGTCAGCAAAATAGCCGGCAGGCTGGTATAGGTATTAATTAATACCATCTCCAACAGATACGCCCGCAGGATACTTCCCTTGCCAATCCCCAATAAACGGTATACGGTTAGTTCCTCACTGCGGGAAATGGCGTTAGATTTCACTGTAAAATATATCATGATCAGAGACAGAAACAAAATAAATAGCGAAAAAATCTTTTTACTGTCAACCCCCGCTTTGCGGGCTTTCTCATAATCATTCAATTGATCCTGATATGGCATGGAGAGCTTTACTTCGATCTCCCCATTCGTTTCGTCCTGATTGATTTCATCCACCAATTTCTGCAATCTTGGCAGCTCCTTCTCTGGATTCTCCAGATAAATATTACATCGGTTGTTATTGATGACATAGCGTCTTTGCAAAGCGGCACAGGAAGAATCACTGATTACACAATCAAACTTGCAGTCATCCGGAAGCGTACCAACAATGTTATACTCTCCATCGTACAGCAGATAAATTTTTGAAGGGACCCGCTCACCATCCTCCCATACTGTTGATAAACTATTCCTCTCCTGCACCAGAAGTTCATCATCCTTTAGTACCAGATCGTCATACTTTCCCGGATATTCCTTTTGCAGATCACTGACACTGGCCACCTTTTGGGCTGTCATTGAGAACGAATATAAGATATTTTGTCCACAATACAATGCCATTTCCTGCGTCTCGCAAACTCCCACAATATGCAAAGTCTGGTCATAAACATTTGCCAGCAGGTTTTTCCCGACAAACTCCTCCGCAGAATGATATAAATTAGACAAATTACCCTTCGATTTCATAAACCGTTCCAAAACCAGCCGATCAACTACCACATCCCCATATTTTTCAGGCATTTTCCCATAAATCAAATCCTTTTCCTGCAAATGCTCCGAAGATACATAGGAAAATTGATCCAGCACTCCGCTGAAACTCCGCATCTGTATATATCCTTTCAACGGCACAGAGAGCGGATCCTCCGGTTCCACAAAAATTTTATCAGCAAATGAACAATTTACCAGGTATTGGTCATAGATATTGGCGACCTCCGACTTTACCTCCCACTGTTCATAAGCAGACTGCCTCCGAAATCGTAACGTCGCATAGTGGGAATCATCTTCGACAATCTGCGTTTTGTCTAATAGAATCGTATTTGACAGATCTGCCAAGGCAATTGTCAACATAACCGCTGCTGCCAGCATGATAATGACCACAAACACCTGCTTCTTCCCCATCAGACGAATATTTTCTATCGCCATTCTCCAAATTTCCCGGTGAGGCAGTTTCCCGGATTTTTTGGCTGGCAAGCGCTCTAAGTCAAATTCGAAGCCATCCACGTCCGACAGATCCAGTTCGGGCTTCTCCCTGTCTAGCATCTGACAACCTGTCTCCTCTCCAACCAGAACCACGTCTTCTTCCATCAAATTCTGTACATAGAGTTTTCCATCTTTCCACGCCAGATTTAGACGGATTTGGGAATCCTCACTGTCCGTATTTCGGTACAGATTAAAATGCCCCTGTTCATTTTCCAATGTTACTTTCTCTAATTCCCTCAGATAAATATTGGCGTCATCGCCTCTCTGGTAATTTCCCCGCACAACATTATCCTGGTCATTGATTATTCTTCCATCCTTAATTTCAATAATACGGTCAGCAAAGAATTCCACAATCCTGCGCTCATGAGATACCAGGATAACCAGACATTCTTTAGAAATATTTTTCAAAATACTCATGGTTCGAATCGTATTTTCCTCATCCAAATTACCGGTCGGCTCATCCGCCAGAATAATCTGTGGTGATTTGACCAATGCCCTGGCGATCGAAACCCTCTGCTGCTGCCCTCCGGACAGTTTAGACACCAATTTCTTTTTGTAACGGTTTATTTTAAGCTGTTTCAACACGTAATCAACCCGCGCATCCTTTTCCTCCTCCGTCAGATCATACAAATTCAGCGCAAGTTTTACATTATATTCCACAGAATAATCCTGTAGCAGAAAATAATTCTGAAAAATATACCCAAATTTTTCATTACGTAATGGTTCTATCCTAGACGGTTGATATTTGGTCAATGTCGTATCATCAATCTGGATTTCTCCCCCAGCAAACGTATCCAAGCCGCCCAGGACATTCAATAAGGTTGTTTTCCCAGAACCGCTTTCACCTAAAATGCAGACGAGCCCGGTATTTGCAAATTCCATGCTGACATCATTTACTACATGCAGTTCATTTTTACTGCCACGATTAAAATATTTATTTAAACCCTTAATTTGTATCATCGTTCCATCCCCTCCTTCTTCGTAAATTGAAATGCAGCTTTTGCATCTTTCCTGTCACTCGACTGCTATAAGGCAGAATTATCTACACTGCGCATCCGACGTGCCAGATAACGCTGAAACACTGCCACCGTCAAAATCCCACCGGCCAGATTAAACATGACAAAACTTAGGCTACCTGGCACCTCATAGTAATACATCATTTCACGAAGCGGAGAAATAAAACGTTGGGCTATCTGCATTGCCAGCACGGTAATTGCCAAAGCCACCGCTAAATACGTTCCCATCTCATAATAACTAATCCGGCGCATCGTCTTTGTCTCCATCCCCATAAACTGCAGAACAAAATAATCGCCGCGCCGTAATTTCATCAATGATCCGAGAATCAGTATTTCTGCAAGCAAAGTAATACATAAAACAATCAGTGCAATCGCCATACGGGTCAATCGCTCCTCTACCTTTTCCTGGTCATATTCCCTCACACTTGACTGGTAGGTACTGATCCCGTCATACCCTGCCTTTCGCAGAGATTTCAACACCTCCGTTGTCTTGGCATAACTGCTGATATAAACCGACGCCTGATAACTATCTGTATCATTATATTGCAAAAAATTCTCCTCACTCATTTCCAGGAAAGCAGCTCCCGATGAATGTAGTTTTTCCACACTGACCCCTTTGGCGCTCACAATAATCGCCTCCTGGCGTTCCTTCTCAGAATCCAACGGAACAATTTCCAGATAATCTTTGCTGCCACCAAACGCCTCTCTCGAATCATGAGGCAATTTTCCCAAGCCATCCACGGGAACCTTATAATAACGGGAAATCTGCATCTTATCCCCCTGGAGCCCCTCCCCAATCAAAGGTATAAAATGACCCTGCCCTAACAGTCTATTTTCTTGCATATCAAAGTAATAGTACAGTGTATAAATTCCGCTATCCATCGTTGTCGTCAGCATCTGGCACATCGCCGGTGAAAAATAAATCTGCTCCGTTGGCTCCCGCAGGATACCTGACACGGTAAACTCCCATTTCACGATATTACTAGAACCCCAGATGGGATCATTCTTCAAATAACAGGTAAATGTCTTTCCAATGGCTTCTTTTCCTTTCTTAGAAGACAGTACAACCTCCCCACGTTTTTGCGGCAACTCGCCCGCTGCCAGATCTTCTTTGCTGATACAAGTGCTTGACCGCATAAAGTGGCTGTTATTTATAAATTCTATATTTTGCTCGTCGTATCCATCTATATTGATGTAACCGTATTCAAATCGGTAATCTTTGTTCTCCCTGTAATAATAGTTAATATCGTTTATCGTATCATACTGATCTACCGTAACCACATGCCGAAGTGTAGCCATGGTATCCCGGTCCTTTTCCGTGATTGCTTTCCCATCCTGACGTTTTGCCACAATCCGGGTTTTATTCTCCTCTGGAAAAGCAGTATCATCATACTCCATGGAAATACGGTCATCCATATTCATCAGTAGTTCCCCGATAAAGAAAAAAGAAATCGTTGCCGTTACCAAAAAAAAGAATAAAAACAAAGCAGATACACCAACCTGGGTGCGAATATTTAACTTCGCCAGGTAAGACGCCACTCGATGAATATAAGCATTTTTTATGTCCTGTTTTATGGATTCTCCCTGATCCTGATTTTTCTGTGGATTCTTTGCCTGATCTTCTGACGAATCACTTTCTGGGATCTTTGCCTGATCTTCTGATGAATCACTTTCTGGGACCTTTGCCGGATCTTCTGATGAATCACTTTCTGGAACCTTTGCCGGATCTTCTGATGAATCACTTTCTGGAACCTTTGCCGGATCTTCTGATGAATCACTTTCTGGGACTTTTGCCTGATCTTCTAACGAATTTCCCACATCCAACACCAGATCCCCGTCATGCAGGCGAATTTTCCGTGTCGCATAGGGCTCTATCTGTTCATAATTATGCGTAACCATAATGACCAGATGATCTCTGGAAAGCTCTTTTAATAAACGGACAATCTGTTCTCCTGTCTCACTGTCCAGATTTCCCGTTGGTTCATCGGCTACAATAATATCCGTTCCCTTTGACAATGCCCTGGCTATGGATAATCTCTGTTTCTGCCCGCTGGAAAGCTTGGAAGCCGTCTGCCTCTCCATTCCTTTCAGGCCGACTCGTTCCAGATAGTGGTCTGCTTTCTGTACTGCTTCCCGATATGTCAGCCCCATAATTAACAGAGCACTGACAATGTTATCTCTCGCACTGTAATGGCTGATCAAACTGTAATCCTGAAATATGTAACCGATCTTTTCGCGGCGGTATCGTTCCCAGTCATCATCATCGTATTGTGATGTCGGCCGTCCATCAATAAATAATTCTCCCTCATCAAATCCCTCTATGCCACTGATGACTTTTAATAGCGTCGATTTACCGCTTCCGCTTTCCCCGGTAATTGCCACAAATTCATTCATTGCAAAATTTAAATCAATTTTTCGCAACGCCTGAGTGACTGAGGTTTCAGAATAATAAAATTTACTAATATTCTGCAATCTAATTCTGGATTTCCCCATGAAACATCCCCCCTCCTCCTGTGTTGATCCAAAATAAGCATAGCACATCAAAATAGGAAAAAAAAGAAACGAATTAAACAAGTTATGCATGAATTATTAGAGAACACTCCAAGACAAAAAACTGCCGTATCAAATCATTTTCTACAAGATGCAATTTAGTTTGTAACTAAATACACTGCATCCGGCAGACGTCTTTGATACGACAGCCTCTGATTATTTCCTATTAAAACTCAGGTCAATACCCTGTTGCCTACAAAACAGAACGATATCCTTTTCTGCTAATCTACCCAAGTTATCAGCAAGTGAAATTCAAACTTTCCATTATTTTTCATCTCTCCCCATGAAACGCATTTTCCCTTCCTCTGTCTCATAGATCTGAGAAACAATAGCCAAACCTTGTAAATGCTGACATTCGGCACATAAATTCCCAAATTCCAGCGGCTTTCCACAGATCTGGCAATGGACACCGGTAATAGATTCCTTCGCGTTTTTATACTGAATCCTTCCATCCTTGATCCACTGCCGGACTTTCCGGTTCGGAATACCAAAGTGATCCGCTACATCCACCTCATTGACATCATTGTCCCGGATAAATTCTTTTACTTCATTAAACAAATTCATTTCCTTACAGATTGGACAGACATCCTCTCTGTACTCTGGCGACAATGGTCTTCCACACTGCTTACAGGAATCCTCATCAACTCCTGCAAATAAAGGTTTCAATGGTCTTGCCATAAACTGACTCCCCCTCTCGTTGTTCTAGTTTATTTGATTTCTTTGGCAAGATACGGATACTTTTCTATCATCTCTTTAAATTGTTTGAGGTTGGCACGATTGGTCTTCCCAAAACTAGACAATGCACCGTCTTTGCCGATATTTGTAATGGATACTTTCTTTTTCGCCTGATCCATATATGCGATACCACCGACATTATTGGATCGGGAAATCTGGTTGTAGTTGGTATAGTATCCTTTAGGCACAATATGATATCTCTTCTCGGAAGCATAGTATACAATGGTCAATTTTCCACAAAGTGCTTTAAATGTCTTAATATTATATTCCTTCCAATCTTTCTTTACGGAAGACATCTCCTTTTTGATCTGCCCTGAAGTATCGGAATCCTTGTATTTTGCTAAATAGTTGTATGCCTTTTCATATTTCTTTTTCTTGCTATAGCTATTCGCTTTTTGAATGGCGGCCGAAATTTCTTCCTCCGAGCCAGCTGGCGGATTTTCTTCCTCTGTTGGTTCTGATGTCGGCTCCGGCGTCGGTTCCGCTGTTGCCTCAGGCGTTGCTTCTGGAGTAGCCTCGGGCTCCTCGGTTACCTCCGCAGTCTCAGCTGGAGGATCAGTCTCTTCTGCCACTGCCTCCGTCGGCTCCGGGGTTTCCGTTGGTTCCGGTGTCTCCGTTGGTTGGGTAGACTGCTCGTAGTCCGAAGTATCCATGCCCATCTCATTCTGTGCAAATTCTAAAATCGCATCATAAGCAGACTTATCACCACTGCCATTCTGAAAAGCATCAAAACGTAAATGCAGAAAATGTTCTACCGCTATCTTGGCAATCCGTTCGTCTTCGGTATCTCCCTTGATTTTATCGTTATAAACCTCCTGCGCTTTGGCATAGTCAGCAGCCTTCACTGCACTGCGGAACTGTCTAGTTGGCGCAAGTAAATACGTGACGGCAAAAAATATACCCACGATTAAAGCAACCGCAATAAATACTCCCAGAACACCAGTTAAAATCTTTGGAAAAATTTGTTTGGAAGGTGGCAATGACGCATCATACTGTAATACATCCTGTCCTCCGGTGTCTGTATCCAAAGAAGACGATGGCCCCACCGAACTCTCCGGTGTTTGGTCTGAGGAGGTCCCTGCGGGCGGTTCCACAAATGAACTGGACGATCCCGGCGGGGTATTTCCGGTTGGTGCGCTTCCCGTCGTTGGCGCCTTCTGCTGCGATTCCTCTCTCGGTGGTTCCACAAACGGACTGGACGATGCAACTCCTGCTGGGGTATTTCCGGTTGGTGCGTTTCCCGTCGTTGGCGCCTTCTGCTGCGATTCCTCTCTCGGTGGTTCCACAAACGG
>CANRZB010000061.1 GCA_947644195.1 uncultured Clostridium sp.
AGCGGGTGATGGGAATCGAACCCACGTATCCAGCTTGGAAGGCTGGTGTTCTACCATTGAACTACACCCGCATAATTTGGAAAGCTCCACTCTTTATGCTTCCCCATATTAAAATATAATGCGCCACCAGTCGGGGTGACAGGATTCGAACCTGCGACCCCCTGATCCCAAATCAGGTACACTAGCCAAACTGTGCCACACCCCGAGTTAAATACGGTTTTCCGTGACGCAAGTATGATTATATGACAGCCTGGAACAAATGTCAACACTTTTTTTGAAAAAGTTTCTCTCCCCTTTGTTACAAAATATTGACCTGTTTCTCAAAGTCATAATCATGAGGGGTTTTGTCATCTGTCTTATGTCCTACCGCCAAAGCGATCTCAAAAGAAAAACCTTCTGGAATTTGAAGCGCTTTGGAGAAATAATCCTTTTTCTCTCCCCGCAGGGCATCGTACACACAACCAATGATTAACGTTCCCAGACCAAGACTTTCCGCAGCCAGCGCCATATTCTGAACAGCAATGCCGGCATCCACTTTGCTCCATTTAAAATCATCCTCTGCACTGAGAAAAATTAACAGTGGTGCTTCATAATAAAAATTATGGGGCTGTCTTTCCTGCCCACGCAGTCTTCTCTTTTCCTCATCTAATTCTTTCAAGATCGGATGATCTCCGCAAACGACGGAAAAACGAATTTCTTTTTGATTCATCCCGGTGGGTGCTTGCAATCCCGCCTCCAATATGGTTTCCAACTCCGCTTTTGTCAGTTTTTTATCAGAATATGCTCTGGCGGAGCTTCTTTTCTGAATCGCCTCTAACACCTGATTTGACATATATATAACCTCCATTCTATCCACTGTAGTCTATCATACGAAATTAAATCTTGAACCGTTTGACACAGAATATTTTTCTGAGAGCACTGCTTCACAAACGAAGGCGTAGCGATGGCTACGTCGAAGCTTGGAACTTACTAATTTTGTCTGCTCCAAAGATAACAATATGCCTGCGATCTCGCCGCAAATCGCTCTGTCTGCAGCAATTTGCGTACCTCAGCACGAGTATACCATGCCGCTTCGATCTCTTCTACGGCAGATGTGCTGGGTTTGAATGTCCCTCTCGCCCTGCCTAACACTACTACATTCATTTCATTACTAAATCCCACAGCACTATAGCTCAAACCCATTTGATCCGTAATCTCGTACAATTCTAATCCGGTTTCTTCCTGCAGCTCTCTCCTGGCGCTTTCCTCTGGCGTTTCCCCGGGATCAATCAGCCCCGCCGGAAAATTGTAAACAAAACACCCCGCTGCCAAACGGAATTCCCGGTTAATTAAAATATGCTCATCCTGCTCGTCTGTCGCAATAATAACCACGGCATCGGGCCGGTTTCCCCGCAATTCCTCCTGCGACTGGATATTATGATTCCGGCTGATCATTTCATATACCTTGTTCTGATGATCTACTGTTTCATAGGTAACATCATAACGGGTAATAAAGGACCCTTCTTCTTTTTTCTGTATTCCTCTCCATTCCATGGCATGTTTCCTCCTAGATCAGTTCAGCTCCCAAAAATTCATATTCCATTGGTGCGGAACCCCTTGAGAGACATCTTACCACAAGGAAGCAATAATGTCACGGAATGTTACTACTTTCCATAGTTGAAATAAGACTGTCTTCCACGATGATACCTTTGCCAGAGATCAGAAAATCCGTTGTAACCCCAAGCGAGTTGGAAATTTTAAAAAGAATTTCCGAGGAAAAGCAAACTTTCCCGGATTCGATTTGATACCAATATTTCAAAGAAATGCCCACCATTTCAGCCATTTCCGCTACTGAATATTTCTGTTTCTTCCGCAAAGTTCTGATACGGCCACCTACTGCATGATAAAACTCTTTTGAATTAGAATCCATATACCTATCTCCCTAAACTAATGAAAATCATAGCGTCGTTTTCTTGTTGTGTTGCAAAAACCTCCGTCATGTTTCCAAAATTTCATATTAAAAGAAATAGATGGTATGAAAGCCTCTCTGGTGTTGTAAAAAATTACTAACTCTTCCAGCGGGATCTTTCATTTATGAAACAATCTATTTTTACCTAAAGTGTACCATATTCATAATTAACAGTCAATTGATTTTATCGAAATGCTAACACTGTTTTTGCCCTGATACGCATTATAAGAGTTATTAAACCATATCGCACTGAGATAATTTGCAACCGTATAACAAAGCATTGCCAAAACTCCCATCCACAAAAAATCATAAATACATATTACCAAAAACACGAGATAGATCAACTCTGGCACATAAAACCAATTTATAATACGATTCTTAATCGGGAATAATTTCTTTTCAAAATCATGCTCCCATTGATCCATACACACTAAACCTACTCCGGCCATAATAACAACATACCAAAAAGAAAACAAACCAAGGATTACTTTTGATCCTATTAAAACTGCCGCAACCGCCGACATATTTTCTATGCCATGATCTTGAGACAAAACTAAATCAAAGGTACGGAATAATAAAAAATCACCCAAAATAATAAAAAAAGAATTCTTGCATATCCACCAAATTTTATTTAATAGTAAATACTGTTTTTTCCCTTTCATTTTCATCCCTCACTATCTACATTAATAACTTCATGATTCAGTTTCACTTGATTGATCTTCTCTATACAAGGCTCATCAAAGAAGATAACTCTATATTCTGAATTATACTCTGACAACATTTGATTTTTGCCCTTTTTTAATATATCTATCTTTTTTCCATCACAAGTAATTTGTAAATCTTTACATTTTACATCATATGGAATTCTGACACTCGTCGTAGACACTGCCACTCCTGTGGAAAAGGAATGTCCATTTTTATCATTTGATTTTAGATCAAATCTCCCCACCTCATCACCTTCATTAAGATATACGCAGACTGCATCGGAATCGAATTCCCCCAGTCCATCGTTGCCAGAACTAAATTGGAAGTTTACCTCCAAGCCCTCATTCACAAGTTTTAAAGATACATGTCCTGTACTAGTAGAATTAAATTCAAAACGGTATCCACCAACCATTCGATGCTGATTTGTTTCTACTTGCTGTAAATCTTCCTGTGTTAGCCCGGTTACCAAAAACACACAATTTCCACTTCGGGTTTGGTCACTATAAATATACTCCTTCAAAAAGAACATAACATCACGATCTTTGATACTTTCAATATAATCAATACCTACCTTACTATTTGCCGGTTTTTCCTTTTGTTTCCAGTAATTGATATTATAGCAGATAGAAACTACAATGAAGATGCATAGTAAAATATTACATATCCAAACGTATTTAACTTTAGAACGATCCATATACCAACTTCTCCTTTTTTGTTCTAGTCATCATCCATTAGTAAACACTTTCTTTTGTTGTTTATTTTTTCATTTTAGACATCCTTATCATTGATAGCAATACATTTTGTGTTAATCTCGTTATTTATTTTGAAACCTTTTTCACTTTATATGTTTCTCCACTTCTTGTAGAATACGATATCTCTTTATGATTAATCCAGTTCATTTCTCTACCTGCTCCTTTCTCCAAATGTATTTTTTCTTTTACCTTATATTTTTTCCCTTTCTTATTTAAGATCACCATATCTGTTGATTGTATTTCATAATTGAAATTCCTTTTATCAACAACAATAGCAATATCTTCATTTTCGTTTTTATCCATCAAAAAAATATATTCATTCTTGTTTGTCTGGTATAAAATTTCATCATCAATATTCAAAACTTTTTCTTCTCCTAGATCGGAAGAAAAATGTGGTGCAGGTTCCACATAGATCAACGTATCAATGTCATCACTCCATGAAAAGATGGAACAATATTTTTCCACCACCTTCTCCAAACTATTTACATCATAAATATCCAAGCAGCCCAATGAAGGATTAACATGGGACCATACCGCTACCCGATTCTGGTCGAACCATTCTAAAGTCATAATATCCGTTGCCAAATTTGGTGTCAAATTAATTTGATCCAGTCTTTTTTCATCTGCATTATAAATATACAATACTTGACGTTCTTCTCTTCTCACAAAAACTGTATATTTTTTGTCTTCCGAAGAGATGGCAATTGCGTCATCATCTTCTTTCTGTACCATTTTCGGGGAATGATTTGGATTCATTTCAGCATCTTCATCTATCTCACTTAAATGATTTTGCCAATTGTCCTCTTGTCTTTCAGTAATTGGGATATCTCTTTTTTCTTTTGTATCCAACAGATTGCCTTTTCCTTGATCCTTTGAAATATTGCTTTTTTCTTGCGAATTCGAAACTATGTTTTTTCTATGTACCGCAATACAAACTACGCAAACAACAGCCAACATAAATAATATCACTAACCCTTTTTCTCTCTTTTTCATCAATCTGTCTCCTCTTTCCAAACATTACAGTCAATATCTGAACCATGATCCGTTTTACCATAGCCCTCTATTTTTTATAGCAGTAAGGAATTCGCTTCTGTATCTATGACTAACACCCTATAGGAATGAGATTATAATACATGCAATCATAATATTTACATAGTATAAGTACATCACATCAACTAGTACTGGGCTAAAAGACCAGCTAAACTCTGGATGCTGTAGTACATAGTTAAGAAAAGCAATTGCAACGATAAACATAATCAAACTAATAATTCGTAATAGCCTCTTATCTTTTTATTTAATAATTTTCTTTTCATTCTAATAATCCTTTCACATGACAGCAATAGACTTTTGTATCATTTTATGATTCCTATTGCAATTCAAGATGAATATTTTTTCAAAGTAATCTCTCAGAGCCAAACAACTTGTATCTATTTTAATAAAACTCTCAAGGAGAATACATTAATTTTTCATTTCACAGATAAGACCTTATAGAAATGAAATTATTAGACAAGCAATCTTTATTATTACATAGCATAAATACATAAAATAGACTAATTCTAAACAAAAAGACCAGCTAGATTCTGGGTAATTTAGGGCATAATAAATAAAAATAATTGCCATTACAAACATAATAAGACTAATAATTCGTAATATTTTACTCAATTTATTATTTACTAATTTTTTCTTCATTCAAATAATCCTTTCACATGGCGGCAATAGACTTTTGTATCATATGGTACAAAACCCCAATCAAACAGTCTTTTTTGTTTTAGTTGAATTCATTTGAAAAAACTCAAACATATATTTTATTCCATATCCAAACGTGAAAGAAATGAGATTGTGATACATTCATTAACAATTATTATATACAGACTACATAGAAGGCTGTCTACAAATTGAAATCATATTAAAATTCCAATTTTGTAGAACACAGCCTTCTAACAATCAATCATAAGTCCGTGGTTGATAAGCATTGTATGCATTATTAAACCAGACTGCACTGAGATAATTTGCTACTGTGTAACAAAGCATTCCAAAATACCTATCCATAGCATCTCATGCAAAAAACATAATTATAGATATAATATATATTAGCTTTGGTACATAAAACCATTTAATGATTCGATTCTTTATAGGAAATAGGCTTTTCACAAATTCTTGTTTCCATTGATCCATACACACTATACCAACCAGCCATGTTATAATCTCCTGTTTGCTACAGCCAAATTCTTTAGATCATTTTACTATCTTACTATAATAATTAATTATTTTTCAATTTTTTAACCTTATTTACTCCTTCTTTTTTTGAAGAATATGATATTTTTTTATTGTTAACCCAGTTTACTTCTCTACCTGCTCCTTTCTCCAAACGCATTTTTTCTTTTACCTTATATTTCTTCCCTTTCTTATTTAAGATTACCAAATCTGTTGATTGTATTTCAAAATTATTATTTTCTTTATTGACAACAATAGCAAGATCTTCATTTTCATTATTATCCACTGAAGATATTAATTCATTTTTTTCTGTCTGGTATAAGATTTCGTCATCAATATTCAAAACTTTTTCTTCACCTAGATCGGAAGAGAAATGTGGTGCCGGTTCTACGTAGATCAACGTATCAATTCCTTCTGTCCAAGAATAAGAAGAACAATATTTTTCCACCACCTTTTCCAAACTATTCACATCATAGATATCCAGACATCCCAACGATGGATTAACATGGGACCATACCGCCACCTGATTCTGATCGAACCATTCTAAAGTCATAATATCCGTTGCCAAGTCTGATGTCACATTAATTTGATCCAGTTTTTTTTCTTCTGAATTATAAATATGCAATACTTGAGGATCTTCATTTCTTACAAAAACAGTATATTTTTTGTCTTCTGAACAGATAGCAATCGCTTCATCCTCATCATCTTTCTGTATCATGTTTTCAGGATTTTCAGGATCCAACTCAGCATCTTCATCTAATTCACTCAAATGATTTTGCCAATCATCTTTTTTTCTGTCAGTAACTGGAATATCTATTTTTTCCTGTACATCTACATCTAAAATATCACTTTTTCCTTGTTTCATGGAAACATTGCTTTTTTCTTGTGTATCTGAAAGTTTACTTTTTCTATGCACTGCAAAACAAACCACGCAAACAACAACTAGAACAAATAATATTACTAACCTTTTTTCTCTTTTTTTCATAAAATCATCTCCTTTTTTATTTCCAAACGTTAACATTATTTCCTTGATATGTAACAGTATAAGCACTAGAAGCAATTGAATTACATAAGCTATTATACGCCTTTTTTCCAACTCCTGCGTAAACATCAATATGATATCCTGTTATCCCGCCTCCACTATCCTCTGCACGTCTATAACAGGATAAACCATGAATAGATAGTGTTGCACGCTTCCATGTTCCCTGATCATTATATCTAGGAATAATTGTATTATCAACTGCAACGGTTTTTTCCTTCTTTAAACCAGTACCTGTACAACTTAAAGGTTTATCGGATTTTGAATACTTACCAGAAGAATAACCGATATATGAACCACTTTCCGTTTTACCATACCCTTCCATTTTTACAGCATTAAGAAAGTCGCTCCTATATTTCCCAGTCACTCCAGTAGCACTCACTTTGCTTCCTGTATATTCACTCTCAAGCGGAGTGTAATAAACAGTTAATTTAAAACCATTTTGATATAAAACTGGTTTTACAATAGTTGAACTAAATGACTTAGATTTGTCTCCAACTGTAACATTTAATGTTATATCTCCATGTGCTCTTTTTCGTATCTTAATAACTGCTTTTCCAGATGCATTTGTTTTTCCATCACAGGAGTATACGCTTGCACCACTACCTGAAACGGTGCATTTTACCGCTTTTCCCGATATAGCTCCTCCTTTTTCATTTTTTGCTGTTATCGTATACTTTGCTTGATATAATACTTTCCCTTGACTAACCAAGTTATTTTCTCCTGGTATTATTTGGTTATCCTTCGCCAAAGTTATTGTTTTTACTGCTGCATATGAAGTTATTACAGGTATACGACTTATTGAAAAACATAATGCAACAAAAAACACAAAAAAATATTTTACCCTTTTTCTCATACTATCTTACTCCTTCCTGCTTGCTAAATTAAACTTAATTCTTTTGCAAATAAACTACAGTGTCTCTCCCAAACACTACAAATAAGACATACAAGTGCATCCTTTATACGCCTAATATCTCCTATCACTTTCCGTCCTCCTATCACCCCCTTTCCAGCTAAGCTTTATCTCCCTATCTCTCATTCGCATATTGCTCATTTAACTCTCCACCTCCGAGATAAAATAACTAAACTTTTTCAAATGTTTTTCCGAAAGAATTCGATTTGTGTAAATAAACTCAAATTCACAATCCATCATTTTTGTCTCATGGATACTATTCAAAAAAGTATCTTCGAGGGAATCACTAAGATCTTCCATCTCATCATATGCCTCATCATTTACGACCAATATTACTTGAAAATAGGTATATTCCTTCTGGATTACACGAAATTGAAGAATAATATCACCATATTGTTTGACCACGCTATCAACAGCATGTACAAAAAGATATGGCGTTGATTCAGACCCATCCTCATGTTTGACCATAGTGATGGAACGGGCTTTTGTTAGATACAATACTGGACTCTTCAATCCACAGGAACAATGATGTTGATGATCCAAAACTCCAAAATCTCCTATTTTATACCTTACCAATGGCATTACCTTATTATTCATTGTGGTCAGGCAGACCTCTCCCTCCTCACCATCGGGAAGACTTCTTTGGCCTTCCACAATCTCCACATGGACATTGGATTCCAGACAATGCAACTGTCCACTCGGACATTCATAGGCAACAGAATTCAATTCATGGCAGCCATACTGGTTCACTACATCACATCCGAAAATTCTCTTGATATAGTTTCGGTGCTGGTCCAGCAACATCTCACCCGAAAGCTCAATATATTGGATATCCAAAACATCATCTTCCATACAGTTATCAATAACATCAGCCAGAATTAGCGCAATACTGGGCTGTAACATCAACCACTTCGGCTTATATTCTTGCATTATCTTTATAATCTCTATCACATTCTCCTCTGATAAATTTTCCTTACAAAATCCCATTGCATTTTCTATCGTTTCATACGCAACATCTCCTTTTTGTTTTTGAGACACATTTGGCGTATTGTAAAAATAACAAAAACGGTCCGTCGGCGTGATATGATAAAAATAAGACCGCAACATCCACAGTGGAAACAGGGATTCATGAAACTGCCCTTTCGTCCATAAAACCCTTAAACAAGTTCCCGTAGACCCAGAAGTCCAGGAGGAAGATAACGTATTTTGCAAATATGGCATTAAATATTGGGAGCTAATCGCCCTCTCCCAATCTGAAAGAATTTCCTCCTTGGTCAGTACAGGTATGTCACTACTATCCATATCCTCTTGGATTTCTACTCCCTTATCCCGATACAATGGTACATTGGAATATGCCTCTTGAACCATACGAAACAATTTCTGTTCCAACCTAACACCTTCCTTTCACAATCCCTGCCAATATATCAACTTTCCTCCAAAACAAAAGACAGGATATGGTCAATTAATTCTTGTAATGTCTTTGCTTCCACGATTTTCACTAAAATATCATCGAAACATGTCTGTAGTTCCTCTTCCAATTCCACCATGAACCGCATCTTATCCAGGGAATCCCAATCCAACTCTTTCTCAAGGGAAATCGGTTCTTCTCCAGGCATCACTTCCTGATAGATTTCAATGATCTTCTCTCGTATCTCCTCATTCATCATCTTCTGACCTCCTTCTCACATACTCGGGCCAATTCTCAGGGGTGCCTCCAAATTGATTGATAAAAGCCAAAATCCAGCGTTCTAATCCATATCCCACACAACCTGAAACTGTTTCCTCAAAATGATTGATTTTAATGTGAAATGGTTTTGTAAATGCTGTTTCATGTAAATTAAAGGAAGCGGCAGCCATCGTCCTATCCCCATTAACTTTCAAACGAAGCTCATATTTAGACTTTTTTTCCCGTTGATATTTTTCAAACCTTTTCATCTCGGCAAACATAAAGGCATCCGTAGCAATTTCCCATTGATAGGGCAATCCCAATTCTTTCAAAAATTGATTGGTAAGATCCATAATTGTTTCCCGCTTCTTCCTGACAAACTGCGGATCGCCAAAGAAAACAATCTCCCGTATTTTATAATCCCTCAATCGCTCAATCGCTGACCAGCCCTTCTCCTCCTCCCGAAACACATTTTGCATCAAAGTCACAACTCTTGTGTCCTCCAATGTCCTATTTTGATAATGTTCAAACACATGAAAACAGGCAGACGGAGATAACGTATATTCCGGTTCCTGTAGTTTCTCCACATACTCCGCCTTTTCTGAACCCCTCTTGTATAATACGGAACGAACCATAGATTCATCCCTTCTCAAACTGCTGCAAAAAATACAGTGATAAGGAGATCTTCTCAAATAGCCTGTTTTCTCCAAAGAGTCCACCTTTAACAATACGGGATAAAACTCTTCCGCTGCTCCTACGGACTTTGCTATTTTAAGAAATTCCCGATCAAAAAAATGTAACAACCGCCCAGAAGACTCATAAAATCCAATCTCCCCTGGCGAATAAGAAAACAAAACCTTAGGATTTTGGTTCTCTAAATCAAGTGCTTCTCGTTTATTTTGCATTTTTTATCTCCTTCTTTCCTTTCTCCTTTTCCATGATTTCTTTGAAGCAGAAACCTTCCAATTCATAAATTTCCCGAAAAGTATTCTGGATACTAACGAAATCCCTTTCCGATTTGGATACTGCAAATTTCACCAACAATAAGGATGCGGCATCCCAGAGCTCCACGCTTTTCTTATATCTGTTTAATAATTCTTGATCATCTACAGAATCTGCTAAATATAAATACAGCATCTTTTTCAATGCCAGCATGCCGCCAATTCGAATATGATTGCATGTTGCATATGCCATCTCATCTTGGGATAAAGGTTGCGGATTATTTAGTTTTTTTACCAGTTTATATTGAAAACACGATATAGCACAAATTCCCTTGCCAACCAACTTATTTGCAAAAGTGGGTTTATTCCGTTTCATTTCCCGATAAAATAAACGTCTACTATCATAGTGTCTAAAACAAAACTCCTGATCTGGCAAAAAACGAAGCATAAGATAACCAAATCCCAGATCCGACCATGCACTTATCAAATCCTCTGTCTCAATCCAATCCTCAAATATACTCTCCTGGTAAGCTGGCGCACAACCATCACTGATTTTAATTGCAGAATCATCCTCCGTTATCCCGATAAAATTGATAAAATGCTGCACCACATTACCACGACGAAATGCCTTATTATAAGGCAAACGACTGGCATTAACCCTTAAAACAATTCTATTCTTCTGCGCTAAACTTTCCTTCAAAAAAGAGATAGCATCTGTGGGATCAAGATTGCCACATTGATAATCCAGTTTACACCGATCTAAAAAACGAAAACAGGACTCATAAATAAAGGTATGTATTTCTGGAATGTCATTAAAATCTGAATACTTCATTCCCAATCCTTCTCCAATGATCGGGATGTCATAGGTGTGCAGCGCATATCCCTCATAGCAGAAAAAATTGGTGATACATGAACTCAGACATTCCTGTCCCAGTATGGTATGATATCCCTCTAACTTCATCCTTTTTTCCTTTCAAGAAATAAAACCAGCTGATCACAATCATTTAATACCTGCATTAACTCCTCCGGATCAAAAGTAATGGAAAACCTTTCTTCCACCCTGACCAATAATTCCATAATATCAATAGAATTAAAGTCAAAATCTTCAAAAAATTGTTTTCCTTTCAAATCGATTTCCTGATCTTTTTCAAAGCCTTTTATTTCCCTAATCATTTCCGCAAGTTCATATTCTATATTCATCATCCGTACTCCATTATCATTTCATATTTGTTCTGCAAATTGATTCATACACGCAATATCTTCTTGTTTGATATCACGCAATCTTTTCATACTTTTTATTAAATACTCTTTTTCGCCAGTCAACGTGTACTTCAAAAAAATATTTAATAGAACAACACTATCCTCATCTAATTTTTTCAGCCTTTCATACAGATCTTTATCTTCCTGCATATAATGATGCTCCGACATAAACTCATAACGCTGAACCATCATGCGTTTATGATCACACAACATAGAAAAACTCCGCCAGTCCCTATCTCTATATTGACCATCCTCTTCCATAATGCTATCCAAATACTTTTCTAACAAATCATAGCAATGCACTCCAAAATAAACAGAATTGTAGTAATCTTCGCCGTCATGGGTTTGTTCCGTGCATACCGTGCGATTAAAATAGCAAATCCCTCTTCCTGGCTGTAGATAGTCCATCATCTGCTCTTTTACATATTCGGGAACAAATTGATGTGTATACGGAAACAATTGATACAGAAAAACGCTGACTACCCACAGATCTCCCGGAACCAACTGATAGGCACGATTGATCTGTTCATAGGTAACTGCTTTTTTTCCAAACTTTCCTCGTTCAAAGTTGTCCATGAGATAAACTTCTTTCTTCTTTTTACTATATCCATAGATATAATTGGGATGATGAAACCCCGTTCTTCCCTCCCTGTCATCCCGGAAAAACTGATCAAGAAAGGTGCTTAAATAATAATCTCCATCAATGGCACATTCTATAAAATCGCTAAAATTACCATAATTACTGGAAACCAGGGACTTGGGTACCATGTATTTGTTGATAAATGGACATAGATCAATCAGTCCTGGCTGAAGATTATGCATGGCATAGGGATAAAAGGTCATGTTAATTTCATTGGCATCCCATTGATAGTCTATATAATGCGATCCCCGCAACTGGATGCAATGATTCATTATCCAATCCCATCCCGTTTCCATATTTTTTATAATTGACACCATAAAATTTTGTTCTGCCCAGGCGCCAATCGGCGTCTCCTGCACCGGTAAAATTTTTTCTTTTCCGTTTCGAAATAGCATAATAATGCCTTACCTTTCTTTCCTCTATCTAAAAGGAATTGTACTATAGTAGTGTCTTGTCTCGTTGATTATTAGTACATTAGTTAAATATATTTTTCAAAAACATCATGTAGGATTTGTGCATTTTTTTGATCAATATAGTACCGATGGGTCCTTCTTTTACCATCCACATTCTCCTCTACCTTGATAGTATTATTCTTATATTCCCAGGTCATGAGACACGATGCATCATTGGAATCTTGCTCGTCACATTGGAATTCTATCACTGGATCGTTAAGTACTTCCCCCTTTAGTAAATACTTCTGATATTTCTCCGGTTGATATTTCCTGGTACTTCCTAACGCAAAATATAAGCGAATCAAATCCCTCTGATTCAAAGCTTTAGCAGATCCACCCCACCAGCCACCCTGGTGCATATACACCTTATCATACCGATACAAAGGCTTGATCGTGCTTTCGGACCATATGGAGACGTGCTGAATTTGGATGATTTTGACGATACCGAAAAACAATACTGTAATTACTACGATCAAGGTTAAAAATATAATACTTTTCCTTTTCTTGCGTCGTTTCCCTAACTTTTTTCCATTCATTTCCCACGTCACCTCCAAATATATCAGCGCAGGGGTTTGTACCCAACAGCTTTTCCTTAACGAACTGTTTTTTCTTCTTTTCTCTCAATGGTTTTTCTTCCTTTTTCTCATTTTTGTTATGAACTCTTTTTGATCCATTTTTTCAATTTGCTCTGATTGGTTATACACTTGTATATCATTTGTTTTATCATCATACATAAACTTAGAATAACCACTACATAAAAAGGAATACGTTTTATTGGAAAAGATAGAATCCTTATCATTTTTGGCTAAAAAGAAAACACCCTCATCCCCAATATCCGAAAGCTCATCTTGATAAAAATCCATTTCCACAAGCATGTCTTTTTCTAAGGAACACTCTCCATATTCCTGTTCATACTCCTCAGCTTCTATATAGCCGCCCATCACATAAACGGTAACAACACTGCCAATCGCAAGATTCCCCTTAAATTTCTCCTGACATTTAATTTTTAGTTGAGTCCAGGGAATTGATTCAAATACAAAATACTTTGTACCTACAATCTTCCCCCGTATGACATCCTCTGCATATTTAAATTGGCTATCCGTATCTGCGGGATACCTCATAGAAGCATGCATTTCTATATATGAATCTGCATTGACTATTTCTCTGCCCAACGCAGAAATCGCTTGAAATCCCTTAGGTTGCACCATTTCCTCTTCATAAACCGTACCTATCTGCTCTTGCTCGGTTGGATTGCTTATTTTCCCAAAATAAGAGGAAAGAAAACAGACACCAACAGAACTAAAAATCATAATGATTATCCATAATGTTCTTTTCATATAGCGCTCCTCTCTTAAATATCTTGAAATAATTACATCGCATTTTCTAAGCGGTTATATTTGTCATACATCTCACGTAATACCTTTGCATGTTTTTGATCAATATAATACCTTGTAGAATTCTTTCCTCCCTCGCCATCCCCGGTAATATATAAGGTATTATTTTCACAATCCCAGGCTATGGAATCAGTAGAATCTGCATAATAACTTTCTCTGATAATTGTTATATGAGGATTGATCAGGTTATCACCATCTAGCTCATAGGATGGATGCTTTCTAGAATCATATTTCCGGGTACTTCCCAGGATCAAATATAACCGAACCAAATCCTTTCTGTCCAAACGCTCTGTTGCTACCCACCAACTCTGTGATAGCAAAACCTTTTTATATTGGTACAAAGATTTATTTTGACAATCCGCTAATACAGAACAATGCTGCATTTGAAAGATTTTTACTGCACATAAGAGCAACATGATACACAAGAAAATCAAAGCACCTTTTACCATTCTTTTGCCTAAACTCTTTGATGGAACTATTTTTTCATTTTCTTCTATCAATATTTTTCTCCTTTATTAGCTCTCCATTGAAGCAATATTAAATTCTCATTTTTTCTTTCTTACCTAATTCGCAGAATGGCAATCCGTTTGGAATCTTTTGTTTTAATTTCTTTACAATTGCAGAATATAATTACATCGCATTTTCTAAGCGG
>CANRZB010000062.1 GCA_947644195.1 uncultured Clostridium sp.
ACCTACACCTCGGTTTTCCCACTGGATCCATACGATACTAACGCTCCCCTCCTACATAGGACTAGAAGTAACAGTAAAATTCACTAATATCCCGTACCTATATATACTACGTAATCATCCCTATCTTTATCTTCATGCTGACGATATTCCGTTACATTTACTACCTTAATATACAACACGCCTACTTGATTTTCATCTCTTAGACTAGTCAAACGACCATTAAATGTAATCCAATATTCGGTACCTCTCTCCGTCAAGATATGATCCGTGTCTGCACCATAACTCTTATCGTCATAACTCCCCGCTGCATCTCCATCGGGTTCATCATAGGACACAATGGAACCATCCAGAAAGGTAAATGCCTCCTCGATCTGCTCCTCGATCTCCGGGTATTGCTCCAAGGTATACTTGCTAAAGAAACCTTTCAAGGTCTCCTTATCCTTGTTTACGAAACAGTCCATGATTTTCGTTTGTAGCTCTGCCGCCTGCCTACTAGGCGTTTTGTATTCTTTTCTATGTCCCCTGTGGAACCCACAGGACGCCAACTGTGACAAAATCAATAACGCTGTCAAGGTAATAAATATTCTTTTGAATTTCATTGTGCACCTCCAATCTGCCACTGGATCCATACGGTCTGCGCATCTTTATCCAGGATCAAATGATCATCCGTTATATTTTTATATTTCACTGTTTCAGAATCACACAAAGCATCAAACAGTTCACTATGTCCGCTCAGATCAATCGATGCCACCGAAACCATTTCACCCGGCACCGGTTCCTTATACTCCGGATGGAATCCCGTGACCCACCACTGCGGTACATCAGGCGCCCAGTGAAATAACGTCTCATATCCGTTTCCCTGACGGTTGTACAGGCTCAGAGTCATCGGCACCTCAAAATCAACCGCATCATACTGTGGAGTATCCGAAACCTGTCTATTATAGATATAGAGTCCCACCTCAGCCCCACTCTGGAGGTTCCAATAATCCCCTTTCCAGGCCCACAGTGCATACTCCGTCGCTCCCACCTGGAAGGTCACTTTGCCATAATCCATATGGGAACCGATCCGGAACGCATCATCATAAAAGTCATTATACCCAAACTCCCGCTGCCAGGTTTCCGGTTTGGAATGATAGACGGTCCCGTACTCATCCCGTACAAAGTTGAGGACGTAGGCTCCCCCCGCTGTATGCCCCTCCGTAATCGCTTTGAGCAGCAGACATACCGTGCGCAGTTCCGCCTCATGCTCATTAATGGCTTCCCGCAAGGACAGGAGTCTGTCTACCAGCATGTCGGCATTTTTTTTCGAAATCCGGTCGGTTATGCCCGGATCCTCCGTCCCATAGGATACGGCTACTTTACCGCCCTGCATCTGTCGGATATGGTTTTCCCAAAGGTTCGGCGCTCCCGTATAGGCTAACGGATCTGGGTCTTTCGGTGCCATCGCTTTTTTTATGGACCGCTCGCCTTCTCCCGCAGGATCCGGCACGGTTTCCTCGTAATACTGCATCCTGCCGTCAAGCAGCCCATCCCCATCGGAATCCTCTTGGGTTGGGTCACTCAGAAAGGGAGCAACCCTGACGTTTTCCACAAAGTTCCGTATCCCTTTGATTTCCCGGAGATATCTTTGGGAAATGTCAAAACCGGAAACGGTGTTTGCCACAGTCCACAAGCTCGGGAAGACCGGGTTACCGTCCCCATCCCAGGACAGCAGCTCACTATCGCTATCAAATTCTTCCCAATCCGTCAAACCATCGTGGTCGGTGTCTGCCAAACCATTCCTATGCAATTCCTCCGTCAAGGCAAGCCTCTTAAAATTGGTGCCGATCACCGTATAGTAACTGGTAATATCTGTCTCATCCCACTCACAGAGGAACCCGCATACGTATCCATCCACCAGCCGGAAATCATTCCATTCACCAAATTCTCCAAAACCATGTGGCACTTTTACCATGCCGAGGTAATCCTCAGAATTCCAAAAGCCCATATCCGGCTGTCTGTCTCCCCAATTTGTATACCGAAAGGGTTCTCCGGTCACCCAGGTCCACTTCCCTTCCCTGTCAACATCGGTCGCACCCAGCCAGAAGGACTCCCCGCCTTTTACCATAGGAAGTAGGGAAGCCACTGCTTCCTGTTCCTTTCTGCTGGTAATCGTCGCCAGATGCCCTCCCATCTTTTCACAGTAAGCCTCTGCATCCGTCCACGACAAAGGGGCTGTCTGCAGATAGATCCCATAGGTATGCCCCCCATAGGATATTTTTGGCATGCTGGCTTTCCAGGCTGCCGTGTCTGCCTCACGAACGGAAGCAGGGTCCACAGAAGATAGTGTCGCTTTGCTCCTGGCAGCGGTGGAGCGCAGACGGCTCTCTTTTGATTGGGAAATAGCTCCCTCCCCGCCACTTTCTACCGGAAAGCCCAGATTCTCCAACAGGATTTCCATGTCAATCAGGCAATACGCTCCCGGCTGTACCGCCTGACACAGCACTTTCTGGTGTTCCCTGTCATAGTCTGTTTCCACCGGAGCCAGGATATGGCGTTCCCTGTCATACCGGAATACCATGAGACGTTTGATATCACGGAATTCCTCAGAAACAGCCGCAAAGGTTCCTCTGGTATTGGCGGTATATCCATCACGGATATGAAATGCCAGTTCACAGCTCTTGACCGATAATGTCTGGTCGTAGGACACATCTACTGCCTTTCCAATCTGCGCCTCGTTTTTGACCACGGCAGAATAGGCGGATTCTGCGACCGTCATAGCAGTCCCGGCATACCCTGCCGCTTCCAACCGGATACTCAACGCATAGGCATTGCCACTTGTATTTATTTCAGAAAATAGATCGTCCTCCTCGGAAAGAAACTGTACACAGAGATAGTCCCGGTCCGGCATGCCAAAGGTTTCCGGATCCAGGGGATTCAAACCAAGAGGAAGCTCATCCCCATCTTTTAAGCCGTCCCCATCGGTATCTGCCTGAAGCGGATCGGTTCCATAACGGTCCTGTTCCTCCCCGTCACACAGGCCGTCTCCATCCGTGTCACTAAGACGGATATCGGTACCAGCTTCGATTTCCCGAAGATTCGATAAGCCGTCTCCATCCAAGTCTGCCTCCGCATCTGCTACTCCCTGTACGACGGAATCATAACAGAGCGGATCGGTAGCAGTGACATATACTTCCTGGTCGTCTCGCAGTCCATCACCGTCCGTATCTGCCCGGCCAGGATCTGTTCCTAATAGTTCCTCGGATAAATCTGTCAGCCCGTCTCCGTCACTGTCGATCAAAAAAACATCATATCCCGTCTTGGTTTTTCGAATTACCAGCGGGAACGATTCCATGGCATTGCCATGTTCTGTCATGCAGGCTACCTTGAGATAGGTTTCCTCTGCTTCTTCCGGGATGTGGTAGGAATATACCGTGGAATCCGCAACAGTGCCGGCCAGTTTGTAGGTTTTATTGTCATCCGAAACCAGAATTCTATACTCCCTGCCGGAAGGTTCTGTGAGCCATTCTACGGATACTGCATGTGTTTCATGGTCGTATTCCCCAAAGGCATACAGCCTGGTAACCTCAGACGGACTGTCAGAAGTCATCCAGGAACCAATGGATTCCGCCAGGCTATGGTTGTAATTCACATTGATAGAAGCGGCATCCATATATACCGTCTGTCCGATCACAAGGACACTGTTCAGGTTGAGATTCTTGGAATGAATCGTGATATTGCCATATGGCGCATACAGAAGACCGGTAAAATTCAACTGGTCTACGTCCAGGGAGATATTACCCCGTTCCGAATAGACTACGGCATTGTTTACATTTGCTGTTTCCCCGCGCAGATAGATGTCTCCTGTCGCTTTTAATCCTGCATTGAGGTTAAGGTTTCCCTGCAGCGTCAGTTCCCCGTTGACTGAAAGGGGGTTCGCCACATGGATATTTTGTTCTTTGAGGGAATAGTCCCCTTCCTGTTGATCCGTTGCAGGTCCCTGAAAATAGACCTCCTGCAGCGGTCCCGCCAGAGGGATCATTTTTTCTCCGGCATGTTCCGTCTTCGTCCCATTGATGTCCAGCGGAAGGTTCGATGCAATGACAGCATTTGATGCGATATCCCCGTTTGCACAGAAATGATCGGCATGGACCGTAACCGCCTGCCCCGTCGCTGCTGCCGCAAAAATCATGTATGGGTATTTTTGCGCCGTTGTTTCTGCAAACACGGGCAGATCCTGCAGCATCGTTACTGCCAAAGCCAATACCAATAGGAAGGCCGTAACCTTTCTGCCGGTTCTCTTTTTCCTTTTTTTCATGGTTTCCTCCTGTAATGTGAAATAGGTTTCTTGGTACTTAATTTTTTATATTTTATCACATGACAGAAATAATTTCCATAAAAAAGTATGGAAAAATAGAATTTAAATAAAAACTTCTGAAAAGTTATTTACCACCATAAAACAGGGCATCCACCATTAGGATACCCTGTCCAACTAATTAGTATTATATCTTCGGTATGATTCTCCGAACCCTGCTTATACTTCCGGCTCAATCAAACCGAATGTATTCCCCTTACGCTTATAAACCACATTAACCTCATCGGTAGCGGCATTACGGAAGACATAGAAATTATGTCCCAGCAGATCCATCTGCAGACATGCTTCCTCCGGATCCATCGGCTTAATCGCAAACCTCTTGGAGCGGATAATCTTAATCTCATCGTCCTCTCCGGCATCCTCCTCAATAAATGCCTTGCTCAAACTCTCCGCTGTCTGCTTCTGATCTACCAGTTTATTCTTGTACTTGCGGAGCTGACGCTCAATAATTTCCTCTACCAAATCTATGGAAACATACATATCACTGCTTACCTGCTCTGCACGCACGATATTTCCCTTCATCGGAATTGTAATCTCAATCTTTTGCCTCTCCTTTTCTACACTGAGTGTAACATGAACTTCCGTTTCCGGCGTGAAGTACCGTTCCAACTTACCAATCTTTTCATGGATTGCTGACTTCAGACCCTCTGTCACATCAATATTTCTGCCGCTTATAATATACTGCATAGTTACCACTCCTTTGCTCTATAGTAGTTCAATTATATCCTATCTGATCTTGTATTTCAAGCAAAATGCACAAATTATTATGGGAATCCAAAAATTTATTGTACACATTCACCATTTTCTCACCCAAATTCTGGATTTTCGACTTTGGTTTGTATGATTCCATGAATATTCCAGATCCACTGCATGGCAAAATAACATCTTTGTTGCTATTTTCTGACAACTTTCTTCTGACAAAAAACGATAAAGAGTTTCTCTTTCCTTCAAAATATCCTGGATCACTCCTTGTGTAAAAATGTGGATAACGTGAATAACTTCGTGCATAATTGATTTTTTAGGAATTTTTGATCCTATTATTTGTGTATAACCTGATAATTATCCACAATTTGAATCCCATACGTCGAAATTCGACATAATCTTTGTCGCTTTTTGTTGAAAAAGGAAAAACAAGTTATCTGACTATTCTATAAATTATCAGACAACTTGTCCATCCTGTCTTCTAAGATCAAAACTTCTCTTGTATTCAATAAAAAACGCACCGAATTTCTCCGATGCGTTTTACTACCCAAATTCTACCAAAAGCTTTCGGCACATCTGGGATTGCGTTCCATGATTTATATAGCTCTTATGCTAACTTAGACTTGGCAACTTCTACCAGAGAAGCAAATCCCTCCGGATCACTGATTGCCATTTCAGACAGCATTTTCCGGTTAATATCAACCTCAGCTAACTTTAAACCATACATAAACCGGCTGTATGATAAACCATTCAGTCTGGCAGCTGCATTGATACGAGCAATCCACAATCTGCGGAACTCTCTTTTTCTCTGCTTTCTGCCTGCAAAAGATGAGGTAAGCGCTCTCATCACGGACTGCTTTGCCACACGATACTGTTTGGAACGTGCTCCTCGATATCCCTTTGCCAGTTTCAACACTCTATTATGTTTCTTTTTTGCATTTAATCCGCCTTTAATACGTGCCATCTCTACTTTCCTCCTTCATTATTTAGAATATGGTAACATACGCTTCATCATCTTTGCATTTGTTACATCTACTTCTACCGCTTTGCGAAGATTTCTCTTCCTCTTGGCAGTCTTCTTATTCAGAATGTGGCTTTTGTATGCTTTCATCTTCATGAGCTTACCTGTTCCGGTTGTTTTAAAACGCTTTGCTGCTGCACGTTTTGTTTTCATTTTTGGCATAATTATTTCCTCCTTAACTTCTTGTGTTTATATCCTAAAGCATCTCTAATGTAATCCGCTCTGGAACATCAGACAAACTTTATTAGCGTTTTTTGGACAGAAACATGATCATCATGCGTCCTTCCATCTTTGGCTGCTTATCCACCACAGCAATATCCTCTAATTTTTCATAGAAACGATCCAAAATCTGCTTACTGTAATTAATATGCGTCATCTCACGGCCACGGAAACGCAGTGCAACCTTTACCTTATTTCCCTTGTCCAGGAACTTACGTGCCTGGTTTGCTTTCGTATTCAGATCATTGGTGTCAATATTAGGAGACAGACGTACTTCCTTCACTTCCATCGTCTTCTGTTTCTTCTTTGCTTCACGCTCCTTGCGGGTCTGCTCATATTTGTACTTGCTGTAGTCAATAATCTTGCAGACTGGCGGCTTGGCGCCGGGCGCAATCTTGACCAGATCCAGGTCAGCCTCTCTCGCTAACTTCATAGCGTCCTTGGATGACATAATGCCTAACTGCTCTCCGTCCTGTCCAATCAGACGAACCTCTCTGTCACGAATTCTCTCATTAATCATTAAATCGCTAATGGTAGTACACCTCCTGGTTATTCTTGCTGATAACTACTTGACTCCCTCCATGCCTTCCCTTACTGAAAAGCCGCCTCCCTATACGCTAACACCGGAACTCCCACGGCGTATCATAGCCACAGGTATCCACTGCCATGAATTAAGACTTACCTTATAAAGCAAAAAGAAAAACGTGGATTCGCATTGTTTTCCACGTTTCATTATATATTATAATATCCCTATGATGATACTAACCTTAATGAAAACCCAAGTCACTTGATTGTGCTAAGGTGAGAGTGGAAACTCTGCTTCTTTGTGCAAATGTATCTTATTCACACAGCAATTGACACTATACCACACGAGACTTAATTTGTCAAATATTTTTTAATTATTTCCACCAGATCATCTTTCATCTCCGGAGATTCTGCAAGGACCTGATCTATCCGGTTTAACATATCCCGCTTAGCATCCTCATTGTAATTGATCCGTTCCCGGAGCTTACCCCTCTGTACATTCAGCGCATGACGGATTTCCACCATCTCACGCTGGTCGGTAATCGCCAGTGTCTGGCTTAACCAGAGCTCCGGCTCCGATACTTGATGGCTCTCTAAAAGATCTACCAGCATTTCCTGCTGCCTGTTCAATTGTTCTGTATTCTCCTGGAATTTACGCTCATAATCTTTTGCGCGCCGATAATCAATCCATTGTTTCTCAAAATCAGCCGCATTTTTTACCTGGAATTTTTCCCTGTTATAATCTATCATATTGCGGTTATTAATGTATTTAATCTTGACGCGGTTTAAGAGACTGATCGCCTTGTTGATCTTGCGGCCTACCAGTACATTCCCACGGCGGTTCCGGTTAGATTCCAGAAAAATGACAGTAGCCGACACTGCCGCCAGCAGAATCGTCCCCAGATATGGATACGTCATATCAACCAACAATGCGTAATAGATCACAGCAAACAGCACGAACAGAGACAAAATCAACAGAATCAACACCTTTGCCATCCCTTTTAAGGCATCCTGCCGCTCCACGATCTCCCGCTGTTCCCGATGCAATTTCTTTTTTTCCTGCTCCAGATGCTTTAAATCAGAATCAATGGCGCGCTGATAGGTTTCCGCATCATACATTTTTCGTACTTCCAAATCCAGCGTATCTTCATACCGGTCTAGACGCCGAATCTGCGCCTCCGTAATCGTCAGGCTGCGATTCTTGAACTGGTTTCGCTCCTGGGTCAAGCGCATAATTCGTTTGCAGATATCTAGCATAGATTCCCGTTCTTCTTTCTCAATCCGATCAATCCGCTGGATATCTGTCAATCTTGAGGTCACCCTCTCATATTCCTTTTTCGTTTCCTCCATTTGATGATCAATCTCAGAAATAGACTCACAACATTCCTGCACATACCGTTTCCGGTCCAAATCATTTAACGAAACCGGCTCGTCCGGTTCCAGCGTTCCCACATCCATGATCTCCGGCTGTTCCTGAGAATCCGGTTCCGAATCGGTTTCCTGTATCACATCCATAACGGAAGAAACCTCTTGCTTCTCAGCCTCCCTGCGCTTTTTTCTGCGATTCCAAAATGCCATACCCTATCTGCTCCTTTATCTCAACTAATCCACCTTTTCTGTGTAACGATTCATCGTCTTAAGGGTCCATATATCAATACACTCATCTTAACCAATTTCCCTGCGATATTCTTCTTTCCATTCCTTAATATTGCGTTTAATCTTGTCATAATATTCCGATAATCTGCCGCTTCCTGCCAGATAACGTAGACGTTTTACCTGCCGCACTTTCCGGGATATGGAGCAGCGTTTCCTGATTTCATTATACTCCGCCTCTAAACGGATAATCTGATCATTTTGAACATCTAACCTCTCAGCCGCCACTTTCCATGCATCATCCTTTCCTGCCAGATGCAGGGCGAACAGATATGATTGCAGACTTTCCTCCCGGTTATTTTTCTCATAGGCATGCAGAAAAGATTCTGCCGCCTTATTATACTCTCCCAACCTGCCAAACGCTACGCCAATATTGTGATAAATCGGGCCAAACTCCACCGGATCTGCCTGCAGCATATCATCACTACGCAAAATCGCCTGATAAATTTCTGCTGCCCGCTCATAATGCTCACATCGCAATTCATTATCTGCTTGAATCTTTAATTTATCCCTGGTCGGAAGATGATCTGTTTCTTCCATAATCCGAATCATCTGGTTGATCTCCGCCTCACCATAGTAATCACAGCTACAGCATAACGTCACAACCATATCTTTCAGGTCCGCATGATTTTTGATAAGATTCTCCATCTTGGCTGCCGTCTCCGGCATATCCAATTCTTCCTGCAGCCAGGTCACAAAGCCCGGATCAAAAACCTCACCCTGCATAATGTATATATTTTTATTGATGTAGTAGCACACTTCTTCGATCGAATACACCCGTGTATCCGTCAAATGAAAATAATATGGCCGCTTCGCCAGTTTGCTGCTGCACTGAATCAACTTGCCCATAGGCGCTCCCTTCTCATACCTGAATGTTGCGTTCCCAGATCCGGTTGCTGGATGGGTAGAATTCTCCAAATCCGTTATCCTTCAACGTCACTATACACGTTTCCGTATCTGCAAAACGGATACGGATGGTAAAGCGTGTCATCTTATTCTCCCTCTCCGTAAAACCACTGAGGGACAGCATATGCGTTGTCGTTTCATGGCGCAATACATTCTGTGTAATCATCTGGATCTCCATTTCCTCATCCGGTATCACATCCACACTGACATCAATATCTTCCCAAAACGTCCCCGCCTTCGCCAATAATACATCCTGCATTTCTGCTTCCCGATACATGCGGATCGAGATGTTTGAGGTAATCATATCCTCATCCAAAAACATGCACTGCTCCAGTTTTGCCTCATCGGTAAATTCCCTGGCGGCATAGCAGGCACCCTTTGTATAAATATTCTGTCCCCGAAAAACCCTCCTGCCACCACACAATTCCTTGAGCGCTTTATCCGCCCATTCCTGTTCAAAAGCTTCTCCGGTAACATATAACGTCGTTACCATCTTTTTATGCAGCACCGTTTCCGCCAAATTGACAAACGCATAGGATATATCAACTTCTTCATCACCGATCATGGAATAATCCATCTGGTCGTCTAATTTTTTCTGATTTACTCCGACAATCCAGGGAGTTGTCCTTCGGTCAATATTGATCTGGTAATAGGCGAAATGCTCCTGGTCAAATTCAAACATTCCCACATTATTTAACCATAATTCCCTGGGTTGGCTCACGGCATAATACATATAGCTCTGCTTATGATTTTGAATCACCAGTCGATCATGACGAATATCCAGGTCTGCACAGATTTCCTGCAGCACAGATACCAGCAACGGATGTTTTTCGGACAAGGTAATCACCAGGCGTTTTATGGTTTCATCAGGATCATACTCTTTTAACAAACTTAATACTTTAACCAGATAGCGTTTTAAGACATCTTTGCTCTGAAAGGTATATCCCCCCACCGTAAACAATTCCTCTTCCCGGACATGGCGCAGAATATCCTCGATCAATACACCACCTGCCGGAATCGCTTCAGCCTCCAGAAAGCGCCATTCCCCAATGGAGGGAATCGCCACCAATGCCGTCGGGATTTCGAATTCCCGCTCCTCTCCTGGATTCTTTTCTCTGCCAACCGGCACCGGTTCAAAGAGTTTGTGATCGAAGCAGGACAACTGGGTCACTTTTTCTCCCAGATCCAAACCTACCAATAAACTATGTTTGTCCATGTTACAACCTGCTCCTTTCTCACATCGGCCAGAAGACCTCTTTTCCCATCTCCCGCTCCTTGGCGTATTCCTCCATCAGATCAATCAAGGTAATATCATCCTGCATTTCCTGCGCAATCATCATCAGATTGAGTGTATGGTAACGACTGCTGGCTCTCGCTTTATCCATGGATTCCACCATCGTAATCTGTCTGACCGGACTCTTAACCTCCTCACCCTGCCGATGCTCCGTCACATAGTATTCCAGAATTTCATCCTGGAACAAAACGAATTCTCCCACTCGGATGCCCTCAAACACATCCCGCATTTTTTCCACCTTGAATTTCCCGGCCATGCCATCCGATGACAGAATACGATAATGAATCGTAACCTCATAGGCGGGATCTGCAATATATTCAATATAACGTTCATCCATAAGATGAGTCGGCAACGGAAATTTACCATAAAAGTCCTGATAAAATGGGAAAACAATCTTTTTGTCATATAACTTCATCAAATGATAATCGGCGAAATTTACTTCCTCCTCCGATAATTTGCTACAGGTACTAAAATATTTCAATACCGCGATGAGACAAGGGATATTTTCCTGAATCTGGACATCCCGAAAATAATAACCAAACATTTCAATTGGAAGCGTTCGGTTCTTTACCAGATACTCATATGCCATCCACTTTTTAAAAGCCAGCAGTAAACGCTTATTCGTCCCCTGTTCCTGGTAATAATAAAAGATATCAAAAACCTCCGGTACCATCTCCCCAGAAAATACTGCCTGTGCCAGCAACCTCTCCTGGAATTGCAAGGTCTCGAAATCCGCTCTCTGTGCCTCCGCCCATATCTGTACCATTTCGTCCACAGTACCAGTATAATATTGGCATAGATAACGAAGGGTATCGTCATTATAGGTTCCCTCCCAGAACATATGCCACGCCAACTTAAGCAGGTCTTGATCTTCTGCAATGGATTCCTCCTGGAAGGTTTTCTCATAGATCGTTAATAGCATTTTGACGTCTATCTGTTCGTATCCGTAACGTGCGATTCCCTCCATCGCTTTTTGAACAAAGTGATGTTCTGCGCAATACCGAATGAACTCGATCCGGTCTTCCGGATACAGCATCTGCCAGTCCAGATCCTCCACCAGATCATTTAGAATGGTTCGTTCGGTATTCTGGCAATGATGAATTATTCTGGAATATACCTCGCGCCGAAATGTGTCCGAAATATCGGACAGTTTGACTATTTCCAGGTATAACGCCTCCATACTCTCATCAACCGGCTCCTGCCTTCCTTTCTGGTCATATAAGTACAGTAAAAACCGGGTGTCCGATTTTTGGTATTTTAGACAGACTTCAGCCAGAGAATCCAATTCCAGCAGTTTCTCATCCCGATAATCAACACAATTTTCATATTTCCGGTGCTTTCCATCCACCAGATTAATCCGGGCATGCTCTGTCATAATATGGACCATAGCCCGTCCCTGATGCAGAGGCACAAATTCTTCCTCCTGCAATTCCGCATGCTTCACACAAACACCGATCATATCCCGATTTTCACAGATAATTTGGTGTCGGAACATAACGCCTGACAAAGCTTTTGCCGTCTGTGCATCCATGTGATCCGCATCTATAAATTCTGTATACAAAACTGCCAGATTAGGGCTGATTCTACCCTGTTCCAATTGATGCCTCGTAAATTCAAAGATAATATCACGGTAGGATTCATAGGTTTCTTTATTCTCCTCCCGCTTCTTGACGATATAGGCATAAAGCATTGCTTTCTTTTCCACGGTCAGATGATTATCATACAAAAAATACAGAAGGATGGAGGAATTCAGAATAATTTCCTGTTTCTCATCCAGTGAATACATATAATACTCATATAATTCCGTAATTTTTAAATTGCGCTCTATTCCTTTAGCATACCAGGTAAAAGCATCCTGGGAAGTACGCTGGCCTTTCATCAGCATTTTACAGATTTCCGTCAAAATTTCATCTTCTGGAAACAGATCATACAACAAGATCAGATCCTGCAACATTCTGGCAGAATAATTCTTCCTCTTGCTGGCCAGATAGACATAACGCAACGCCAATTCCTTCGAAAGATACTGTTTCTTGCATCCCCAATGCAGAATCTCCTCCATCTGCGGTTTCAATTTTGTAATATATTTCGGTGACTCATTCAAAATCTGGCATGCCTCCAGATACATAACCGGACTACTACAGCCTTCCTCTAACTGTTCCAAAATCGCATTTAATTTCCGCTTTGCCTGTTGCAGCTCTGGATCCAAATACAACAAAAACCACATAGCCTGCCAATTTTTTCCCTGTTTCTCATAACTCTCCCGGATTCGGTCAGTACATTCTGTTACCACGGAGATATCGTCCGACCAGATTCCTTTCAAATAGTAATAAGCGGCATAGATCACCGGCTCCTCTCGATGCATTACCTCAATCTGTGGCTCCATACTTTCCAACTCTCGACCTACCAGACTGGTATTGCCTTCTAAAATCGCCAAATGTAGTTTGTATAATCTGGTTTGCAGACTATCTCCCGGGAAACCGCCGTTTCCCAGAAGCCGCTTGATTTCCACCACATAATCTTCCAACGGCAGGCGTTCCATGGCAAAATCTATATGCCGTTTTATCATCTGATGCAGAGAACGCTGACGTCTTCTGTTTTTTAATACCTGATCGTGCGAAGCCCCCGGCTTCACAGCAGTAACAGTAACTTCCAGGTTCTGGCATATTGTATGAATCCGAATCCGTGCAAAATTCTTGCCAACTGTCATTTTTTCCGGATCCAGTTTCAATGGAACCGTACATTTCTTATCCTGAAAATCCCTTGCCGTTAATTTGTCTTTTTCTAAAATGGCAAAAGGAGCATCCGATTGTATGGAGAT
Source organism: uncultured Clostridium sp. (assembly GCA_947644195.1). Classification (GTDB taxonomy): domain Bacteria; phylum Bacillota; class Clostridia; order Lachnospirales; family Lachnospiraceae; genus Butyribacter. The sequence goes on from CANRZB010000062.1 coordinate 13,493, forward strand.
CTCACATTCCCCTTTATGATCTCTGGTCAAAACGATGGTTTCATCGACAGGCGCCACGCAATGATCGTATTGAATAGAACGGCGCCGAATTCTAAGACGAAGCGGATGATCCAACGGCTCTTTGCTCTGCTCTTTCTGGGATTTTACAAAGATATGTGCCTGAAAAGGAATTTTCCGTATTCCACAATCTGAAATAATCTGAATTTTTCCCTCCACCATGGCGTCTTTATCAAAGTACTCTGCATGAAAAACATAGGTAATTTCATTCTCTAACCCCTGAAAATCAGACTCCAATATAGCAAGATAGGGAGAATCTGTCGTAACTTCTCCCCTCATCATATGCTTCCTAATATCAGATACCTCAAAAGAACCTTGATAACTGGATCCAGCTTCTATTTCTAAATTTATTTGCTCTGGTCTTACCATCACCTCAGGCTGTTTATATTCAAATATTCCATCTGCTAACTGATTGATCTTATCCCTCATGTTTAGCCTCCACGCTGCACTCATGGTCTATGCGTATATTTCCCTCGCAAACCCTTAGGCTTTGCTCGCTCCCCCTTCGGGACCGCTCGGTCACGGGCTTTCGCCCAACTTTTCCCCGCGGTGCCCCTCGCAAACCCTCTATCCCGCGGTGCTCCCTCGCTGCCCCTTCGGGCCCGCTCGGTCACGGGCTTTCGCCCAACTTTTCCCCGCGGTGCCCCTCGCAAACCC
>CANRZB010000063.1 GCA_947644195.1 uncultured Clostridium sp.
TTGCAAAAGCACAAATAGAATGAATAATATCATTTGGATTCCAGCCTGTTTTATATTCTACACGGTCATGTTCTACAACACGCCCATCTAGCAAAGTTTCTATTTTTAATGGTATCATTCAAACGCCTCTCTTTGTGAAACATAATAAAATCCATTTTTAATTATAGCATTTAAAGAACATATAATCTATAAAACCTTCATTCTTTGAAAGATGTCTTTCCTTCATACAAAGGGCGCTATTCCTCCTCCTTGGCCTGGAAGATTACCTCCTCCGAGATGGGGGTAGCCGCCTTGGTTCTATCATTTTCCCATGTTGACAATATATCATATTTTCTTCAAATGAGCAATATACAATCTTGATTGAGAGTTTCCGCATTTTCAAATAGTTAGTGCATAATTATTGTTGACATAAATAGGAATTTTTCCTATAATCACAATCATCGGCTTCACGATGATTTACTTGGATCCTATAAGGCCCCATTACTGACACATGTTATAAATTTAGTATATACTGTACATGAAAGATTCCAAACGCAAAGGAGAATCACTATGGAATACCATTTTTATGGCTGGGAGCACGCGACCGTTCCTGCAATTACCGATCAATATAAAAACATCCAGACCCCAACGGATTTATACGATGCACTTACTGAAATCTGGTGCCGGGAAACCTGCGCGCCCCGGATGCAAAATGACTGGACACCAGAAAACCGTACCTTGGGTCAATGCTCCATTACAGCGTTTCTCGCTCAGGATATTTTCGGCGGAAAAGTATATGGTATCTTAAGGTCCGGCGGAAACTACCACTGCTACAACGTGATCGGGGATTGCGTATTTGACCTGACCAGCGAGCAGTTTGGAGATGAGAAATTGGACTACGAAGATAATCCAGAACAGTTCCGGGATGTACATTTTGCCAAAGAAGAAAAACGACTGCGGTATGAATATTTGAAAAAAGCACTGGCAAAGCGACAGAATAACTAATATATTTAAATAAAACGGTGTGCCACAATACAAACCTGTATTGCGACACACCATTATTATAATCTTAATCTATCTAGTATCGTGATTAAGCTGCCTTAGTTCAAAGCATCTACTAATTTCTTTACAGCAGCCAATGCCTCATCTGGAAGTTTATCATAACCACCATTGTTAGTATTGAATCCTTCTACGGCATCAACACGGTTCTGCATTGCAGATTTTAATGCTGCTTTGTACTCTGCGTCATTTAAGTCAACCTTGAAATCAGCGGACTTGCCAGACCATGTCTCAGCAATTTCCACATCTTCAAAAGGTCCCCACTGCTTGAATTCCAGCTTGCCCTCTACGATATCTTCCAGGATACCCAGAGTATCTGCCGGCTGGCACTTGGTTCCCATGAAATCGCCAGTATTTACAATGTAGCAGGCAACATTCTTCTGCTCAATCAGGTTCTTGAATGCATTATAATCATTTACCAATGGATAGGTTCTGAATGGGTTTGCATATGGTACAATACGCAGTGCATTCATATCGGTACCAGCTGCTACACGCTCTGCAGTAGAGGTCTTAGTAGCCAGTGTTGCACCCATTACGGAAGCTAAAGCAGCACCCTTTAACTTGATAACCGGAGGAATGGTAGGATCTTTCATGATCCAGAAGATTGCATTAACCGGGCTGTCAATCTTATCCACACGGTTCGGAGACCACAGCTTGGATTTGATTGCACGGCCGTTACCGTTACGGATATCCTCTGTCACTAACTGGATCTTGCCCTCTTCATCCATAGTTGCAGAACAGTTCTGTGCCGATAACAGATATTTGTTATCCGGGCAGCCCGTAGGATAATCTGCTGTTTTATCAAAATAAGTCGGCTCTAAAGCGATGGAAGCACAAGTCTCGCCGTTGATGATAAACGCATCATCATGCAGTACCTTGATACCGCCAAATGCATCGTACTTACCATTATGCTTTGCATGGGTCAAGGTAGATTTACCAGATCCAGACAAACCATATACGGAGGCAACGTATTTCTTACCGCCATCCAGAGAGTATTCCTTCTGTCCACCATGGCAGCTTGCATAACCATTGCGGTTTGCAATTGCCCATGCCATCGTCAGTGTACCCTTCTTGTGCTCACCAAAATATTTCATACCCAGGATAGCAGCACAGTTCTGGTTGGTATCGAAATAGCACAGTGTCTGGTCGTCACTTAAGCAGCTATAGTCAACATCCGGGCTTGGAGTCGGTGCCCACTGTGGATCAGAGAAGATATAAATATCTGCCTCTTTGCCATCTCCAACTTCTTTGGATGCTTTGTACATCTTTACGTACTCATCAGACATATACTGGAAATTGATCATCCAGTTGTACATCAGATTTTCTTCCCCTTCCGGAATCAGCAGATGTGCTTTTACCATAAATTCCGGGTCCAGGCCTACAAATACCTGTGCATGATATAATTTTCTGAAACGGGTCTTGTAAATTGCGTCCATAACTACCTTGTCCAGCTTTGGAGCGTTTACTCCCGGATAACCCTTAATACGACGGGCTGCTGCGTAACGTCCTGTTACGGCGCCATCATTGAACAGCAGAACCTTGGCATCAGCATCCAAGCCAAATTCCTCTCCTCTGTAAACAGGCATATCCGTTACAATGGTTCCCGGTGAATTCTTTGCCAGGTTATAAGCTTCTTTTAAAGAATTCACATTCACAACATTATTACCATAAAATGCTGCTTCAATAATCGCACGGGTATTGGTAACCGCTTCCCCTGTTTTTGGAAAACCAGTCTTGCCAGCACCAATTTCTTCCAATTTGTAATTCGCTTTCGTTGCCATTGAAAAAACCTCCTATTATAATGTAGTTCTGCCCGCTCAAAAAATCCCTAGTGGGGCATTTTCAGGTATAAGTATAGATTTTTCAAGACAAAAAGTCAACAAGATTTTGAAAAAAATCCCTATCAACTGCTGTGCATATGGTAAAGTCTTTCATAAATTCCGCCCTGCGCCAGAAGCTCCTGGTGGGTTCCGGATTCAGCAATACCATTCTCGGTCAAAACCAGAATACGCTCCGCATTCTGGATCGTCGTGAGTCTATGGGCAATCACCAGCGTGGTGCGGTTCCTTGCCAGTCGTTCCAAGGATTCCTGTACCACCTTTTCGCTCTCATTGTCCAATGCGGAAGTTGCTTCATCAAAAATCAAAATCGGTGGATTTTTGAGAAAGACCCTGGCGATGGACAGTCTCTGTTTTTGTCCCCCGGATAACTTGATTCCCCGCTGTCCGATATCCGTGTCATATCCCTCCGGAAAGGACACAATAAACTCATGTGCATTGGCATTCTTCGCCGCCTGGATCACTTCTTCCCTAGTCGCCCCTCTTTTGCCATAGGCTATATTTTCAAAAATCGTTCCTGCAAATAGATACACGTCCTGCTGTACGATCCCGATATGGCTCCGCAGGCTCTGTAAACGGATATCCCGGATATCTTTACCGTCAATTCGAATCGTACCACTCGTCACATCATAGAATCGAGGGATTAATGAGCACAATGTCGTCTTGCCTGCCCCGGAAGATCCCACCAGGGCAACATAGGAACCTGCAGGCATTTCCAGATTGACATCTTGCAATACTTTTTCTGCATCCCCCCGATACCGAAATGAAACATTCTCGAACGAAATATCGCCGCGCACCTCTTCCAAGTCAACGGCACCCTCCGTATCCTGAATATCCGGTTCCAAGTCCATGATTTCCCGGAAACGGACAAATCCACTGTACCCATTTTGAAATTGCTCCGTAAAATCAACCAGCGTCCGAATTGGCTCGGTAAACACACCAATATATAATAGAAAGGTAATCAAATCACTAATATTAACTGCCTGTCTGGCAATCAGAACACTTCCCACAATGATCACATTGACCTGAATTAAGGTGGTAAAAACCCCGACACCTGCCTGAAAACTACCCATATAGCGATAACTGTTTTTCTTGGCAGCCAGAAATCCATCGTTTCCTTCCCGAAACTTTTCTCGTTCCACCGCTTCATTTGCAAAGGACTTCACAACCCGGATTCCAGACAGATTATCTTCAATCTGCGCATTGATCTCTGCGATCGTCTCTCGGTTCCTGCGAAACGCACGACGCATTTTACGGTTGAGGACAAAAGCGAACAGAAACATGAACGGCAAAACAATAAACGCCGCCAGAGTCAGCCATCCGTTGATCTGGAACAGAATGACCAGTGCGCCGATGATTTTTAGCAACGACAAAATAATATTTTCCGGCCCGTGATGCAGCAATTCCGTAATCTCAAACAGATCCGAAGTAATCCGGCTCATAAGCTGCCCTACTTTGGCATCGTCATAGAACGAAAATGATAATTTCTGCATATGGGCAAAGATTTCCGCACGCATATCGTACTCCATTTTCGCCCCCATGACATGGCCATAATTACCGATAAAAAATCGACTGTAGCAATCAATAATCAATAATACCGCCAGTGCCGCTCCTATTCGAAGAAGCTGCTGCAGTATCACATCCGGCTCCTGGTAAACCAGATTTGATGTTACATACCGCACGATTAACGGAATCGTCAATGCAACCCCTGCAGACAACGTGGCAAAAAACATATCTGCCCAGAAAATTTTCATATATGGTTTATAGTAATGCAACATATCTTTGATATTACTTGACTTCATTTTCTATCATCCATTTCTATTTTTATTCGGATATATTTGGATCCGTTGGATCATAATACCGTTTTTCAGCAGTCTTGCCAATCTTTTTTGCTTTCGGTTTCTTGAGCGGGTACTTCGCTCCCTTGTCATAATACAGGGAAACCTGGCAACGGTAGGCTCGGTCATAAATCCATTTCGCATCCTCCACCTGTAGACGAATACATCCATGAGAGGCGCTTTTCCCCAGTTTTCGGTACTCTGCTTTGTGCAGGGAATATTTATCCCCATAACGGGTGTAAACGACCGAATGGAACAGATATGGTCCCGAAATCCTGGTACAATACTGTCCAACACTGTTGTAACGCAGCACATGCCAGCTACCTGCCCGCCGCAGACGGTAATAATTTCCGGTAATCGTCCGATGCCCAGGCATCCCAACAGAACAGACCATTGCCTTTACGGGTATTGTATAACCCTTATTTCCATCTTTCGCATAAATCATGACGATATTCTTGCTAAGATTTACTTCAATCCGAAAATACGCATTACCTGGCAACTGGTTTGTAACATCTAACTTTCGTTTTCCGTTTTTCCCAAAATACAATTTGTATTGTTTCCCGTGGAGTTTCACATACTTCCACTGTTTCGTGATGGCAAATCCCTTACTATTAAAATAATAGTTATCACCGTCAATCGTCTTATAGCCCTTTGCCCGTTTTCCATTTTTCTGAATATAATATTTCTTCCCTTTTGCCGTCTTGTTCCATCCCATCTGCACTGGCTTCTCCGTCGGTTTCATCGTCCCGGCAGGCGGATTGGTTTTTCGAGGCACATTCGTTGGCTTTGGCGTAGCTGTTGGCCACGGACTCCCCGTTGGATCCGGCGAATTGGTCGGATCCGGTTGTTGTGTCAGTTCTGGCGAATTGGTCGGATCCGGTTGTTCCGTCAGCTCTGGCGAATTGGTCGGATCCGATTGTTTCATCTGCTGTGACAAATTTACTAGGTCCGGTTGTTGTGTCAGTTCTGGTGTATTTACCACTGCTTCCGTATTCGCCTCTGCTTTATAAAAATCTTCTTGATGAAAATACCTTGTCACATAAAATAATAGACTCATTCCTATAATCAAGCCTATCACTACTCTTTTGTTCATCCCCTGTTTCCTCCTCTGTTACCACTGACTAAAAATTATTCTTCATCAATGGACTATCCCTGTAGCATTTTCTCAATTTCCATTTTGTTTATCTTCGGTTGTTTTTTCAAACTCTCCTGCCACTTCCGTGAGCAGCTCCCGGATTGGAAGATGCTGCGGACAGACAAATTCACATTTTCCACACCGGATACACTCTGACGCTTTTCCATTGCGGGTAGTGTGTACCGTATTATAATAAAACTCACTGTTCCAGTCATGATACGCCTTTTTCGCATTCATACAAGCGAAAAGATCGGGAATGGAAATATTTTTCGGGCAGCCTTTGATACAATAGCGGCAGGCCGTACAGGCAATGAGATTCTGTTGATGGAAAATGTCACTAACCTGAAATACCGCCTGTTTCTCTTTTTCATTTAAAGGCTGAAAATCTTTCATGAAACTCACATTGTCTTCCACTTGTTCCAGTGTACTCATTCCCGACAACACCATCATAACCCCTTCAAAGCCCGCTGCAAATCGAATCGCATAGCTGGCAGGGCTGCCGCCCTCCAGTCGATCCAGGATTTGCTTGGCCTCCTCCGGCAGATTTACCAGATTACCACCTTTAACCGGCTCCATTACAATCACTGGTTTTCCAAATTTCCTACATATTTCATAGCAACGTCTACCCTCTATCGCTGGATCCTCATAATCTACATAATTCAACTGAATCTGTACCACTTCTATATCCGGATTCTCCGTCAATATCTGCTCCAGAATCTCCGGCCTGTCATGAAAAGAAACCCCGTAATGCTTAATCTTCCCTTCTTTTTTTAAATCTCGGACAACCGAATATGCATTTCTCTCCTGAAATTTTGCATAAATGTCCTTATTCTGTGCATGCATGAGATAGAAATCGAAATAATCTACGCCACACGCCTCTAACTGACTCTCAAAAAACGGCCGAATCTCCTTCTCGCTGTGAAAATAATCTTCTGTCAGCTTATCCGTCAAAACATATTCTTCCCTAGGATATCGACTTGTAAGACATTCTCGGATTGCGGGCTCACTCAAGCCCTCATGATAACCATGCGCCGTATCAAAATAGTTGAATCCGTTTTCCATAAAACAATCCACCATGCGTTTCGTTAGCGAATCATCCACCTTTTCTCCCACCATGGGCAGGCGCATGAAGCCGAATCCCAGATTCTTTTTTACCTTATCAAAATACTGATCCATCCATTTTCTCCTCTCACTCTAATTATCTTCTATTGACATAATAATATGACCTCATTTTATCTATATCATCTGAATAAATCAAGTAAATTCATCTTTTCAAAATAAAGCTTACTAAAAAGGAATTTTCTATTTCATTCCAAGAAATAGGAAAACTAAAAAATGTATTTTTCTTGACCGCAAATTCCGAGAATGATATAATTGTGATGTTAATGTCCATTTCACGCATAAACTAGAGTAATTGCAACCAAAGACGATAGGATGGCTAATATGAAAAAAGAGAAAAAACTCATCGGTATATGCGGAACCCGTATATTTGACCAGAATGCATTGCGTTTTATCTCTGAATTAAGAGATTACGGAAACTCATTAGGTTACTATGTGGTAGCCTTTTCAGCAAATAACGATTCCCTAGAAGATACAGACGATATTCTAGGTGAATATCAATTATTTGAATTAAGCAAATATCTGAATTTGCGCAGTTTAATTATTCTTGCGGAAACGATTAAAAATCAGACATTAATCAACAGAATTATTGAAATTGGAAAAGAAAAAAATATACCAATTTTTTGTTTAGATGCAATAAATAAGGACTGCTATAATTTGATCATGAACTATTCTACGGGATTTGAAAAAATGGTTCGTCATGTCATAACCGAACATAATGCCCGCTATATAAATATGCTGGCTGGTTTTAAAGGCAATCCTTTTTCTGAGGAGCGCATCGCCATCTATAAAAGTGTTTTACAAGATTGTGGTATTCCTTTTGAAGAAGATCGTTTAGCATACGGTGATTTCTGGGATCGTCCGTCCCGCATTGCTGTCAAAAAGTTTTTAGAGGAAAATTCCCCTTTGCCAGATGCCATTATCTGTGCCAACGATGCTATGGCGCTTACCACCTGTTCCGTATTAAAACAGGAAGGTTACCGGGTGCCAGACGATATTATTGTGACCGGATTTGATGGAATTCCTCAAGGAAGATACCACACTCCAATCCTTGCCACCTGTGAAGCGGATTACAGTCAGACGATCGCATTTATTTTTGAGCAGATTGGATTGGTGGAGCAAACCAAACAGATTAAACCATGTGACTGTAACATAGAATTCCGTCTGATTGAAAGCCAATCCTGCGGATGCACCCCAAAGATTTATTATGACCGAAACCAAATTATTTCCACATTATACGATGATATTGGAGACTGTACCTGGCATAATCTGTCTATGAATCAAATGGTTACATCCCTTTTGAAAATATATGATTTTATGGAAATTGCAAAAATTTTGCCAGAATCTGTCAACATGTGGAGCGATCACTTTCATTTTGCCTGCATTAAATCCGAACTGTTAGAATCCAATGAACTTCCGGAAGGCTATGGCCAAATGGTTACATTGCTCCGCGGGCATCAGGGAGAATTTGCCACTCCGGGAGAAACATTTCCGATTACAGAGCTTTTTCCTGGACTAGAAGAGTTCATCCAGGACGACAAAAATGAAAATATGATGTTTATCCGTCTGTTGAATTCTGGCAAGGATGTCTATGGTTATGTGATTGAAGCTTTCTATGAACTTAGAGACAGAAGTTTACAGCGCTGTAATGAATTTGCTATGTTCCTGGCACATTCCATCAACACTGTGATTCATAACCGCAAATTACAGGAACTAAATCAAAATTTAACGGCAGCCTATAACGAGATTTCTATCTTATCCCTGCACGACCCATTGACCAATATAAACAACCGTCGCGGATTTTACCATGAGTTGAGATCTCTGCTTTCTAATCCAGACTATATGGGAAACTGTTTATATATACTGTCCATAGATATGGACAAATTAAAATATATCAATGATAACTTTGGTCATGCCGAGGGTGATTTTGCTATTACTACCTTATCAAAGGCAATCGTATCCGTTTGCCAGCGCTATCATCCATCTTCCATCTGTGCTCGTTTTGGTGGGGACGAATTTACCTGTGCGATTCCCGGGAACCAAGCGGAACCCTATGAGACGGAAGCTATTTCCAGGGATATTAGTGAAGCCATCCAACAGCTCCCGGATGTCGCCAAAAAACCTTATCCTATCACAGCTAGTATTGGTCTTTCCTCCTGTCTACTAACGGTGGATATGGATGTAGAATCCCTGATCATTGCTGCAGATAAAAAAATGTACCAGAATAAGGCTGATCGGAGAAAACAACGGAAAACGGAAAAGATCATAGAAGAATAGAAGAAACGATAGAAAAAGTTGGTTGCCAAGTCAAACTCTGCAACCAACTTTTTCTTTGTTCTGGATACCTCAGACGAGTGTCGTTTTCATTTTTCCTTTTTGATCCATTGCTCCATTCGGTTTTGTAAGACCACAAAGGGAGCCGGTCCCGTCTGCAAAAAGAATTCGTGGAATTTGCGGACGGTATATTTTTCGCCTAATTTTTTTTGCGCACTTTCCCGCAGCGCTTCGATTTCCAAGTACCCCAATGTATATGGCATATAACTGGCTGGTTCTGCAACCACTGTGTCAAAAATCGCCCGGCTGCCTGTCTTGCTGAAACCAAAGTCAGTCAAATAGTCCCGGAGCTGTTTCGCGCTCCATCCATTATAGTTCACCTCGATATCTGCCTTTGCATAAATTGCCAGTGTCAGTAATGTATTTGTGTACAATAATGTCTGAATTTCCTCTTCCAAACCAGCCAGACGATAACTATATAATTCTGCGTATGTCCCCCATCCTTCCGTATAGCCGCTGATATTGACAATATTTCGAATCGGGCTGTGCTCCCTGGAGAAAAAATAACAGGTCTGATACAAATGGCCCGGATAGCTTTCATGCGCTATCGTGGTAAATGCCTTGGATAGATCATACTGATTGCTCCCATTGAGATACATGGTATTTTTCTGATAGTCATCCATGGCCGGTGTCAGATAAAACGCTGGACTCATCACATTTTCCATTGATTTATCTACATATTTAATCTGACAGTCAATGCCGTCCGGCAAAGCGGGAAAATCCTTGATTATCTGTTCCCGCAAATACGGAATTGTTTCCTCCGCCTTGGCATCCGGGTAACTAACGGATTGTGCCTTGGAATAGATTTCCGGATCTTTGGCAGACAAATTTGCCATGACCTTTTTGTTTTCCTCTATCGTCTTTTCCAAAAGAACAGAAATTTCTGAAATAGAACGGCTAGAGCCGGTTTTGGTGCGTACCAAATGCTCATAATATTGCTTTCCCTTTTTCAGTCCACACAAACCTTTTTTGTTCTTCCCGGTTCCCTTTAATTGCGCTAATCCATCCATTAATGCCTGATATGCCGGAATTACCTGTTTTAATACTGCTTCCCGATTGGCAGCGCTTAGAGCATTTTGCTCCTCCTGCGCTAATTGTAAGGGCTGCAATCGACCTGCAAACGTACTGATGAGATAATTCTGCTCCGGCTGAGAGATAAAATTTTCACATCCCGATAAAATGGAGTCCAGGGTTCGATCGCTCATAAACAAGCCACTGGCCGATTTCTGTTTCTCAAAGGCCAGAATCTCTTCAAAGTATGACGGCACTAATTTTAATAACTCAATATATTTTTCCACGGAAGCCTTGTCCGTAAAATGGTACTCCACCAACAAAACCGGCAACTGCATCTGAATCCCCGACGTCGGCCCCAGACATTCCGAATATTCTAATAACTCCATAGATTCCATATTCTGTTTTAACATCGTATAGATAATATCATAGGTTAGCTTCTGCTCCTCCTCCAATTTATCATAGTCAAAGGTCTCCATGGAAGCTAGCCAATTTTCTGAAACAGCTAAATCCGCCTGCATTGCCTCCAGGGAAACATGACCCAGGGACGGATTTTCTTCTGTCAATTCATAAGTCTGCGGATTCTTGACCATATAATTTCTCGTCAGACTGTCCGACTGAACCTCATGTCGAAAAATCTGCATCATCAATGCATCAAAATCCTGCCTGCACTGTTCGCGGCTTCTGGTATCCAACACCTTGTGATGACGAATTTCCCCGTCTCCACGTTGGTAATATTGAAAAAAGATCCCTGCAAATGTTACCAGAAATACCAGCGCCATAATCCTTGATAAAATATGTATTCTGCCAACATTTTTTACAGGCTGTTTCCGCATATTTTTCCTAATATACTGCGCTCTATCGATACGATCCATTCACCCATGCCCCTTTCCTCTTTCTTGTCCTATCCCTATATTCTATGCAACCCGGATACAGTTATCACTACCACCTTCCTGATTTTAAATGAAATTCTAGAATCCTTGTGATCCAGCGACATAACAATAATGCCTGGTCTTCTCCTAGTGTACTGACCTGTTGCTATCTGGCACAACTCCGCAGAACAATTTTTCATTGACAAGGCGTTTGAGGAAGTCAACCAGACACTAATGGAACATAATCAGGCAATTTACATATATATGAATTAACACGGAAATTTATTACAACAGCATGACTCTTCGTCGTAATAATCTCCGTTATTATTTAGGAAAGGAATCTCACGATGAATAACAGAAATGGAATGGGCTGCGGCATGGGTAATTCCTGCCCCGACCAGCCTTGTATGAAAAAAGATCCCCTGCATGGCATGCCAGTAGGGATGGGATATGTTCCGATCCAGCAATGGAATCAGGAACAGATCTATGCACCGGATAAAGCACTGGGGAGAGGCACCATATTTCCTTGTTTAGATCTGCCGTTCTGCGGCTGCATACCAAAAGGCTGCCACTACCGGAGAGGAGGTATTTCATGAATCCAAACATGATGAATCGTAACAGCATGGGATGTGTAAATCGTGGTGGAATGAACCAGCGCAACATGGGTTCTTTCTGTCATAACCATGGCATGAACGAAAACAATTGTGGTCACCAAGATCATGATGACTGTGACCGTCCAGATCACAGACCAGAGAATAACGGCTGCTGCAGACCTGGTAACAGGCCGGAAAATGATGGCTGCTGCAGACCTGGTAACAGGCCAGAGAATAATGGCTGCTGCAGACCCGGTAACAGACCAGAAAATAATGGTTGCTGCAGACCTGGTAACAGGCCGGAAAATGATGGCTGCTGCAGACCCGGTAACAGGCCAGAGAATAATGACTGCTGCAGGCCTGGTAATATGCCAGAAAATGATGGTTGCTGCAGACCAGATCACAGACCGGAGAATAACGGCTGCTGCAGACCTGGTAACATGCCGGAAAACAATGGCTGTGGCTGCTTAAACGAGCAACAGCTGATGAACTTAAATAAAAAGCAACTGTTAAGCTATCTGAATCAGGTCAGCTTCAGCATGGTTGACGCTGCCATGTTCTTGGATACACATCCAATGGACCGGGAAGCAATTGCTTATTTTAACGAGATGAAATACGCCAGAAAATGTGCCTTAAAGATATACCAGCAAAAGTTCGCCCCTCTTTTATTAGATGGTGTGGATGCTGAATGTGAATGGACCTGGGGCATGGAGCCATTACCTTGGGAAAACTGTGAATAATAGAAAGGATTATAAATAGAATATGTGGAATTATGAAAAAAGACTGGAATATCCAGTAAACATCACACGATGCGATCCGAAAGCAGCGATGGTAATAATCTCCCAGTATGGCGGTCCAGATGGTGAAATCGGTGCATCCATGCGTTATCTGTCCCAGCGTTATTCTATGGAAAACCGCATTGCTGCAGGTACACTGACGGATATCGGTACAGAGGAACTAGCGCATCTTGAGATGGTTGCTACCATCATACACCAATTAACCAAAAATCTGACGCCGGAAGAAATCAAAGCTTCTGGATTTGACAAGTATTATATCGACCACACTCTGGCGGTATGGCCGCAATCTGCCGGCGGACAGGAATTTAGCTCCCTGCAATTCCAGAGCACCGGCGATACCATTACCGATTTATATGAGGATATGGCAGCCGAGCAAAAAGCCCGGTTGACTTATGACAACATTCTGCGCATTGTGAAAGATCCTGAGGTCGCAGACCCAATCCGCTTCCTGCGTGAACGTGAAGTAGTACATTTCCAGCGTTTCGGTGAAGCACTGCGCAAAGTGTTAGACGAAAGAGACTCCAAGAACTTCTACGCTTTCAATCCTCAGATTGATAAAAAGCCTTGCTAAGCCATAACTTGAAAGCCTATCTTTTTCTCAGATACCATACGGGACTGTACTTCAAACAGTCCCGTATCTATTTATGCCATTCTCTCTAATACCGCAAAAATGGCAAAATACCATAATTTACCCCAATGATAATAATTACCAGTCCAAAAAAATTGAAGGTTTTAATCCAGCAAATTCGTTCTATTCATTAGAAATCATTTTATCAATGCAAGCAGGAACAACACATATTAAGGAAATTGTAATAAAAATCTTTGACTTTCCCCATTTTTTCTGAGAGACGGTTCTAGTCCAAAATAAGAAATG
>CANRZB010000064.1 GCA_947644195.1 uncultured Clostridium sp.
ACTTCCCTGGCGGCAATGTTAGAAGCTAAGGATCTGAAGCGCACGGCGTGTTGCCTGCTGGTGGACAAGGAGGAAATCGGCAGTGTTGGCGCTACAGGGATGCAGTCACACTTTTTTGAAAATACGGTGGCGGAACTTATTAATCTGGAAGGAAAATATTCGGAATTAAAGTTAAAACGTTGTCTAAGCCATTGTTATATGCTGTCTTCCGATGTCAATGCAGGATATGACCCACTGTTTGCAGATGCCTTTGAGAAGAAAAATGCGTCATTTTGCGGACAGGGCGTGGTGTTCAGTAAATTTACCGGAAGCCGTGGAAAATCCGGCTCGAACGATGCCAATGCGGAATATCTTGCAAAACTGCGCAAAGTAATGGATGATAATCATGTGATTTACCAGACGGCAGAGCTGGGGAAAGTAGATATTGGTGGCGGCGGTACGATTGCCTACATTTTATCTCTGTATGGTATGGAAGTGATAGACAGCGGTGTGGCGGTGCTCAATATGCATGCGCCTTGGGAGATTACCAGCAAGGCAGATGTCTATGAAGCAAAGAAATGTTATGCAGCATTTTTGAAAGATATGTAGGGAGAATCATTGAGGAAGAAAAGTTACGATAGGATAAGACGAGTCTGGGTCAGTGTGTTACTCTGTTTTGCTGTTTTCGGTTTGGTTAGCGGCTGTGGAGACATTAAGGAGGAGAAGCACCCTGGAAAGAACCTGACGGAGATTACTATGGTACTGGATTGGACACCGAATACGGAACATTCCGGGCTGTATGTAGCGCTCAAAAAGGGATATTTTGAAAGAGAAGGTCTGGATGTAACGGTGGTGGAACCACCGGAAGATGGCGCTGTCAGTATGGTGGCAGCAGGGGAAGCGGAGTTTGGGATTGGACACCAGGATGAACTCGCAGAGAATTTTTCCAATGACAATCAACTGCCGGTAGCGGCAGTGGCAGCATTGGTGCAGCATAACCAGACGGGTTTTATTTCTCAGACCTTGGATGGCATTGACCGTCCGGGTGATATCACGGATCATGTTGTGGCCGTTTCGGATGATGTGATTGAACAGACCATGATCCGTACCCTCATTGAACAGGGGGGAGGCGATTTCTCTCGTGTGAAAATGGAGGAAACTTACGTAGATGATGTGGCAAAGACGTTACATTTCGGGCCGCAGGTGGTTTTGGGAACCTATGCCTGGGATGGTATCGCTTGTGAACGAGCTGGAATGGAGATTAATTTTACGGCTTGGCGGGATCTCAATGCGGTTTTTGACTATTATGAATCTCTGTTAATTGCCAATAGCGATTTTTTGACGGAGCAGCCCGATCTGTCTAAAGCATTTTTGCATGCTGTTCGAGAGGGATACCAGGATGCAGTGATGGATCCTGCTGAGGCAGCAAAGATTCTGATGGAGCAGGTTCCTGACTTGGATCCGGAATTGGTCGAGTCCAGCCAGCGCTATATGAGCCAGCAGTATCTTGCAGATAGTACGGCATTTGGCGTAATTGATCCCGAACGATGGAACCGGTTTTATCAATGGATTAATTCGATGGGTTTTTATCAGAATATGATTCCAGAAGGAATTGGTTTTACCAATGAATTTTTGGAAGAATGAATTTGATTGGCTGCAAATACAGACAGAGGTGAATTTGGAAAAGGTTAGTGAGGCGATTCCCATTTTTTAGCAGGGAATCGCCTTTGTTTCCGAATAGGAAATTCCTTCGAATTCGAAACAACACTCCGTGAAGGCACTTTCTGTTCTTTAGACCAAAGCTGCCGTTCAAAAAAAGATTATTCTGGAATAATCAGACCTGCTGCAATATAGAGAATCGTACAGGGGATTCCTGCAGTTAATATCGCTAATGCAGCCCATACCAGACGGATAATGGTAGGATCAATACCCAAAGATTCTCCCAATCCGCCACAAACTCCGGCGATCATTTTGTTTTGTGTGGAACGGTGTAACGTGCTGTTCATAAGATATACCTCCCTGCCGCTGATGCGGTTTCTGTTGTGAATGTTAAGTTTTTAAAACTCATTTTAATAATTCCCATTTTTGGTATTATATTTTATATGAGATAGAATTGCAAGCAAGGTTTCGGTGGTTTCTGCTGATTTTAAGAAACGTGTTACTGGTTACAGCCGGTTCTTGGGGAATGTGGGGTGGTAGATTCCTTCTGTCTTTTTGGATGTGATAATATGTTTGAATTAATTCCATACCCTCGAAAGTAGGATGTTCAGACCGCCGAATAGCGTTAAAGGAAATTGTGTCATCTGGCAAAAGCATTTTTCTTCCTTCATTATATTTTTTAAACAGATTTTATAATCT
This sequence comes from uncultured Clostridium sp., assembly GCA_947644195.1. Taxonomy (GTDB): domain Bacteria; phylum Bacillota; class Clostridia; order Lachnospirales; family Lachnospiraceae; genus Butyribacter. Next base: position 2,338 of record CANRZB010000064.1, read on the forward strand.
ATTCTCAGTTCTTCCTTTCAAATTATAAAGCAACAGTTTCTCTGCTAAATCCCATTCCAAATGAAATTCTGAAATACTTTAACTTGTATTGTACTTAATAATGCAGTAAAATATTTTTAGAGAGATAGAAATATACTTTTCATTATTTATAATCAATGCATATATAACGAGGTAAACATGGAAAAAAAATATCAGATATTTATCAGTTCAACATACGATGATTTGAAAGAAGAAAGAAAAAAAGTTCAGGACACAATTTTATCAATGTATCATTTTCCGATAGGAATGGAAATGTTCAGTGCTGCAGATGAAGAACAGTGGGAAATTATTAAAGAAACTATAGAAAGTTCAGACTATTATGTCTTGATTATTGCTAATAGATACGGAACGCTTATAGAAGAAGGTGAGGACGTAGGAATTAGCTATACAGAAAAAGAATATAGATATGCCAAAAGCAGAAACATACCCATACTGGCTTTTATAATTGATAAATCCGTTCCAAGAAATGAAAAACAACTAGAATCTAGTATTAAATCACAGAGAAAACTTAAAAAATTTATTGAGGAAGTTAAAACAGGACGAATGGTTCAATGGTGGGAAAGTGGAGATGATTTAGCATCTAAAGTTATGAACTCATTAAATAAGCAATTTATTAAGGGAAAAAGACCGGGATGGATAAGAACGACAGATTCTGTTAGTAGCCATGAACTTGATAAAGCAAAAGACGATATAGATAATTTGAAAAAATTAAATGAAGAATTAAAGGATAAATTATATGAACTTCCGCCTATGTTTTTGGAAGCACTGGATTTAAGGAATATGAAATGTTATATTTCGCAAAACAACAAAATAAATAATAATATTATTTTAGAAAATGAGTATAACTACAATGAAAATGGACATATTATTTATTTTGAAAATAATAATAGTGGCATAAATATAATTAAAGATGAATTTATCATGTTAGCATATACATATCCAAAAAATCAAAATTGGGTAAAGTACTATTATAATGATTATGCCTTATTTTTTTCTATTAGGGGTTCCAAAAATATAAATCAAGTTCAAATTGAAATAAAAGAAAAAAATACAATTTTGATTTGTGTCCTACATAGAAAATTTAATGTTGATGAGAATAGACAAGATTTTTTTGTACGGTTAAGAGATTGTGATATACGATATCTTTCGAATATAAGAGAAATCTGTTTTACAATATATAATGATTATTATAATGATATAGGCAAGTGTGAATTTGAAGTTTGTGATGTATGGTTGAAGCAACTATAAATTAACAAAGAATTAATATTTCATAATGTTTTAGTTATATGTTGAAAGTACCCTATAGAATCTGATCTCATTTAACGTTTCTATAAATACATCATATTCAACTATTTTTTAAACTGCCATATGGGATACTTTCTTATGTGAAGTGTCCCTTAAGCTATTCATTATGACTAAGTTGGAAAAAAGTGGAAGGACTCCATAGAAACCGGGAAAGAGATTGCATTTTTGATGGGTTCCTGGGATTTTGCAGAAAAGAAGTTGTGGAAAAATGTGAAAAATCGTAAAAAAAGGGAGTAAAAAGAGAAAAAAGTATGTGCAATCTGATGAAAATGTATTATACTATAGGGTAGCTGGAATTATCTGAAAGGAGACTAGAAGAATGAGCGATATACAAAATTTAGTGAGCGCATATCATGCTTTAGAGGATGAGATGAAGCAGTTTGATTCGTTGGCAAATGAAGTTCTGGAGTGTATTCATGCACAGGAATTTGTTTCCGAGGAAGTTAATACCGATATGATGCAGTGTATTATGGAATTAAATAAGAGGCAGAAAGAGGTCTTTAAATTATACAAGAAAACCAACCTGGGAGATACCATTCCGACAACCAGACCGGAAATGTGGGAAAAGATTGACCTTGGGTTAGAAGACCAGAAGAAGTTAGATTATCTGGAGGCTGTACGCAAGAGTTTCCTGAGTCTATATACAGATGATGCGGAAGTAGATAAGGCACTTCAGAAATTTAAGGACAAAGTTATGATGATTACGGTGGAGAAATATCCGGTAGATAAATGCCTGGTATATATTCGCCCATTTGCTGTATTCTTGACCGTGATTAAGTCCAGTGACCCAGAGAAGACGGTGGAGCTGGTTCCAATCCTGATGGATTATTTTGGTTCCAAATTAGTGGCCCATGTAACGATGAGCAAGGACATTTATATTGGAGAGGATGCGACAGAATTTACGATGGAGGAACAGATTCCAGAGGATTCTGCGGATCAGGCGGAGCTACCAGAGGAAGATGTCATCACAGAGACAGAATCAGTAGGTGGTTTGGATGATGCTGTCGAGGCAGAACAGGATGAGCCGGAGGAATTGAATGAGACAGACGATGCGGATGAAGTGGAGGAGGCGCCAGAACCGGAAACAGTAGCTGGGGCGGAGGTATTTAATTTATTAGAGTCCGATGCCGAGAAGCAGGAAGAAGAGGATGAAAAGTTTGCTCAATATGTAAAAGAGACGGAAGCTGCTGAAAAGGCACAGCAAGCGATCTTAAATGAAGAGGTGGAAGCACCGGAATTGGATCCAGATGCCTTGGGAATCATTGAATTACAGCCATTGGAGCCTGAGGTAAAAGAGATTCCTACTGCTAGTATTATTACACCGGATGAAGCAGAGGGGGCGGCAAGACCCGCAAAGCCAACGAAACCTAAAAAGGTGGATCTGAAAGCGCTTTTGGAGGAGGATACCTTTTCAGAGGCCAAACTGAATGATCCAGAGCTAGAGGAAATGAAAGACCGCAAGAAAAAGAAAAAGGGCGGCAAGAAAGATGCAGGTCTCCTGCGTGGACTTGGTTCTATGGGGGGATTTTAAATACATAATGGCGATTCCCAGAAGGCGCCTGGCATGGATGTCAGGCGTCTTCTGACGTAAAACAGCATGGGAATGATACCATGCAGGATACATGTGCAGATACAAAGTAAGAAGATGGAGGAAAAGGACAAAATGGTAGTGGATTTAGCGGAGAGCAGGTCAAAAATTGACGCAATTGACCAGCAGATCGTCCAATTGTTTGAAGAGAGAATGAAAGTGGCAGCAGATGTGGCTGCCTATAAAAGAAGTACTGGGAAAAAAGTATTGGATCCAGCCAGGGAGCAGGAAAAAATAGAAAAACTGAGGGCGATGGCACAGGACGAATATAATCAGGCAGGCATTGAAGACTTGTTTCGTCAGATCATGTCTGCCAGCCGAAAATATCAATATCGGTTATTGGGGATGCAAAATTTTGATCTGCCGTTTCGTCCGGTGGAACAACTGGATGTCGATGAGGATACCAGAGTGGTCTGCTTTGGAGAGCCGGGGGCTTTTTCGGAACAGGCGATGGAAGAAGTATTTGGAAAGAATATAACTTCCTTTCACAAATCGTCGTTTCGGGATGTGTTGCAGGCGGTAGCTGACGGAGAGGCAAAATACGGCGTAGTACCGATTGAAAATACATCTACAGGTGGAATCACCGACACCTATGATTTATTATTGGACTATGATATTGCCATCGTCGCAGAACATGTTGTCAAGATTGAACAGGCGTTGTTGGCAAAACCGGGAGCTAACTTAGAAGAGATTAATTTGGTCTACTCCCATCCGCAGGGATTATTACAGTGTGCACCGTTTCTCGAGGAACATGGGATTTCCATGAAAAGTTATTCTAGTACTTCGGCAGCGGCTAAAAAGATTGCGCAGGAAGAGCGTATGGATCAGGCAGCAATCGCCAGCAAGAGGGCAGCAGAACAGTTTGGCCTGGAGGTTTTGCAGGAGTCCATCAATTTTTCCGATAAGAATTTTACCAGATTTATAGTGATTACCAATCAGCGGGTATTCGTCAATGATGCGGATAAAATCAGCCTATGCTTTGAGATTAAACATCAGGCGGGATCCTTGTATCATCTGCTGGGAAATTTTTATTATAATAACCTGAATCTAACCAAGATAGAATCCAGGCCGATTGAAAATCGGAACTGGGAATATTGTTTCTTTGTAGATATCGAGGGGAATCTGAATACCCCAGAGGTAAGAAATGCATTGGAGAGTATTCATGAATTTGCCAGCCGGGTACGTATCCTGGGAAATGTTGTCAGAAAATAAGGGAGATTTGCATGAAAAAAGGACAAATATATGAGGGCGTGGTAGAACGGATTGATTTTCCCAATAAGGCAGTGGTAACGGCAGAAGTGCCAGATCAGGAGGGGAATATCACGATGGAAACGGCAGTGGTTAAAGGCGCCATCACCGGTCAGAGGATCCGATTTTCGGCAAAAAAAGTCAGGCGTGATCACTGCCAGGGCCGATTGCTGGAAATACTGCAATATGGCGAGGTGGAGAGCCGGAAACCGGAGTGTCCGTATTTTGGGACATGTGGTGGCTGTCATTATCAGAGAATTCCTTATCCGCAACAGTTGGAAATAAAAAAGGATCAGGTTCTTCGATTGTTGGATTCTTTGTATTCGGAGGAGAAAGAACGAACCTATCAATATGATGGTATTATGGGCAGTCCGTCTGAATGGGCATACCGCAATAAAATGGAATTCTCTTTTGGGGATGAGGTAAAAGAAGGACCGTTGACGTTGGGTCTTCATAAAAAAGGGAGTTTCCATGACATTATTGACGTGGAGGGCTGTCGGATTGTATCAGAAGATTTTTCCTTGCTATTAGCCTGCGTCAGAGATTATGCAAGAGAACAGGGATGGAGTCATTACCATAAAAATACTCACCAGGGCTTATTACGCCATTTGGTGGTGCGCAGGGCGGAAGCGACCGGGGAATTGCTGGTGGCACTGGTCACTTCTTCGCAACAGGTGATCTGCCTGGAAGAACTCAGTGAGAGATTACAGAATTTGCCACTGGAGGGAAAATTAACCGGATTTTTACATATCGTCAATGATTGTCTGGGTGATGTGGTCCAGAGTGATGAAACTCGATTGATTTATGGACAGGACTGGTTTACAGAAGAAATTCTTGGGTTACGGTTTCGAATTTCTCCATTTTCTTTCTTTCAGACGAATACCCGTGGTGCAGAAGTATTGTATCGGCAAGCGCGGAAGTATATTTTGGGAGAAGTGGATGGAGACAGTGAAAACATTGATCTATCCGATAAAGTGGTGTATGATCTGTATAGTGGGACAGGCACAATTGCGCAGGTATTAGCGCCTGTCGCAAGAAAAGTGATTGGCGTGGAAATCGTGGAGGAGGCGGTGGAGGCCGCTAGAAAAAATGCGGCTGAGAATGGCCTGGATCATTGTGAGTTCATTGCCGGGGATGTATTAAAAGTCTTGGATGATATCACGGAACCGCCAGATTATATTGTGTTGGATCCGCCCAGGGATGGGATTCATCCCAAGGCATTGAGGAAAATTATTGATTACGGAGTGCCGAATATTGTGTATATTTCCTGCAAGCCGACGAGTTTGGTGCGGGATTTGGCTGTGTTTTTGGAACATGGGTATGTGGTGGAACGGGTGTGTAATGTGGATATGTTTCCGGAGACGGTGCATGTGGAGACGGTATGTTTATTGTCCAAACTTCATTCAGACCAACATATCGAGGTGGAGCTTCAGATGGACGAGCTTGATTTGACGGCTGCGGAGAGCAAAGCAACCTATGAGGAAATCAAGGATTATGTGTTGGAACATACGGGGTTGAAAATCAGCAGCTTATATATCGCACAGGTAAAAGAGAAATGTGGAATTATTGAGAGGGTGAACTATAATCTGCCAAAATCAGAAAATTCCAGACAGCCGAAATGCCCGCCAGAGAAAGAAGCGGCGATAAGGGAGGCGTTGGAATATTTTCGTATGATTTGATGGTAGATTAGGAATGGTGGGAGTTTTTCTTTGATTTATACTTTTGAGTGTTACCGCCAGTTTCTTAGTAAGGAAACGATAAAAGGACGGTGTTTTTATAAAAGAAAAATCATTTGCATGATATGAGTGGGCATTTGTGCTGCTGGGTGAAGAAAAACTTAATTTTGAATGAATTTGTAAAGGAGTGGGTTAATACGAAAGAACATTATAAATATAGTCAATATACGAAGCAAAATGTAAGACATTCGACACTATTTAAAGCAGTAGAGATTTTAACTTCTAAAAGAGGGCAGTCATGTTGTGTTGAAAGAAATTATGTGCGTAGATTATATGATTATTTTACTTTATCAGAAGACATAAGCCAGAATAAAGCAGAGGCGCAAAAAATTAATGTTTCATATATAACAAATTGGGAAAAATTACATGATTCTTTTGTGGAAACAAAAAGGCCAGAAGACTTAATGGTTTGTTTTTTGAGTGGCCCAGAGCCAGACAATGATTTTCAGGAACTGATTAATCTTGGTATACTCCCTCAAAATATTTGGGGCTTTGAGTCAAATAATCAAGTATATAAAAAAGCAATTGCAACTTATGAGCAAGGGGAATATCCACAACCAAGAATCTTAAAACAGAATATAGAAACTTTTTTTCAACAGACCCCAAAAAAATTTGATATTATATACATAGATGCTTGCGGAAGTGTCCCATCCACACAACATGCATTGAGGTGTGTGTCAACAATATGTCAAAATCACCGTTTGAATTCTCCGGGGGTTATAATAACAAATTTTGCTATGCCAGATATTATGAAGGAATCAGTAGATGATTATTATGAGATAGTATCTCACTACTTATTTTTTAAGAAGTATCCATCATTAGAAGTAAAAATAGATGAAAATGGGATAAGTAATCTGGAATATCATGAAGTTTTAGAGGAAGTAACCGAGAATTTTGAATTACATTATGGCGAATTTTTATCTGCAATATTGCGCGATATACCAGCAGTTATTATACCATTACAAAGGATTGCACAAAACCCATATTTAAATCAACTATTTGACTTAACAGATATAAATAAAGATGATGAGGAGTTTATAAATATATCGAATGGGAATTCTATGGCTAAGTATTTCTTTACTGCAAGAAAGCTATTACAGTGTGGTTTATTAGGAGAGAAGAGCCAATACTTTTTGGGAGAGATTGGAAACTATGAGTTATTATTAAAGGGATTAAAAATAATTGTTTTGCTGAGAAACGGAAAAATTAAATTAAAGGAAGATGTACAAAATATAAAAGAATATTTTGATTCAGATAGAAATTTATATCAATTTCTTGATAAACCGCATAGTAATTTGTTTTTTGATATTGTTCTTAATCAGTTGTCATATCCAATGCATAATAATATTTTACACAATAAACGATTTCAATACAATGCAAAGACGAATTGTATGTTTACAGATGTTACAGTATATGATGAATGCAGATATATTTATGAATGGTTTCCAGGACTTCATCAAATTGTATCATCTTTTGAAAATATGTCTTGGCAGTATGTTTTTCGTTTTGCATTAGACGGACTGGTAAAAATGAGACAAAATTATAATAATGAATTTTTTTTTCAAGGATCTATTGTTTCAAATACTGTAGAACAGTTTTCAAGTAAAAAGTTGCAAGATAGAGTAAAAGTGACTTAATATTTAAATTGAGACTAAGGAGGAAATTTACAATGTCGAATATACAGTTAGATTATACAGATATAATGGATATTTTTAAAGAGAAACTAAAAATAGATAATATAGTAAAAAAAGTATCGTCTATTTTTCTGAACCAAAGATATGCAGGAAAAATAAATTATAAGCCGTATTTTCAGAGGAATTATGTTTGGGATGAGGAGAAAGCTACATATTTTATAGAGAGTATTTTGCTGGGAACAGAAATTCCGCCGCTTGTCTTATTTCAAACTAAAGATAAGAATGAGGTGATTGATGGAAGACAGCGATATGAAACTATAAAACGTTTTTTGGAGGATAAACTTGTTTTAAAAAATAAAGGATTACATAGTTTAAAGGTTCTTGCTGGAAAAAGATACAGTCAATTAGATTCAGACACAAAAGAATTATTTGAAGATACTAGAATTCGTATTTTGCAATTTAACGTAGTTGATGAACCTAAATTGGATGAAGAAAAAGAAGAAAAAATAAAAAAAGAAATATTTAGACGGTATAATTCAGGGATTACACCATTACAAAAATATGATATTGATAGAGCCGCTTATATTAATGATAAGTTATCGAACTTATTAAATAGTAAAATATTTAATAATACAGGACTTTATGATTTTTTGTGTGAAATTATTCTCCCCAAAAGTAAGAAAAAAGCAAGTAAACGGGATAAAGTAAATATTATAGTTTCGTTAATAAGAAATTTAGTAACACTTCCCTTTATTCCTATTTTTAGTTATTCGAAAGGGAGTTCAAAGGCTGATATTATTTGTAAATACTATTATTTTATATTAGAAAATAAAAGCGCAGAAGAGATAATGGAAGAATTTGAGGCTGTTATTAATTATATATCGAAATTCAATTCTGTATGTAAAGAACGAAATAATTATCTATATGATAGCAAATTATTTTATGAGGTGCTTTATTGGGCTATAAGTATTGTATTACAAAATGGAGGAGAAATTGAAGACAATAAAATTGAACTGGTTTTCGATTACATAAGTAATGCCAGTGAAAATCATAAATTATGGGATAATATAATAAATAATCCACAAAGAAGTGTAGAACAAATTTTTGAGTCTACAGGCAGTCATTATTATTCAGCAATCAATAACAGATATAGATTTATAGCCAATATATTTCAAGATATATTTAAAATTGATTATCAAAAGTATATAAAGAATTCAGAAGCCTTTTCAGAGATGATGGAAAGCAGAAGTGAAAAAGATCAAATTTCACATTATAAAATTAATAAACCCTTACCAGAAACTCTAACAATTGAGGACATTATTTCTGATATGAAAAAATCTAGATTTTTAATTCGACCAAATTATCAGAGATCAGAGGTGAAAAATTTGCAAAAGGCATCATATCTGATGGAAAGTATTTTGTTGGGAATCAATATTCCTCCACTTTTTATTTATAAAAGAAAGGATAGGATAAAGGAAGTTGTAGATGGACAACAGCGTTTACTTACAATTTTAGGTTTTTTGGGAAAGACATATATAAATGAACGTGGAGAAAGTATATGTTCTGATAAGGATAAGTTTAAACTATCTAAATTAAAAATTCTGTCCGAATTAAATGGGAAAACGATAGATAAAATAGACGATGAATTTGAAGAAAAGATTTTAGAATTTCCTATGGATATAATAGAAATAGATTCGGAACAAAATCCAGATTTTAGTCAGATAGACTTGTTTCTAAGATTAAATACAAAACCTTATCCGATTAAAGAAAATACTTTTGAAATGTGGAATGCATATATAGATAAAGATATAGTTATAAAGGTAAAAGAGATAGCTATCAGATATGAAAAGAAGGTTTTTAGAGGTAGAGATACTCGAATGAAACTTGAAGAATTAATAACTTCTTTAGCATATATTGATTATAGGATGAATCAGCCCCACACAGAAATTATAAATGTTTTAAATATATATAAACGAAATGATAGAATGTGTGCCAGAATAATGAGCAAAGATAATGTTACAAAAACATTAAGTGATTTATCAAATAGCAATCCAAAAGTTTTTGTG
>CANRZB010000065.1 GCA_947644195.1 uncultured Clostridium sp.
GTGCAAGAGTTGAAGTATCACTAAGCAAAAAATTTGCTAAGTGATACTAAGTCAACTCTGAAAAAGAAACTACAAACCGTGCATGCGTGTTCAGACAGTGCTTCCGAGCACGCACAGATACGTCACTGCAAGGCAGAGTTTCTTTCGAAAGGCTATTGCACTATGGCAGGGCAAAATTTTGTCTCATCAGACATCATGAAAAACTTCTGAACGAAACAGCAGAGTAATTGATAAAATTTAATGGATAACAGAAAATAATCCATTACAAAATCCACCACAAGTGAAAAGTAAAATTTGAAAATTGATTTCCGTGTTCCTAATAGGATCATTTTCATCTATTGATCCGTTTCTTTTCTCTGTCAAGAACAAAAAGCATGATTAATAAAATGATTGGAAATACAAGTCCAACGCTCATACCTGCACGAATATTATCTCCCGCATATTGTGTAACACGGCCAACCGTACCAGGACCAATACTTCCACCGAAATCTCCTGCCATAGCAAGCAGCGCAAACATGGCGGTTCCGCCTGCCGGAAATTTTTCAGAGGAAAGGCTAATTGTCCCAGGCCACATTATTCCAACAGAAAAACCACATGTAATACAGCCAATAAGTCCGATCCATGGATTTGTAGATAAGGAAGTGAAAAGATAACATATTACACATAAGATTCCAGAGCCTATCATAAATTTCATCAAATCCATTCTGTCTCCATATTTTCCGAATATCACACGGCTTATTCCCATGGTAACGGCAAACATACAGGGACCAGCCAAATCTCCTATCGTCTTCGATAATCCCAATGCTGCTTCTGCATAAGCCGATGCCCATTGTGCCATTGCAAGTTCTGAAGCGCCAGAGCAGATCATCAAACCAACAGCTAGCCAGAAGATAGGTTTCTGGAATAATTTTCTTATTCCCATGCCGTCTTCTTCCTCTACTAAATGTTCAATTGGACATGTTGCAAAATTATAGATATTGACGGCTGGAATAAGCGCCCATAGTACTGCCAGCCATTTCCAACTGTCCATTCCGAATACCAGAAAAAACAAGGTAGAGATCAATATTGTCCCCACTGCCCCCCAACAATAGAAGGAGTGAAGCAAGCTCATTGTCGCTTCTTTATTCTCAAAGGGACATGCTTCTACGATAGGGCTACCGAGTACTTCCATCAATCCGCTCCCTATCGCATACATAATTACACTGCATAATATCCCAACAAAGGGAATCGGTACCATATCCGGCAGAAATGCCAACCCAATGAGTCCGACTGCGGCACATATCTCGGAAGCCACAATACAGACACGATATCCAATTCTGTCCACAAATTTTGCACAAAATAAATCCACCAAAAGCTGTGTAAAGAAAAAACAGGTAGAGATCAATGCAATATTGCCAAGAGAGATCTGATAATCCGAATGAAATTTTAAAAAAAGCAACGGTGCAAAGTTGGCGGCTATTGCTTGTGTAATAAATCCTAAGTAACAGGCTGTTTTTGTTTTTCGATAATTTGACTTCATAATCTTAGTTCCTTTCTTATTTTTTTGCATTATATAACACGGAACTTCGATTTTCATTGATTTATATTCCACATTTTTTGTACAATATCGTAAAAACTTATTTTGGGAGATGAGTCATTTATGAATTTTAATACGTCCTATCACAAAATTATGACAGATGAAAATTTAATGGAAACGGTAAAACACGGAAGCAACAGCTACCCATTTCATTTTTATTATGAAAACTTAGCCCTGTTTGATTTTAACTGTATCGAATGGCACTGGCATACTGAATTGGAGTTTGTATATATTGAATCAGGATCAGTGACCTTTTGGATTGGGGAAAAACAATTTGATTTATCGGAAGGAAATGGAATATTCATAAATTCCAAAATCCTTCATCGCTTCTATTCCTCTGCCGAAGCTATTATTCCAAATTTCGTTTGCATGCCCACATTCCTTGCTGCAGAGGATAGTCTCATATACCACAAATACATTTTACCTGTGATTTCTTCCTCCTTACTGTTTCAAATTTTTTATGCAGAAATTCCCTGGCAAGCGAAAATTATATCAATTATCAAACAGATTATAGCGGTTCAAGATGGTGTTTCATCCATTGAACTTGCGACAGCCTCTCTTATGCAAAGACTTTGGTTGGAATTATATGAGAATACAGATTTTACAAATTTGAAAGATCATATCAATGATTCCGCTTCTTCTCAGGCAAGAGTACAATTAATGATGCAATACATTCATCAAAATTATTCGCATGATATTTCATTAGATGAGATTGCCAGACATGCTAGGATCAGCAAAAGTACCGTATTAAACCTTTTCCATAAATTTTTGCACATTACCCCTATCAATTACCTTATTCACTACCGTTTAAATGAAGCTGCTCTATTGCTTGCAAAGACAGAGAAAAAAATAAATACTATTTCTGATGAAACTGGATTTAATAATGTAGACTATTTTTGCAGATTATTTAAAAAGCATTATCAAGTAACACCAACGGAATACCGAAAAACTCATCAAACCTAACGGAGATACGAAGGGAAATATGGTGATGTGTGTTTCTACCTAATTTCTTTCCTCATATACAATCCATTTTAAAACATAAATACCAAAATACTGCAAATTCCCTATTATTAAAATTCCTGTAAAGCATTGTGTTAACCGCACCAATTACAAAACCACATTTTGCATAAAACCGACATGCTAACAGATTATTGTCTTGTGTCTCCAAGGCTAACCCCATTAAACTGGAACTTTTAGCCCATTCAATTGCTTTATGGATTAAAGCTGTACCAATTCCTTTTCCTCTAGCTGATTTTACAACACAAATATCTTCAATAAAGGCATATTTATTCCAATCTTTTTTCAAAACAATTTGTCCAATACATTGGACTTCCGAATAGGCTAAAAAGATCGTTTTGTCAGGATTATTAATATAGGTGGCATAATCCCATGTGTCGTCTGGATATTCTTGCATATAAGGCTTCTCATATAGTTCTTCTGCATATATCCAAGTTCCATCAACAAATGTAGGTCTAATTTTTCCTATTATTTCAAATGCCTGATTTGATTTATTGATATCTTTCAAGTTTTTCTGATTTATTTTAACAATTTTCATACTATTCTCCCAGATGTTTTGTTAATAAAATAATTCTCTGATTATCTTTTCTGCACACTCCTCCGGTCTATAGATGCTCGTATCAACTTTGGCGCTATACTTGATATTTTCGGCCATTATCTCATATTGTTCCTGCGATTGTGTTTCATACCTGTCTCCGCGAATCATATTACGTTGTCTGCAAATGTCCAAAGGACAATAGATTTCTACGATATCAAGTGGATTATCTTTTAATATTTCTAGTAACTGATGGTAATGAGACCTAATCTCTTCCCTCTCAACTAGAATCCCATCAATTAGCACATTTTTTCCCATATCAGAATATAGTTTTGCTGTATGGTACATCATAATTATTACTTCGCCAAGATATTTCCAATAATTTTTTCGCAAATAATTCTCTCCCACCATTTCTTGAAATAAATCATTTGCGACAACATAAAAAAAGATATCCTCCTGATATTGAAGAGATTCAACAATTGATGTTTTTCCTGCACTGGTTACGCCGTTCAAAAAAATAATTCTTCCTTTTTCCATTTTTTCCCCTTTCCTTTTTATCTAAGTATATCATGGACGTATTTGTTTGTCATTCTCTTCTAAAAATTGAAAAAACGAGAGAAACCTACAATCTTCATAAATAAAACCTCCATATATTTATATTTCCTACGATTTATGTTATCATAGAAAACAGACAATGGCTGATACGGAAAGAAATAGACTGTGGTAATTCCATCTGTAATTCTATTTCCCCCTTCTCCAATAGATTTTTAACCTGGTTACGGGATATCCCTAAAACCATTGCAATCTGCTTTTCCAAACGAATTTTCATTTGATAGGGATTCGTTACTGTAATGATAATCTGCTCTTCAAAACCACTGCTTTCTATAGTTTCATGCAATTTAACCAAACCATAACGCAGTCTGTCAAAATCAATGTCTGCTTTATTTGTCCGAAATAATTGCATATTTTTACCATACTTTTCCGCAAGTTGTTCGTCATTGTCTAAAAAACACTGATATTCCTCTTTTGGTATAGAAGAAAACTTCTTGCGTTCATATATTGTAAGGTTAAGCGTATGTTTACATTCCAAGCATTGATAAATCAGCCAGATATCCAGTTTGTTCCCATTCGCATTAATGCGAAACTTTTTTGTGTTTATATAATGTGTCTTTCTGCCGCATTTAGGGCAATTCCTGATAATCCAAAAGGAATCTTTCAGTACAAGTTCATATTCAATGTTTCTTAAATAGCTCATATGCATCTCCTGTTCATTTCATATTCATGATGCATGGGCTATTACATTATTTCATTTTATTTCTGATCATTGTATGCAATAGCCATGCTATGCAAAATAAACAGGTGTAGTCATAAAACGTCTTTCTCCTCTCGTTATATTTTTAATGCAAATCTTTCAAATTGATTCTAGTTCGCCCAGGTCAAAAAGGTTATCTCATCCTCTTATTCATCCGTTATAAAAGTATAAGTGATGCACCACAGTGTACCTCCATTTTCATACTCGGCAATCTCACTCCCCCCCCATAAGTCCTCCCTTGTACGGCTTCATAACAGGATCGTCTCCTATAACGTTACCGTATCAAACTGTCATATCCTTTATGGTACAGCGTAACATATTTAAATTTCGCCTTCCACCTCACGCTTTTTTATAAAAAAATGTGAGCCACTACCGAGCAACTGCAATATTTTGTGACAGTTTCTTGGTATTCGCTCACATTTTCAAAAACAAAAGACAGTCTGACTAAAGATTTACCTATTGTTTGTCCATTTCTCAAGAATTCTTTTGTATTCTCAGGATACGCTGTATGCTTTTCTCTGAAAGATAGTATTTGCAAGCCAATTCCGCAATATTGCTGCCTGCAAGATACTCATCATAAATCTGTTTGTCACGCTTTAAAAGTTCTTGTTTAATTTGCGTGCCTGTTCCCCATGCTTGTCTATGCGATGATTTACGTGGAATATAAATATTCTCTCCGTCAACATACTGCTGTATCAATTCTATTATCTCAATTGGCAGAATTTCTTCCGCTTTTCTATAGCCCATGTTTGCCTCCCTAAAATTTATTTCCAGGAATAGCATCGGCTATAACAATTATTTACTATTACAATAGCCAGTGCTATGCAAACATAACATATCGTTTCATATACAAATCCCCTTTCTAAAATTTCTTTTTCATAATATCATTTTTGAGAAAACAAATCACTCATTCTGAATAGCCAATACATACCGCCCATCTATATACTCAAATCCATTTTTCTTATAATACTCATTCAGTCCTTCCTTCTCTGCAATTACAATAATATATAAATAATCCCTGTACTTTTCCTTGATTTGTTTTAACAGTTCCCCTCCAATCCCCAGACTCTGATATTCCGGATTGACACACAAATAATGAACATAGGCATTTAATTCTCCGTCATCTATAACATTGACTAAACCAACCAGCCTACTACCTGTCCATGCAGTAATTACCGTTCCAGAATGATCCAAAGCTTTCTTTAATCTTTCGGGATATTTTCCAGAAAGCCAGTCCACAGACAAGAACAACTCCTCTACATCATTTGCAGTATAACTATGATCCCTTTTATAAATAATCTCCATACTATCTCCTTACATCTAAAACCAATTGTTTTCCACCCTCTATTTTTATAAATTAGTGCTTCCATTCCTAGTTTGGTTGGAATAAAATTGCCACTGCTTAGATAATACACATGCTGCATAATAAAAAATACTGATTTACAAGTCAGCGGCAACTTTAAAACATTGTGCTCCCTGTCGGCGTGTACATAGCGGTGGCAAATTTCATGATAGAGATTATTCAAACTTAATTTTACATAATTTCTCTCATCTTCCATGGTATATGCAGGAACTAGTTCTTTTAATTCCCCATAAAAACACTAAATCCATTCTACGAAACCTCTCCCTTCACAATCCGTTCATTGACATACATTTTATACTCATTAATTCTCTTATGGTCTGGAAAATCAGGAAGAGAGGTTTGGTTCTTTGCATATTCAAATTTCTTTTCATATTCATTCAACAAATCATAAAATTCCGCAGTTGGCTGTCTGCTATCATCCAAATATTCACCGTTTCTGATACTCATGAGTAAATCATGTTCCTCTGTCCGGTACGTGATAATTTCTTCTTTCTCAAGAAGATCAATACACATCATATATAAGCGGATCAAATGTGCCATATGCTTCCCTAATTTATCATGTGAAATCGCTTTTTCATTCCTCTTACCAATCTTATGATAGCTGCTGACAATAGACTTCATTTCATTCCACATCCCTGCCCAGTCTCTTAACGGGTAATGGTTCAAATTTACATCCATAAAAATTTCACTGTCATATCCTTCCTGAACCGCTTTATCAATATAAAGTTTCACTGCACTGTCATCATGGGGATAATATCTTTTCTTAAATTCATATGCTGCATTGTTGATCGTTTTTAAGATATAGGCTTCATTCTGTGCCTGTCCTACCAACCTGGTCGCTTTATTTTCCAGTCTTCTGAGCTGACTTTCGGCATAGCCGCCAAAAGTGTGAATACAGAGCTTCGAGAGAAACATCTTTCTATGGTTTAAAAGTTCTCTGCCGATCTCTGATACATGCAGATAATGTTCAGGTTTACATCCCAAAATTTCCACGGTATTCGGATTATTGGAAGAAAGTAATTGAATGATCTTATGAAAAGAATACACGGTAGTATCCGTATCAACATTTACAACCTGCTCAAAATCAGTCCTTAACAAAATATCTTCTTTTGAATTGAGAGCAATGCCTCTGACGTCTAAATCCGATCCTTCTTTATTCATCCCATATGCATAACTTCCTCCGAGGGTTAAGAGAATGATATTGCTGCCTAAATTCTGATCCGTTCTCAAAAAATCATATTCCTTTGATTTTAACGTTTCTTTTATCTGTTTTATATTCATTCTCTTGCCCCTCCGAGTCACTGCTAGATCGTTTTTCTACAAGTCCTTTCTGACTTTATAGCAATCATTTTGAAGCAAGCGTAAACTGATTTACCAATTCTTTCAGACAAACAGCCTCCGCCGAAAGCTGCTCACTGGTCGCTGCACCTTCCTCAGCAGTTGCACTGTTCGTCTGCACCACGGTGGAAATCTGATTGATGCCTTCGGACACCTGCTCCACCGACTCAGACTGCTCCTTGGATACAATTGCAATATGGTCAATGGCATCAACGACAGATTGAATACTGTTTACGACACTGAGCAAAACATTTGCTGTATTTTGAGCAATATCTGTACCAATATGTACTGCGTCTGTAGAATTTGCAATCAATTCCGAAGTATTCTTAGCTGCCTCCGCTGATTTACCAGCTAGATTGCGAACTTCCTCTGCAACAACGGCGAATCCTTTCCCTGCACTGCCAGCCCTGGCAGCCTCTACTGCCGCATTCAACGCAAGTATATTTGTCTGGAAGGCAATATCATCAATGGTCTTTAGAATCTTTTCAATTTCCTCGGAACTGCTCTGAATTCTTTCCATCGCTTCCACTAAATTTTGCATTTTTTGATTACACAGTAATACGTCTTCCCCCGTCTGATGTGTTTGGCTTCTGACATCCAATGCTCCGTTCGCTGTGTTTTTCACTTCCTCCGAAATTATGCTGATCTGCGTAGCTAACTCCTGTACTGAGCTAGCCTGTTCTGTCGTTCCCTGACTAAGCATCTGTGCACTGGAGGATAATTGATTGCTAGCATTAGCCACTCCCTCGGCAGATTGATTCACCTGACGCATGGCACTGCTTAGCTCAAACCTCATATTCCGCATAGAAACCAAAATATCTTTGAAACTGCCAACATAGATTTCCTCATGTTCCGTGTGAACATCCAGATTCTGATTTGCCATCTCATTGAGCAAATAACTGATGTCACTGATAACGGTACGCAATCCCTCCACCAAAGCTTCGGTCGACCTGACAAGCACACCAGTTTCATCCTTGTTCGTAATCTTTGGCATTGGTGTCTCCAGATCCCCCTCAACGAGAAGTTTCATCCGATTGACACAAGCCCTCATCGGCTTTCCAATATTAATCGCCAGAGTCAGGGCAACAATAATGGATATTAATATGGAAACCAAAATTACCGCAATATTGATCACCATAGCATCCCTCGTAGATGCCAGGTAATTGATCTGTGGTGCAGTCACGGCAATACTCCAGCTGTCTGTATCCGGTACAGGAGCATATGCCGCAAACATTTTATCCTCTCCCTTTGTATAACTTCCGAATCCATTTTTTCCCTGACGCATATCGGTATGGATTGCTGCCAGCTCCTTCAAAGAGGAATCTTCCTTCGCCTCTTTCTCAATATTTTGAACCGTAATCGTATCAAGCGTGATGTCAGCTATCGTATCACCGGTTTTATTAATCATGTAAGCTCTGCTATTTTTGCCCATCTGAATAGCAGATACAATATCGTTCAAAAAAGTCTCATGCGGAACAAAATATACGACTCCCACAATGGGTTTTCCATGGTCTCCCTCAGAATATAACGGCGCCGCTACCATAATGGACAGTTCCCCCGTGATCTTGCTAATCAATGGCTCCGAAACAAAAACATTTCCCTGCATAGCCTGACGAACATATTCACGGTCTGAATAATCATTGCCATCAAAAATACTGATACCATTCGCACCAACAATATTTCCTCTTTGGAAATCATGCATAGATACCCGTTCGTTTATAATATCCTGTTTTTCTTTGACGGATACTTTTGGATCGGACAGCTGTGGAATACACCCTACTTCCATGACAACGTTCTTATATACCTCCAGTTCCTGCTGCGCACGTCCTGCCGCCAGGACCGCTGTCTGGCTCATCATCTGTTCTACCGTATCCATGGTATTGTGGTAGTTCAGTGTGATACTTGAAGATCCTGATGCAACCAATCCAACCAGAACCGTCAGAATAAGACATAAGGTGATTTTTGTTCGAATACTTTTCATTTCCCATACTCCTCCCTGGTTACATAGCTAAAATATGTGATATATCACACAACATATTTCAACCTTTTTTATTCACTTCGTAATTATTATATAAACGGATAATTCCCGTTGTCAATCCCCATTTTCTTTGCTCATAAAATAAGTCTTTTCAAAAATCAAAACTCAGACAAACATTGCTTTTACCCCTACGTCATGGTAAAATTAATTTGGAATCAAGAAAACACCGCAGAAATGAGGCTTAACATGGAAAATAAGAAAATTGTCGTAGCGCTGGGACACAGTGCATTAGGAAAAACCTTTCCGGAACAGAAGCAAGCCGTGAAAAATGCAGCAAGAGCAATTGCTGATTTAATTCAAGCAAAATATCAGATCGTAATTACGCACAGTAATGGCCCACAGGTGGGAATGATCCACTCTGCCATGACGGAATATAGCAGGCTGGAACCCAGCAATACCGTAGCACCGATGTCGATTTGCAGCGCCATGAGCCAGGGATATATCGGTTACGACCTGCAAAACGAAATCCGCACAGAATTACTGGACCGTGGTATTTACCGTTCTGTTGCCACATTAATTACCCAGGTTCGGGTTGATCCCTTTGACGCAGCGTTCAGCTATCCATCCAAAAAAATCGGCCGCTTTATGACGGAACAGGAGGCCAAGAAAGAGCGCTCCAAAGGAAACCATGTCGTGGAGGTAGAGGGCAAAGGATTCCAGCGTATTATCGCTGCCCCACGTCCTATGGAAATCTATGAATTGGATGCCATACAGACCTTACTGGATGCCGGTCAAATTGTCATCGCTGCCGGCGGCGGCGGTATCCCGGTACTACAGCAGGGAACCCGTCTGAAAGGTGCCAGCGCCGTCATTGAAAAAGATGTGACCAGCGCCTGTCTGGCAGAGTCATTAGATGCGGGAACATTACTGCTCCTGACCGGAGTAGAAAAGGTTTCTCTGCATTTTGGTACCCCGGATGAAACCCCACTCGATTCTATGACCGTGGAACAAGCGACCAAATACATTGAGGAAGAACAGTTTTCCACCGGAGCCATGCTTCCTAAAGTGGAAGCCGCCGTTTCTTTCGCTTCCTCAAACCCGGAACGGAAGGCTATTATCACCAGCATCGACACGGCATTGGCAGGAGTACAGGGCAAAACAGGCACCATAATTACCTGTGGATAGAATGAATTTTTTTACAAAAAACTCTCAATCAAACTGATATCTTAGAGATTGAGAGTTTTTTTCGACACGATTGTTCTTCCATTCTCCAGTCGTACAATTCGATTACATTTCTCTGCAACCAGCATATCGTGGGTCGCAATAATAATTGTCTTTCCTTTTTCATTTAAATTCTGCATAAGTTTCATGATCTCTATAGAAGTATCCTCGTCTAATGCCCCTGTCGGCTCATCTGCCAAAATCAAAGGAGTATCCGAAATCAATGCCCTTGCAATCGCACACCGCTGTTGTTCTCCTCCGGACAGTCTCGTCACCCGCTTATTGGCTAGATCTGCAATACCAACATAATCTAACATCTCCATGACCTGTTTCTTATAACGGTGCTTTCCTCTCGCAAGAAGCGGCAATTCAACATTTTCATATACTGTATATCGATTCATCAGTTCAAAATTCTGGAAAACAAAGCTGACATATTGCTTCCGAAACTGATGAAGCCTTCGGATCGATAATCGGTTTACCTCGATCTCACGAAATTGATATCGCCCGGAAGTAAGCGTATCCATGACACCAAGTATATTTAGCAGGGTGGTCTTACCGGAACCAGAGGTTCCCATCACAGCAAGCATCTCCCCCTCATCAATCTTTATGGTCACATCTCGCAATGCCTGGGTAACCACAGTACCACTCTCATAATTTTTACTAACTTTTTCTAATATTATCATTCTTAATCTCCCCTGTTAAAGTGGACCACTGGATTCAGACGCCACAATCTCCATAAGCAGTGGATCATCTGTCCCAGAATCACTACTAAGCAGACAACGACCACCTCTTTACTGTCTGCCGCATAGACATTCCAAACACCAGATGCCCGGTTATATCCCTGATACATTGATTGAACAACTATTGTCACTACTGCAGCGACAGCAACAATTTTTATTAGCTCAGAAAACATAAAAACCAAAATTCGAAAGATGCTGCACCCGAACACCCGTCTAATTACCCACTCCTCTTTTCGGCATGCCAGCCATAGAGAAAAAATAGTACCACAGCTACATACAGCAAACAATGCTCCAAACATAGAAAATATAACATTATAATTCTCATATAGAAATTCAAAAACAGATTGCTCCTCTTTTTCCTCTTCCTCCATCCATGCCAAAGAAAAACCGGTCTTATGATTCATTTCCTGAATAAATCTATCACGATCACCAAGGAGTTCCTGCTTCGATTGAAGTTCTATCTGACGAAAGGATGCATACACTTTCTGACTTAACATATCTATCATTTTCTCCCGCTTCTCTTGCGGCAAGTTATCCCACAATAACACACTCGTCCAGGAATGTTCACTGCTTCCATCCACCGTCAATTCCCCTCCGATTGGTACCGGTATCCCCCACAGATTCAGCTCTCGTTCCCCATGATCCATGACAGAATTTTTTGCAATATTCTTACCGGCCAGAAGCATTTTATTTCCATATTTCTTCTTTTCAGGATCTGATAATATGATCTGAACCGGATACGATTCCAATGACTTACCGATGTTCATCTCCAATCTCAAAATTACTCTTTGATT
>CANRZB010000066.1 GCA_947644195.1 uncultured Clostridium sp.
TGCGCAGCTCATTTTCATCAGGTAAAAAGTTTGCTATGAAAGAGTACATCCCCGATCGTAACCGGCGTTTCCTGTTTTTCGGCCTCTTTCGTCGCACGTGCAATCCGGTTCCTGATATCCTCCATCCGATGGTCTAATGATGCACTGATCTGCGCACATTCCACCAAATCATGCGCCAACTGTTCCGCTTCCGACTCGGGAATATTTTTCTTATAACGAAGTTTATGTTCGAGACTGGCCCAGAAATCCATCGCAATCGTTCGGAGCTGAACTTCCACTTTCATGGGCCGCTTCTCATTCTGCAAAAATATCGGAACCTCCACAATCAGATGGAGACTGCGGTAACCACTATCTTTTGGCGCCTGGATATAATCCTTTTTCTCGATCAGAGTCACATCATCCTGCTGCAACAGACACTCCGCCAACAGATAGATATCATCCTGAAAAGAGGTTACCACCCTGACACCTGCAATATCACGGATATTCTGTTCTACAGACTCCAGAGATAAAGGAAGATTCTTTTTTCGAACCTTACGTATAATTCCCTCCGTAGATTTCACACGGCTTTTAATACTTTCAATGGGATTCCGATCATATTGTAAGGAAAATTGCTCGTTCAAGACTTTGAACTTGGTCTCAATCTCCATAATGGCACACTGATAGTACGCCATCAGCTCGTCCATCGGCATCCGGCTTCCCTGAATAAAATCAAGAAATTCATCAGACATCAAATTTTCTCTAATAAATTTTTCCTGTACCTGTTCCAAATAATCTCCAAATGCCATTCTCTTCTCCGTTTCCTCGTCCTTTCAAAACATATCCATCCCATGCGAAACTGGATTCTCCCATATTCTGGACAGGTTTTCTCCCGTTACTGTAATGCTCTTTTCTTCCTAAATATAGTAACACATTGGAATACGCTTTTAAAGTCCCATTTATAGGAGTGATGCCAACAGGAAAACGAAAAAGGCACAAAGCCAGGCAATCGCACACTGCAGGCAGATGATCCCTGCGGCCCATTTTCCCCCCAGTTCCCGCTTAATGGAAGCAACTGCCGCAACACAAGGGGTATATAAAAGACAAAATACCAGCAGGGAAGCCGCTGCCGCCGGAGAAAGCAGTCCCACTAATGTCTCCGTGCCGCCAAACAAGACAGAAAGTGTCGATACCACGCTCTCTTTCGCAATAAACCCTGAGATCAGGGCGGTAGATATCCTCCAATCGCCAAATCCCAACGGTGCAAATACCGGCGCCAGAATTCCCGCCGCCTCTGCCAGAATACTATCCTGTGAATCGGCTACAATATTGAGATGCAGATCAAATGTCTGCAAAAACCAGATGACAATCGTAGCCAAAAAAATAATTGTAAATGCCCTCTGCAAAAAATCCTTTGCTTTTTCCCAGAGTAACTGCGCTACGTTTTTGATCCCCGGCATACGGTAATTAGGCAGCTCCATGACAAAAGGCACCGCCTCCCCACGAAAAGCCGTATTTTTGGACACCAAGGCAGATAATACTCCCACCAGTATCCCCGTAAAATACAATAGCACCATGACCAACGCTCCATATTTTGGAAAAAAGGCCGCTGTAAAAAAAACATATATGGGCAATTTTGCCGTACAACTCATAAATGGAATCATCATGATCGTCATTTTACGGTCCCGCTCCGACGGCAGCGTCCTGCTCGCCATCACTCCGGGCACAGAACAGCCGAACCCAATTAACATTGGCACAATACTCCTGCCAGACAGTCCGATTTTGCGGAGCAGTTTATCCATCACAAATGCCACCCGTGCCATATACCCAGTGTCCTCTAACAGGGACAGAAAGAAAAATAAGGTCACAATGATCGGCAAAAAACTTAGAACGCTTCCCACACCGTGAAAGATCCCGTCAATAACCAGGGAATGAACTACCTCATTGACATGGGCTTTCGTCAGCGCCAGATCTACCAAGCCTCCCAGCCACGTAATTCCATGTTCCAAAAGATTCTGCAGAAACGCCCCCACCACATCAAACGTCAACCAGAACACCAGTGCCATAATCCCGATAAAGGAAGGAATCGCTGTATACCTTCCCGTCAAAAAACGGTCCATCCTGCGGCTGCGTTCCCGCTCCCGGCTCTCCCTGGGTTTGATCACGCACCGACTTACCAGTTTATGGATGAAAGCAAACCGCATATCCGCCACAGCAGCGGCACGGTCCAATCCTCGCTCCGCTTCCATCTGGGAAATAATATGTTCCATCATTTCCTGTTCATTCTCGGACAAATGCAGGGCTGCCAAAACCCGTTCATCGCCCTCCACTAATTTGGTAGCAGCAAAACGTACTGGCAGGGCTGCCTGCTCTGCGTGATCTGCAATCAAATGCATAATCCCATGCAGACAGCGATGCACCGCCCCTCCATGGTCATCCTCATCACAGAAATCCATTCTTCCAGGTTTTTCCTGATATTTTGCCACATGCAGGACATGGCTTACCAGCTCATTAATTCCTTCATTTTTCGCCGCAGAAATCGGTACCACCGGGATCCCCAGCATCTCCTCCATTTCATTGATATGGACATGACCACCGTTCCCCCGCATTTCATCCATCATATTCAGCGCCAAGACCATCGGCACATTTAATTCCATTAACTGCATCGTTAGATACAAGTTCCGTTCTATATTAGTCGCATCTACAATATTGATGATTCCCTTCGGTTTTTCCTGCAGGATAAATTCTCGGGAAACAATCTCCTCCTTGGTATAAGGCGACAGAGAATAAATTCCGGGTAAGTCGGTTACCTCTGTATTTTTATCCCCCTGTATCATCCCACTTTTTCGGTCCACCGTCACTCCCGGAAAATTCCCGACATGTTGATTCGCCCCTGTCAATTGGTTAAACAGGGTGGTTTTTCCACAATTCTGATTCCCCGCCAGTGCAAACGTCAACCGCTCCCCTTCCGGCAGCGGATCTTCCTCTGCCTTAACATGATATCTGCCACCCTCTCCCAGACCGGGATGTTCCGTATGGCGTTTATAACCTGCGGGAACCTCCTGTTCAGCAAAGGAAACTTCTTCAACTGTATGTATCTGAATTTGCTCTGCGTCCGCCAGCCGGAGTGTCAATTCATACCCCTGTACCTGCAGTTCCATCGGATCGCCCATAGGTGCGAGTTTTTCCAATACCACCTCTGCTCCCGGTATCACTCCCATATCTAAAAAATGCTGCCGGAGTGCACCTTCCCCTCCTACCGCATCAATGACAGCCGCCTGGCCGATCTCCAACTCCCGTAATGTCATAATGATCCTCATTTCTGCATATACAAACCAATGCATCCTTTTAGTCATGAAATTCTCTATATTTCCTGCCATTCTCTTCAGAATATCCAACCAGGATAGATCCGGGCCCTGCTTCCAACATTTGCAGAACCCTTTTACCATCCTGCCTAGAATGAAGCCGCAGGTGGTATATTTTCTGATCCTTGCAACAGACAACCAGAGTATGTGATGCATCCGTTATCCTGGAAAGGATTTCGAAATAAATTGTGGACCCTACCTTTTCTTTCTGATAAACCCACAAAATATCCCCACGGCAACCAAAGACGGCTCTACCGTTTGAAACCCCAGCAAAATATTTTTCATCAAGCCAGATCCCCGGAACCAGTTCCGCCGTATCCATAAAACTTTCGAATTCTGCACGGTCCCCCTGCTCTTTGAAAAAGCAAAATACCATCTGCTCCCCCAGCCGGGTCCCCGTCCAGAGTAGATTCCCTACGATCCCAAAAAGACAGACAAAAGACAAGGGAAGCAAATCGAAATATAAAAAAACAATCCCACAGAAACACAAAACCACATTCGCAGGCCTTGCCTGTTTTCTTCGATATCTCCTCATCCGATCCATGGCACTCTCCCTCCGCTTCTATAAAGGTAATCACAAATTGCTGATATAAACTGTAGATGACCTTTGGTAGGGTAGACGCAACGCCTCGTCAACGTTAGGCCATCTTCTTACAATTGCCCATAATACGCATCTGGCCCGTGTTTGCGCATAAAATGTTTTTCCTGGATATTCTGCGGCGCTGATGCTGCCTCCGCATCCACCTGCCTGGTCAGGATCGCCATCTTTGCCACCTCTTCCAAGACCACGGCATGGTATACCGCCTGTGCTGCATCCCGCCCCCAGGTAAACGGCCCATGGCTGGCACAGATGACTGCCGGCACATATTCTGGATTGATGTCCCGCTCCCCAAACGTTTCTACAATCACCTTGCCAGTATTTTTTTCATATCCCTCCGCAATTTCTTGCTGCGTCAGATGCCTTGCACAGGGAACCGGACCATAAAAATAATCCGCATGCGTCGTCCCAAAGCAGGGAATATCTTTTCCCGCCTGCGCCCAGGCAACGGCGTGCGGGCTATGGGTATGCACAATGCCCCCCAGAGCCGGAAATTCCCTATATAATTCTATATGTGTCGCCGTGTCGGAAGAAGGGCGCAAGTCTCCTTCTACCTGATTTCCGTCCAAATCTAACACCACCATATCTTCCGGTCTCAACGCCTCATACTCCACCCCAGACGGTTTAATGACAAGCAGTCCCTGTTTCCGGTCAATCCCTGAGACATTCCCCCAGGTAAAAGTAACCAGCCCGTACTGTGGCAACTGCATATTTGCTTTATATACTTCCTGTTTTAATTTCTCTAACATATCTCTACTCCGTTTCATACTTCCTCAATCTGCTCCACAGCGCTTCTCTGCACTGCCAGCCCTGCTTGATACCGCTCCATAAACTGCCGGAACCCTTGCACATCCTGTTCCTGCGGCATTACCTTCTCCCCCTCACTGCCACAAAATACCTGTTGTGCCAGATATTCTTCCAGTGTCTGCCCTTCCTGCTTCTCATACAGATAAGCCGCTAACAGGGCACATCCCCAAGCACCGCCCTCTCCGGCAGTCTCCATAACAGAAGTCTGCGTATTCATGGCGGCCGCCATAATTTTCTGGCCGACCAAAGGTGTCTTGAAAAATCCACCATGGCAGTTCAGACAGTCCAGATGTACATTTTCCTGCTCCAGTAAGATATCCATTCCGATCTTGAGCGTCGCACACGCACTATATAATTGTGCTCTCATAAAGTTTGCCAGCGTGAAATGGCTGCCCGGAGATCGCAGAGCCATCGGCCTGCCGGCCTCTAAACCGGTAACAGGCTCTCCTGACAGGTAATTATAAACCAGAATTCCTCCACAATCTGGCTCCCCCTGCCCCGCTGCTTCAAAGATACGGGTAAATAGCGTATTCTTATCCTCCGTTCCCCCTAACAATACGGCTGCTTCCTGCAAAATCCCCGCCCAGGCATTAATCTCATTGGTACAGTTATTACAGTGCACCATTGCCACCGGCTTCCCGGACGGCGTGGTAACCATATCAATTTCTTCATGGACCTGTGATAACTCCTTCTCCAACACTGCCATGGCAAAGATAGAAGTACCTGCGGACACATTGCCGGTCCGCTCCGCCACACTATTGGTAGCCGTCATACCCGTGCCGGCATCTCCTTCCGGCGGACACAGCATACTACCTGCCTGCAAAGTTCCTGTCGGATCTAATAATTTCGCTCCCTCTTCGGTCAGAGTGCCGGCAGGTTCCCCGGCTCTCAAAACACGGGGAAGAAGATCAGCCAATTTCCAGGGCAGTCCCCTCTCACGGATCCTTTGGTCAAACAGCTGCACCATACCAGCATGGTAATCCGCCGTCCTACTGTCAATTGGAAACATTCCGGAAGCTTCCCCGACCCCCAGAACTTTCTCTCCGGTCAATTTCCAGTGGACATATCCTGCCAAAGTCGTCAAATAAGAGAGTTTCTCCACATGCTCTTCCTGGTTCAAAACCGCCTGGTAGAGATGGGCAATGCTCCAACGCTGCGGGATATTAAACTGAAACAGTTCTGTCAATTCCTCTGCCGCCTGTGCCGTCATGGTATTACGCCAGGTACGGAACGGTACCAACAGCTCTCCCTGTGCATCCAGAGGAAGATAGCCGTGCATCATAGCAGAAAATCCCATCGCTCCAATCCGTTTTAATTCTGTCCCATATTTGGTACATACCTCCTGGGATAATGCCCGGTAGCTTTGCTGCAGTCCCTCCCAGACATCTTCCATGTGATAAGTCCACACTCCGTCCTCATAGCGATTTTCCCACTCATAACTTCCCGTGGCAATGGGAGCATGGGTGTCATCCAACAGAACTGCCTTAATCCGTGTGGATCCGAGTTCTATGCCCAGAACAGCAGTCCCTTCGTCAATTTGTTGTTTGATCCGGTCCATATACATACCTCTTTTCACATACCTATGTAATCTCTGTAATTTCAGTTGATTACATCCATCGGGTTCTCAATTTTAACTGCATTTATCCTAGCACAGAATCCAGGTAATGTAAAACAGAAAAGAAGCAGAAATAAAATTAGGAAGATACTTCAAAGGGTCTGTCGCAAAAATAAGCGGCAGACCCTGATTCATTGTTAGAAATCTACTTATCATTCCATTATTAATATAGGAAATCAATTATTAACACCAACAACTCATGACAAAAGTTCATGCAATTATACCTCGAACAACAGATCGGCATAGGAAGGTACTGGCCAGAAATCCTGATCCACCAGCATTTCCAATTCATCAATCGGCGCACGCAGGTTATTCATTGCCTCAATAACCACATCCTTGAAGAATCCCGCCTTCGCAGCGCCATCTTCCTGCCCTGCCGCCTGTGCAGTCACTGTCTTTAACTCTACCAGGGCTTTCTGTGCCTTTGCCAACAGAGCGGAGCACTTCGTCAACAATTCCTCCTGCACGGAGATATCTGCCCCACCACAGGCCGCCTTGATACTGTTGATGGAATCTGCCAGGCTGGTTACATAGGAGATCACTGCTGGAATATACTGCTTTCCTGCCATATCAATCATCGTTTTTGCTTCTATGTTTAAAGTTTTGGCATAATTTTCGTAGCGAACCTCTGCCCTGGCCTCCAATTCCGCTCTGTTCAGAATATTCTGCCGCTCAAACATTTCCACCGTCTGATCTGATACAAGATATGGCACGGCATCCACCATTGTCTTTAAGTTTGGCAAACCTCTTCTCTCAGCCTCTTCTACCCATTCCTCGGAATAACCATCTCCATTAAAGATTATTCTCTGATGGGCGGTAATCGTTTTCTTAATCAAAGCATCCGTTGCCGTTTCAAAATCAGACGCTTTCTCTAATTCATCCGCAAATGCCTGCAGCGTATCAGCAACAATACCATTCAGGATATAGTTACAGTCTGCAATTGACATGGAAGAACCCAGGCTGCGGAATTCAAATTTATTCCCGGTAAAGGCAAACGGTGAGGTACGGTTCCGGTCTGTAGCATCCTTACGGAGCACTGGCAGTACATGCACACCGGTATCTAACTTACTTCCCTTGATCGAGGAAGAAACATCCCCGGACACAATCTGCTCTACTATGTTCTCTAACTGCTCTCCCAGGAAAATAGAGATGATGGCAGGAGGCGCTTCATTTGCCCCCAATCTATGGTCGTTTCCTGAATTGGATGCAGACAGGCGCAACAGTTCTGCATGATCATCCACCGCCTTGATGACTGCGGTCAGGAATAATAAGAATAATCTATTCTCATGTGGTTTCTTGCCAGGATTTAACAAGTTAATCCCTGTGTCTGTAACCATGGACCAGTTATTATGTTTACCAGAACCATTGATTCCGGCAAACGGTTTCTCATGAAGCAGACATTCCAGGCCATGCCGTTTGGCTACTTTCTTCATAATCTCCATTACCATCTGGTTATGATCCGTTGCGATATTGGCCGTAGAGAAAATCGGAGCCATTTCATGCTGTGCCGGCGCCACTTCATTATGCTGCGTTTTTGCCAAAATTCCCAGTTTCCATAATTCCTTGTTCAAATCTTTCATAAAAGCGGCGATCCGCTCCTTGATGGCACCAAAATAATGATCGTCTAACTCCTGGCCTTTGGGAGCCGAAGCACCGAACAACGTCCTGCCAGAGAAAATCAAGTCCCTGCGCTGTAAATATTTCTCCCGGTCTACCAGAAAATATTCCTGCTCGGGACCAACGGAACAAGATACTTTGGTAACATCCTCATGTCCAAAAAGTTTAATAATTCGAACTGCCTGTTTACTGACCGCCTCCATGGAACGCAGCAGCGGTGTCTTTTTATCCAGCGCTTCCCCGGTATAGGAGCAAAATGCCGTAGGGATACACAGAGTTACGCCGGCGGCATCCTCCTGAAGAAACGCCGGTGAGGTACAATCCCACGCAGTATATCCTCTCGCCTCATTCGTTGCCCGAAGACCACCGGAAGGAAATGAAGAAGCATCCGGCTCGCCCTTAATCAGCTCTTTTCCGGAGAATTCCAATACCGGTTTACTCTCGGAAGCCGGACTCAAGAAAGAATCATGTTTCTCAGCAGTCACTCCCGTCATCGGCTGGAACCAGTGGGTATAATGGGTTGCTCCGTGTTCCAGAGCCCATTCTTTCATAGCGTGCGCAACGACATTGGCGATCTCCACATCCAGATCTGCCCCGGTCTCCAGGGTTTTCTTCCAGGACTTATACACATCTTTCGGCAATTTCGCCTGCATCACATCATCGTTAAACACGTTTTTTCCAAAAACCTGCTCGATTACATTATTTTCCATTGTACTTACCTTCCTTTCCAATCAATCCATAGATACCTGGATGCTTCCCTGAGATATCCTATGATGCCATAATAGAACCTATGATAGCTGATACTGTACACAATGTCAAAGGATTCCCTGTACATTGCTGTAAAACCTTTGTTTTCTTCTACGTTTTCCTGTAAAACTAAAGTTTTATCAAGAAAAAAAGACGTACTCAAAAAATGTTTTTTGAGAACGCCTTTGTTCTGTACAGTATTTAATCAACTTGGAATACTATAGCACACTTTCCATAATTTGAAAAGGATTTTTTATCATTTTTTGTTATTTTAGGAAATTTTGCCAAAAATATGTGTTATCCGATTTATTTTATAGGAAAATTTTGCAAATAGAAAATAATGCTTAACCCATTCGAAAATGGTCTTTTTCCACGGCTATATAAAGATCTTTTCCCATTTTTTCTTCAAAATGCCTTTTTATCGCCAAGTTTTTATTCCACTTTTCTTCTGGATATCCGCCGTATCTGCGCTTCACATCCCCCATTCTCTCTTCGATATCCAAGACTTCCTCCGCACCGGCCAGGGAATCGCATAACTGGATCAGCCTGTCGTATTCATCCATGACAATAGAACGCAAAGCATCATGAATCATCTTTAGCTCTTCTTCCGTCGTATCAAAATTTCCAATATAATCGTCCGTAGTTTGTCGATTGAACGAATGAGTCAGGCAGACACGTGCCGCCTCATCATATCCCAAAGACATCATGTAGGAATATCCATCCGCCACATGTCCCATATGTCTTGTACCGAATTTTCTGCCAATATCATGCAACAGCCCCACAATATAAGCTTTCTCCGAATCCATATCTTCGCAGTACCCCGCAATTTTTTCGGCACAATGCGCCGTAACACGGCTGTGGTTTCCCCACGGCCCCGGATTACATTGCTCGGCTTCCTGTAATAGTTTTTCCGCTTCCTCTCTGGTTGGCAGCATCTTTTTCCTCCTTTTCTATATTGGTCAGACTTATTTGCACAAATGTGCCGTAATAATGGTATAACTATGTGCATTTATGGTGATAACAATGTTTTCTACATTGACATACCAATTTTTCCCCTTTCTTGTAATCTTCGCATGAACCGAATTGATTTTATCCTTGCACCAGCCGACAACATCATCGGTATCCAATGATAGATTCCGTTTGATCCGTTCTATCCCTAATTCTGTGGTATGTAATTCTTCTATATGATGCAACAGCTCCAAGCCCGTGTTGGTATCTTTTGCCGGCTTAACGGCAACGGTGGGTTTCCCATTGATGGAAACTCCCAAATGATAAGCTTCCTCCAATGCCTTTGTTTTCTTTATATCACCAATCTCTTTCACTCCCCTGACAAGCACCATTCCGGCATCTTCCAAATGAAAGAATTGAAGAACAAGCTGGTATTGCAATTTGATTGCATCAAACAATTCGGGCAGTGTTGCCGCCCCCACCAACAGCAGAGCCAACTTTTTTATGGGAAATTCCTTTCTCAGGGGCGTATGCAGTCTGTCAATCATCGCTTTTAACTCTGCACTGATTCCATAAAAATAAACCGGGGAAGCGATGACTACGGTATCGGCAATCTTCAATTTCTCATAGATTTCTATCATATCGTCCTTTTGAAAGCATCCGTTTCCCTTTCTGGTAAAACACGAATTACAGCCAATACAGGGATGTACCTGATAATCCGCAACAGATACTACTTCCACCGTATTATTCTTTCTCGCTCCCTCCAAAAATGCCTGCGCAAGCAAATCGGTGTTTCCACCTTTGCGCATACTTCCCACAAAAACAACAATTCTGCCCATAACCGCACCCTTCCCTGAGATCTCACACATTGTTCCAGCTCAGTCGGTCATTTTTTGCGGACAGTTCAATACATGCCTGTTTATCCCTTGCCCTGCTCCTGCGTTTGCTCTCGTTTGATTTTTCCCTCTGTATCTTCTTGGCACAAATGGGGCAATACTTCGATATACCAGAGCGGGGAACATATTCAACGCCACATACCGTACAATTCTTAGGCTTTAATGCTGTCCATCGCTTCGTGGGTGTGATATGTAATTCACCGACAAAGCCGATGAATTTATAATAAATCTTGATTTCCTGTCTTACTGTCCCGTCTGCAAGTTTCTCACGTTCCGAAACAAGTATCTTGTCTATGAGTGCGTTTATGATGGTTGCGTCCAGTTCCTTAATGCCTTGATAGTTGCGGATTAGGGAGAGGAAGTCACGGACACCCTGCGACTTCTCATAGCTGTCGTTAAGCGTTTCCGTTACCTCTTTCAGCCTTGCTTCAATTTCAAGCTGTTCTTTCTGGTACTTCCCCGACATCATCTCAAAATTTCGCTCCGTAATACGCTCCATCACCTTATCTTCATAGAGAGAGGAAAACAGCCTGTCCAGTTCCGCAAGGCGTTTGTTCAGTTTCCTCTGCTCCTTTTCCAGTGCCTTTGCCCTGCTCTGGTCTGTGTCCGTGAGCCGCTTTTCAATCGCCCTTACCGCCTTTTCATCATTCACCGCCATATCCGCAAATCGGTTGATGTCGGCAAGGACGGCATTGAACAAGTCCCTCGCTTCAATGCTGTGTGCAGTACACATGATATTACCATATCTGCCATAATTATTGCAGGAATATTGTACGCAGTCGATGATGTCGGGGCGTTTCCTCCTGTTGGCACTCATAGCCC
>CANRZB010000067.1 GCA_947644195.1 uncultured Clostridium sp.
AAGTATTCGGGAAGGCTGGTCTGCCATTCTTCTAAATATTTCAGAAGGTCGCTGTCAGGAAAATTGCCAATTTGTATTTTGCCCAAAGATTATTTAAAGACAGGCATTTTAGGAAAAGCAAAACATAGATCACGTTTGCTGACATAAGGATCAATATTTCCCAAAATAGTTCCCAGGCAAATGGTTTCATGCAATTCTCCTTTCGAGTATCATAATATTATATGTAGTATATCACAATGTTTGGAAAAAGTTAAGTAAAAGTTATAAAAATTTTCTGGGATAGTTTTCCCTATTGATTGATTTTATGATATAAGAATAGAAAAGTTACTAAAAATGTTAATTCGTGCCTAATAATGATTAATTCGTGCCAGGCAGGTTGATTTTTTGGGGGAGGGTGGTAAATTAAAAGTTAATATTTTATTTATAATAAACTGATGAAAATGATGCGGAGAGAATAGATAGAAGGGAGGCGTGAAGAAGAATAAATTTATGAATTATATGTTGTTTTGTAATAAAAAGAATAACGGCGTTAATTTATTGTAGCAAAGGAGGAGATCGAATGAATTGGAAGAGAGGAAGTATTTTTTGTCTTAGTATTTTTTTAGCAACCTATCAGACGGGAATAGGGATGCCAATAAGAGCAATGGCAGCACCTTTAGATACAGCAACCCTAATCAGTGATAAAGAGGATGGGGTGCATCAGGCAAAGATCAAGTATGAGAAATGGATGAAGAAGTATCCAAATTGTGTCCATCCGGCGAAAGAGTGGAAAAAAGTAAATGGAAAGTACCAATATCCGGTAACGCCATATGATAAAGAATGGGGGAGTTATGGGAAGAAGGAGGAGCGTTATGTCGCCTGCCAGATCCCTCAAAAAATTCTGGATGAACTTAGTACGGAGGAATTGTTGGAACTGGTATTAGACTGTCCGCTTACCGTTAATATGTATTTGTATGATGGAATAAAAGACGGTGTGAAAAAAATGGCGCAGTATCTCAATGGTATGGATGAATTGCTGGGGAGGGAGGATTGTCTGTCTGTAGTACATCAGTATTATGCTAAATATAATATTCCAGAAAAACAGCAATTGGATTATGAGGAATTATTACCGGGAAATAATCCAGATTATTATACTATCGTCGATGATGAAAAATTGATGAGAAAAGCCGAAAAAGATGCAAATGTGATGATTGCGTTAAATTTATGTGAAGCTATTATTGAAATTGCATCGGATAAAAACATAATCTCGATGGAAGAAAAACAGGCAGTTGCAAAGACGATCCTTCAGAAAGAGAAAGAAAAAAACAAGTCACAATGTGTAGATGGGCCTTCCGTAGAAAAAGAGCAAGCGGATAGTATATTAAATAATTGTTTAAGGGCGTATTCCGGCCAGCCTGTATCCGAGATCGCAGGTAATGGGCAGAAATTGGCGTCCACCAGAAGCGGTTCGCCATATTTTGTATTGCCGGATGGCGGGAAGGTATACTATACGATACCTAATAGTTCTAGAAAATTTACGGCTGATGAAATCAGTAAAGTGCTAAATCAATACAAACAATTTCGTAATATTTATGGGGATCCAGTGATTACCGTTGCAGGCGAGGGAGGCACAACAGCTTATAATTGTTATAATTATGCCTGGTTAAAAAAATATGACCCTCAAAATCTATGGAAAAAGTGTACTTTAAATAATGATGAAGCATTTCGAAACTACAGATACTTTACAAAATCTAGTCATCCAGGAGGAATAGGATGGATCGGTTCCAATGCACGTCATGCGGTATATACTATTAGAAAGAGTTATGATTATATAGATGGAAATAACCGACTATATTCAGCTCCTTTAGTAAAATCAAAATGGGGACCTAAAGGCCTTTTAGTGCAACATCCATTAAATAGGGGGGAATATCAGTGCGAGACAAGTGACATGACATGGTTCTGTTAATCTAAGAAATAAGGATTATTGGAGGCGTATATGAAAAGAATAATAGTATTATTTTGCATTGCGATTTGTTTGGTATCTTGTGGAAAAAAACAGGCGGAAAAGAAATCAGAGGTATCCTCGCCGTCACCGTCCGTTTCGGCAGAATTTCCCGATCCAACACCTGTTATTACCGCATTGCCTAGAACGGCCAAGAAGACGGTACAGGAAGCTTTTGCAAGTTTATGGGAGGAGGATAAGGTTGCCGAGAAACAGAAGCTGTATTTTTCCAAAGAATATGATTCGGTACGCTTTGATGATGTGGCTGCCTGGAAGGATGCGAGAGGAAATTATATCTGCCCGAAAGGATACGAGGTAATAGGGACAATGACCTCTACGGCTTGTCCGGAAGAGGCGGCACAGCAGATGCCGCCGGAGTTATTAAAGGAACTGGATACAGAGGAAT
Source organism: uncultured Clostridium sp. (assembly GCA_947644195.1). Lineage (GTDB taxonomy): Bacteria > Bacillota > Clostridia > Lachnospirales > Lachnospiraceae > Butyribacter. Next base: position 2,388 of record CANRZB010000067.1, read on the forward strand.
TGTACCAATTGATGATGAAGGCTCCCGGTTATTATAGTGCCAGCCGCTATGAATCCTATCTAGTGTTGTTGTATTATTACCATCAAACCTGCAATTTTTTGCAGGATTTCATGCAACGGGAAGATAGTGCGGAGGTTGTTCATAAATACTATCAACAGTATTCCAAAAAGGAGCGGAAGAGGCTTTCCAAAGAATATGAATTATCACTTTCACGGGAGGGCATAACGGAAGAAGAGTTGGGGAAAATTGAAGAAAAAATGGGAAAGTTTCGAATGACAGAGGCCTTAGAATGGTTTTTCCTATATGCAGATGGCAAGGAAGTGCCGGATGAAACGCTTTTTGGTTTGCATGTTATTGAAGGAGTAAATTAATAGTGTGCTGATTGATTTACACTAAATTGATATGACATGATTCTGTTAATTATAGAAATAAGAATTATTGGAGAATGTATATGAAAAGAATAATAGTATTATTTTGCATTGCAATCTGTTTGGTATCTTGTGGAAAAAAACAGGTGGAAAAGAAATCAGAGGTATCTTCGCCGTCACCGTCCGTTTCGGCAGAATTTCCCGATCCAACACCTGTTATTACCGCATTGCCTAGAACGGCCAAGAAGACGGTACAGGAAGCTTTTGCAAGTTTATGGGAGGAGGATAAGGTTGCCGAGAAACAGAAGCTGTATTTTTCCAAAGAATATGATTCAGCACGCTTTGATGATGTGGCTGCCTGGAAGGATGCGAAAGGAAATTATATTTGCCCGGAAGGATATGAGGTAGTAGGGACAATGGGTATTAGCCCGGAAGAGGCAGCACAGCAGATGCCGCCGGAGTTATTAAAGGAACTGGATACTGAGGAATTGTATCAATTGATGATGAAGGCTCCCGGTTATTATAGTGCCAGCCACTATGACTCTTATCTACTGATGTTGATGTTTTATTATCGTAGCTGCAATTTTTTGCAGGATTTCATGCAACGGGAAGATAGTGCGGAGGTTGTTCATAAATACTATCAACATTATTCCAAAAAAGAGCGGAAGAAGTTTTCCAAAGAATATTCATTATCAAATCCACCAGAGGGCGAATCGGAAGAAGAGGTGGGGAAAATCATGGAAAAAAGAGGGAAGTTTCAAATGACGGAAGGCTTAGAATGGTTTTTCCTATATGCTGATGGTAAGGAAGTGCCGGATGAAACGCTTTTTGGTTTGCATGTTATTGAAGGTGTAAATTGATAGTGTGCTGATTGATTTATACTAGCGTGTCAGTACACTGGATGCTTCCGTTGGAGAAGGGAAGGGGTAACCAATAAACATAGATAGCTTTACTGTATGAGTACAAAATGGAGGAATTGCGATGAACTGGAAAAAGATAAAAATATATGGTTTTAGCATGATTTTGGTAATGTATCAGACAGGAATGGGGATGCCTGTGAGAGTAATGGCAGCGCCTGTGAATCCAGTATCGTTGATCCGTGATAAGGAAGAAGGAGTTTATCAGGCAGAGATTCACTATGACAAATGCATGCGGGAAAACCCGAACTGTGTACATCCAGCGAAAGAGTGGAAGAAGGTAAATGGAAAGTACCAATATCCGGTAACGCCATATGATAAAGAATGGGGGAACTATATGCTTTCATCGGAGCGGTATGCTGCCTGCCAGATCCCGCAGAAAATACTGGAAGAATTGAGTACGGAGGAATTGTTGGAGTTGGTGTTGGATTGCCCATTGATGATTAGCATGAGTTCGCACGATACGATTGTAGAAGGGGTAAAAATACTGGCGCAGGAATTTAACGGTTTGCATGAGCTGCTGTCCAGAGAGGACAGCCTGCCTGTGGTCTCACGTTACTATGCAGATTATAAGATTCCGGAAAAACAGTTATTGGATTATGATGCTTTGCTGGGTGATCCGGACAAACCAAACTATGATGCGATTGTGGATCATAAGGACCGGATGAGAAAAGCCGATCAGGATGCCAAAGTCATGGATATCTTGAATCTATGCGAAGCTGTCATGGAGATTGCTTCCGAAGAAAATAGGATGTCCCAGCAGGAAATGCAGGCAGTGACCAGCCTGATCCTGCAGAAAAGCAAAGAAAAAATGAAATCAGAATGTGTGGAAGGGCCTTCCGTGGAGGAACATCAGGAGGACAGTATTCTGAATCAATATAAACAGAAATTTGATATCTCGGCCAGGGATAAGACAGCGGAGACAGGTAGCGTCAGGAAAGGGACAGCGAGAGATACATCAGGATCGTTTCGTTTGCCGGATGGAGGAACAGTGCTGTACAAGATCCCTAGAGATTCAGGAGCAGTTTCACAGGCTGAAATTAGCAGATGTTTAAATCTATTTAACCAGTACTACCTCACTAGTGGCGGTAAGGCGGTAACACTGGTGGGAAATGGGGGGACAAAGGCATATAACTGCTATAATTTTGCCTGGTTAAAAAAATATGATCCGGCTAATTTATGGAAGAAATGTGCTCTTGATAATGATATTGCATACCGAAATTATAAGTATTTTAATCACCGAGATTATCCGAGAGGAGCAGGATGGGTGGGTTCTAATGGTGTACATGCGGTATATTGTGTGGATAGTAGTGTTTCCTATCGAAATGAAAAGGGAAATGTACTTAGTGCCCCATTGGTAAAGTCTAAATGGGGAGAGAATGGACCATTGATACAGCATCCTGTTACTTTGTATGAAACTAATGATATCAACAGTGCCAGTGATTTAACTTGGTTCTGTTAGGAGAGAGAAAATTAAAACTAGAAACGGTGTGTCATAGAAAAACAAAGTTGTTTCTAGTTGTAGAGTTCATAATGATATATCAGTTTTCTGGTGAAAAATGTAATAAGGCAATAGAGCAAGAAGGAGAAGGAGATGAAAAAGTGATTCAAAAACTAGGAATGATACGAAGTTTGTTCATGGCACTCTGCCTGATTTCCTGTGGTCGGGCAGAGCAGCCAGAAATCTCGGAAACGACGGAAGTGACAGTGACGGCAGAGCCGACAATGACATCGGAATCGGAAGTTACGCCGCAACCGACACCGATTCCCAAGACTGCAAAGAAGACGATTGAGGAGTGCTTTCGGGGATGGCTGGATGACGAAACGCCGGAGGAGGTGCAGGAAAAATACTTTCAAGAAGAATTAGAGGGAGAACGGTGGGATGATTTGATGGACTGGAAAGATGCGAAGGGAAATTTTGTTGCCCCGAAAGGATATCAGATTAATTTTCGCCCTTCCATGAATGGTTTGGAAGAAATGGCATCTCAGCAGATGCCGCCGGAGTTGCTGGAGGAGATCGGCACAGAGGAATTGTATCAACTTATCATGAGTTTGCCAATAAAGATAAAGGAAATGGGTTGGGGTACTTTCATCAGGGATTCCTATTTGCAATTCCTTAGTGAATATTATCTGTGTTATAACTTTATGACAGATTTTATGCGACGAAAAGATGCGTCTGAGGTGGTGCATCGATATTACCAGAAATATTCGAAGAAAGAGAAAAAAAAGTATTGCTTTGCCAATCGAGCGTCTTTTGAAGATGCCGGGGTAGAGGGGATGAAAGCGGAACGGTTTCGGATTACCGAGGGATTGGAGTGGTTATTTCTTTACAAAGAGGGGAAAAAAGTGCCAGATGAGAGGGTTTTGGGTTTGGGAGTAGGGGCTAATTACTAAAACCTTACAAAAAGGAGCAAAAAATGAGAACAAGAGTGGTCCAAAACAGAATGATTTCGAATTACAGAAGGACTGGAATGATTATTCCTTTATAAAGAGGGAAAAAAGTGCTAGATGGAAGGAAACGGGAAGATGAAAAATATTGAAATGAGCTGGGAACATTTTGAAAAACTGGTTCGGGATCACGTTCCGGACAGGGAAGCAGCGGATAGGATCACGATTGACCAAGAAACTTCTTTGTTTCGGGATTTGAAATATGATTCTATTGCTGTTGTTGAATTATTATCCGTAATTGAGGAAGAATACGGCATTGATTTTACGGACTTACCGAATTTTATGGAGAAGCTGGATCGGTGCAGTGATTTTTATCAGGGATTACAGGAACTGCTGTGTCGTTAATTTGTAAGTGGTGCCATGGGGAGAAAGATTTATGAAAGAATACGAAATGGGAAAGCATGCATATAAAACAGTACCTTTGTACTTTAATCTTGCAGAAAAGCAACAGATAGATATCGAGAAAATTTCTTTTTCAGAGCTTCCGGTAGTGGATAAAAGTTCTTATGTAAATACTGGAATATCCATGATTTCTTCAAAATACATATCCGATTATCTGAATCAAAAGTTGCGATATACCAGAACTTCTGGTTCGACAGGAAAGTTTTCAGAGGTTTATTGGAACCAGGAAGATTATAATCGGTCGTTGGCATCTCTGTGGATCTGGCGAAAGAAATATTATCAGATTCATCCGGGAGATCGTTTGGCTTATTTTTTTCCGGCTAATCAGGGAGAGCAGGGATATACGGTTACAGGAAATATCCTGGCATTGTCCAGGAAGTATTTGAGTGATGGTAATTTAGAAGAAGCATATGACAAAATTCTAGAGTTTCAACCGCAGTGGATGATCTTACAACCTTCCTTGGCCTTGCTTTTGAGTGATCTTGCAGATAAAAGGGGCAGGATTCCGGAATCGTTACGATATATAGAATTTACGGGAGAATATTTGGAGGAAGGAATCCGGCAGCAGGTGGAGAAGGTATTTGGCTGCTCTACGGCAAACCAATATGGAACCAAGGAAGTAAATTCTATTGCCTATGAATGTCCAGAAGGCACCATGCATTTAATGCAGGATAATGTCTATCTTGAAACAATCGGGGAAACGGAGGATGAGGGGGATCTATGTGTAACTTCCCTCAATAATTATGCTATGCCGTTTGTTCGATTCAATTTGGAAGACCGGGGCAGAATACTTCGGAATAAAAATTGTTCCTGTGGACGTTGTACGGATGTGCTGGAACTGTTCGCGGGACGGATGAATGAATGGATTTGTTGTAAAAACGAAACGAAAATTCATTCCTATACATTGGTTCAAATCATTCATCAGGCAAACTATGAGATGGACGGGCTGATCATTCAATATCAGATTGTCCAACGGGCATATGATCGTTTTGAAATTAGATTAGTCCTGGAAGAACAGGATCATTTTTTGGAAATAGAGGAATATCTGAAGTGGCGTTTTCAGGAAAAACTGGGAGATGAGTCTCAGGTTGAAATTCGTTTCTCGGATGTTTTGCTTCCATCGGCAAAGACGGGGAAGTTAGCAGATTTTGTATCGGAAGTTGGAGAGAACTAGAAAAGTATTTGTGATTGCGTTGTATGTGGGGGGGAAGATAAATGTAGAATAGCGTAGGCTGGAACGTTTTGAAAGGGGGCATTTTACATAATATGCAAAAGAATGATGTGATTAGTTTAGATTATATTTCCTGGGATGAAAAGTTATGGAAAAAATATCTGAAATCGTTGAAGAGAACATACCGCTGGGTTACGTCAGAGCGGATGGGAGAATTGAGAATATCGGGGGAGCAACAGAATAGTGAATTTCAGATCCAGGTCATCGTAAAAAGTGCCTTATCAGACTTGTTGGATCGTTACAGGCCAATCGTGGTGGAAGTTTCGGATCAGCCAAGGACTTGTGTATTGCCGTTAGATGAGGAACCAGAATCTTGTACCTATTTGTTTTATAGCACTCGACTGGCCATTCTTCAAACCAATGAAAAGGCGAAAGAATGGTTGCTGCAATATTTTATGGATCTGCGCCTGTTCTATCATAAAAATTATATTAACTTTTTGTTTCTGGAAGAGGAATTAGAACAGATTTTAGATCTCGCATATATTCCATATCAAACGATCGAGGAATTTGGTGGGATATTGAATTTTATTCGTAAATATATCAATGCCGGAGAATATTGTAATGTTCATTTGGATGAATTTTATCTGCCTGTCAAGGAATATTTTCAGTCCAGACATTTTGTACATGAAAATCTTATCTATGGATTTGATGAGAGAGAGGAAATTTATGCGTATGGCATGGCAGAACGGCAGCAAACCAGGAAATACACGATTTCTTATAAGGATTTTGTCATTGCGTTCGAAAAGGGAAAACTATTTTCCTTCTGTGGGGCTTCTTATTTAGAGCAGGAAGGATATGCTCCGGTGTTGCTTTGCCAGGTTAGCATGGTGCCAGAATATTATTTTAGTTGGGAAATGATGCAGAGAAAGTTACATGCCTTTGTTCAACCGAGCCCGGAAGAATTGGTGGGGGAAGATCTTCATGTATATGGAAGTGACATTTATCAGTGGATCGTGCGGGAACTGATGGGAGAGACTAATTATGGAATGGACGATTTTCGGATCTTCCAGCTTTTGTACGAGCAAAAGAAATGTGTTTCCCGGAGGATGCAGTTGCTCAAGGAGAGAAATCTCATTCCAGCAGAGTATCTTGATATTCCATCTAAATATCAAGAGATTGTTGGAGATTTTCAAAACATGAGAATCATTTATTTGAAACAGCTGCGCCAGGAAGGGACTATGGATCAACCTGTCAAGAGAATTATTCATAGTGGAGTCCGGTGCAAACTTGCTAAGGCATTGCAGGAAGCGGCACAGAGAGAAGAGAAGATCTTAAGACAAGTGGTGGGGAGTATCTGATACTGTTGGCTGCAACTTGATATTCTGGTGAAGTAGATAACTGTGGTATGGTACATTAATGTAGCGAAACCATTTTGAAGATATTTCTAGTACGAATAGCTATCAAGAATGATATTATGCCGGAAAATAAGACAACTACATATTCAAATCCGTTGCATATTTCAAACAGAATACCATATAATGCATTTCCTAAGGGTTGTGAACACATAGAGACAGTAAAAATAACAGCGATTACTTTTCCAATTAAATTTTGTGGTGTTTCCGTTTGGATAAAGGACATCATTTGTACTAGGAAAATTGTTGAAAATACCATGATGGTAAAACAACATATTATCATGATAAGGTAGTTGATGATCCCAGAGGAAAACACGACCAGGGAGACACTGATAGGAAATACAGATAACGCACAGGATATTACCAGATTGCCCGATTTATAAATTGACAGTTTATTTGCAAAAACGCCTGCAGCAATACCGCCAGCCAGTCCTCCCGCTGCCAATGCTCCCTCGGCAAAACCGTAAAGCCTGTTTGCTTGTGCACCTAAATATAATACTTCTGTGATCAGATATGGCAGTGCAACAATAATCATTGACGACAGGAATAAGTTAATACCACAGATGGCAAGAAGTGCCTTTCCAATCACAGGTTTATCTTTTCGGATAAATCGAATACTATCTAAAAAATCCGTTTTTGCAATTTTGAAGATACTGCCATCGGATTGCTGTTTTTGAAATGGAATATTGATAAAAATCTCCATTATTGCTGATATTATAAAGCAACCGACACAAACCCATAGGATAGGTAGTAATCCATAGGCGCTGTATAAAATACCTCCCAGGACAGGCCCGATGAAAGAAGCAAAAGAACTGATGGTATTGATGATGGAATTTGCCGCCATAATATGATCTTGATCTACCAATGCAGGGATACTTGCCTGCACGGATGGCTGATATGCACCCGCAATACCGTATAGAAGCATTAATGTTACTGTTAGGAGCAGAATGAGATTAACTTCATTCCTGAGCAGGGAAAATCCTAAGATGATTACCGCTGTGAAGAAATCCAAGATAACCATGACATTTCTCTTATTTATTCTGTCTGCCACAATCCCTCCAATGGGAGAAAGTAGGATGGCAGGAATAAAAGCGCATGCAGTTACGGTTCCATAAAGAGCGGAGGAACCTGTCAAATTTAATAGGTATAATGGTAACGCAAATCTAATTGCTGCATTCCCAAATAATGATATTATCTGACCGATTACAACTAACGTGAAATCTTTAGAAAATAATTTTTGATTCATTGTAAGCCTCCTTTTTCTATTCCGTTTGTGAGAAGTTTTATCAATCTAGCGACGATAAGAAAAATTGCATCTATAGTCAGGATCCTTTCTATCATATTCCCTGGGAAAATGTTAATCAAATACGTAATAAGAGAAAATTACCAGGGATGACAGTATGGTTGCCATGATTTTTCTTTTGCTATATTTTAGTACCGAACGTCGGTATGTATCTATGTTAAAAATTATCTGCCCCTATTACAGGACAGATGTCTTTATTTGCTTTTTTGGTAGATTAACGTCAATTCTTTCAATCGTTCTAACATTTCATCGTCTACGATATCTAATCCAAAGCCCTGTAGCATCTGGCTAAATATCATAAACTTGTGATAGGATTCTTCTTCCGAGCTGTCAAAGATCATAGGGTTCATCCAGACATTTGCTGCAAGCAAAATCAGTTCCGCCAGTTGTTCTGGATAATTTGTCTCGATAGAACCATCTGAAATCCCCTGCTTGATAATAGGAGAGATATAATCTGGCGCCGCATGATCAATCGTATCATGTAAAAGACTGAATAGGAGTTTTGGATTATTGTGAAAATCCGGTGCTACCGTAAATATGTCGTTTTGTACAGGTCGATTGATAGATTCCTTAAAAATGGTCTTCAGTTTTTCTTTGCCGTTTAGATCGGTACGGTCACGGATTGCTGCAAGCATTTGGTTCGATTCTGCCGTCATTCTTTCTGTGACAGCAACTAAAATATCTTCTTTTGACTTAAAATGATGATAAATCGCACCTTTGCTCAGTCCCCCTAAATGGTCAATGATATCCTGGATGGAGGTATGCTCATATCCTTTTTCCATAAATAAACGAAAAGCAACTGTTAAAATTAAATTAACCGTTTCCTCAGGATGCTTATTCCTTGCCATTATCGCTTTGCCTCCTTAACATACTGTTGGTATGTAATGATAATATCATACCATTGGTAGGTTTGTCAAGGTGTCACAAGAAAGAGTTTCGTAAAGCGAACTCTCAGTTCGCTTT
>CANRZB010000068.1 GCA_947644195.1 uncultured Clostridium sp.
AGTACGGCGCACGAGCACGCCAATAAACAATACGGCACGCAAGGCAGACAGTTTCTTCGAAAGGCGTAAACTTGCCGGGCAGGGCAAATTTTGTCTCATCGGACATATCAGGATATTGCGGACGAAACAGCAGAAAGAGTCGAATAAATAATGGATAACAGAAAATGACCTGTCAGAAATCATCAATGAATGATACTATTTGAAAATTGATTTCCGTGTTTCTTTGTCTTTCCCTATTGCGTAACTGTCTATTTAATGATATTTTAAATAGAAATGTATATTTGAAGGAGGTACTATCATGGATTTCAAGACACAGTATTCACAGAAACAAACGACTGCAGAAGAAGCCGTTAAAGCAGTAAATTCCGGGGACTGGGTGGATTTCGGCTGGTGCGTAACCACGCCAGTTGCACTGGATGAAGCAATGGCAAAACGCCTGCCGGAGCTTACCGATGTTAATTTCCGGGGCGGCATCCTGATGTGGACACCACAGATTTTCCAGATCGACAATCCGGCAGAACATATGACCTGGAACTCCTGGCATATGGGTGGTATCGAGAGAAAGGCAATCTCCCAGGGTTTTGCCTATTACGCCCCGATCCGTTATTCTGAGCTGCCAAGATATTACAGGGAATCCAAGACTCCATCCAAGGTTGCCATGTTCCAGGTAGCACCGATGGATGAACACGGTTTCTTTAACTTTGGCCCAAGCGCTTCCCATATGGCCGCTTGCTGTGAAATGGCAGATACCATCATTGTAGAAGTCAACCAGAATATGCCACGGTGCCTGGGCGGATTTGAAGAATCCATTCATATCAGTCAGGTAGATATGATTGTGGAAGGAAATCATCCTGCAATCGCTTCCATGGGCGCGGCAGCTCCGGCAACCGAAGTTGACCAGGCAGTTGCCAAATATATCGTCAACGAAATCACAGACGGAGCCTGCCTGCAGCTCGGCATCGGCGGTATGCCAAATGCCGTTGGTTCCCTGATTGCACAGTCTGATTTAAAAGATCTGGGCGTACATACAGAAATGTATGTAGACGCTTTTGTTGACATTGCCAAGGCAGGTAAAATTACCGGCGCCCGCAAAGCCATCGACAAGGGCCGACAGGTCTATGCGTTCGGTGCGGGAACCCAGAAATTATATGACTATCTCAATGAAAATCCAGAATGTATGAGTGCTCCGGTTAATTATACCAATGATATCCGCTCAATCTCTTCTTTGGACAACTTCATGTCAATCAATAATGCGGTAGATATCGACTTGTACGGCCAGATCAATGCCGAAAGCGCTGGCACAAAACAAATCAGCGGGGCCGGTGGGCAGTTAGATTTCGTGCTGGGGGCTTACCTCTCGAATGGCGGTAAATCCTTTATCTGCATGTCTTCTACCTTTACCACCAAAGACGGCACTGTCAATTCCCGCATCCGTCCAACCCTGGCAAACGGATCTATTGTGACAGACACTCGTGCCAACGTACACTACTTTGTCACAGAGTATGGTATCGTAAATCTCAAAGGACTTTCCGCATGGCAGAAAGCGGAAGCAATCATCTCTGTTGCGCATCCTGATTTCCGGAATGAGCTGATTGCCGAGGCAGAGAAGATGAAAATCTGGAAAAACAGTAATAAGCGGTAAAACAGGTGTAACGTATCCTGTAAGGCATGAACTTCCCCTTGAAAAAATATAGGTATAGGGAAACGAACCAAAAATCAAAATGGAGAAAAGTCTTCCAAATGCGGATTCTACCAAGATTTCAGCAGAATTGGAAGGCTTTTATCCATTTTCCTCTTTTCGCATGGTAATGGTTTTTAATGATTCACACACCTCAAATATTCCTCTCCCCAATGTCGCCCTAACAAGCAGATCCCCCGGCAAACTGACTGTTACCAGACTTCTACAACTACGAAATGCGTATGCGCCGATATACAATACGGTATCTGGAATATACAACTCATTCACAGCATCACAAGCACAAAAAGCTTGCTGTCCAATATACTCTAATTGATTTGAAAATGAAAGCGGCAGCTTAGAGCAACCAGCAAATGCACCCCCACCTATCGTTTTCAATCCTTTGTTCAAAGGAATGGATGTTAGAAACTCACAACCTCCAAATGCGCTCTGTCCAATGCATGGGATTTCTCCCTCGCACTCAAAAGAAATCAAACTGCTATACTGAAAAGCCATGGCATCAATCCTCTGAATACTCCCCTGCACTTTAACATGCTGTAAAGAATTCTTATTTTCACCATAATCGGGAGATTCTAAATTTCCTGGTGATTCAAAAAACTCAGAAAAAGCACAGTAGCCAATAGATTCCAGACTTCCTTGCACAATGAGGTCCACAATGCTATCTCCCCAGGTAAATGCCCCTGGAGCAATCCGCTTTGTTCCCGCATCAATAACATAGGTTTTCCGGTTATCACTGACAAAATGTTGATAGAGGGTTTTTCCATCCTTGCTGTAAAGTGCCTGATTCTTCACACAATACTTCGTGTTAGCCGAGTCTACTGTTACCTTTGCAAGAGCTACGCCAGACAAATTTAAAGATCTCTCTCCTTGGTAACATCCTTTCGTATCTTGATTAATTCCTCCGGTAAAATGTTTTCCCAGATGCAGGGTAATTGGAGATTTCTTTTTTGTCTCATTAACATTATTTAATAAAAAGGTATTGGCAGAAGCACAGACCAGAGTATCCGGTAGTCTGATCACTTTCAGATCCGTTCTCTCAAAGGTTCCATAATATATAGGTTTAGAACGTTTATACATATTTTTCCGTTTATATAGTTCCACCCTCTCTTCCATTGTCAAAGATTGATCTTCTGTATCAAGCATAAAACCGCTATCGTCTCCCCAATCATTAAAAAACGCATAATCGGTAAGTTTTTTTATTTTTGTCTGTTCCAGATTAATAGAAGATAATTTCCCGCATCCATAAAATGCTCCACTTCCCATCAGCTTTAATTTCTTTGGCAGAACTACCTTTTTCAAATACCGGTTTTCATAGAATGCCATCGCTTTTATTTTACGGACACTTGCAGGAATCTTATATGTTTTCTGTTTTTTTTCTGGCGGATAATACACCAATGTCTTCCTATCTTTTGAAAAAAGCACTCCATCCTTGCATGCAAAGAATTTGTTTCCCGGATTTACCACCACTTTCCGGGGGGAGATATTTGCCAATGCCACGGAATTAATTTTACTGACATTTTTCGGAATAGTCAGGGTATTTTTCGACATATCAAAATATCCGCTATTAAATCCCTTTCCAATCCATCCAATTTTTTTCAGGGAATCCGGCAGCACTAGCTTCATCTGATAATCTGTATATACCTCATAACTATAAATATCCTCCACATAGATCGCCAGCTTTTCCAGATTTGTAATCCCTTCTTTTACAACTATTTTTTTCACTTTCGTATTTTCTACTTTTACCCGTATCATTTTCGTGACAGCACCTGTTCCACTTATGGTAACCGTCTTTGTCTTCTTGTTATAACTCCACTTCGCCTTTGGTCCGCACTTTCCCTGTTGAGTTTTGGCTGCAGCAGGCCTGGCGGCGGCCAAAAAGACCACCAAAAGCATAAAGACAATAATGCTACCTTTCCTTTTTATTCTCCGCATAATATCATCCTTTCCTTTTCCTGATTAATTCAATGTGATTCGATAAATAGCATCCGTCTGCCATTTGCCATCGGTTGAATTGGCAATACCATATATGGTCTCTCCTGAATCCGGCGAACTGATATCCTCTACTTCAAAACTAGACTGGTCCGGCCGGTCCCATTGATAATTTTTTTGATAGGTCCCGGAAGTCACTTCCGGCCAGGTGCCATTCAGATAAATCTCTATAATATTATTCTCCTGGATTTTTTTATTTTTCAGGATAGAAACAACCTTATACAGTTTATGGTTGGCACAGTAAATTCCCTGCCGGACTATCCCATTATCATAATCAACATCCCGTTCAGCAGCCACCTGTTTTACACCTGCTGATACGTCAAACCGTGTCCTTTCCATAAGGCGGTCTGCTTCCAGCCTACACACGGAACATCTATCCTTTAATCCCAAAAGAAAGTAGCCCCCTCCCATAGATGCAATCTGCGTAACGCCAGCTAACGCTTCTGAGGGATTAAGGTTATTGCTCTGTGTATACGTCCGTATGCCCACCTGTGTAAAACTTCCATTATACACATATACATTCTCAGGATCTTTAACAGGTATTTCCGGGGCTTTTCCACCTCCCCTGGCAACATAGTACAAACCATCATAGTAGGCGCAGTCATTTCCATGCCCACAATGTGCCGTTGAATCAGTATGGCTTGATCCATTGGCCGTATATTGATATAGTTTGTTAGCGTTGTTGATATCCTTTTTCATAGACGTAAAAAAATGTTTCTGATTACTTTGGTTACAGGTATAACCCTGTATCGAATCGTATCCCCCCAATGCATTCGATACATTACATACATAGGTCCAATTTGTTTTCCCCATCTCATTTCCTCCTTTGCCATTTCAAGTTTTCTCTACTGTATTTACATAAAAGTTATTATTTATCCTTTCTTAATTTCACAGACAAAAACAGCAATTTTTCCGGTAATCATATCCGGCAGCAAGGTTCCAAAATACTGAAAATCAACTTGCATCTTTTGATTGATCCGCTTCCTTATCTTTTCTACGATCAGTGCTTCTGTAACCTCCTTTCTATATCCCTGATCAGGTACTACGTTAATCTCAAAATGCTCATACTCCTTCTGAATCACCTGGAATTGTATGATCTGATTCCCTGTCAAACTGTTAATTTCAGAAAGCAATTGCATCAGCATATACGGATGTATTCTTTTCTCCTTGCTAATCCTGATCCAATCATTATTCCTTCCCTTATGGATTTCCAAAACCGGATTGGTATTTCCACAGGAACAGGATAGTTCTCTCATACACCCTTTATCTCCGGTATTATATCTGATATATGGCATGGCATAGTTTTTTAGAGACGTGATACAAATATCCCCTATCCCTTCGTCATCTTCATGAATAATCTCTAGATAGGTATTACTTCTCATGATATGCATATTCCCCATGGGACATTCATATGCAATAGAATTTACTTCCCTCAGACCATATTGGTTTGCCGTTTTACAGGAAAAAACCTCCTCCGTCTCTTTTCGTATTTTTTCGTCCAAATATTCTCCAGTAAACTCAATGTATTCTACCGATTCTATTTTCTCTAACTTTTCTTTATTAATTAAATCACATAATAACCAAGCTACACTAGGCTGCAAGATCATCCACTTTGGCTGAAATTCCTGTATCAGATGATATGCCTGCATTAATCTGTGATTATACAAAAATGCTTTCGACAATCCCAAAATAGTTTTGGTTCCTATGACTTCCTGTCCCGAATCCTCCTGAACAATTGGAAAAAAATATACCAACCTGTCTTTTGGTGCAATATCATAATACTTTTTCCGATAGTACCATAGCTCAAGCAGAGAGTTCCTTTCCTCTCCCGGATCCCAATAAAAGTCCGTATATTTCCCTGTAGAACCAGACGTCCTTCCCTGTAACAGCAGACCTTGTAACAGCCTCGGGACATAATCACAAGATAAATAGGGAACATCCGCCTTGATATAATAATCTTTGCTGATAATCGGCAAAGAGCTGAAGTCTCCAAAATCCAGATGAAACTTTTCAGCCAATTCCATATATAGTGGAACTTGAAAATAGGCATATTTAACCATATTTAATACATCATTGATATCATCATATTGCCCCATCGTTTTCTCCTCGTCCGCATTGTTTCTCTTCCATCATTTCTTTTACTAGGTCACACAAATGACCGAGATTGTCGAAACGGTCAAAAAGCATACGGCTTCCCATAAATTCAATATTAAACGTCTCCTCAATCCTTGCAATCAGACTGATCAACTGCACAGAATCAAATCCAAGATTCTCAATTAGTCTGATATCTTCCGGCAATTCCAAACCTTCTCCCAGGTGCGCTTCCTCGCAAACCATGCTATGTACTATTTCTCGAATTCTATTTTTATCTAGTTCCGCACCCATGCCAAATCATCCTCCCTTGCCATTCTGCTGTAGATCTTAGTCACAATCCTCTCTAATCAGCTTCAGAAATTCAGCCAATGATTCTTTTTCATCCTCCACAAACTCTTCTAATATCTCCAGTATCTGTAGTAAAATCCTCTCTTTTCCCATAATAGAAAATTTCAAAAATAAATTCTTCATAATATGAGCATGTTTCCATTGTTTCTTAAGCATCCTGCTGACTTTCCCCGATGGAGCAATATATCCCTCTGCAACCATATACTGATACCGTTTCTCCATCAAAACCTTATGATCGATAATCATGCAAAAACTCCGCACATCATATGTCATATCAGACCTCTGCTCCTGTAAGTTAATTTGGATGTATTTCTTTAAAAACTCATAACATTGCATCCCATAATATACCTCATTGTAATAATCCTGCCCATCATGTATCTTCTCCGGACATAACATCTTATCGAAATAACATACTCCCCTTCCTGGATCCAGGTAATCCTCTAACTGGGCAGCGACAAATTGTGGTACAAATTGGTAGGGATGCTCCTTCAGTTTATATAAAAAAATACTTGACTCCCACGAATCCGGATGAATCAGATCATATGCCCTTTGTAACACTTTATAGGAAATCTCTTTTGAGAAATATTTTCCCATCTCAAAATTATCGAAACAATATACACAGTTACCAACATCATTATATCCATAGATATAAATAGGATGATGGTATCCTTCCCCAGCAATATCCTCCCGAAAAAATTGGTCCACATACAATGAAAGATAGTACTCCCGGTCAATCGCATATCGCACATAGTCAGTAAAAGATTCATAAGTATCACAAATCAATCTCCTGGGAACAGAATACTTATCAATCAAAGGACACTGATCATAAATATTGGGCGTCAGATCATGTACGGCATAGGGATAAAAAGTAATTCGGGCATCTCCTATCCCCCACCTGTAGTTCTGATATATGGAAGCCCGCATCTGTATATGTGAATTTAATATCCAAGCCATTCCCCAAGGCACATTCTGTACTATGGAAAGTAAAAAATTGACGTCCGGCCATGCAGATGTGAAAGGTTCCTGATAGGGTAGTTTCTTACTCTTTTGCATCTCTACTCATTTCCTAAATCAATCGCTTGACACAATCAAGCTAAATCAATATATTTCTTCTTTTCCTTATATTTCTAAATATCAATTTATCACACCCTTAATTTTTATTCAAGTTTTTTCCAAAATCTTAGAGGATCACGTGATCTTCCATCCATTTTTTATAACGAAAAAAGCCGTAAAATTCAACATAGAATTTTACAGCTTCTAGGCATGCCTGTCCATATTATATTGATTCCTGACACTAATACTTGTATGCTATGGTCCTCCCCGATCATAGCCACGATCTATTTCTCAGGCAGTTTCGCATCTGTCTTCGCCTGGAATTTATCATGAAAAACAATAAACCTCTCATGCGTGGCTTGTCCGATCACACCACAGTCATCTCTGGCTTCGATAGAAAAGATCAGCTTTCTGCCATCCACTGCGGTCAGTTTGCTTTCGCACACCACATGCATCCCTACCGGGGATGCTGCGCTGTGAGTCAACTGTACCATAGTGCCGACGCTGCCGCTCCCTTCGTCCAATGCATCTGCCACACTCAGGTAGGCAGTTTTCTCCATAAGCGCCAACATCGCAGGCGTTGCAAAGACTAACAATTCCCCGCTTCCCATAGCTTTTGCCGTCAATTCTTCCGTCACAGTCAGTTCCTGCCGTCCCGTCATTCCAACTTTTACCATCTGTATTGTCTCCCTCTCTCCTTATTTTTCAAATTCTACAATGACATAATAGCCCCGGTCATTGTGTGTGACATCCTTAACAATACCGCTTCGGTCTTTAATCCGCTCATTGACCTTAAAACAGCCGGACATGGCAACTGCAGGTTCAATAATATAGGTGTAATTTAAAGCAGTCTTCTTCTCGCTGACCTCCACATGATCTCCGGGTTTGACCAAACCCGGCCGTTCCATCTTAAACGTCATTTCTACCATTGTATTTCTCCTTGACATCCGTATTCTGATCCAAAAACACTGCACCCTGTTTTATATTCACATTGTCCCATTGATTAACGTATCATAACATCCCTTTGCAAAAACGGACCTCCTCAACCGATGTTATTCCATATGCCAATCAGGTACGTCGGATAAACTCTGTCCGGCATTGGGGACAGGTAATCGCTATCTTGCCTTTCCCTTTCGGTACTCGGATTTTTTGACTACAGGACGGACATTGAAAGATCCGGTGATCCCGGCGCATCTGTATCTGATGCTGCCACTTCTGCATATATCGCCGCACTCTGCCTGTCATAATGAGAAACCGTTCATTTTCCCGGTATCGTTTTGCATGATTCCTGGACAGAATTCGATAATTAAAATAGAGAACCATAGCAATGGCAGTAAAGAGACAAACTTTCTCCAGAATAAAATATTTGGTTACCTTGGCAATTACCCATAAAATGAGAGCAGTCCAAGCCATAAATCCTGAAAACTGATCTGTCCCATAACGTCCTTGCATAAATCGATGAAAACGCTCTCTCATACCGGTCCTTTCTGCCCGCTGGTATCTCCGCCAACCATAACCGGCAGCGCATTTGCAGCATACCATATAACGATTAACTACGGACAAACGTATTCTATAATTCCTGATACACCGAAATCCCATGGGACGACACCCTCTGCAGATCACTCCTGCCGGATTCGTTCCCTGTACTATCAGTTTAACGGATGCAATGAAAAAAACAAGAGTACTAATTCTGAACTATTCTTAAATAATTGTAAATTCCAGCAGGGTATGAATCCCGTCCACACCCTCGAGATACGTGATACGCAGCTGATCTCCTGCTGTAATCTTAATTAAGGACTCGTTCTCTTTAAATGCCTGTTTATAAACCTGATGCGCGTTATCCTTGAGATATACAATCACACCGTCATCCGTATCAATATATTGAATATCCGTTACCGTAATGGTTTCCTGCTTCTGCTTGCTTTCATCAATCTCGGTATTTCCCTGAGATTTTAACAACTTTAAATAATTTTCAAATACCTTGCTCTGGGTTGTTGCAGTAGCTACAATATTATACTGTTCCACATTGACCATGGCGTATAATTTAACCAGACCTCCACTATCCTTGAGCACCATGACATACGTGGGAATCCCTGCGACATTTATCAGGCTTGGGAAGGAGGCACGGTAGCCTTTTTCCTGTACTTCCCCTTCTGCCGCTGCCATTGCAGAGTGTTCTTCCGCCCCGGAAACTCGGTAAAACCTGGCTTCTGAGGTACGTTGATTCATCATAATAAAACCAATATTGGATTTGTCGCCATTGACCGATGTCACACCGGTATAGATCCATACGTCATCTAAAATAATCTTATAACCAAAATCATCTGTCGCCTGCTTACAGCCTTTTTGTTCAAAAATACTATTAAAATATCCACCTAACAACATGCCATGCCAGTTATATTTTTGAGTCAGCAGGTTCCCGCTGTAAACACTGTCTGCCCAGCTGGGAATGTCTTTCCTGTCGTAATACTGACAATCACCACTGATGGGATCGCAGATCACGGCACCATTGATATCCATTCCATCAAACAAACCGATCCTGGCTGTCTTGGTCGGACAAATGTAATAAGGATTTCCCTCATCATCCAGTTCAAAATGATAACTGTCAAAGATCTTTGTCGGATACTTTAATTGAACATGACGTTGCAGATTATAGTTAAAATACCCGGATGGCACATAGCGCATCCCCTGGTCCAATTTAACGTACTGTGCTTCCGAATTGGTAGGATCTACCTTGACATATCCGGGAATCCCGTTTTTCCGGTTATTCCACCATTTAAAGAAACTGGCATATTTTAACCCGGACACTTTCCATGGCTTCCCCTGAATGGCAATCTGCGTATAATCCGGTTCCACCTCATACTGGCTGACCACATCCGAGAGGGAACCTATTTTTCGACTGCCAAAGATTCTGGCGCTTTCGGTATCCATCAGGGCAATATCCGTCACCCGGTCAGATTCTGCAATATCTTCTTCAAAGACACGTTCTTCTACAGGAAGCAGACTGGCATAGCTCCTGGAACGGAATAAGGTTGCACCGGCAAGCTCCCCGATCAAGAACAGAACTGCCGTCGTTACCGCCAAAATCACAAAAATTCGTGATACTAGTGGAATCTCCCGAAGATGCTGTATGACAATCACACGGCTTTGCCCCTTGCCGCCAGCCAGTTTCCCGATGGCACTCAGAAGGGCGATCAGCAGAAAAAGCAAAAAAAGAAGTAGCCAGATTCCCTGCTGATGAATATTGACTGCAGGATGCAACGCATAATATCCCAATGCGCCAAAACATAACAATGCGATAGCAGCTATAATTTTCTTTAACCACATAATACGATCCTTTCTAATGACTGTTCCTGCTTCCTAACATATTCTAACCATTCCAAACATAGGATACACAAGGACAGTTACTTACGAGAAATACAGACTTTTTTAGTATTTAACATGTACTAACCAAAAAACATCTATTCATTTTATGGTACAAAAAAAGCACGAGACGGGATTCGAACCCGCGACCCTCGCCTTGGCAAGGCGATACT
>CANRZB010000069.1 GCA_947644195.1 uncultured Clostridium sp.
GCAAATGGGAATCAAGGGAGCTGCTATTGGGACAGGCATCGGATATATGATACCGTCAATTATTGGTACAATATTTTTTTTGATGAAAAGAAGTGAACTGCACTTTTGCAAGCCTGACATGGACGCATCTGTTCTGCTGAAAAGCTGTTCCAACGGTGTGTCAGAACTGGTAAGCCAGTGTTCGACTGCTGTAACTACATTTTTGTTTAATGTAACAATGATGAAATTGTTGGGCGAGGATGGTGTAGCCGCGATTACGGTACTCATCTATTCGCAGTTCCTTTTAACAACGCTTTATATTGGCTTTTCTATGGGAACAGCCCCCGTCGTAAGCTATAACTATGGGAGCGGGAATGTAAAACAGCTAAAAAAGACCGTCCGTATTTGTTTCAGCTTTATAGCGGGGATTTCCATATTTGTATTTTTATTTTCCCTGCTTGGAGGAGAAAGCATTGCAAAGGTATTTGCGGAGAATAACAGGAATGTTTTTGAGATTACAAAGAATGGATTTAGCATTTTTTCATTCAGCTTTCTGTTCTCTGGATGCAATATTTTTTCATCCGCATTATTTACGGCATTATCCAATGGGAAAGCATCTGCAACCATATCTTTCCTGCGGACGTTTGGATTTATTATGGTGTTCCTTTTGGCATTGCCGAGATTTTTAGAGGTAACGGGCGTATGGCTTGCAGTACCGCTAGCGGAGCTTTTCACGCTTATATTGACGGTATATCTGCTATGCAGGCATCGGAAACAGTACCATTATTTTTGAAAGAAAGGCAGGCAAGAAATTGAAACAGACAGAATGGATATTATGCCCTGTCTGCGGGAGCAAAACCCGCAGCAGAATCAGGGAGGATACTGTTCTGATAAATTATCCTCTCTACTGCCCGAAATGCAGGCAGGAAAGATTGATAGAAGTGAGAAATATACAAACAATAGTCATCACAGAGCCAGACACATTAGATGCAGAGCCGATGAATATATCACTACATGATTTTGAGTATATTTTAGAACTTTTAAAAATGCTTATTTGTAATGAAGATTATACCGGTATTTGTATGATGTTGAATTAAAAAAAAGAATTTTTTTTATTCCTTACTTGACACACAGTTATGGAGCATATTATACGATGCATAAATAAATCTCATATCTTATCAGCTCTTTCTTGTCTGTGTTTTGGAGAAATTTGTGAAAGCATTCCAATCAGTTCTTCCTGTCCTGTTCCTTTCATTTTATAATTTGTAACAGGTTTTTCTTTCCCTCATTTTTGCCCTTATAAGGGTTCGAACATGAGGGAAAAAGGATATAATATAAGGGAAAGTCTAAGGTCAAACTCACTTGTTATAAATTTAGCGTTTTCAAGGGTTTGCGGACTTTTTGGAGATAAGATATAATAGTTAATAAGTGCTATAAAAAGTGTCTTATCAGAATTCATGTTTGTATGCCTATTATACTTCTTTTTGTTTTTTTGACAACTAGTTATTTTTGATGCACTCTCTGTAGTTATATGTTTGCTTCATGATATAAATTGGAGTGTCATATTTATTCCTCGTAAATCCTTATTTACGGTGTTTGTAAGCCGTTTTGCAAATACAAAAGATCAGATACTATCATGTCTAAAAATGTCCCAATGGGTTATAAGGTATGGTGCTACTTTTGGGAAGGAAGCTGTGGACGCAGAAGTTATGAAGATTTTTAAATCTGCCTTTACTCTAAACATAAGTTGTCTTGGTCCGAAAGAAATCATCGGATTTGGTAGATGGATTCTTGCTCAAATATTTGAAAATAGCTCTTAAAGAATAAAATGTTTAATTGCAATTTAGTACATGTTTTGCTAAAATGTAGCTTAGAAAAATTTTAAATTAGTGGCGAGTTGACACTTGTATTCGGATACTTTTTCTGAACAAAGGTGCAGAAGGCTGACTGTCAACGGAATAATACATAAGGTTGGGCGTGGCTGTACATAACATACTAATAAAATATACAGTCCTGGCAATATTTTAATTTATTTAAGTTATGCTGGTAAAGAAGATTTAATTTGCCGACAAATTTTATCAGGAAATAGCAATTTGGATTTTAGAACAATAAATTATATTTGTAAACTAATGAATCAATTATAATCTAGACGATGAAAGGTGAACGGGATTCCATCATAGATACTGTGATTTTATTGACGATTAATGATGCATAGGATCTGAATGATATCAAAAGTTTGGGAGGATTAAGAAATGTACGAACTGAAACAGATTAGTGAGAAGTGTTATTATATTAACTGTCCAGCAAAGATAGGCGTATACGTTCGCGACAAGGACCATGTCTATTTGGTTGACAGCGGGAATGACAAAAATGTTGGGAGGAAGGTCAGACAGATTCTGGATGGAAACGGCTGGCAATTGGCCGCTATACTGAATACCCATTCCAATGCAGATCATATCGGCGGCAACCATTACTTGCAGGGGCAGACGGGATGTAAAGTTTATTCCGGTGGCATGGAGGCTGCATTTACAGAATATCCAATACTGGAGCCTTCTTTCCTTTACGGCGGTTATCCATGTAAGGATTTGCGGCATAAGTTTCTGATGGCGCAGGAAAGTGACGTATCGCATTTTTATGAGGCGGGGTTTCCGGAGGAGATTGCAGTGATACCATTGCCGGGGCATTTTTTTGATATGGTTGGTTTTCGTATGCCGGATGGGGTGGTGTTCCTTGCAGACTGTATCAGCAGTCGGGAAACGCTGGAAAAATATGCCGTATCTTTCATTTATGATGTAGGAGCTTATCTGGAAACGTTGGATATGGTGGAGGGAATGGAGGCCGCCATGTTCGTTCCGGCTCATGCCGAAGTCTCAGCTAATGTGAGGGAACTAGTTGGATACAACAGGAATAAGGTGCATGAGGTGGCAGAGAGGATTTTATCCATTTGTGGAAAGCCGGTCTGCTTTGAGCGGATTTTGCAGGAAGTGTTTCAGGGATATGGGCTTGTTATGAACTTTGAACAGTATGTATTGGTTGGCAGTACGGTGCGGTCATATCTTTCTTGGTTGAAAGACAAAGGGGAGCTGACGGCAGAATTTCAGGAGAATATGCTGCTGTGGCAGAGAATATAGGAAAGACAATAGAAATAGACATATTTAAAGGAGTGCTTATGCAATATACATGGAAAGATATTGAACAGCATGTTGCTAACTGTACCTGGTGTCCATTGAGTCAGACCAGGAATCAGCCTGTCATGGGACGAGGAAATGATCAGGCCGATCTTATGCTGATTGCCGAAGCTCCTGGGGAACAAGAGGATCAACAGGGGATTCCTTTTGTCGGGAGATCGGGGGAAATATTAGACAGGCTTTTACAGGATAGTGGACTGAATAGAGAGGAAATATATATTACCAATATTTTGAAATGCCATCCTCCTGGCAACCGTGATCCGAAAGGAGAGGAAAAAGAAGCGTGTTTTCCCTATCTGAAATATGAAACATATCTACTGAAACCAAGGATCATTGTCTGTCTTGGCCGTGTTGCGGCACAGCGAATTATTTCGCCGGATTTTAAAATTACCAGACAGCATGGTACCTGGACACATCGGAAAGACTTTGCGTTGACAGCGACATACCATCCTTCTGCAATCCTGCGTGATCCTTCTAAGTATGAAACCGTGAAGAGTGATTTTATAGAAATTGTGAGAAAAAGGGATGAGCTAAGAAACTGCTAGCAGGGGAAATAGCTATTGTAATTGAAGTAGACAAAATCGTTTTATTACAGTATTTTGTATTCCTTGTAAGAAAAATATTAATAGAAACACCTCATACAGTTAGGAGAGCCGTTATGACGAAAACCATGACCGAGGGAAATCCTCTCCGGTTAATGATAGAATTTGCAATCCCTTTGCTTTTAGGGAATTTGCTTCAGCAAACCTACAATATAGTGGACGCTGCGATAGTTGGGAAAGTCTTGGGAACCAAAGCTTTGGCCAGTGTGGGGGCAACTTCCAGTGTGCAGTTTTTGGTGATTGGATTTCTGGTTGGTACAACGTGTGGTTTTGGGATTCCCCTTGCCAAAACCTTTGGTGCCCAGGATGAAAAGAGACTTCGAAATCAGATTTTCCATGCATTATTGCTGTCCGGTGTCATTGCCCTGCTTTTGACCGTATTGTGTACCTGTTTCTGTCCGAAGATTTTGTCGTTGTTATCGACGCCCCAAGATATCTATGCGGGCGCTTATAGTTATCTCTTTGTATTGTTTCTGGGGATTCCATTTACCTTGCTCTACAATCTGTTATCTGCTATGTTACGCGCTGTGGGAGACAGCAAGACCCCGTTTCTCTTTTTGGCTGTTGCGACAGTATTAAACATATTGTTGGATTTATTATATATTAAAGTGTTTCAATGGGGATGTGTCGGTGCTGCAGTTGCAACCATTACTGCTCAGGCGGTAAGCGGAATTCTATGCGCCTGTGTTATTTTTTGGCGATATCCGTTATTGTGTCCGCGTAGAGAGGATTGTCACTGGAAGTCAACGGAAATTTGGAACATGATTGTCATGGGGATTCCAATGGGATTGCAGTATTCCATCACTGCTGTGGGTAGCATGGTGATGCAGTCTGCCAATAATGGACTGGGCAGTATTTATGTATCCGGTTTTACGGTTGCGGTGCGGCTGAAACAGTTTTTTATGTGTCCGTTTGATGCCATTGCCACTGCGGTATCTGTATTTTGTGGACAGAATCTGGGCGCCGGAAACCAGAAGCGGATCCGGGAGGGACTACAGCGCGGAATATTGACAGGAGTTGTCTATGGGCTATGTGCAGGTGCTGTTTTGATCTGTGCGGGAAAGGGGATGAGTCGCTTTTTTGTTCCGGCGGGAGAACGTGAGGTATTAAATGCATCTGCGAAATATCTGTTCTGTCAGGGATGCTTTTTCTGGGTTTTGGGGATCCTGAATGTCTGCCGGATGACGACACAGGGCCTTGGATATGCGGGGAGGGCAGTCTTTTCTGGAGTGATGGAAATGATTGCCAGAATCAGTGTCAGCACGCTTGCTGTGCCGATGTTTGGCTTTACGGCGATCTGTTTTACGGATCAGTCCGCCTGGATCTCTGCCTGTCTCTATATTGTACCGACTTGTTTGATTTGTTTATCACGGAGTGACAAGAAAAAGGAAACTATGGGGGGAAGTTAATGTTTGGATCCGATTTCGTTAGCCTCTGTTGATTTTCAGAGGTAGTTTTACAATAGTTCTATCTGCACAATATTACGGAAAGCTCATATACTGATAGGAAAGAATAGCAGAGGTAATTCTTATGTTTCAGAATGTAATGAGCAGTATTTGTGGGAACGCTCCCCAGGCGATGGCAGAAATTTCTGGTGGTACGGACTATCCGGATATCCACGGGGTAGTCCTGTTTTATGAAGCACCATATTCTGGTGTCGTGATTGAGGCTGAAATCTATGATTTGCCGGTGGAAACAAGGGAAACTCCGGCTTTTTTTGGTTTCCATATCCACGAGAATGGAGATTGTAGTGATCATTTTGCCAACACGGGAGGGCATTATAATCCAGAGGATCATCCACATCCGTCCCATGCCGGCGATCTGCCGCCACTCTTGTCGGGCAATGGATATAGCTGGCTCAGTTTTTATGATGCCTGTCTCAGTATCAGTCAGGTTTTAGGGAAGTCTGTGATCATTCATGGTAATGTGGATGATTTTACGACGCAGCCGTCGGGAAATTCGGGGGAAAAAATTGCCTGTGGCGTGATAAAAGGCAGTGTGGATACACCAATCTGTCGAACGGAATAATTTGTCTTAGATAAAACAGTTGTATTTCGACAAAAGAAGTAGTATGATACTAAAAGTGTTAATATACATGAGAGGGATTAAGGAGGAATGGGCGATGATTCATTTTAATGTACCACCTGTCGTAGGGAATGAGATGCAGTTTATACAGGAGGCCATTAATAATCATAAGATTTGTGGTGACGGGGAGTTTACCAAAAAATGTAATGAAAAGTTGGAAGAGATGACCGGAGTTGCCAAAGTATTATTGACAACTTCCTGTACCCATGCGACGGAAATGGCGGCTCTCCTGGCGGAGATCCAGGAGGGGGATGAGGTTATCATGCCATCCTATACCTTTGTTTCTACAGCAGATGCATTTGTATTAAGGGGCGCGAAGGCAGTTTTTGTCGATATTCGTCCTGATACGATGAATATGGATGAAACTTTATTGGAAGCGGCGATCACAGATCGTACCAAGGCAATCGTGCCGGTTCATTATGCCGGGGTAGGTTGTGAAATGGACGCGATTATGGAGATTGCAAAAAAATATCATCTCACTGTGATTGAAGATGCAGCGCAGGGAGTCATGGCAAGCTATCGGGGGAAACCATTAGGAAGTATCGGGGATTATGGATGTTTTAGTTTCCATGAAACCAAAAATCTCAGTATGGGAGAGGGCGGCGCAATTTTGATTAACGATCCCGACAAAATAGAGGATGCAGAAATTATCCGGGAAAAGGGAACGAACCGAAGCAAGTTTTTCCGGGGGCAGATTGATAAATATACCTGGGTCAATTATGGATCTTCGTATTTGCCAAGTGATATGAATTCCGCATATTTATGGGGGCAGTTGTTAGAAGCGGATACCATCTATCGGGACCGCATGGCAATCTGGAATCATTATAACACATCTCTTCAGAGCCTGGCAGAAGAGGGCAGGATAGAATTACCGTTTATTCCAGATCATTGTGTACACAATGCCCATATGTTCTATATTAAGACAAAAGATTTGGAGGAGCGGACCCGGTTGATCGAACATCTCAAACAAAATGACATTCTGGCTGTCTTCCACTATATTCCGCTGCATAATGCTCCGGCAGGGCAGAAATATGGTCGTTTTTCAGGGGAAGACCGCTATACGACGAAAGAAAGCGAGCGAATTTTACGTCTGCCGTTATATTATGGTTTACAGGAGGATCAGGTGGAATACATCTGTGACAAGGTAAAAGAATTTTACCGATAGCAGGAACAGGGAGGAAATGTTTTGAGCCGGGAAAAAATAAAGGTACTGTTTGGATTGCACATGATGCTGATGATTTATTCCATGAGTGGGATTTTCAGTAAAATGGCGGGGCAGCAATCTTTTTTGAGTTTTCAGTTTTGTTTGTATTATGGCATTATTATATTATTGCTGGGTTTCTATGCGATTGGCTGGCAGCAGGTTATCAAACGGATTCCTTTGACGATGGCGTTTGCCAATAAAGCGGTTACCGTGGTATGGGGAATTGTTTGGGGTGTTCTGGTGTTTCATGAAAGCTTGTCTCCGGTTAAGATCATCGGGGCAGTCATTGTAGTCGCAGGCGTTGTTTTGTTTGCAATTTCAGATGGAGAGAAAGCCCATGGATAGAGAAATGATCCCTTATATTTTGGTACTGATGACGGGAGTCTTTGTCAGTGCCGTTTCGCAGGTTATGTTAAAAAAGGCGGCGTTAAAAACCTATGACTCCCCACTGAAAGAATATTTGAATCCTATGGTAATTATTGCGTATCTGTTATTTTTTGGAACGACATTTTTATCTATCTTGGCATATAAGGGGATTCCGTTATCCATGGGGCCGATCATTGAGGCGACCAGTTATCTTTATGTTACCGTTTTTGGTGTAAAGATTTTTCATGAAAAGATGAACGGAAAAAAATATCTGGCATTGTTTCTGATTATCGGAGGAATCATTATTTATTCTCTGGGATAAACAGATCAAGAGAAATTATCATTGTGCGGTGTTTCCCACAAACAGCGATGATGCGGTAAGAGTGTAGAAAGGAAAAAAATATGATATTATGTATTGCAGCAGCTCCATGCAAAGTCTGACAGGGCAGGATTGCATGGAGTAGACGGACTGCTCTGGGACTTTGCAAAAATGAAAAGGAAATGAAATCTTTTTGTTAAGGAGCAAAGTCTATGAAAAAATATATTGAAAATTTAAAGGAAATAAAACCATTTCTGTTACTTTGGGTTACACAGTCTTTTTCTGGCCTGGGCAGCGCCATGACGGGTTTTGCCTTGGTAATCTGGTCCTATTCACAGTCGGGATCTGCTTTGCTGACAGCATTTTTAATGGTCAGTTCCTATGCGCCCTATGTACTACTTAGTATCTTTGCAGGTGCGCTCAGTGACCGTTGGAATAAGAAAAAGACGATGTTAGTATGTGATACTGTGGCGGCGCTGACTACGGTTGTGATGTTGCTTTTATGGCAGAACCATGTATTAAGGATCTGGCATTTATATTTGATTAATGTTGTAAACGGATTGATGAATACCGTACAGCAGCCAGCATCGGAAGTGGCGACGACCAGGATCCTTCCCAGGAAATATTATCAGAAAGTGGGGGGATTTAGGTATCTGGCGACGGCAGTCAACTCAGTAATGACACCAATTCTTGCTACAGCGGTGCTAGGGCTTGCCGGAATGGGTGCCATTGTATTTTTTGATCTGCTGACCTTTGGAGTTGCCTTTCTGACCTTGGCATTGGGAATTAAAATTCCCGAACCACAGGAGGAGACCGAAATTTCGGAAAAATTGTTGGATTCCGTTCAAAAGGGGTTACAATATCTCAAACAGGAACCTGGGATTTTTTATTTGATTCTCTTTCTGGCTGCCATTAATTTGGTTGCTTCAATTTATGACGCTGCTTTTCCAGCTATGATGCTGTCCAGAAATGGGGGCAGTGAGAAGGTACTGGGACTTGTAAATGCCGTGATTGGTATCTCGATGTTGTTGGGAAGTATTCTGGCGTCGTGGGGGGAGCAGCCGAAGAGTCGGGTCAGGGTAATCTGCAACTGCCTGTTGTTTTCCATGAGTACGGAAAATTTTCTACTAGCTTTTGGCAGGACGCCTCTGGTCTGGTGTATCGGTGGTTTTCTGGGATGGATTGCAATTCCGCTAATGAATACGAACCTGGATGCCATCATGCGCCTGCATGTGCCGGAGCAGATGCAGGGACGGGTTTATTCGGTACGGAATTCCCTGCAGTTTTTTACGATTCCGGTGGGATATTTTCTGGGTGGTTTCCTCGTTGACCAGTGTTTTGAACCATTTATGGCGGTACAGGCTTCCGGGAGTTTTCTGAGAAAACTGTTTGGGAGCGGCAAAGGATCCGGTGCAGCACTATTGTTTTTTGTCCTTGCCTTTACGGGGATAGGCGTGTGCCTCTATTTTCGTCGGAAACGACAGATTTGGGAACTGGAAGAAAATAGGGATCAGACAGGAAAGATATTATCCCATTGACAGTGAAGATAATCTGTGCTACTATATCTAACAGAGTTAGTAATTTTGAAAGGTATAGACAGCCTATGGACTACACGGAATTGGCGATACAACTTATTGATATGCGTGCCGCTGCGCCGCAAATCAAGATGGAGCGAACCATGTCCCAAATCGCAAGGGGAGAGATTTTAGCGTTAAATTATCTGGCAGCAAACGGAAACCGGGCGTATCCTAAAGACATGAGTAAAGCGCTTATGCTGACCACCGCGAGGATTGCGGCCATGCTGAAATCTTTAGAGGGACAGGATATGATTACACGAACTCCTGACCCCTCAGACAGTCGACAGGTCATTGTCTGCCTGACAGAAAAAGGCATAGCCCTAATCGAAGAGCGCCGAATCGGAATGGTTCATTCTGTGGCAAAAATGCTGGAGGCTTTAGGGGAAGAGGATGCAAAAGCCTATGTCCGCATACAAGCCAGACTGATCGAGCTGGGCGATATTTGGAGGTGACAGTCTTAATAAAAACACTGGATTGAACAAAAAAATAGTTGAGGCACTATAGATTACTATAGAGATAAGTCCTATGCGAGCAGTTCGCATAGGACTTAATTTTTTTAGGAGGTAACAACATGAACCCAATCATACAAGTGGAGCATTTTTCAAAAAAGTATGGGGATTTTACAGCGGTGGATGATATTTCCTTCACTGTAAACGAAGGCAGTATTTTTGCTTTCCTCGGTCCCAATGGCGCAGGAAAAAGCACGACGATCAATACCTTGTGTACTATTCTTGATAAAACGGAGGGCACTCTGATAATCAACGGACATGATGTTTGCGCAGAACGCAGTTTAGTGCGGAAGGACATAGGGATCGTCTTTCAGGATTCTACTCTCGACGCCCAAATGACAGTGGAAGAAAACCTGAAATATCATTGCAGCTTCTACAAAGTGCCGAAGAACGAGGTACAGGATCGCATCAATTTTGCCCTTGATCTGGTAGAGCTTACGGAATGGAAACGAGCGGCGGTGGGCAGCCTGTCCGGCGGTATGAAACGGCGAGCTGAGATCGCAAGAGGGCTGGTACACGACCCCAAAGTTTTATTTCTAGACGAACCCACCACCGGTCTGGATCCGCAGACCAGGGCTAATGTGTGGGAATA
>CANRZB010000070.1 GCA_947644195.1 uncultured Clostridium sp.
TATTTTGCGGACGAAACAGCAGAAGGGGTGGGGTAAATAATGGATAACAGAAAATTACCTGTCAGAAATTATCGGTAAATGATTACATTTGAAAATTGATTTCCGTGCCATTCTGTCAGGACGACGGGGATGCAAAATTTATCAAAATTTATTGCAAAATTTTTTAGGGTAAAAGTTGTTTCCTGCCATCTTGCAGAGGGTTATAAATTATCATTTTTTACACATTAAATTAGGGAGTAAAAATTAATTGTTTTTATTGAAAAAAGGGGCTTAGACAAGTAATAAAACTATTTATAAAAAGTGCATAAATTAGTTGCTTTCTCAATTGATTAAGTAATTAATTTTTTGTTGAAAAATGACAAAAAAAATCTATTTACAAAATGATTATTGATGGTATTTTTGAATTATGCTATGATTCAGATGATTTTTTCAGTTACTTTTACACAATTTACCAAGGAGGTATTTTATGCAAATCAAAAAGCTATTTGCTGTTGTAATGGCAGCGGCAATGTCGTTGTCAACATTGGGTATGGCGGGTATTGTTTCTACTAATAAAACTGCCAGTGCGGCAACTTTTACTGATTTAAATCAAAGCCAGATTGTATCTGAAATGGGGGCAGGATGGAATCTGGGTAATCAGTTGGAATCAGCACTGAATGGTACACCTTGTGAAACATATTGGGGAAATCCGACAATTAATGAAAAATTAATTAAAGCGGTTAAAAACGCTGGATTTCGTTCTATTCGTGTTCCGGTATCTTACTTAAATAAGATTGGAAGCGGCTCTAGTTATACCATTAATTCTTCCTGGTTGGACAGAGTGCAGAAAGTGGTTGACATGTGTATTGAAAATGATCTTTATGTAATCATTAATATGCATGGTGATGGTTATAATTCTATTGATGGTGGCTGGCTGCTTTGTAACGGATCAAACCAGTCAGAAATTCAGGCAAAATATAAGGCATGTTGGAAACAGATTGCGACTCGTTTTAATTCCTATGATGAACATTTAATATTTGAATCTATGAATGAAGAATTTGACGGGACTTATGGTAATCCTAATCCGACCTATTATTCAAATATTAATAAATTAAATCAAATCTTTGTGGATACGGTACGTCAGACAGGAGGCAATAATGCAAAGAGATGGTTAATGCTTCCAGGCTGGAATACCAATATCGAGTATACTGCCGGTAACTATGGTTTTTCCATTCCAACAGATAATTATCGTTCCAGAGAAATTTCTTCTAATGAGAAAAGAATTATGATTTCTGTTCATTACTATGATCCATGGGGATTTTGTGGTGAGGAAAGCAGTGCAAAGACACAGTGGGGCAGCAATGCAAATAATAGTTCTAAAGTTGATAGTTATGGCGATGAAAACTATTTGAATTCACAGTTTAAGATGCTGTATGATAAATTTACCAGCAGAGGATATCCGGTAGTAATCGGCGAATACGGAGCTATTGATAAATCTGCATATGATTCTAGAAATACAGCATGTCGTGCAGATTTTGCTTCTAAAGTTTGTACTTATGCAAAAAAATATAATTGTGTTCCAATTTGGTGGGACAATGGTTATACGGGAGTTTATGGATTTGGACTTTTCGACCGCAATAATTATAGAGTAACGCAACAAAAAATCATTGATGCTATCATGGCTGTATATCCTGCAAATAGTAGTTCCTCTAATAATTCCGGCTCTACACAAATTTTTGCGGGCAGCTCACAAGAATCGTATGCAACTTCGGATGCTTCCTGGTTATTAAAAGCATCGGATTCTGCTGTCATTACACTGAAATATAACTGCAACAATGCGAACTATGCTCATTGGGGCGTTCTCGGATGGGGTGCATCTGTAGATGGCAAGTGGGTAAATGGCACTACTTACAATGCTGCCAGTGTTGCAACGAATACTGTTACTACTACTTTTACTGTAAAGGAATTAAAGAATAGTTTGTCAATCTCAGGCAATTCCAATGTAAGTTATCTTGCATTAAATGCATACAATGGCGGAAGGATCATCAGCCTGTCTATTGCAAGCACTTCCGCTGGCGGTGACGGCATTGATACCAGCAAAGTCTATATGATTAAAAATGTAAACAGTGGAATGTATATGGATGTCGCTGGTGCCAAAGCAGTAAACGGAACAAATGTATTGCAGTACTCTGCATCCGCAGCAAAAGTGAATAACACCTGGAAATTTGTTCCTGATGGAAATGGATATTACTATATTTATTCCTGCTTAGGAAATGGCAATACATTCTTATTAGATGTTGCAAATAATAACAGAGCGAATGGTACTAATATTGGAATTTACCAAAATACATATTGTGATGCACAAAAATATAAGCTTGTTAAAAATTCTGACGGAAGTTACAGCATTTATACCAAGACTTCTGGTGGAAAGAGTGTTGTGGAAGTTACCAATGCATATAAAACATTAAATGCCAATGTTCAGCAGTGGGAATACAACGGTCATAACTGCCAAAAATGGTATTTGATTGCACAATAACACGATAGAAATATACGGAAGGCAGTTGGCAAAAGTCAGCTGCCTTTTTTGCCGAATAGGGATTTCCTTCTATTCGATACAAACACTCCGCGGGGACAACAATCTGATCCTCGTACCTTTTTTCCATTGCTTCATATAATGATATTGGGTTCCAAAGATATTTCGCCCATGAAATGGAGATTACCGATGAAGCTAAAAATAATTTCATGCAAAACTTTAAAAAACTATCTGGGACGCAAAGATGTATTGCTTCTGGATTTGCGGGAAAAATCTTCTTACGATGCGACACATTATGCAGGAGCAATATGGGTGGACTGGGAGAATCTGGAGAAAGAGGTGGATCGGCTCCTGTCAGCCGCGGAAGAACCCATACAGTGGATCATCCTGTACTGCGACCATGGCAATATCAGCCTGGTCTCCGCCAGGGATCTTGCCAGACATGGATATCAGGTTATGAGTCTGGGAGGCGGTTATGAATATTGCAGCACAAACAATACGAATCAAAACCGGAATTCCTATCAGTCTTCTCCAACCTCTCCATCGAAATAATACGATACCCGGATGATGAATTTTCAGGGTAAGTGTAACACAGGTATTTTTCATCGTGGCTACAACAGAGTGTTGCATTTGCCTTGAAAAATTTCGCAAGGTAGAAGATACGGAAAGAAATAAGGAAAGGAAAGAAAAAATAGCTTGCGAAAATGGCAATATGGGTGTATAATTAATAAACTAGCCTACATAGATAGAAAGGCATAAAATATGAGAAGGGAGGATGTTACAGTATGGCATCACGTTATAGTAAGCCAAAGAGAAAAAAGCTCAGTCCGTATACTGTTTTAGGCATTATCATACTATGTATCGTTTTGTGTGGTACTGTGACATACAAACGGATCGTATTGAATCGGCAGAGCAGAGCATATGCCGCCAGGATTGAACAGTTAGAAGAAGAGCAGAAGGCGCAGGAGGAACGTGCCGAGGAATTAAAGGAATTTAAGAAATATGTGGAAACCGATGAATATATAGAAGAAATCGCCCGTGATAAGTTGGGACTGGTGCATGAAGGTGAAATCATATTTGAACCCGAAGATAAATAAAACATAAAAGAATTTCGACGCTGTGTGTGTCGAAATTTTTTTTGTGGCGGCAACTGAGTTTTGACAAATTACGCGATACGCCTTTTTTATACTGGGTCACACGCAGCTCAGAGATAGCGTTGCTCTGGTGTTTACTGGACAGAATTAGGATTTGGGCGGGATGCCTGTAATCAGATCTGCTGGAGAGGATCAACCGGAGGAATGAGAGTGAGATGTGAATATTCCCGAAACGTCAGGAGGGCATAAGAGGCTTTGGATCCTCTGACGCAAACGGTAAAAAATGAGGTGAGTGTGATGAAAAAGATTCAGAAGAGAATGTTACTGCAGATCCTGTTAGGATTTGTCTTAGGGCGTGCAGTGGTATTTGGGATCAATCCGGCAGGACTGGCATTTTTTGCAGCCGGTTTCACAGAAGGGGGAGCAGTGCTGCCCGTGGCGGTCACGGTGTTATTAGGTATGAGTACCGTGTTACCGCTGGAGAATGTGATGATCTATGGCGCTTCTATGATGGCATTGTGGTTGACAGCAGATTTTCTGAAAAATCGAGAGATAGAAATCCGTATGGGACATGCCGCCTTGATTCAGGCAGGATCTTATTTTGCGCTTTCCTGGATGAAACTGTTTTTATTTCCATTCAGCAAACAAAACATCTGGTTTTATTTCCTGGAGGCAGCTTTGATTTTGGTAGTTACC
The DNA here is from genome assembly GCA_947644195.1 of uncultured Clostridium sp. Classification (GTDB taxonomy): domain Bacteria; phylum Bacillota; class Clostridia; order Lachnospirales; family Lachnospiraceae; genus Butyribacter. Next base: position 4,303 of record CANRZB010000070.1, read on the forward strand.
CGTATTATGTATGAGGGAGTCTGCTATTTATTGCATGGAGATACTGAACGGATGCCTGATCGGGAAGAAGCGATAAGCCTCATCGTAATGGTTGGAATTGGGTTATTGGGATTGCCGCATACTTCTCTGGCGGCATTGTCTGTGACGGAGATTGCAGTCTATGCAATAATGATTTCCCTGGGATATCTATTTGGGACAAGGGGGAAAAATCATCAGGGTACCGGACAGATGCAGGAGATCATAAAATTTAAATTACATGATTTTTCGGAATCCTTTCAAAAATTATCCAGAGCATTGGCGGAACAGACGGAACAGCAGTTTCAGATGTCCCATCATGAAATGAGGGAAATGATGGATCAGATTGCGTCCCAGGTTTGTGACCGCTGTGAACATAGAGAGCAATGTATGGGACAGTTAGAATTATCCCGTTCCGAAATCTTTGGCATGCTGGCGATGGCGCAGGAACAGGGAGAATTGGATGTGGAACAGATGCCGCCCAGATTTCTGCAGGAATGTATTCATTTAGAACGATTTATTACGGAGACCAATCAAAATTTACAGATGACACGGATGATGATGGGGATGCGAAATAAAATGACAGAGAACCGGCAAGTGATGGCGGGACAGATGGAGGAAGTGGGAAAGCTGGTTGAGGGGCTGGCGGAGCAGGTAGATGGAATGGAAGAAATCCCTGCCGATGCAGAGAGCCGGATCATGCGGCGGCTTCAGACCAAGAGGGTACTGGCAACCGGTATTATGTTCTATGAAAAAAGAGATGGCAGGCTGGAAATCCATATGCGGGCCAAAACACAGAAAGGCAGGCTCGTCACTGCCAAGGAAGTGGCGAGCGTTCTGTGGGAAGTCCTGGGTAAACCGATCCGTCTGTCGGATCATTCCCGACAGATTATCAGCCGGGAAATGAGTTATTATGTCTTTGAGGAAGATACGCCTCTCCGTGCACTGACGAGTGTGTCCAGGAAAGCGAAAGATGGAGAGGAGATTTCAGGGGATGTCTTTTCGTGTTTAACTCTGCCCGGGGGAGAAACGTTAGTCGCCCTCTCTGATGGGATGGGCAGCGGGCGGCGCGCTTTTGAAGAAAGCCGTACCGTGATAGAACTACTGGAGCAAATGGCTGAGGCAGGATTCTCGGAAATGTCTGCGCTGAAATTAATTAATTCCGTGTTTTTATCCTTTGAAGAGGCGGAGCATTATGTGACAGCTGATATTCTGATTTTAAATCTGTACCAGGGAAGTTGTCAATTTATTAAAAATGGCGCCACGGCGACCTATCTCTACCATATGGGGGAGATTCGAAAAATTGAAGGACAGGCATTGCCGATCGGGGTGCATCAGGAAATGACATCTTTTATCAGAAAGGAAGAGATAATGGATGGCGATTATGTTATAATGATGACGGACGGAGTGGCTGATTTGTTCCAGGAGGTTATGGGAAACCTGGAAGAATATATTTATGAATGTGATATCAGAGAGCCGGAGGAACTGGCAGACGCAATTTTGGAAGAGGCGCTCGCCAGACAGAATGGGTGTGCCGGGGACGATATGAGTGTGATTGTGACAAAGATAGAGAAACGGTGAGGTTTCCTCAAGACAGTGGGTTTCGAAATGGAGGACGGAATGAACCGGGAAAAACAAAAGGAAATCATAGCTTTTTGCGAAAAATACCAGATGTTTCAACCAGGGGATGGAATTGTGATCGGTTTATCCGGTGGTGCAGATTCTGTTTATCTGACCCATTTTTTGGACAGTATTCGGGAGCAGTTTGCGTTAAAACTCTATGCAGTGCATGTCCATCATGGTATTCGGGGCGCTGAAGCAGATCAGGATGAAGCCTGTGCGAAACAGTGTGCAGAGCGGTTGGGAATCCCCTTTGAACGTGTCAGGTATGAGATTCCCACGTTAGCGAAACAGCGTGGTATGTCGGAGGAGGAAGCTGGTAGATATTTTCGGTATCAGTATTTTCGGGAGGTGGCAGAGCGCAGAGGCTGTCAACGAATCGCAGTGGCGCACCACCGGGACGACCAGGCGGAAACGGTTTTGTTTCATCTGTTGCGCGGCAGTGGCCTGCGTGGGATGGGAGGGATCCGTCCGGTTCAGGATGATGTGATTCGCCCCCTGCTTGCTGTCAGCAGGCAGGATATTGAGAAGGAATTGCGGACAGCGGGTATTGGCTGGCAGGAGGATGCAACAAACCAGGATTGCCACTATGCCAGAAATAAATTGAGGAATCAAGTGATCCCTTTTCTGTGCAAAGAGATTCAGCCGGAAGCGGTGAGCCACATGGCAGAAACTGCTTTCCAACTACAGGATGCATGGGAATATCTGTCCCGCCAGGCAAAGCGGGAAGCAGAATGTCTAACGCATTGGGAGCCGGGAAGAATTTGGTTGGAGCGCACTGCTTTTTTGAAGTTAGATCCGGCATTGCAGCCATATGTACTGTTGCATCTGATGGAGGAGTTAGCCGGGAATCGAAAAGATATTGGAAAAGCGCATATCAGGGCGTGGATGGAGTTGATTGAAGGTGGCACAGGCAGGCGGATTTCTCTACCATATCATTTACAGGCGGGTAGGGATTATGAGGAGATCTGGCTGGCAAAGACAGAGTTTGGCATGGGTCGCGGAGAGCTCCAGATCCCTGACGAGTTGCCGGGTGAAGTGGAAATATATCATGATTTCCGTAAAAATTTATCTGATACGATTCCGAAAAATCACTGTACGAAATGGTTTGATTATGCTAAAATAGTTGTTAGTTTTGTCTGGCGGCATCCAAAGCCGGGAGATTATCTGGTCATTGACCGGCAGGGACATACCAAGAAACTGAGCCGGATTTTGTTAGATCAAAAGATTCCGAGAGAGCAGAGGAACGTGTTGTGGGTATTGGCGGATGGAGACCATATTCTATGGGCGCCACAGATAAAGCGAACCAGTATGGGATACTATGTAACGGAGGAAACCAAAGAAGTTTTGGTGGTACATATTGATGGAGAAAGGTGGAATACACTGTGAAAGAAATCATTCATGAAATGTATTCGGAGGAGCAGATCCGTGCCAGAGTCCGTGAACTGGCAGATCAGATTAACCGTGATTACGAGGGCAAGTCCCTGCATATTATTTGTATTCTGAAGGGAAGCGTTTATTTTTGCTGTGATCTGACCAAGTATTTGACGGTGCCGGTCACATTAGATTTTATGGCAGTATCCAGTTATGGAAATGGGATGCGCAGCAGTGGCAGACTTCGGATTACCAAGGATTTGGATGAGGATATTGATGACCTACATTGTTTGATTGTGGAAGATATTATTGATTCCGGCAATACGTTGAAAATGACCAGAGATTTGCTGTCTGCTAGAAATACGGCAAGTATGAAGGTATGTACCTTGCTGGATAAGCCTTCCTGTAGAGAGACGGAAGTTTCCGTGGATTACGTAGGATTTGAAGTTCCTGATCAGTTTGTGGTAGGATATGGATTAGATTATGCGCAGAAGTATCGGAATCTGCCGTATATTGCTTCCGTGGAATTTGACGGGGAGGCAGCTGCGGAATCCGAGGACCACGCGGATACAAAATGAGAGTGTAATGATTCCGATGCAGGAGAATTCTTTTGTCTGGGGCAGTGGATTTCTTGATTCGGAACATTTAATATAGAAAAAAGGAGATATTCATGAAGAATCAGATGAGAGCAGGCGGTCTGGGATTTTATATCCTGGTGGTCGCCATTGTGTTTGTTGCGGTTTATATTTCCAGTGAAATGGGTCGCGGCAACAAGGATGCTTATAATGTCAATACATTTCGAGAGGAGATTGCCGAGGATAAAGTGGATTCGGTTGACATTTATCCGAACCAGGAGACTCCTACCGGCGAGGTGGACATTGTATACAAGGATGGCACGAAGCGCAGTTTTTATGTGTCCGATGTAACGGAAATAGAAAAGATTCTGAAAGCAGATGATACATTGGCTGACCGTTACAAAATGCAGGATATCCAGAAACCGAGCTGGCTACTGACGACATTGCTGCCTTGTGTGTTTGGCCTGATTGCTATCTTTTTACTGTTTTCCTTTTTGTCAGCGCAGACGGGCGGCGGTGGCGGTGGAAACGCCAAGATGATGAATTTTGGCAAGAGCCGTGCGGTGCGGATTGATCCAGACGATCCTGGCGCCCGCAAGTTTGATGATGTGGCAGGGCTGCGGGAAGAAAAAGAGGAATTGGAGGAAATCACCGATTTCCTGGCAAATCCTTCCAAATATACGGAGGTTGGCGCCCGGATTCCGAAAGGAATTTTGTTGGTGGGCCCTCCGGGAACGGGTAAAACATTGTTGGCAAAAGCCATCGCCGGGGAAGCGGGTGTACCATTTTTCAGCCTGTCCGGTTCTGATTTTGTGGAAATGTTTGTCGGTGTCGGTGCCTCCCGTGTCCGTGACATGTTTGCGGAAGCCAAGAAAGAAGCGCCGTGTATCGTGTTTATTGATGAGATTGATGCCGTAGCCCGAAAGCGTGGATCCGGTATGGGCGGTGGACATGACGAGCGTGAGCAGACATTAAACCAGATGTTAGTGGAGATGGACGGTTTCGGTGTCAACGAGGGCATTATTGTCATGGCGGCGACGAACCGTGTGGATATTTTGGATCCGGCGATCCTGCGTCCCGGCAGATTTGACCGTCAGATTACTGTGGGCAGGCCGGATGTACGCGGCAGGGAAGAAATATTGGCGGTACATGCCAGAGGCAAGACGATGGGGGATGACGTCGATCTCAAGAAAGTTGCACAGACGACGATTGGCTTTACAGGAGCAGATCTGGAAAATCTTTTGAATGAAGCGGCAATTGCCTGCGCCAAGGATGGCAGATCCTATCTGTGTCAGGAGGATATCGACCAGTCCTTTATTAAACTGGGGATTGGCAAGGAAAAGAAAAGCCGGATCATTTCAGAAAAAGATAAAAAAATTACGGCCTACCATGAAGCGGGTCATGCGATTCTGTTCCATGTGCTGCCGGATGTCGGACCGGTGCACATTGTCTCCGTGATTCCGACCGGATTGGGAGCGGCAGGTTATACGATGCCGATTCCGGAAAAAGATGAGATGCATATGACCAAGGGCCGGATGTTGCAGGATATTACGGTTTGCCTGGGTGGACGGATTGCGGAATCTCTGATCTTTGATGATATCACGACGGGAGCTTCCCAGGATATCAAGCAGGCGACTTCCAACGCCAGGGACATGGTTACCAAGTATGGGTTTGCGGAATCCATTGGTATGATCAATTATGCCGGGGAGGATGAGGTCTTTGTCGGCAGGGATTATGGGCAGGTCAGCCTGAATTATAGTGAGAATGTAGCTGCCAAGATTGATGAAGAGGTCAAGAAAATTATTGATGAATGTTATGGCCGGGCAGAAAGCATCTTGAAGGAGCATATGGATATTCTGCACAACTGTGCGGATCTGCTGATGGAGAAAGAGCGGATTGACCGGGCTGAATTTGAAGCTCTGTTCCAGGAAGGGACAGAAGATGCGTCAGCTGATGCATCTGCGGCAGAATCAGAGGAGAAGGAAGAATCCGTGGTGGATGCTGATTCGGAAGGACAGGATGCCGAGTAATCTGTTACGATTATTGAAATCTTACAAAAACCGCCTGGTTTTTTCAGAATTTTTGAAAAAATCGGGCGGTTCTCTATTTTTGTCAAAAATGTGCACAAAAACCGAACAAAATTTTTGTGAACTTTGTGCACACTTTAGAGAGGGGCGCTGTTATACTAATCATCGTAAACCCCAATACATTATATAGTTTTTGCTACACCCCATAAGTAACAAAAATACCTTCTCC
>CANRZB010000071.1 GCA_947644195.1 uncultured Clostridium sp.
AATTTCAATCCACACTCCCCATGCGGGGAGCGACAGCAAAAATCACTAATTTCCATGAAAATTTTAATGATTTTTTATGCAATACTGCCAATTTCCTATTCCATTGTTCCAATTTCAATACATTATCACATAATTCTTTCTATTTTTTCAGGTGCGAACCCTCCAGGCAAATAATGTTCATTTTGGCTTCGCACCTCTGGTACAAATTAGACTAAGAAATTGGCAGTTTAGCTTTGTGTCAAACTTTACAAAGCTGAACATTTACCGTACTAGATAATCAACGTTCCCTCCGCTTCATATGATTCCTTCGCACCGTAATGCTCTACCTTTGTTTGGTACTTATTACCCAAATTATAAAAACGCAAACTATCCTTCTTAGGGTCAATCATTGATAATAATTTATCCTTAACAATCAACAATTGTGAAGAATCCAAAATACATTCGAACACAGAATTCTGCACCCTCTGGCCATAATTAACACATTCCTTTGCAACTTTTCTAAGCCGTTTTCGCCCAGCATCATCCTGCGTTGAAACGTCATACGTAATAAATATTAAAATAATTATCACCTACTTCCATAAAAATGGTGGATATTCCTCCAAATCACCCCGAATCGTCCGGGCCAACAAAAGCGCTTGTATATAAGGTACTAAACCCCATTCCATCTTTTCCTTTAGAAATGGATGGGTTATTTTCTCCTTTTTGCGATTTTGCCACGCATGGAAGAAAACTTTTCTTCCCTCCTCGTTCAAATAAACAGCATGATTGTGCTGCATTTCAAAATGAGATGACTGAAGTGCTTTCGTATTAATTAACGTTAAAACAAAACGATCTGCCATAATAGGGCGCATTTCCTCCATTAAATCCAGTGCCAGCGAGATTCTCCCTGGTCTGTCACTATGCATAAAACCTACATAAGGGTCAAGGCCAACACTATACAAGGAATTTGCACACTCCCCAGCCAAAACGGTATATGCAAAAGATAGCACTGCATTGATATTATCAAGCGGTGGTCTTCGATTTCTTGTTGTAAATGCGAAGTCATCCTTCTGATTTAATATCATGTCATCAAATACCGAATAATACTGTTCTGCCGCTTTCCCCTCCACTCCTCGCAGCTCATCTAAAGCCGATACTTTTTCAATTTTATGCAGAGAATCATACAAAGTATTTGATATCCGCCGCAGCTTTTCTTCATCTACACGATAAGCATGATCACGCAATGTTCGTTCCACACTCCACCGCCCATTAAATATTTTGCCTATCATCATATTTTTTGCATAGGATATACTTCTGTCTTCATCATCAGAAATACGATACTGTTCTTTTCTTAACAAGACATTTCCATATTCTTTTCCAACTGCCCTGGCTAAAAAGTTACCTCTGGGCGAAAAGAAACTCATTCCAATTTGCCTCTCTGCACAGGCACCCATAAGTGCTGGAGTAGCGCCTTTGTATGTAAAACAAACTATATTTTCCAACGTATGAAGCGGGAATCTTCCAAGCGTTTTTTCTCCATCTAGTATTACAATATTCTCCCCGTCCAATGTTAAATAACAGTTTTCCGTCAATACATACAATGTATTTAACAATTTTCGCATTTTTGCCTCCTGTATGTCCCTAAAAATTATTCTGCACTGTGGATATTCTGCCTGATATACTGTCTCACATCTCTGTTCTTTTGTATCTTAGGCAGACATAAATCCCCCAGAGAACATGACTTACATTGCTTGGACGGCTTGACATCAGGAGTATGTCCCCGTTGAAACATTTCGTGCATTTTCACAGCCATTTCCTTGGTTTGACAACGCAACTCCCCGGTAAACTCCACCCTGTTCCTCCTTCTATTCTGACCATAATACAAAAATCCTTCGGGTATGCTTGTCTGAAACATCTCCTCCAAACATACTGCTTGTGCACAAAGTTGTAATTCATCAGCATTATTTTCTTTGGGTGTTCCATGCTTATATTCAATCGGTACAGGGATCCATGTTCCATCATATCCAAACAATTCAATCCCTTTCTCCTTCTGGTGAAATTCGACTACATCGCACTGCCCACTTACTCCTAACTCCTGCGATTTAATGCGTAGCCCTCTGACGATTAATAAATCCCCTCTCTTTTCAAATGCTCCTTCGTCATGCGCTTTTTTGTGCATCAACTCTCCCGCCGTCGTCTTGTAATTCTCAGCCCACTGCTGTTCAATATGTATGAGCGCCCATTGCCTTTTACAGAAAGCAAAATGTTGAATACCGGAAAGCATTAAATAATCTTCTTCGGCATACATAACTAAATCCCTTCTATCTCTTCCATCTCCAATCCCGGCAACGAATCAACAACGATTTCATAATCCTCAAACACCTTCGGGTCATCTACTTTCGGCGTAACTTTTACCAGCCTATGAACCTTCGCAGAGGAATACTGACCCATCGGACAGTTATGTTTCCACCAGTATACTTTGCACACCTCCATACTGCCATCAGGTCTTGCCGAAGAACTATCGTTGACAAACAATGTCCTAAGTGCCTCTTTAATCTTCTCGGCATCTTCCTCGGTAAATCCTGTTTTTTCTGCCAATTGATGATTAATACTTCCCTTCAGAATATACAATGCAGAATGTACCTTGTGCTTCATCCCCATGGTGTCGGATGACTTTTTATCCATTGTCTCACTGTTGACACTCTTTGTAATCTGCATACTGTCAATGGAAACAGGCAGAACGCTAAATGCAGAATGTATCGAAACCGGCCCCCTGACTCCTACCGACACATTGCCACTCTTAAAAGCAAATACCTGTCCAAAACTACGTACATCAATCCACTTCTTGCAGGCTGCTTTTGCATATTCCTCTCTGTTTTTATCCTTCTGTGCCTTTTGCATATCCTCATTTTTCGCAGCTCTGTCTGCAAGGCTCTTACATTCATCAACCGAACGCCCATCACTTTGCACAAAGATATCCTCCCCCATATCCTGCAGCCTGTTCCTGATTTTCCGCTTAATACACACGTCCGAAATCTCCCCAAAACCATCATACGTTTCCCGGGGCCTGTTTCCGTTCAACGGATCTCCATTTGGATTCGCATTCTGCACCATCACTAATACCTCAAAATCAATTTTGTTTGTAAATTCACCCATTGTTTTTTCTCCCTTTCTGTACTATTTTATATAATATTTATTGCTCTTTTTTCTGAAATGCCTGCTTCATATATTCTGTTTGCAGATAATACCCCGGCAAATACATCTCTGATAACGCCTTATTATCAAAACCCTTTCCTGCAAGGTGCACCATAATTTCCTCTGTCCAATCCTGAAATTTTTGCAACTCAAAGTCTGATAATTTCTTTTCATAAGGAATCATGTTCTGTTTTATCGTTTGAAATGTCTTAGCCGGCCTGTTGCTATAGACATTCCAATAACGTTTTGCATTGGTGGTACGCCCCTCTTTTCTCGTTCCATCCTCGTCATATCCAAACATTGCACGCTGTTCCATATAATCATATACTGCTAATAGTCTTCCAAATAAAACATTACGGTCATCTATATGATCCTCCAAAAAATGATCCATTAATTTGCCTCCCTTCTCATAATTAAATCGAATCATGGCACATGCTACGCATAACACATCATTGTACCATACAAAATCATCCATAGACTGCGGCATCGACGCTTTCCTTGCCGCTGCCTGAATAAGGTCTCTGGGAATCTTCATTCCCTTTTTTGTAATACACGGCAACAGACGATTCGTAACAGCCCGTATTAATCTAGCATCCGCTTCTAGCCAGTTTGACCGCTGCGTACCAAATGCTGCCAGAGCCATTTCACGAGGCGCTGGCGAGTATTCGCAAAAATAACCTTTTTTGTCTCCACCCTTCTCGCCTTTGATAAAGCGCCGCCATTTGCAATGCTCCTGCCAGTGTAACAGAGCGTCCATGTACTGCTTCGCACCCATTTCATCATAATAAGAAATAGATAGCCTTCCTGTGGTCGCCGCATCCAACGCCATCACTGCAATTCGATCATCCACCTTGATTTTCGCGGTATATCCATTCCATGCACGATTAAACTGTTCTGCAAAATATTTCCCAGTATCATTCCTGTTTGATTCGTTTGCTTCCATCTCATCAAAAGCATCAAAATCAAATTCATCCAACTCCGTACAGGCATGGATAGAATCCTTCATCATATCTGGAATCTGCATATCCCGATTCGTCATCCAGCAGACGACCGCCGAACCATCCCTCGTATATCCCTGTTTCTGAATCAGCCATTTCAAAGCATTATGAGCTTTTTGTGACACCACATATCCCACGGATACGGCTTCATCCTTTGAAAAAAACCTACCACGATATGTAAAGCCTGACTCGTCATTCCCAGAAATTAATTTTGACTTATCGCCACTATTGCGTATCTTGGAAGGATGTTTCTCTGAACAAGAATTGATTTGTCCCGTCACATAACACAACTGTTCTTTCCTCATTTTTTTCTGATAATATCGGTCATATTTCTCATACAATTCCTGATTTTTCCATACGCAGGGGGTATCAAAACCATATACAATAAATCTGACATTGGCTCCTGTCTGTCCGGAGCCCTGTATTTTAACCTTGTCTGTCAGTTTACCGCTTTCCTCTAGTTTCAACACCTGATGTTTCGTCAAATCTTGAATGAGCGATCTCTTTTTGAGATAGTTCCAGACCGCCCGCACCATCGGATGTGTCTCTTCTGATTCCACCCAATCCTGCAACTGTTTCATATACGATTCATAACAATCTTCCTTCTTCGTACCGGTATATAACGAATAGTCCCCCGCAATATAACATAGCTTGTCACACAGAGGATGGGGCGCTATGCCACTGCTCCTGGCCGCCGAATCTTCCGTTACCGGTATCATAGTTACACTGTCCGTACCCTTTTCCAGCGTTTTTGCTTGAATAAAATTGCCCTCCTCATCAATCGTCACTTCAATCTGGGCCTGAAACGTAGAATGGGAAAGAGGCAACAACACCGGCTGGTCATTTTTCATAACCCCCGCCAGATGGGAATGAACATCGTAAGTATCAGCTAAGGTTTTTAACCATGCCAAACGCATCACCCCCCTCAAATTCACCTAATCCGGCAAAATTCTCCCCATATACAAAAGATTTTTGCTCGGCGTCATGTAATATACGCCTAATATCACATTCTTCCGGTCCAGGAAAGCGAATGATCCCCTTTGCCATCTGTGCATTCCACAGACGAACTGTCATCTTTCCCTTCTCTTCCTCCCGCACTGCCTCATCCGGGTACGTGATTCCATGCACCATAATACCAAAAGAAAGATTCACTTCATCATATGCCCCCTCTCCCTCATTTAGAGGGCAAGGCTCTACATATGCTTGACATTCTCTTGCTCCTAAGAAAATATCCCGTCTACCTCCCCGCTCCAACATTCTTTTAGCAATGTCAAAATGTTTATGCTCATTCCTATCCTTTGCCAAATCCGGTCGGTTTTCATTCCAGACAAAATGCGCCTTTACCCGATACTCCACATCTCGCAAATAGGTATAAAAGGATAAATCATTTCCTCCACTATATTTGATGGGCCGAATTCCTTTGGATTCCGTCTGTATCGGTTTTATAATACGACACTCGTCAATGATCCAAGTAATTGTTGGCTTCCAGTAGATAGATTCTGTGATTCCTTTTAACGCCTGGTATGTGGGTATCTGATAACTGCATTTTTCACCTCCCGTCTTCGACAGGGGATCTGTAAATAATGCATATCTTCCAAATACCCGGTACTCAATAATATTGGGCTTATCCACCGTGATTCTCCTCCTCTCATCCTTAGTTTTCATCCTATAGATCACTATTTCATTGTACTATATATAATACAAATTTTCTATCACTTATTTTCCCTCAAATATAAAATTCTGTCCTCAGAAAATGAGTGGTTCCCATTCCGCTGTAATGCCCCGTTCTTCGGAATATGCTCCAGGAGCTGCAATCATATATATATCAGGAATTTCTTCACTCACACGCTGGATGAGCCCACTGTACTTTTTCAATAAGTTTTCCCTCACATTAACGGTATAACGCTGTGCCTGTCGAATGTAACTTCTAAGTTCTCTCCCATCAGATGACTGCGCCATCGCCGCGATCATATCCGCTCCTTTTTTATATGGCACAATCACGCCAAAGGAATGGTCATCTATTACCCGATATGCCTTACCCGCAGTTTTATATGCCTGATTCATAGACCTATGGTTTTTCAATTTGTCTGTCCGATTCCTCCCCCTCTCTGGATCAGAAAATCCTCTTGCCAATAACTCCATAATACTTGTATCCATTTGTTTTATGGGAAAATTCATTGTATCCGCAGCATCCATATATATTTTTTTATAATAGCGGTCCATCCATTGGGGCATCAACAAGCTTTCCTCACTACTCTCTTTCCTGTACTGATACAAAATATTCTCCGTAACCCTGACATGTTGCAGATGTTCCTCCATGCTTCCTGTATTCTCGCCTTCCAAATCAATCAGCTGCAAAATCCCGGACTCCTTTTCACCGTTTCTATTGCACCGTCCCGCACTCTGCGCCAAACTATCCAATCCTGTCATAGAGCGATATACACATTCAAAAGAAATATCCACACCAGCTTCTATCAGATTGGTACTAACCACAACAACTTTCTCCCGCCCCGTTTTTAATTGTTTCTTTATGGATGCGATCTTGTCGCTTCTATGCTCCGCACATAAATTAGTCGTAAGATACTCAACATAGATAGGTAATTCCTTTAGAATATCGTATAATTTTCCCACTGCTGATTTTGTGTTTAAGATCACAAGAATAGACAAGAATCTGTCGGTCTGTTGAAAAATTTCCCTACCCAAACTCTCATAGGTATGTTTACGCCCCACTTCAGGTAGTTCTATTCTTACCCGCTCAAACCGCCGAAACCAAGGTTCCACATTTTTGATCATATACTTCGGTTCACTATAACATACTGGATAATTCGTTTCACTTAAAGCAGGCTGGGTAGCCGTACATAATATAATATCTGCATTACAAACTGCATTGACAAAGTTTATCATCTGATTAAAGGTGTGTACACATTTCATTGGCATGGACTGAACCTCATCAATAATAATCACGGAATTTACCAGCCTGTGCATACGGCGAACCGAAGCGCTCTGATTAGAAAACAGTGTATTCATAAACTGTACAAAAGTTGTGCAGATAAAGGGTTCTTCCCAGGAAATATCTTGTCGTTCCACCCCGCTCCTGCGATAATCTTCCTCCTCTTGATCGAAATCTTTAACCACAGAAGAATGATGTTCCAGGATCCATTCTGTCTGCCCCGTTGCTTCCCGAAACACCCTAGCATTTTGTTCTGTAATACTAATATAGGGCGACACATAAATAATACGCTCCGTCTCCGGATGGCATTTACAATATTCTAACGCATATGCCAAGCTACTCAGCGTTTTTCCTCCCCCTGTAGGAATAGGAAGACAATAGATTCCTGCCGGATGCTTTGCAAATTCCCGACATTCTTCTTGAAGTTGATCTCTGCCCTTTCTGATATTTCGTTCCCTCTCTGTCAACTCAGAAAATTGGATGGAATGATGAAGTTTCTGCATATATGCCTCAAAGTTTTTTCCCGCATTTTGGAAAATAACCCTGCTGTCTGTCCCACTTCTCTTAGACAATGTATTGACCCCATTCATAAAATCTGACGTTGCTTCCCAATCCGAATCAATTAAAATAGATAGCAGCAAACGCTGTAAAGAAGAAAAAAGAAAACCTCTGCAATTTCCTAAAAGAGCCTTTTTGTTTGGATGATCTCCCAGGGAACGTTCTATGGATGGGATAACCTTTTTCATGTTATTCCAAAGTACATCAAATTCCGCTTCTGCATCTGCAAATATTTTTTCCATAGGATATTTCCCCAGATATTCTATCTCCGAATTAGCATATGCCTCATCATAATCTTCCACGTTATCTAGTTTCACAGAAAAGATATCTTTCCGCTCCTCATTGATGCAATCAAATAATCCATGATGAGCAGCAATCGCATACGATATCATTTCCACCAAAACTTTCTCTTTTAATAGACCAGAATCTTCTAAATATCCATTATAAAAATACTTTGCTCCCGTAGAAGCATGTGCAATCTTTCCACGAAGTTTTTTTCTGTCCCTTTCCTCTGCGTGAATATAGTCAAAGAATTTCTGTTTGCACTTTCCCATATCATGAAATATTCCGCATAGTGACATAATCTGTGAAATACCACATCGTCTTCCTTTCTCTTTACACAAATATACTGTTTTTTCCGTATGCTCTGCTACGGATTCCTCTCTGCCAGAACCATCGTCCGAAATATGTGCTATCAAATCATTCATCCCCTATCTGTATTTTTTCTTTTCTTATAATAATATAATGTAATTTATTTTGCTTTCTTCCCAAATCATCCTGAAATGCCTCAATGCCTCCTTCATTGCTTTTTCTTTCTTGTTCTATCTTTTGGATTTGTAATATATGTTATCAGCTGGTCTACGACATTATGTTCAATATCGTTGTGTCCTATTTCATTTCTCAACTTTGTGTTCCCACACCCCATATCTAAAAGCACTGAGACGTTTACACCTCGAAAATCGCTTTATTATACGTTTTCCGGTCACTTTTTGAAAAGGTAAAAAACCTCTCAAAGTGCCTAAAATCAAGGATTCTCACGAATCTATCCGATGTAGCAAACATACCGTCTCCACATGGCTCGATTGCCCCAGATTGATGTCAGATTTTTGCGGTCGTTCGCGGGAATTTATCAAAGCGTATTTTGCCTTAAAACACACCGATTTTTACTCTTGTCCGTTCTCGGAAACAGGTCAAAGGACTTGCTCCTACCTATAATATGCAAACCCACAGTTTTGCCGACCGCTTCAAGACTTCGCTCTGAGGGAACAAGTTTGAAATGCCATTGCCTCAACATTAGAATCCTTATACATCAGGCTTTTCTCCAAATTCGAATCTTGCCTTTCCTGCTGCAATAGCTGCAACCGCAACTTCCTCTTCCGTCTTATCAGGAACAACCCATAAGCCCTTTACGAATCTGGAATAGTACTCATCCTCTATAAGCTCCTTGGGAGCTTGAATGCGATAATTGTCAGGATACTTTTCAGACGGCCACTCCCAGACGTACTCCAGTATTCCAAAAAAATCTCCGACGCGTACGGCACATAAATTCGGCGACCCAATAAGGACTGAGTACTTTATATTCTCATTATCAAGTCTGCGGCAAAATTCTTCGCACTTTTTTATTTCGTTTAGACTTAACGGCTTGCCCTTGATTTCAAACCATCTATTCAAGCTGGGGATATAAAAGTCCGGAAGATATCTGGTTCCATCCATTTCAAAGCCTTCAATTTCATATTCATAAGTTAGACCAACTGCATTGAAAAAGACTGCCCAGCGAGCTTCAAGTCGACTGCGAAATCGATGTC
>CANRZB010000072.1 GCA_947644195.1 uncultured Clostridium sp.
TTCGAAAGGCTATTGCACTATGGCAGGGCAAAATTTTGTCTCATCGGACATCATGGAAAACTTCTGAACGAAACAGCAGGGTAGGTGATGAAATTTAATGAATAACAGAAAATTACCCGTCAGAAATCATCGGTAAAGGATACCATTCAAAAATTGATTTCCGTGTCCGAAGGAGGAAAGCTATTGAAATACCCGCCTGTTTCGTGTAAAATATAACCGATTGTGGGATTCCTGTAAGATAGAGCAGATCACACAAAGACGGAAATGAGGAAACGGAGGGATTCCAATGTACAAAATTAATGAAAACTACTTAAAACTGCCGGGCAGCTATCTATTTTCTACGATAGCAAAAAAAGTGGCAGCATACAGTGAGGCAAATCCAGGAAAAGAAATTATCCGCATGGGTATCGGGGATGTAACGCAGCCATTGGCGCCGGCGATCATTGAACGCCTGCACAGTGCGGTGGATGAAATGTCCCGTGCGGAGACATTTAAGGGATATGCGCCAGATTTGGGATATGAATTTTTACGTACCACAATTGCACAGAACGATTATCAGAACCGCGGTTGTGATATTGCGGCGGATGAGATTTTTGTCAGCGACGGTGCGAAAAGCGATTCCGGTAATATCGGTGATATTTTTGCACAGGATAACCGAATTGCAGTCTGTGATCCGGTCTATCCGGTTTATGTGGACACTAACGCTATGTCGGGAAGAACCGGAACTTATGATCCGGCATCGGAGAAATGGTCGGATGTGATCTATATGCCATGTACGGCAGAGAATCATTTTTGTCCGGAACTTCCTAAAGAAACGCCGGATATTATCTATCTGTGTTTTCCGAATAATCCGACAGGAACCACCATTACCAGAGACCAATTACAGGAGTGGGTGGATTATGCCTTGAAGGTGGGCGCAGTCATTATTTACGATGCAGCGTATGAAGCGTATATTTCCTCGCCGGAGGTTCCTCATAGTATTTATGAGTGTGAGGGAGCTAGAGGCTGTGCCATTGAGCTGCGTAGCTTTTCTAAAAATGCCGGGTTTACCGGAACCCGACTGGGCTTTACCGTGATCCCGAAAGATCTGAAATGTGGGGAGGTATCCTTGCACAGTCTATGGGCGCGCCGCCATGGAACTAAGTTCAACGGTGCACCGTACATTATTCAGGCGGCGGGGGCTGCGGTCTATACCGAGGAGGGCAGAAAGCAGACAGGTGAGCAGATCGCTTACTATATGAATAATGCTAACATAATCCGGGAGGCGCTAAATGCAGCAGGATATGAGACATACGGCGGTGTGGATGCCCCTTATATCTGGATGAAGACGCCGGATCAGATGACTTCCTGGGAGTTTTTTGATTATCTGCTGGAGGAATTAAATGTGGTAGGTACACCGGGATCCGGTTTTGGGCCGAGTGGAGAGGGGTATTTCCGTCTGACTGCTTTTGGCAGTTTGGAAAATACCAGAAAAGCAATGGAACGAATTAAAAATGCATAGGGAAACTTAGTTTGGGGATGAGGTGGAATATGAAAAATATTAACAGATTGTTACGTGGATGGATGGTCGCTTGTCTGACGGCGGGAATCTTGCTGGCAGGAGGCAGTATCAAAGTGTCAGCCGATGCCGTGGTCGAAAAAGAGGACACCAGTTTTGACCGTTATATTGCCTTTGGCCAGGATTTGACCAATGCAGAGAAGCAAAAAGTTCTGAGTTCTTTTGGAATTACGAATGAGGAGTTAAAAGACTATAAAACGATTGAGATTACGAATCAGGAAGAGCATGAATACCTGGGAGATTATATTGATGCTTCCGTGATTGGAAAACGTGCGCTGTCCTCGGTAATGATTGTCAAGACGGAGGAGGGGAGCGGCATCAATGTTACGACAGACAACATTGGTTACTGTACCTCGGGAATGTATGTCAATGCTCTGGTAACGGCTGGTTTAAAAGATGCCGAAGTGAAAGTGGCAGGACCTTTTAATATATCGGGAACTTCCGCTTTGGTTGGCGCAATGAAAGCATATGCAGTCATGACCGGGCAGGAAATTTCCAAGGAAACGATGGATACCGCTACCAATGAGCTGGTTGCTACGGCAGAACTGGCGGAAACCATTGATGACAAGGAAAAGGCGGAGGAGTTAATTGCTGCGGTAAAGCAGAAGATCTTTGCCGACGGTTTGACCAGCACAACGGATATTCGGGATGCGGTGGAATCTTCGGCACGGGCATTAGACATTGATCTAAAATCGGAGGATGTAGATCAGATCGTCGATTTGATGGAAAAGGTTTCCAAGGTGGATATTGATGTCGATGCGATCAAGGAGCAGGCCGGGGCAATCTATGATAAACTCAAGGATGCCGGGATTGACCTGGGGAAAGTCGATACCAAGGGCTTATTTGAAAAAGTGGGGGATGTTTTTGCCGGTATCTTTGAGGCAATTGTCGATTTCTTCAAGGGATTGTTCGGGTAGCCGATTCCCGTTATTTTTCCTGGATCTGGCAGACGGAATGAAACAATAGAGTGTAGCACAGAAAAGAGGATGATTATGGCAAATGTGATTACAGATGAAACCATGGATTATGTCGGAATCCTGGCGAAGCTGGAACTGAGCGAGGAAGAGAAAGAGCGGGCCAAAAAGGATATGGAGGAAATGCTCGATTACATTGATAAATTAAATGAGTTGGATACTACCGATGTAGAACCAATGTCCCATGTCTTTCCAGTCAACAATGTATTCCGGGAGGATATTGTGACCAATGGAGATGGCCAGGAAATGACTCTGGCAAATGCACCGGAGCGAAACGGAGACAGCTTATTGGTTCCGAAAACGATCATATAAGGAGGATGTCATGTCATTGATGAGTCTGACAGCCGTAGAGCTGGGGAATAAAATACGGGCCGGAGAAGTGACGGCCGGGGAAGCTGTGGAGGATGCACTGGCAGCGATCTCTGCGAAAGAGCCACACATCCATGGATTTGTCACGGTGGATGAGGAGGGTGCCAGAAGGCGGGCAGCCCAGGTGCAGAAACAGATCGAGGACGGGACGCTTTCGGGGCCGTTGGCAGGGGTACCGGTTGCGATTAAGGACAATATGTGTATCCAGGGGATGAAGACCACTTGCAGTTCCCGGATTTTGCACAATTTTGTTCCGACCTATACAGCAGAAGCGGTACGCAATCTGGAACGGGCCGGAGCGGTTGTGGTTGGCAAAACGAATATGGATGAGTTTGCCATGGGAAGCACGACAGAGACATCGGCTTATGGTGAGACCAAGAACCCATGGAACACAAACCATGTGCCGGGAGGTTCCTCGGGAGGTTCCTGTGCAGTGGTAGCAGCGGAGGAATGTCCGTATGCGTTAGGATCCGATACTGGTGGATCTATCCGCCAGCCTAGTTCCTTTTGCGGTGTGACTGGTATCAAGCCAACGTATGGAACCGTTTCCCGCTATGGTTTGATCGCCTATGGGTCTTCCCTGGATCAGATTGGTCCGGTTGCCAAGGATGTGACAGACTGTGCTGCGATATTAGAGGTAATTGCATCCCATGATCCTAAGGATTCTACATCTGTAGAGAGAGAAGGTCTAGACTTTACCTCAGCGCTGGTGGATGATGTGCAGGGGATGAAAATTGGAATTCCCAGAGATTATATGGGGGAAGGTCTCGACCCGGAAGTGCGGGAAGCGATCATGGCAGCCGCTGACGAGTTGAAAGCCAAGGGTGCCATTGTGGAGGAATTTGATCTCAGCCTGGTCGAATATGCCATTCCGGCATACTATATCATTGCCTGTGCCGAGGCTAGTTCCAATCTGGCACGCTTTGATGGCGTAAAGTATGGGTATCGGACGAAGGAATATCAGGATCTTCATAATATGTACAAGAAATCTCGTTCCGAGGGATTTGGTGCAGAGGTAAAACGTCGGATTATGCTGGGATCCTTTGTATTGAGTTCCGGGTACTATGATGCTTATTATATCAAGGCATTGCGAACCAAGGCATTGATTAAACGTGCCTTTGATGCGGCCTTTGCCCGGTATGATGTCATTCTGGGACCGGCAGCGCCTACTACGGCGCCGGAACTGGGGAAGAGTTTGAGCGATCCCTTGAAGATGTATCTGGGGGATATCTATACCATTTCTGTGAATTTGGCAGGACTGCCGGGAATATCGGTGCCTTGTGGCAGAGATAGTCGTGGACTGCCGATTGGGTTACAATTGATGGGAAATTGTTTTGAGGAGAAAAAGATCATTCAGGCAGCCTATGCCTATGAGCAGACCCGGAAGTATGAACATTGCCCGATGGCATAAGCAGACCAGTGAGCACTTATAGAAATGAGGAGTAGTATGAAACAGTATGAAACAGTGATAGGATTGGAAGTACACGTGGAGCTGGCTACGAAGACCAAGATCTTTTGTTCCTGCTCTACGGAATTTGGCGGTGCACCAAACAGCCATACCTGTCCGGTATGTACGGGGATGCCGGGTTCTTTGCCGGTATTAAATAAACAGGTAGTGGAATATGCGGCAGCGGTAGGTCTGGCAACGAATTGTACGATAACCAGACAATGCAAATTTGACCGGAAGAATTATTTCTATCCTGACAATCCGCAAAATTATCAAATTTCTCAGCTTTATCTGCCGATTTGCCGAAACGGTGGAATTGAAATAGAAACAGAAAAGGGTGGGAAAAAGACGGTCGGGATCCATGAGATCCATATGGAGGAGGACGCCGGTAAACTCGTTCATGATGAATGGGGAGAGAGTTCCATGGTGGACTTTAACCGATCCGGGGTACCTCTGATTGAGATTGTGTCAGAGCCGGATATGCGTTCCGCAGAGGAAGTGATTGCCTATCTGGAAAAGCTTCGGCTGATTATACAGTATCTGGGGGCTTCGGATTGTAAATTACAGGAGGGGTCCATGCGTGCAGATGTCAATTTATCTGTGCGGGAAGCAGGGGCTGCAGAATTTGGAACCCGAACGGAGATGAAGAATCTGAATTCCTTTAAGGCAATTGCCAGAGCAATTGCTGCAGAGACGGAACGGCAGATTGATTTATTGGAATCCGGGGAGAGTGTTGTACAGGAGACCAGACGATGGGATGATACCAAGGAATATTCCTATGCGATGCGTTCCAAGGAGGATGCGCAGGATTATCGGTATTTTCCTGAGCCGGATCTGGTTCCGGTGGTAATTGACGATGCATGGCTGGAGAGAATTCGTGCTGCTCAACCGGAGCTGCATGATGAAAAGCTGGCGCGTTATCTGGAAGAATTTCAGATTCCCCGCTATGATGCGGAGATCATTACCGGAGACAAACATTTGGCTGATCTGTTTGAAGCAACGACGGCGATCTGTGGATTGCCAAAGAAGGTATCAAACTGGCTGATGGGAGAGACAATGCGACTTGCCAAGGAGACCGAGACAGATCTGGATCAGATTAGCTTCTCGCCGGAAAATCTGGCAAAACTGATTCAGTTAGTGGAGGACCGGGTGATCAACAGTTCCGTGGCGAAGGATGTTTTTTCCCATATTTTTTCAGAGGATATCGATCCGGAACAGTATGTCGAAGAGCATGGCTTGAAAACCGTTGCGGATGACGGTGCACTGCGCGCTACGATTGAAAAGATTGTTGCAGAGAATCCACAGTCTGTGGAGGATTACCGAAACGGCAAAAAGAAAGCAATCGGATTTCTGGTGGGGCAGACGATGAAAGCAACGCAGGGAAAAGCGGATCCGGGGATGGTCAACCAGATTCTGACAGAGATCTTACAGGCGTAACGGAACTATTGATCAGCAGGATAGCAGGGAGATTGCGTTCTCGGCTATTCCACAGGATAGCAAGGGTGTCAGGCAGTGGTCCATTTCTCAGTAAGATGGAGCTGCAAACTGTTGCAGAAAGGGGTGCAATATGTTGGAACAGAGAAGAAGCAGACGGATTCCGGTGACCATGTATCTGGAAGTATCCTCTGTGTTTAAACAGGATAATGTACAGGTGGATCATATCAATGCACCGATCCAGGTGTTAGATGTATCCAAGAATGGAATTGGGTTTATCTCGGAGAGTGTATTGCCGGTGGGCTTTTACTTTAATTCGCGGCTGACTTTCCGGGAACAGGACGAGAATTTGAACTGCGTGGTACAAATCGTCCGCCAGAAACCGCGTAGCGACGGAAAATATAATTACGGATGTGAATTTGTAGGAATGGCGTCCGTCTTTGATTATATCTTTGAGGAGATCGAGGAATCCTATGATAAGAAATATGAAACGGGAAATTGCGAGTAACATCGTGGTGTATCCACAAGAAACCCCGCAGCATGCAGTTGCAGTTATGCTGTGGGGTTTCTTGCGGTGCAGGCCATGAGGCTTACACTTTTATGCCCGGATATCAAAGGAAAACCGTTTCATTTCCTCCGTTGCGTTTGTCTTGACTTTGGTATTTAAAAAATCATCCATGGTAACAGGTTCTTCCTCCTGCCGGCTGACAACGATATTCGGTTGATATCCCAGATTCATTAAATTATCCTTTAGAATGGTAGCATTGGTACGAAGCAGGTCGATGGAGGCATCTTCTGTCAAACGGAAATTTGCCTGGATCTCCTGTTTATTTTTGTCTAGGCGGATTTCTACCGTGCCTAAATGTTCCAAATCTAAATGCAGCAATACGCTGGTCTTATCCGGGTTCATACGTCTTTGATTTTTCTGAGTGTAAACATAGAGTTCGCTGTGGGTATCCTGATTTGGCAGCTTCAGCGGCAATTGCATATAGGAGAAATTTTCGCTGAGTTCTTTCATCAGAATAATATTGCTCTCAATGTCCCGCGCATGGTGTTGTAACTGATCGGAATCAGAGCCGGACAGAGAATTCCCAATGAGCTGCTCAAGTTGGTTCATCTGGCCGGCAAGCTGGTTATATAGTTTGTCTGGTTGCCCCTCCTGCTGGAGTTGTTCCGGGGTCAAGCTCCAATGCGTCTGCAGGAAACGGGCAAAAACTTGTTCGAAGCTTTCTGTCTGAAACATGGCTTGCAGAATGGAGCTGTCGGACAATGGAAGAACATTCTTGATGACATGCATGATTTCCTGCGTGGTTGCCTCGCCAGAGAGGATCCGGTGGATCAGGGAGGAGCTGACCGGCAATTGTCGGAGAAAGCTAGCCAGTTCGTTTCTGGCATCCGGTGTAAGATAATTCCCTGCCAGATCATGGGAAGAGGCATCGGTAGAATACAGGTCACACAGAGTATCTATCACATTTGGTGCAGTAGCGCCTGTGCCAGGTTCTGTCGTACCCTCCCCTGCATTTCGCAGCATTTGCATCGTATTGCTCAGGGAGGAGTTGACGGTTTCCTGGAAGGAGTGAAACAGCTTTCCGGCAAACTGCAGGGCTGAGCCGGTGTTGTTCGGTGTGGCGTTCTCTTTGGAAGCTGTCTCCGTTGCCGTCTGTTCTGGGGGTTCCTCCTCTGCCGGAAGTGTCTCTGCGGTTCCGGTTTCCTGTGCGGAGTTCGTTTTCAGCGTGACTGCATTTCGGAGTGCCTCTTGCATCTCCTGCATCGTTCTGCCGTCCGTCGGCTCCAATGCTTGTTCGATCAGGGCAAGTTTTGTCAGTAGCCCTTCCCCGTCGGTATCATTTTCTAAGGTAAGCGTTCCATCCATCGCAGCATCGCGGAGCATCGTCAGGGCATCCCGCAGGGAGAGTGTTCCGTCCTCCAGTGACTGCAAAGTTTCTTCTGTCATGGGAGTGCCAGACAGGAGAAGTTTTAACTCTGTTTGTTCCTCTGCGGAGAGGGAACCGATGGTTAGAAGCGGCGAGTTATTTATGGCATCTTCCGGCATCGTAATCTGCAGAAGGGTTTCCCCAAACTGCGCAACGGCTTCGGCAGAACCGTGTTTCGCAAGAGCACTTAACAGGGAGGAAATTTCAGAGGAATAGTTCTGTAACTGTACTCCCAGCATGTCAGTGCCGTTCCGGTAATTGGTAAAGGCGGCAATGCTTTCCGGGGTAACCCGCATCATCAGTTTATTCATCAGTGCCAATGTGTTCATATCGGCTGTTTTGTTGTCGTAAGCCTGTTGCATGAGCTGTTGTATGGATTCCCGGTTGATTGGCATCATATTATCCATCAACGCCTTAACCGCAGACTGGTTATGTTCACTCAGTGGCAGGTTCGCATTTTCCAGGGCTTTATTGATCAGGGAGAGTTCCGTTTCTGTGTAGTTTCCAACCGGTTCAATCAATACCCCCTGGGGAGTAATGCTGTCTAAACGAAACGCAGCCGTCTGTCCGATGGAGAGCATAGAACTGTCGGAAATCTGGCCACGGATCATAGTATTGTTTTCTAGAGTAATGGTTATCTCTCCACCGGAAAGATCGGAGATTTCTCCCCGCACAACATCGCCCAAGGATAGATTGGTTGCAGGTCGGGCTACACCATATTGGCGGGCATTTTGTACGTTTGGTGCTGCGGTAGCCGTATTCCTGCTGCCGGCGGTCGTCTGTCCGGCAGTGTTCCTGTTTGCCGCCTGGTTTCCGGTATGGGATGTCTGGTTGGTATTAAGCGGGGTAATTCGGTGTTGCTCCATAGTAATCGCTCCTAGTATAATAATGGTGTAGTCAATCAAGACTACTTGGTTAATAAGTTTCTT
>CANRZB010000073.1 GCA_947644195.1 uncultured Clostridium sp.
TTTTGTGCCAGTAGTACCATTATGCCCTCCGGGCAGTGGTTTACTGGCTTTTTTTATGTTAAGGGAACATGTTCCCTTTCAAAGCGGGAATGGCTTCGGTTCATGGATATCCATGGACGCCAGAAATTTGGCAGACAGTCATTCCCGCTTTTTTGTTGCCCAGATGCCGGTAACGGCTTTGAGGATAAAAACATTTTAGAAAGGCAGGTAGAAAGAATGAGCATGAGAAACAAAAAAGCCGGCAGGAGCTGGCAGAAACAGGCGGCGGGATATCCGTTTCAGGATACTGCTGCCCAAAAAGCCAATGCCCGGTACTGGAAGAACTGTACCACGATCCGGACAGTAAACTTCACACACAGGGCAAGAAGGGGGGCGTGAGCATGCCTGATACGAACAAAGATAAGGAAAGGCACAGTCCACTGGTGCTGGTGGATACGGAGAACCTTACCCGTGAAGAATGGCTGGAATGGCGCCGGCACGGGATTGGCGGAAGTGATGTCTCTGCCATCATAGGGGTCTCACCATTCCGAACCGCGCGGGATACCTATTACGACAAGCTGGGGATCGCAGCGGTGGAGGAAAACGAGGGAAACTGGGTAGCCATGGAAATGGGCCATCTCCTGGAAGACCTTGTGGCAAAGATCTTTGAGCGGAAGACAGGATTTAAGATCTATCAGATCAAGAAGATGTTCCGGCATCCCCTTTATCCGTTCATGCTGGCAGACGTGGATTACTTTATCACCATGCCGGACGGCACAAAACCTTTGTGAGGTATACATCCAGAAGCTGTTCGTTTTTCGTTCCCCGCTGCTTTTTTGCCAGCATCATCATTTTGGATGTCCTGCTGGTAGGGATGTCCGCAAAGGCTGTGGACAGGTTGTAAACGGCAAAGCCGAAAAAGATAATGGCAATCAGTGCTAACAGGGTCATGTTCCGTCACCTCCGTATTCAATGGGCCTGCTCAGCTTCATGATCTGCGTGAAAGCAAACAGGATGATGGCCGCACAGATGGCCAGTGCAATCTTGCCCGGCGTGGTATAGATCAGGGTATGGAACCAGTCTTTGTTAAGGAAATACAGCAGGGGCACGTTGGCAATTACCAAAAGCATCATGGTAATGGCTTCCCGTCTGGGCCCCTGCATCATGGCCTCCAGTTCCGACTGCACCACACGGACATCGGAGAATTTCTGCACGATGGTAGGCAGCGTATTCTTCATGGAACGGTCCGACTGGCACTGGATCAGGATATTGGCCCATTCGTGGAATACCCGGTTGGGGATCTTCATTTTTAAGGAGTTGATGGCGCTGGTCATGTTGGCGTTGATCAGCTCACTCTCGTATACGAATGCTTCAAAGTTTGCCTTGATCGGCTCGTTGATATAGGGCAGGTTCTCCCTTACGGAGCGCAGCAGGTCTTCCGTCCGCAGGTAGGAAGTGGTGACGATGGAGATGGCGGTCTCCAGTTCCTCGTTCAGATGCTTCTTATAGCTGGCTGCCGTACTGCGAAGATACCATATGGGCAGCAGGGAAAAACCGATGCCCAGAATGGGTACCAGGTACACGTTGTCGATCAGCAGTGCCAGCACCGCCCCTACTGCAAAAAGGATCAGGGTCAGACGGGTGACTGCCTCATAGCGGTCAACCCGCCCGGTGTCCTTTAAGATCTGTTTGATCTCATAGTCCTGGTTGAAAAATCCCCTGGCCGGCGTTCCCATGAGCACGTTCAGCTCATATGAAGCAGTATGATCCGGCATTTCAAGCCTTTTGTAGGCTGATCCGGGAACAGGGAGCTCCCTTGAGTCTTCAGGTCAGCTGCTTTGCAGGAAATAATAAAAAGTGGTGTGATCCACAGTATCAGCTACTGAAGGAAGCTCCGGAGGAAAAGAAGTTCACCAAGCAGAGCTTGAATACCGCTTGGGATCAGTTTTATGAAAATACTCGGAGAGAACAAAAGCGTTCTGAAGGGCAACTGCTTCTGCAACTTGGGATCCACCAGCTGAATCTGATTCACCAGTTATTGGGAGAACTGCGACCAGTGCAGGTTTTGTGCCATGAACGGAATCATTTGCAGACGATTCACGCCCTTTTTGAGAACGGAGAAGGAGTTCCTATCCACTATACGCTGATTCCGCTTTTCTCGGCGGACTGGCTTTGGCAGGAGACTTACGAAGCGGTGTATGCGGATCAGATTTTGCGCTATCGCCCCAGTTCTCCTTTCCTAAAAACCAGTGAATCGGTTCTGGATCAGGTGTTCGGGGAAAATGGGGCGATGAAGAAACAGGCGTTGCGCTTTGGAACGGAGGAACCCTTTGGGATGATGATACGGGAAATCCTGGACCGATATCAGAATGCGCAGGAAGATGATTCTCTGGAACAGGCTCTTCGAGATCTGGAGACCATCGAGTCTATACTGGCAATGGAATGACGGGACGTTTAGGAAAGAAAGGAGTCTGTCGATGGGAAAAGTGCTTTTCTATCTGGGACCGCCTCTGAGTGGGAAAAGTACCCGCAGTATTGCGGTCGGTATACCGAGATTTTCTGTACGCCACTGGTTCGAGGTGAGAAGAACCAGGATGGACCTCCCGCCGGTGGGGACGTTCCTACCCGACGAGACGGTGGCGGAGGCTGTCGAGACATTTCTGCGGGAACATGAGGAAGCGGAAGCAATCGCTTTTGACGGATATCCGGCCAGTGAAAGGCAGCTTCAATGGATTTGGGAGCGGATTGGGGATGCCCGTACCTTTGAGATCCGCTATTGTAGAGTTTCCGAGAGACAAGCGTATGAGCGAATGAAAAAACGCCGGGTCTGTCCGGTCTGCGACGGCGGAGCGGACCCAGTCGCAGTGGATGGTTCATTCTGTCCGGTCTGTGGAGCCAAGCTGGAAAAGCGGGCCGATGATTCGGACGATGCTTTCGCCGTGCGTTGGAAATCTTATTTTGAAAGAGAATATGAGATGTGCAGGGGAAAAGATTGCCTGCGGCGGGAAATCATGTGGCTTCCTAGAAGCGGGCTTCGGGCGGATTTGCATCTTCATTCCACCGTTTCCGACGGAACGGAGAGTCCGAGGGAACTGATTCGTCATGCTTTTGCAGTGGGGATGAAGGTCTGTTCGTTGACCGATCATGATAACGTCGCTGGAATTCCTGCAGCGATGGCTGAGGCGAAAACGTTGAAAATGGGCTTTTTTCAGGGAGTGGAACTGTCTGCGTTGCTGGACGGTCAGCTGATTCACATCCTGGGCTATGGGATTTCGCCGCAGGATCCTTGGCTACAACAGGCAATCGCCTACAACCAAGAAGCGCGGCGGATATTTGACTACTGGGTTTTGGATAAATTGGCCGGGCAAGGGCAGTTGGAAAGAAAGCGGCGGCAGGATTATCCGACCTATACATATGACGGAAGGCGTGGCGGCTGGAAACTACTGAATTTTCTGGAAGACTGTGGCCTTTGCGAAGACGGTTTCGCATACTTTCAGCTGCTTGAGAAATTAGAGGCACCGGAAATTTCTTATCTTCCAGCGGCGGATGCGATTGCAGCGATCCGTCATACGGGCACAGCGGTACTGGCGCATCCCGGTACTTATCACTGGGAAGAAGCAAAGCTGAAAGAAAAGTTGGAGAAGCTGTATCAGATAGGAATCGGCGGGGTGGAGTGTTATCATCCGCTGAATGGAGAGACTGCCGCTTTTTATGGAAGGGAATTTTGTATGGGTAGAAATCTGTTGATTACGGGAGGGTCGGATTATCACGGGAACCTGCCAGATCGCAGTCTTGGAATTCCGGAGTATTATCTGGAAGAGGATCAAACGTAGCCAGGAAGTTGTCCGTAGGTTGTAAGTTTTATTTATGGCATGCCCTGCGTGCGAGCGCAGAAGGTTTTGGAAGGAGATGATCGATATGAAAAATGTAATTTTGTTGGGTGTTGACGGTTTTGGAGGTCAGTGGCCAAAACCATGTGATTTAAACGGGCTGAATATTGTCGCGATTGTGGATAATTGTGAGGAAGCCCGTCTGCGTGCGGCTAAGGAGCTGGGGATTGCGCCAGATCGTGTCTTCGATGGGGCGGATCTATCTTGGACGCAGGTGGAAGCGGACGGAATTATTGAAGCGACGGCCCCCGGCAGAAGGGTAGACCGGGTGACGGCGGCTCTTGAAAGCGGGAAAGATGTGATTATGGCGAAGCCGCCAGTTCTGAACCTGGAAGATCTGTATCGCATCAAGGAAACCAGGGATCGATGCAAGCGTGAAGTTCATGTGGCGACGCAGAAACGGTATTTTCCGGCATATCGTAGGGTCAAAGATATTATAGAAAAGGAACCCTTGGGGAAGTTGGTGTATGCGGAGATTAATCTCCGGGTGGACGGCACATATTGGGAATCCGGTTTCTACTGGAGAAAAAAACTGCCGTATCCTTCCCTGATCGATGGTAGCATTCATCATTTTGATTTGCTGCACTGGTGGACCGGGGCTAATTTTATAAAAGTGAGCGGAGCGGCCAGCTGGAATCCCTCCTGGAGCCCCTTTGATTATGATTGCGATATGGCGGCCATGTACGCCATGGACAATGGTGCGGTTGTAAAATATACCTCCCGCTGGTCGATGAAGGAAGGGCCGATAATTAATTATTTTGAAGGAATCCGTTTGGAATTCGAGAACGCAGTGCTGGAAGTGAATGGAGGAAAACTGTATCAGAACGGACAGTATATCCCGATTATCGCAGACGGAACGACGATGATGGATACTGGAGAGCTCAATATCTACATTCTGTCGGATATTCTCAAATCCATCCGGGATAAAGCGGATTATTATCAGACGTCTGTCGAGAACCATTTTGAGCCCTTCCGGGTAATTATTGCCAGTGTGGCGGCAATCATGAATGAAACTTCTGTGGATATTACGACTATCGATTCACATCTGGAAGAGTACGGAGTGTCCAGAGAACAGATGAACCGGATGATGGAACATGTTTTCGAGCGGGACTGAGAGTGGCTGCCGTGATTCGGTAACCCAGATGTTGCTGCGCTCCTTTGATTTGTTTTTGTTTGATGTGGATGATACGCTACTTCGGACTTTTCAAAATGGATTCCGTAAGATAAACGGGGTGGCTGCCGACTGCGGTCTACAACCAGTTTCTTTTGAAACTTACCGCCGTTGGTATGGCTGCGTCTCTTTTGAAGAGTGCCTTCGGATCTGGTTTCCCGGCGCAGACGCGGGAATGCTTGCAGCCTGTTACGATCTTCAAAAAAGGAAGTATCCGTATCTTCCGGTCTGTGATTTTGGCGGCGTTCAAAAAAAGATTGAAGGGCGGTACGGCAGATGCGGGATCTTGACGAACGGCAGACATAATCCAAAGTTGTATGAGAAGCTTCGGATTGCCGGAGTGGATACGGGACGTTTGGCCGGAATTTGGGGGAGGGAGGATCTGCCCGCTCCCAAACCGGATCCGCGGGCTTTCGGCGCTGTCCGCGAAAGGTATCCGAAGGCAAAGCTGGTGTATTTCGCTGATGCAGGCATAGACGAGCAGATGTGCAGGAAGGCGGGGGTTTTCTTTATTCAGGTGCTGACCGGAAAAGAACCCCGGATTCCAGACGTCTGCTGTCTGAAGTCCGTGGAAGAACTGGAAATTCTTTTGTAGTAGCCGGGGTAAATAATATGCAGAAAAAGAAAGTATTATTAATTTATACCAATGTACGCCTGAGAAATCAAAAACCGCGCCCGCCTCTGGGGCTGATGTATCTGGCGGCGGCGCTTCGTCCAAAATATACGCCGGTACTGTTGGACATGCGCGTGGAAGCGGAACCTGAAAAAAAATTAAAAAGCGAACTGAACGAGTGTATCTATGTGGGAATTTCCACGATTATCGGTCAGCAGCTGAACTTTTCGATGGAGGTGGCCAGGCTTGTCCGGCGTCTTTCCCCCCAGACGCCCATCGTCTTCGGCGGAACCTTTCCGACTATGGCTCCGGAAGTGATTCTTCAGGAATCCTGCGTGGATATCGTATCTTTGGGGGACGGAGAGGATACACTGGTGGAACTGGCGGAGGTACTGAACGGGGATCGGGATCTGAGCCGGGTGGAAAATATTGCCTACCGCAAGGACAGGGAAATTTGTATTCGGTACGGTTCTCTGCGCAGTCTGGATTCCCCTGTGATGCCTGCATGGGATTTGGTGAATATCTCGAATTATCGGGAAGTCAACGTTTTGACTTCGAAGGGCTGTTCCGTTGGCTGTGATTTTTGTTATAATAAAATATTTAACCGACGTCAGCTACGGCTGAGGGATGTGAACAATGTATGGGAGGAAATTACTTACTTGCATGAACGGCATAAGGTTTCTCATATTGCTTTTGTAGACGACAATTTCTTTGAAAATAAGGAGCACGCCAGGCGGATTATGGAGAAATTCCGGGACAGTGGTTGGAAGATAACCTGGGAGACCACCTGCCGTGCGGACGATATGGCTCGCTTTGACGAGGAATATCTCCGACTGATCCATGATTCTGGCTGTAAAGAACTGTTTATCGGTTTTGAATCGGCTTCCGACCGGGTTCTTAAGCGTGTTCACAAACGGATTGAGCAGTCTCAGATGCTGATCTGCATGGAGAGGGCAAAAATATATGGTTGGATCGTACGGGCGCTGTTTGTGATCGGGCTGCCAGGGGAGAGTAGGCAGGAATTGCTACAGACGCTTGACACGATAGATTTCCTACGCAGGGAATATCCGGATTGCGTCAAAGTTCCGGTCTTTGGAATCTATACGCCGTATCCTGGTCTTTTGCCAGATCTTAGCGGAACGGACGGGACTTATATGGAACCGCAGCGGGCGGAAGAATGGGCGGAATATCATCATGATCAGGCGAATCATCAGTGGCTGACAAGCGCTCAGCGCACCTGCTTGGAAAATGTGATCTGGATTTATCGTTATGTTTCCAAACGTACTAAATACGTCCATGAGCGCCGTCTGACTGACCGTCTATTGTATTATGATGCCGTCTTCCGCTGGAGATGGCGGATTTTTTCTTGTGCGCCCGAATGGGGATTTGTGCGGAAACGGGAACGGTGGACATATCGCAGAACGCTGGATGAGATTCGGGAGGAATATGAGAAGATAAAATGAGAATCATTGCTTCCTTGAGGGAAGAACAAATAGTAGAGTATGTGAAAGCCAGATTGCTGGAAAACGGCGGGGAATATTCGGATAATCCGTTTCAAGGATTTCGGACCAGGAGCGAACACTGCAGGCGGGTGATGCGCTGGTGCGAGAAAATAGCGGAGAACGAAAGCGACCTAGCGCCGGATCGGGATCTTCTTCTGATGAGCGCGCTGTTTCATGATATCGGCTACAATCGGCAGGGGATTTCCCATGAAGATTACGGGGCAAAGTTGTTTGGAGAATTTGCAGATGTCCATGGGCTGGAGAAAGAATTTGCGGGTAGGGTTGCGAATTGTATCCGAAATCATTCCAGAAAAGAGCGCATGTCCGTTCTTGGGAAAACAGGCGTGGAACTTCAGATACTGATGGAGGCGGATCTTCTGGACGAAGAGGGGTTTATGGGAATCGTGGCCGACTGCATGACGGAAGGAATGCGGGGAAAGGACTGTGAAGGATATAGCGGAGCGTTGAAGAGGATGTTGCATTGTGCCTCGGAAATCTTGGAGATTTCTCCCATGACCACCCCTTATGCGCAAAAATGCTGGAGGGAGAAACAGGAGGAAGTAATTTTTTTCATGGAACGATACCGGGCAAGCTGTTTTTTGGAACTGTAACATTTGCAGGTAAATGATTATGAAAAATCAGGGGCTGGTCGGCTTGGTTTATTCTACAGTTCATATCAGTGCCAGATTCATAGGTATGTGGGCTTTGCAGATATGCAGATGGAGATGTTGCCGAAGTAAAAATCTGAAGATTGGAGATTTAGGAGAATTTATTGCCTAAAGTAGACATGTACCTGTAATTTACGCTAGCGTTTATTTGTTATGAAACAATTGTGAAGTTAAGAGGAAATCTATTTTAGGAATGTTAAAGAAAGACTGTATAATCACGAAAACCTGATATAAGATTTTTAATAAGTTGCTAGAGGCGTCTATTAGAGTAATTATAAAGGTAAGCGTCAAATAAGATAGTGGATAGAAAAATAACCACCACCCTTCTATACT
>CANRZB010000074.1 GCA_947644195.1 uncultured Clostridium sp.
CGCGGTGCTCCCTCGCTGCCCCTTCGGGCCCGCTCGGTCACGGGCTTTCGCCCAATAATCAAAAGACTAGATTCATTTGTCTGCAAGCAGACAATGAATCCATTCTTTTGATTGCACCGCTCATTGCTTTCGTGAACATTGTAACATAATTTTGGGGGAAATAGAAGAAAAAAACTGGTATTGCCCAGGGCGCATCCCCCTGATATGCTCCGGGAAACACACTCCCGCTACCTGGAAATGATATCATACTGAAGCACTGCCGTTTTCAGTCGTTCCATACCATCTTGCACCAGAGACCTAGGGCAAGCTACATTCATTCTCAAGAATCCAGTCCCCGCCTGTCCATATTCCTTACCATCCATTATGTATAAGCCGGTGCTCTCCCGCAAATAATCCACAAATCGGGACACGCTGCCCGCCAGTCTTTCACAGTCCAGCCAAAGCAGATAGGTTGCATCGACAGAAACAACCCGCATCTGCTTAAGCTCACTATCCAAAAAATGACACACGTATTTTTTATTTTCCTGTATATATTCCCGTAGCGCCTCTAACCAAAGACGACCTTCCCGAA
The DNA here is from genome assembly GCA_947644195.1 of uncultured Clostridium sp. GTDB lineage: Bacteria > Bacillota > Clostridia > Lachnospirales > Lachnospiraceae > Butyribacter. The sequence goes on from CANRZB010000074.1 coordinate 572, forward strand.
ATGCGGCAATGGTCGCATCAATGGCAAAGGCATTGGGCTCACCCACTTCATCCGTATTAATTCCCCGCCATAGACGGTGTCGCAATACCGGATTAGGAACAACGGCGGCTGCAGTCTGCAATCCTGCCAAATTAAAAGCCTTGGTTGGCGCTAATAAGCTGATACTATTCTGGCGACAATTTTCGGACACGTTGACAAACGGCACATATTCCTTCCCTGGCGCCGTAAGATCACAATGGATCTCATCGGAAACCACAATAACATGATATTTCGCACAGAGATCACCGATCCTGGCTAATGTATCCCGATCCCATACTTTGCCGACCGGATTATGGGGATTGCACAGAAGCATCATCGCTGTCTGTGGATCCGCCAGGCACTGCTCTAATTTTTCAAAGTCAATCGAATAGACATTTTCCTGATAGTGTAAGGGACATTCCAATGCATTTCTGCCATTATTGATGATAGAATTAAAAAACATTCCATACACAGGGGTGAGTATCAACACATTTTCTCCTGGCGTTGTCAACTTACGCACAGCGCTGGAAACCGCCGGAATGACACCACTACTGTAGACCATCCAGTCTTTTCGGATCTCCGCGTTATGAAATTCTTTCCACCAGAACTGATACGCCTCATACCAGGCATCGGGAACAATCGTGTAGCCAAAAATGCCATGGATAGCACGCTTCTCAATGGCAGCCCGGATCTCCGGTGCTGTCTTAAAATCCATATCTGCGACCCACATAGGCAGCTCCCGTTTCGCCACATCCCACTTGAGCGAATAACTTTCCCTGCGGTCTACCAACTCATCAAAATCATACATAGCACACTCCATTCCGCCGCCTTTGTCTGCGGCATACATTTTCTGCCATTACCTGTCGTCAAAACTTTCACCTATCATATCTTAAACAGTATATTTTCCATTTTCATATGTTTAGTATATCATATTATTCCAATCATAACAAGAAGATCAACGATTTTGGGGTTGAGTTTTTTTGTGGTCCGTAGACTTTTTGTTCTCTCGTTCCTCTACAATCCGGTATACCGGACAATCTTTTCCCATTGTCTTTACTAATTCTGCTCTGGCTCCTGGCGCATACCATTTCCTGATATAATTCATGGTAGCCCCAATCTCTCTGTCCACTAAATAAAGCGTTCGGCTATTGATCATGGAACGGAATGGATTTTCTACCCCATACTCCTGCAATATGGCATTGTCAGTGGCCGAACGGGATGTCCAACCACCCAGAGGACAAACATTTGCTATTACATTTTTCGGAAGACGGTCAAACGGGCCATAGGCAGAATCCACATTCAAACTTCCAACGGAAATCAAATATAAATGTTCTGAGTCTTCCCCCATTTCTTCAAAAACTGCCTGCTTTTCCCACTTCGTTTCCAGGATATCCTCCTCCCGGATAGGCTCCTTGTACTGTACCGTCGAATTGATCCGAAAATGTGGATGTGCAACATACAATCCCGCCAAAAGCAGGATCAGACAGGATGTCATTCCCGCCCGCAGCGTATACGAATCATTTTGTTTATTTAACATCCAAAAAACAACGATGGCGACTGCCAGCCACAGCCCCATATCCACCCGGTCCAGAAAATATCTCCCCTGATAAAACAGATAGAGATACACTGCCCCGATCAACACTAGTTCATAAATTACCGTAACGGTCTCTCGCTTTGATCGTTTATTAAAATGCAACCACAAAATTATCGCAAATAGAGCCAGAAAAAAAGAGGGAATCTGATAAACATTAAAAAAATAGGCGCAGATAAACCTTTGCCAAAATTCGCCATCCAGCTTTTTTGGCTCCCGGAGTTCCAGTAGCTTCCGAAAGGTATCTGTGGTAATCCGGTCTGGATCTAAGGAATTCCATCGCCGAAACATGGAATCCGTTGAGGCATCCAAATCAAGTGCCTCATATTCTTCCTGATATTTCTCATACGAAGGAAAACCATAATCCCACAACTGAGCACGCAGCGTGTTAAACTCCAGGTACTCCTGCCATTCCTGGGAACGATACTGCATCCTGTCCAGGGAATAAAAACCGACAGCCAGCACAAATAATACTGCAAACACCCCAATGCAACGAATGAGCTTTCGTTTCCAATCTTTCTCCCGAACCAGATGCAATAAATAGAATACTCCCATTCCACTGAGGAGCGCAGTCACAACGAGAAACTGTTCAAATCGGTACATTGATCCCAATAATGCCAGCACATATCCACAAACCAATGTTTTCACGGAAAATTTTTTCGCAAAGAAATTAGAGAGCAGCAATACAATACCCGCAATCGTTGCAATGGATGCCGTTCGGGAAAACTGTAGCATAATATACCCTTGATAGGAAACTGAAATCAACAATACCAGAAACGCACACCGGCAAAACGGTGCAGTAATCCGTTTCCACATTACACAGGTCAATGCACTCAGAGAAGTATATAGAACCATATATTGCAGCACAGAATACCAGGGAACAAGGGAAAATGTCATATACAGCCACTTCAGAAGGGTTCCAATCATACAATTTATGAAAATAAGATGGTAATCATACATTCCTTTGGATCCATCCACCATATTACACATTGCCACATCGTCATTAGAATCATAAAATGGATCAAACAACAATAGCAAAAATAAAAGAATCACTGCGTTCAACAGCAAAGAACGCAGTACATTCTCATGTTTTCTGACAAAACGGTCCAGCTTATTCGCTTTATTCGCTGTGGTAGTCATGTTTTATCCTCAATTCTTTCCGTCACTTGGCAAACATCCTCAAATCCCTGCCAAAGCCTGTGCCAGATCATCAATTAGATCCTGTTTATCTTCCAAGCCGCAAGACATTCTTATCAATCCAGAAGGAATTCCTGCCGCAATCAATTGTTCCTCCGTCATCTGACGGTGAGTAGAAGTCGCCGGATTGAGACAACATGTTCTGGCATCCGCCACATGCGTTTCGATCGCCGCTAATTTCAGCGCTTTCATAAACTTACCTGCCGCCTCTCTGCCTCCCTCTAACTCAAAGGAGACGACACCACAACCACCATTTGGCATATATTTTTGAGCCATTTCATAATAGGCATCCCCAGGCAGACCCGGATAAGTGACATAGGTTACCTGCGGCTGTTTCTGGAGAAATTCTGCCACGGCCTGCCCATTTTCCACATGACGCGGCATGCGCACATGTAAGGACTCCAAGCCCAGGTTTAAGAGGAATGCATGCTGCGGTGACTGGATGCAGCCAAAATCACGCATCAACTGTGCAGTACATTTTGTAATAAATGCCCCCTCCTTTCCAAACTTCTCGGCATAAGTAATCCCATGGTAGGAATCATCCGGCGTACACAATCCCGGAAATTTATCAGCATGTGCCATCCAATCAAAATTCCCGCTGTCCACAATAGCACCGCCCACAGCTGCACCATGTCCATCCATGTATTTGGTCGTAGAATGTGTTACAATATCTGCCCCCCATTCTATCGGACGGCAGTTGACCGGCGTCGGGAACGTATTATCCACAATCAGAGGTACACCGTGTGCATGTGCTGCTTCTGCAAATTTCTCGATATCCAGTACAGTCAAGGCAGGATTTGCAATGGTCTCCCCAAAAACAGCCCTGGTATTTTCTCGAAACGCTGCATTTAATTCCTCCACACTGCAATCCGGTGATACAAACGTCACGTCAATGCCCATTTTCTTCATCGTTACCGCAATCAGATTAAACGTTCCACCATAGATGGAGGAGGATGCCACAATATGGCTTCCACATTCACAAATATTAAACAACGCAAAGAAATTAGCAGCCTGTCCCGATGATGTCAGCATTGCAGCAGTTCCGCCTTCTAACGCTGCAATCTTGGCAGCAACATGGTCATTCGTAGGGTTCTGCAGCCTGGTATAAAAATAACCCTCTGCCTCCAGATCAAACAATTTCCCCATATCCTCACTGGTTTCATACTTAAATGTCGTTGACTGGATAATAGGAATCTGGCGTGGCTCACCATTTCCCGGTGTATATCCCGCCTGCACACATTTTGTATCCATTCTGTAATCACTCATATCATTCCATCCTCCATTTTTTATTATTATCACTCAAAATATTGAGAGACTATGATTAATCAAAAGTAAATTGATTAAAATTCGCTGAATCCGGGTCATCATGGGCCCCAATCATAAACTGCGCATAAAGAATGACCACTGTATCTACCTTACGTTCCTGGATCAACTTTCTGACTCCCCGATAATAACGAGGTGCGCACATCGTCAGATCTGATACTCCCAGCGACAGAAAAGGCATAACAACATGCATATAGGAATCTGCTAACAATAACACTCTTCCATTCTTTTGCTTGTGATTTTGTATTTCTCCCGTAGAAGTCACGCTTGGTAAATAAGTATAATGTAAACTTTGTGCACTGTATACATCCTGCTCTGAGTGCAATCTGGTTCTGTCTACTAAAATTCCAAAATCCCCTTCCTGTTTCTGATCCTTATGGTAAAATGTTAGATCTGTGCTGAATTTGGGTTCCATAAACGTATAATCATCCAGTCCCACATAACTTAGCGCAATCTTGCGCCCCTGTTCCCCCAGCCATTTTTGGGAGTATTCCGTAACGTGGTATTGAGACTCATCATATAAATCCATATTAATATGATATCCAAATTGATCATTTAATGTTTCCGCAATTTTTCGAGTTGCCCAAAAGCCACTCCTGGTTGTCCAATGATGGTCCGTCCGATAAAACATCTCGGAAATCTCCATGTTGTCTTGTTTGATTTCCTCACGCAAGTCCAGACAAGCAATGCCAGCATCCGTCATGCGTGATAATAGTTTGTCTGCATTTTGGTTACTGTAGTTGTCTAATCCAAATTCTTTTTGAAATACAGAATCATCCAGGTATTTGACAGGGGCATTGACATACAAAAGCTGAATATCCTGTTGATCCAAAAAATCCTTTAGCTGACACATCTGCTGATATTCGTAATCCGTTGTTGTCTGCTCACTCTTGCTGATAATGGAGAGATCATCCGTAATATAGATTCCCAAATCACTATAGTAGCCTCGCATATTTAGCATTTTCGCCGCAGCTCCGTTACCGTCAATCAACCTTTTTTCTATCTGATCCGGAAGTTTCAGGTCATTGCGAACCAACAGCGAGATATCGCGGCCTTTTGATAAACAAAAGATTCCAATCGCTGCCAGAAAACACAAGGATAAAATATATTTTCCAAAATATTTTAATTTCATATTTTCATCCTCCCGTTAAAAATTTGCGTAGGTAAATGGATTATTTTGTCCGGCAACGACAAAAGATAGTGCCCAGATAAATAATACAATATTTATCGCTACCAAAGCAAGATTCCATAGTAAAGTTCCCATCTTCGTTTTCTCAAGTAACCGTTGTATTGCCGGTATGACCGGAAAGCACAGCAGAATTGCCACCAGGATAAACGGGGCATAGTCACGCAATAAAAACAGGGCCCTCGCATCTGCCAACACATTTTTCGGAGAATATATCATATGCTTGATATATTCCAGCCCCGCTTGAAGACCATTCGCCCGGAAAATAACCCATTGGAAATTGATGATTAACAAAGAAAAAATGTGATATCCTATTTTTGCAAAACGGGATTTGAACCGGTCCGGAAGTCCGGTTCCTTTTTCAAAAGCAATAAAAACGAAGTATCCCATTCCCCAAAATATAAAATTCCATTTCGCACCATGCCAGATTCCTGTCAGGATCCATACTGCAAAAAGGTTAAAATACAGCCGACATTTACTTTTTACCCGGGATCCCCCCAATGGAATATATACGTAATCCCGAAACCACGCACCCAATGTAATGTGCCACCGGCGCCAAAATTCAGAGATGGACGCTGTCATATACGGATAACGAAAGTTCTCTGGACAGCCATACCCTAACATACGGCTGATGCCGATCGCCATATCAGAATAACCTGAAAAATCAAAAAACAACTGCATGGAATAGCAGATTGCTCCCAACCATACAAACAGAACAGACATTTCATTACTACTGGCGCTAAATGTCTCTTGCGTAATTTTATCTAATACATTGGACAAAAGAATTTTTTTATTAAATCCTATGATAAAGCGGTAGATTCCCTCCGACAAATCCGTATAGCAGACCCTGTGCCGCCCCTTTTTTGTAGAAACAGGATACATATCTCCATACCGGGATAATGGGCCAGACTGAATCTGCGCAAAAAAAGATAGATATAAAGCGATCTGTGCGATCCGTCCTGTCTCCGTTACCTTACCTGCATAAACATCTGCCAGATAAGAAATCGCCTTGAAGGTAAAAAAGGAAAGGCCCAGAGGCAATACCAACTGACGGAGTGCAAATTCCGTCCCCAGCAGTTGATTCATATTCCATAGCACAAAATCAAAATATTTATAGTACACCAAGATAGAAACGTTATATAACACACCTATCAATAATAAGGATATTGACAAATTATTTTTCTTTCGGCAGATGCCGATACCCATCCCAAATAAAATATTAAAAAATAACGAAATGAGCAGAAGTGTAAAATATTTGGGGGAACCACAAGAATAAAACAATAAACTGAATCCCAGTAATAAATAGGTCTTTGCTTTTTCATTGGCCAGATAATATAAAAAAATCACAGCAGGCAAAAAGAAAAACAAAAAACTAACATCTGTCATAGCCATTGGTACAATCTCCTATTTGAAACAACAAATTATGTATCTTACAACCACAAAAATCGGGTCGTTATCCATCAATACGCTTATTAGCTAATTTCCCGTTTATCATCATATCACAAGATCCACTCAAATAAAATAAAAATTTCTTTGTCCTACACGGAAATCAATTTTCAAATGTAATCATTTACCGATCATTTCTGACAGGTAATTTTCTGTTATCCATTAAATTTTATCATTTACCCTGCTGT
>CANRZB010000075.1 GCA_947644195.1 uncultured Clostridium sp.
TACCCAGCCGTTTGCCTGGGAAAGCGTGGCACGGTCAAGCAGGACCGCGTAAATTACTTTTGCGGTCTGCGAAAGAGCCGTATCCAGCAGGAAACGGGGATAGGGAAGATAGGGCGGCAGCGTGGTTTGGATGGTCATATAATCGCTCATGGGTATCACTCCTTATCATGGTTTCTTTTTTTGAAAATCAGAACGCGCCGCGCGCGATTTGATTTTGGAATGCTTCATGTGAACGCGCCGCGCTCGCCCACATTGGTTTGAAGCCTGCAATCTTTTTTAGAAGATGGCTTAAAATCACATTCAGGTGCGGGACAAAATTTTATGGGCCGGCTTCTGGATATAGTTTAAAAATTAAAGGGCAAGTCTTTCCTGCCCTTTAGAAAAAAATATTTACGAAAAATCACAGCCAAACTTGTGCAATTTTTTCACCAAAACATAAAAAAACGCCAAGGCAAGCTGCCCTGACGTTTGAATGATACACTGTTCTATTTTATTTTTTACCAGCAGGAGGAACAAATTTATAGCCGACCCCTCTGGTGTTTTGGATATAGGTTTTGCCAACATCCGCCAATTTTTTATAAAGGTTCCCTATATGGGCGCGAACCGTATTTTCCCCGCTAATACCTAAATCATCACCCCATACTTGTCGGTAAAGTTGCTGGCGGGTAAAAATCTGATTAGGATGGCTTGCCATATATAGTAACAAATCAAATTCTGTACGTGTTAAATCAAGTAGTTCACCATCTATGATTACTTGACGATATATGGGGTTAATAATCAATTCTGTGCTAAAAATTAATGGATACCGTTCACAATTATCTTCTTTTGCATTCAAGTATAGATGAATCAATGAGCAAGCCTGCGCTGCACAAAGTGTTACGTCTATAGGTTTTTCCAAACAGACATTGGCTCCGGCGTGGAATAGGGCGATTTTTTCCGATAAACTCAAATTTTGTGTGAGTACTATTATAGGGACAGATTTGCTTTCCCGTATCATGCGGAGCATCGACATATCACGACTTATGGTCGATTGGATAGAGATGATAACAAGACAATATTCATTTTTTGTAAAAATTTCTAATGCTTTTTCGATAAACTGTGTACAGATAACATTAACACAATCATTTTGCATTATATTTTGAATCGCTAAAATAAACGCCAAATTATCGTCCGCAACCAATATTCGTTTTCCGATTTTAAATCACCACCCATTCTGCAAAAGGATCATAGAAATTCATAATCAACATACGACGGGCTGATTTGTACCGTCCTTTAGCCCGCCAATTTTGCCTATGCTTAAATTTGTGTATAAATCTTGGAAACAATCTTCCAGCCATCCTCAGTTTTCATCAGATGGTGAAAATCCACAAAATTCATACCGTGCCAGCCCTCCATCACTACACGGGCGCAGGCAATGTCTTTTACAATGTCCAGAATGTCAATGCGTCCTATTGCCTGCGTTTCGCCAGCTTCATCTACCGCATCGAATAGTGTCTGAGCAGGCTGTGCATTAACAATAGCGTTCGGATGAAAAGCGGGTTTCATTGCAGCACTGTTTTTGTTACCACCCTTAAGATAGGTGGTAATGACAGTCATGATCTCCTCGTAGTCTTTAACAGATGCGTTCATAATAGTTACCTCCGATAATTTTTTGATATGGGTGGAAACAACTTTTTTACGTCGTCCTTTCTTGCAGATACTGATGGATAGATTGCAATACTCTGTCTACGTCCAGCCCATACACTTGACAGGCTTCCTCCAGCGACTCATGGATGGAGGATGGGCATCCGACACAGTGCATTCCGACTTTCACCAGAACATCAGCAATCCCCAGGTCATAATCAAGAATCTGGCCCATTGTCGTTGCTTTTGTGATTTCTAATGTATTTTCCTCATTATCGTTCTTCCACGGTTTCACTGAGTGGGCGGAACGTACTGTGCCATTCCTCATAAGGAACCGATTTATCAGATGGATAGCCGATAGGAAGCAGGCAGATCGGCTGTACCTGCTCCGGCAGATCAAATGCCTTTGCCATCTGCTGCGAATCAAATCCGCACACCCAAGCAGAACCGATTCCTAACTCCCATGCTTCTAGCATCATGTGTGTGCAGACAATGCTGGCATCCATTTCACCGATATCATATCCGCGCTCAGATGGACTTCGCCAGACTTTCGTTTTATCTGCACATACCAACAGAACCACCGGCGCGTCATAGGCAAACCGGGTAAGGGAACGAATTTTTCCGATGGCTTCCGAACTTTTCAGTACATAGATTTTCTGCAACTGAAAATTCACTGCTGTGGGCGCAAGCTATCCAGCTTTCAAAATTCGTTCCATTTTTCTCGGCTCAATCGGACGGTCAGAATAGGAGCGGACAGAATAACGGTCTGCTGCCAGTTCTAAAAAGTCCATATCTGCCCTCCTTTACTTTGCAGGGCGAAGTTGAGAATAGCCACTCCATGCAAAGAGCGCTTCCTCTGCTTCGTTGCCGTACACCTGCCCTACCTCGCAGATATACAGATAGTGGTCGCCGGTTTCATGGTATTCTTTCATGTGGCACTGAATTGCCACCCGGCTGTATGCCGGAATCTGAATCTTGCTTCCCTCTACGCTGGCAAGTTCAATGCCGAATTTGGCGACCTTATCAGTATTTCTGCCGGTCGTGCTGCCGCAGCCCATTACAGCGTCCGCTATTTCAGCACCGGGAACCGTTACAATAACATTGCCGGTTTCACGGACACGCTCCCCGCTGTAAGAAGTTTTTGCCATTGCAAAGGCAATCATGTTGGGATTAAAGGACAGGTACGTCCACCATGATACCGTAGCAAGATTGGTGCTGCCATCCGGCTTTTCGGTGCAGACAACAGTAACGGGGTTTGGAGAGGTCAGGTGAGATGCCTGTGCTAATTTGATTTTTTCCATTTTATTTGTTTCCTTTTTGCTCTTTATGATTAAATTGATTTACCCAACGCATAAGCCTGCTCAAGTTCCGGCTTACCCTTAATGTCGCCAATATCACCGTTGCCGCCAGCCAGTACATGACCAAGGTTTTGCCATTTCAAGTGTCCCAACAAATTGTTGTAGTATTGCAGAACATCTTCAAAGCCGTGCCCCTCTGCCGCCATCAGCAGGGCGGACGATCTACCGTGTCCACGCAAGAGATTTCCGTCGCCTTCTTCCAGTGCAAACAGCCGATCAATGGCTGTGCGGATTTGACCGCTCATGTTCCAGTAGTACAGCGGGGTTGCCAGTACGATCACATCGCACTCCCTGACTGCCGGATAAATCTGGTTCATATCGTCCTGCTGGACGCAGGGACATTCTTTGCTGCTGTGACCGCCAAAACACCCTTTACAGCCGTGAATATCCATTCCGGAAAGGAAAAACTCCGTAACCGTATGTCCGGCTTCCTGCGCTCCTTTGGTAAATTCTTTCACCAGCCCCGCCGTGTTGCCGTTCCTGCGGGGACTGCCGTTTAAGATCACTATTTTTTTACTCATAACCATTCTCCATACATGTTAGATTTTTTCTGCAAGTTCCGCCGCCTGACGGCATCCGTCCGTTTTATCAATATCACCAGTATTCAAAACACCGGGAATCAGCACTTCGCCTATCATGCGCCATCTCAGTAAAGCCGCTGTACGCTCCATCGGAACACGAACACCGTCCATAATAGACAAATCTTCTTCCTCACAGCAGGCAATTAGGCCACACTCTTTGCCGGAAATGTCTTTGTTCACAACGAAAAAGGAATACAGCTTATCAATGAGATTTTTGATTTGCCCCGGAATGGAGTACCAATACACCGGCATGGAAAAAATAACGGCATCTGCTTCCAGAATCGCCGGAGCAACTGTGTTAAAATCATCATCAAAGGAGCAGGCTTTCCCGGTCTTAAAACAAGTTTCACAAGCATGGCACCCACTTAGATTCATCATGGCGGCGTCAAAGCGCGTGACGCTGTGACCTTTCTGCTCCGCTGCACGAATAAAGGCGTCGGTCATTGCGAAGCTGTTTCCGTTTTTACGGGGACTTCCCGTAATCACGACAATTTTTTTATTCATATGTGATTCTCCTTATGGGTGCCATCTAACTGCTTTTTGATCGGTACGTCAACCTCAGATTATTCCTGAATGGTGTTGGAGTTCTGATTGTATGCTTTCGCCACGCACTTCCACTCACCATTCATTTTCAACAGCAACAGGACATCCGTAAAGTCAATCCGATTACCCCAGCCTTCTTCCAGTACGCGTACTACCGCCAGCGATTCCTCCACCAGCAGAACATCTACGCGAGCCTTAAAATTGTCACCACCGGGAACCGTATCCACATTGTGATAGAACTGCTCAATCGAGCCATGCTCCAGTTTACCGTCCAAATAACCAAACAGGACAGCTTCGTCCGTAAACAGTTCCTTTGCATAGGTGCTATTGCCCTCGGCAACGCTCTTGACAAACTTCATAGCGGCTGCTTCAACAGCCTGATATTCCTTTAATTCTGCTCTCATAATATTAGCCTCCTTGAAAATTTAGTTTTTATTAAATAAAGCGTTTCGCTTTACTGCCATGCTAAATGTTGTTTCCTATCTCGTAGCCATCCCAAACGGCATGGAGGATTGTGCTGACTTGATGACCGTCGCCAATATCATAGACCACTGCGCCGCTGCCTGTAAGTTCCTGTGCCATTGACGGAGCCGGACGGAATCCAACAGCGATTACAACCGAATCTGCTTCTAGTGTCTTTTTCTGGCCGTCATGCTCCAGGATTACCTTGCCATCCTCCACAGCAGAAAGTTTGTGGCCTTCCAGCACATTTATATGGTGATACTCGAATAAATCAGGAATCATCTGCCCATTTGGAATCGGGGATGGGATTCCCGCTGATAAGATTTTGGGCAATGCTTCCACAACTGTGACATTCTTTCCTGCCTGAGCGTAATCCAGAGCCATTTCGCAGCCTACTAGACCACCACCAATAACTACCACATTCTGTCCGACCTTTTCCGGCTGGGCAAAAGCTTCCATGCAGCCAAGGACTTTCGGATCGTCAATCCCCGGCACCCTCGGAATGACAGGAACAGAACCTATTGCAAGGATGATCACATCAGCGTTCATTTCCCGAAGCTGTTCTGCGGTAATGGCTTCGCCCATATGCAATTCTACGGGTAAATGGTTCAACTCATTCTGATACCAGGCGTTCAGTTGCCGTACTTCTTTTTTGAAGTTGTGAGAGCCACCAGGGATCAGGTTGCCGCCCAATTCTCTGTTCTTCTCATAGAGGGAAACCTTATGTCCACGAAGTGCTGCTGTCCGAGCAGCTTCCATGCCGGCAACACCGCCGCCGACCACGATAACTTTTTTCACCTGAACAACTGGACGCATGGCAAAACGCATTTCCCGCATTGCCACCGGATTGACCGCACAGGTGGGCTGCTTACCCTGTTGCAATCTTGTAATACAGCCCTGATTGCAGGCAATACATGGACGGATTTTTTCCGTATGTCCAGTTAGAACCTTGTTCGGATATTCCGGGTCTGCAAAAGCCGCACGGCCAATTCCCACGGCGTCAATCTTGCCGTCCCGGATTGCTGCTTCCGCAATCTCCGGGTCATTCATTCTACCGCCCGCCAGAATCGGAATGTTTACCGCTGCTTTTGCCTTCGCTGCCAGCTCCACCAGATAGCCTTTCGGCATATACATGGGCGGACAGGCATAATAGAATGAATCATAAATGCCAGTGTCTACATTCAGACAATCATATCCATAGGATTCCAGCAGCTTTGCAATCTCAACGCCTTCCTCTATGGTGCGTCCGATTTCTTTTTCGCCGGTCAATGTCGCCTGCTCAAATTCTTTTACAAAGGTCTTTAATCCAAGCCGCATACTGACTGGAAAATCGCTGCCACATTCCTGCTTGATACCCTCCAAAATTTCTCTTGCCGCCCGGAGCCGGTTCTCCAAGCTGCCGCCATATTCATCCGTCCGATAGTTCATCATGGACAGTGCGAATTGATCCAGCAGATACCCCCAATGGATGGAGTGTACCTCCACACCGGCAAAGCCGGAATCGTTTGCGATTTTTGCTGACTTAACCACGGATTCAATTTTCGATTTAATCTGATCCCGTGTCAGTTCCGGGGAATTAACGCCAGGATGCCGGAACACATGAACCGAGGACGGAGCCGGAAGTCCCGGATAATTGCGTCCAAGTCCCATTGTAATCTGAGCGAAAATCTTTGTTCCATAAGCGCCAGCCCGTTCATTCAGTTCTGTCGCTGTCATCTTAAATGCTTCCGGGTTTTGCAGAATAGACGGGCCTACCCCGGTATAAGGATCAACGAGATGATCCGCTGCCAGTGCGCCAGTAAAAATCAGACCGAAACCACCTTTTGCCCGTTCAACCAGATATTGAATGGTTTCGTCTTTCAATCCGCCGCTCGGCAGATGGTGCTGCCCTCCGCCAATGGGAGCCATACAAAACCGATTCTTTATCGTCAGTTTCCCAATATGAAGCGGCTTGCCTAAGTACGGATAACTTTGCACAAATATACCTCCTTTGCTGCGGGATTGACTTTTCCCGCTGTCGATATTATAATTATAGCGTGAATGAAACCAAAAACAAGTACGCACATTCAAGTGCGATACTTACAAGAATTTCATATACTTACCCAAAGGAGAGTGTAACATGGATAAGAGATGTATATCGGCAGAAAATCTGAGTGATACTGGGTTTAGCTATACCCTATCCCTGATCAACGGAAAATATAAAATGACAATCCTCTATACGCTGATGGAGTTCGGCGTGGTTCGGTTTAATGAAATGAAAAAATATATCGGTGAGATTTCCTACAAGACATTAAGCACCACACTGAAAGAATTGGAAGCGGATCACTTAGTCCACCGGGAGGAATACCCACAAATTCCTCCAAAAGTGGAGTATAGCCTGACAGAACGTGGTAAATCCTTAATTCCTCTTCTGGATGGAATGTGTGAGTGGGGTGATAAGAACCGAATGTAGCAGGTAAAAGGTTTTGCTAACGTAGGCAAGCAATGAGCCGGAATATCCTTTTGGGATATTCCGGCTCGCTTGTTG
>CANRZB010000076.1 GCA_947644195.1 uncultured Clostridium sp.
CTGTTTCGTAAACAAGGATAAGGAGACCTTGAAAGGTTTCTTTAGCAAGTATACCCTGGAGCAATGCCCGGAGATCGAGGAGCAGATGGAGGAGGCATTTAGCTTTCTGGATGGTTCCATTGTGTCCTATGATGCACCGGATGGAGATGAAGCGGGGAGTTATGACGATAAGAGTTATAGTGCAGACACCGACCATATCCTGACGGATCGGGGAACGGAATACCGGATCGTGTTTATTGGCAATCTGACCTGTCTGGAAGATGACAGTAAAGTGGGGGTGTTATATATCAAGATTGCTGATATGACAGAGGTAGATCCGTACACGGTAGAGGATTGGAGTGAATATATCAAATACATAGGAACGGGGTATTAAAGAGTGCTAACGTTCATTTCAGTCCTATGCAGGAGGGTAGCGTTAGTATCGTAGGAGGGTAGCACAAGTATCGTAGAGATCCAGTGGGAAAATGGAGGTGGTGTGTGATGAAGAAAAGAGTGCTGTCTATTTTTATCATGGTGTTACTAATCACGCAGTTGGCGTCCTGTGGGTTTCACAAGGGACATAGAAAAGAATACAAAACTCCAACTCGGCAGGCGGAAGAGCTACAAACGAAAATCATGGACTGTTTCGTAAACAAGGATAAGGAGACCTTGAAAGGTTTCTTTAGCAAGTATACCTTGGAGCAATACCCGGAGATCGAGGAGCAGATCGAGGAGGCATTTACCTTTCTGGATGGTTCCATTGTGTCCTATGATGCACCGAATGGAAGTGCATCTGGTGGTTTTGATAATAAGAGTTATAGTGCATATACACAGCATATTTTAACAGACAAAGGAACAGAATACCGGATTATGTTTAGCGGCCGTTTAACTTGGCTAGAAGATGAAAACAAAGTAGGTGTATTATACATTAAGGTTGCAAATATGACGGAATGTAAGAAGTATGAAGATAAAGAAGATAAGTATGATTACATTAAATACATAGGAACGGGGTATTAAAGAGTGCCGACGCTCATACTAGTTCTATGCAGGAGAGGAGCACAAGTATCGTAGAGATCCAGTGGGAAAACGGAGGTGGTGTGTGATGAAGAAAAGGGTGTTGTCCATTTTTATCATGGCGTTACTAATCACGCAGTTGGCGTCCTGTGGGTTCCACAGGGGACATAGAAAAGAATACAAAACGCCAACTCGGCAGGCGGAAGAGTTGCAAACGAAAATCATGGACTGTTTCGTAAACAAGGATAAGGAGACCTTGAAAGGTTTCTTTAGCAAGTATACCCTGGAGCAATGCCCGGAGATCGAGGAGCAGATGGAGGAGGCATTTAGCTTTCTGGATGGTTCCATTGTGTCCTATGATGCACCGGATGGAGATGAAGCGGGGAGTTATGACGATAAGAGTTATAGTGCAGACACCGACCATATCCTGACGGATCGGGGAACGGAATACCGGATCGTGTTTATTGGCAATCTGACCTGTCTGGAAGATGACAGTAAAGTGGGGGTGTTATATATCAAGATTGCTGATATGACAGAGGTAGATCCGTACACGGTAGAGGATTGGAGTGAATATATCAAATACATAGGAACGGGGTATTAAAGACTTTTGGATGAGATTTTCCTTTTCCAGTTGTGTGTTGCGTTTCTGTAGTTCTTTTGCCTATTTGGCGGTAAGGATTCCACCGTTGGCGATTTCGACAATGGAGAATTTTTTAGTTTATTATGGACCGACAGCATAACAGGCAACAGGGCAGAACGAAACGGAGAGAGAACGAAACATAATAGAAATATGATAGAAATATGCGTGTGATTGTGGTATTCTGTCAGAGATTCAAAGTTAGAAATTGGTGGAGGTAATCAGTGTGGTTGGAAGAATTGTTGGACTTGTCTTTTGTTTGATGTGTGCTGTTCCGTTTTTCATTATTTCTGTTTACAATAAAGATAGTAAAGAACCAATCAATTTTTGGAGTGGAGATACAACATTGAAATCAAAAGTCAAAAATGTAACGGAATATAATAATAAAATGGCGACTTTATACAAAAGGTGTGCCCTTGCATTTTTAATTTCAGGTATAGGATTTCTAATTTTTCCTTTTCTTGGTGTGATTATGGTATGTTTCGACTGTACACTGGGTATTTATCTTATGTATGGGAACTATAAAATAATATTAAATTTGTATTCATAGCATCAAAATTAGTTGAGACAACATTTTGTCTAACTAACGATTACCACAATCATAACAGAATAGTCACACAGCGTCAGAGCGTATAAAAAATTATGCGACAGAGGTAGATCCAGACGCGGTAGAGGATTGGAGTGAATATATCAAATACAAAGGAACGGGTTATTAAAGAGTGCCAACGCTCATTCCTGCCCTATGTAGGAGGGGAGCGTTAGTATCGTAGAGATCCAGTGGGAAAACGGAGGTGGCGTGTGATGAAGAAAAGAGTGCTGTCCATTTTTATCATAGCCTTGCAAGATGGGTGATATATATATAAGTGATATTATATACAGAAAGCGGGAAAAGATATTCATACAATGAATTAGATGGGGTATTCTAGTTGATAGGATACCCTCTCTTTTTTTGTGACTAAAATTTTTGCAGAGGTTCAAGCGAACATTCTATTTTTATCTTGACATTAAAATATAATGTGCTATACTAAACACAAACATATGAACAATTATTCATATGTTTGCAGGTTATAACATGTCGATCACGTTTTTGTGTTCGTATACAACAAATCGTTGTTTAGCAGAACAGTAGTTTATCAGGGCGGAGGGATTTCTGCCTGGCAGACGGAAATGGAGGGGCATATTCGCTCCCAGAATGGAGGTAATGATGAAAAAAACATATTCTATTGAAGTTGATTGCGCAAATTGCGCATCCAAAATGGAAGTGGCAGCAAAGCAGACCGAAGGAGTTAAGGATGCTGTGGTAAATTTTATGACGCTCAAAATGAATGTGGAGTTTGAGGAGGGGCAGGATCCGAAACAGGTGATGAAAGCGGTTTTGCGGAACTGTAAAAAAGTAGAGGATGATTGCGAAATTTATTTTTAATACAATGTGCGAATTGACGATATGTATGGGCTTGTCCGGGAAGGAGGCGGAGTATGACAAAAAAACAGAAAAAAGTTTTGGTGCGTATTATTCTGACGGTGTTGCTGGTTTTGTTGCTGGAGCTGCTACCGGTAAAGGGATGGCTGCATTTTGGGCTGTTTCTGATTCCTTATCTGCTGATTAGTTATGATATTCTGCGGAAAGCCGCGAAAGGGATCTGGAACCGACAGGTTTTTGACGAAAATTTCCTGATGGCGGTGGCAACGCTGGGAGCAATTCTATTAGGAGAATATACGGAGGGAGTAGCGGTTATGCTGTTCTACCAGATCGGAGAATTGTTTCAGAGTGTAGCCGTAGGTAAGAGCCGTAAAAATATTAGTGCATTGATGGATATTCGCCCGGATTATGCGAATATCGAACGGGACGGATCTTTGGAGCAGGTTGACCCGGATGAAGTAGAGGTGGGGACTACAATTGTAGTAAAACCGGGAGAAAAGATACCGATTGACGGTGTGATTACCGAGGGATCGGCGGCGTTGAATACCAGCGCTCTGACCGGGGAAAGTTTACCGAGGGATGTGGCAGCAGGCGATGAGGTAATTAGCGGCTGCATCAATATGACGGGACTGTTAAAAATTAAAACCACAAAAGAATTTGGAGATTCCACGGTGTCAAAGATTTTGGATCTTGTGGAGAATTCCAGCTCTAAGAAATCCCGTTCGGAGCATTTTATCACAAAGTTTGCCCGTTATTATACTCCAGTGGTATGTTATAGCGCTTTGGCATTGGCCTTATTGCCGCCGTTGCTGTCCATCCTGGTATGGCATCAGGCAGCGACGGCTTCCTTATGGGGAGATTGGATTTATCGCGCTTTGACATTCCTGGTAATTAGCTGTCCATGTGCGTTAGTCATCAGTATTCCGTTAAGTTTTTTTGCAGGGATTGGAGGGGCGAGCCATGAGGGCATTTTAGTCAAAGGATCCAATTACTTGGAGGCGCTGGCACGTACTACTACTGTAGTGTGTGATAAAACGGGAACCTTAACACAAGGTGTTTTTGAGGTGATTGGCGTGCACCATCATACGATGGGGAGAGAGAAACTGTTGGAATGGGCAGCGCTGGCAGAAAGTCATTCCTCTCATCCAATTAGTCAGAGTATCCGAGCTGCTTATGGCGGGATCTTGGATACCAGCCGTGTTTCCGATGTCCAGGAGATTGCGGGAAATGGAGTGGTTGCCGAGGTAGACGGACACCGGGTAGCAGTCGGTAATCAGAAACTGATGCGCCAGGAACAGGCCGATACGCAGGAATGTCATGAGATTGGGACGATTGTTCATGTGGCGGTAGATGGTGTCTATGAGGGGCATATTTTAATTGCAGACCGTCTCAAGGAACATGCTGCTAATGCCATGAAGGAATTACACAAGGCTGGTGTGAAACGTGTTGTGATGCTGACGGGGGACGACCGTCGGGTAGCTGATGCGGTGGCAAAGGAGTTGGGAATTCAGGAGGTTTACAGTGAATTGCTGCCTGGGGATAAAGTGACACAGGTAGAGCGGATTTTGGAAGAACGAGGCAGTACTGCTACTTCAGCGAAAGAAAAGGTAGCGTTCGTGGGGGATGGCATTAATGACGCACCGGTGCTTTCTCGTGCCGATATCGGGATTGCGATGGGAGCCCTGGGATCAGATGCTGCGATTGAAGCTGCAGATGTGGTATTGATGGACGATGATCCCAGCAAACTTGCACTGGCAATCCGGATTGCAAGAAAATGTATCCGCATTGTATATGAAAATATTTATTTTGCCATTGGCGTTAAGGTGCTATGCTTGATTTTAGGCGCAGTGGGAATTGCCAATATGTGGATTGCTATTTTTGCCGATGTGGGTGTGATGGTTTTGGCTGTGTTAAACGCGATTCGCTCCCTGTTTGTGAAGAAGTGACAGGAGGCGTTTTCATCGAAATTGCCATGTTGAAAACTGATTTCAGCATAGAGAGAGGAGAACCAAGGATGGAACGGAGAGATTTTGAGTGTTGTGATATGATAGAAGTGCACGAGGAGTTAGTTCAAATAGTAAATGAAACCATGCCAGAGGAAACGGAGTTGTATGATCTGGCAGAATTATTCAAAGTATTCGGAGATTCTACCAGGATCCGTATCTTGTTTGTTCTGTCTTCTGCGGAGGTCTGTGTCTGTGATCTTGCGAAAGTTTTGAATATGACGCAGTCCGCAATTTCACACCAACTGCGAATTCTCAAGCAGAATAAACTGGTGAAAAGCCGGAGAGAGGGGAAGTCGGTCTTCTATTCCCTGTCCGATGGCCATGTGCGGACGATCATTGCACAGGGCCGGGAGCATATTGAGGAAGAGTGAAAGAGTTGACATCGAATCACGGAAATCAATTTTCAAATGTTACCTTTCACTTGTGGTAGATTTTGTAATGAATTATTTTCTGTTATCCATTATTTATCCCACCCCTTCTGCTGTTTCGTCCGCAAAATACCGATATGTCCGATGAGACAAAATTTGCCCTGCCTGGCAAGTTTACGCCTTTCGAAGAAACTGTCTACCTTGCGTGCCGTATTGTTTATTGGCGTGCCCGTACGCCATACTCCCTACATGCT
>CANRZB010000077.1 GCA_947644195.1 uncultured Clostridium sp.
TGAATATCAAACGTACTTTTTATATTGATGAGGATAAGCATACGTTTAAGGGAGAGACACATACCATGTCACTTACTCTGAATTTTGCCACGGATGCTGCTTCTGCCGGATAGATAGGAGGATTTTATGGCTGATGAAACAAGTATTAAGCAGATGTTGGTAAAGATAGTTCAGGAATGCACGAAACCAACAAGAATTGAAGAGGGAGTTATTACAAAAAGGAAACCGTTAGCGGTAACCCTTGTCAATGATAAAAAAATGAAACTCTCCCAAACCGATCTTATATTGCCGGAAAGGCTGGAAAAGGAAGGTGCGTTAGAAACAGGGGATAAAGTCAACTTATTAGTATGCAATAATGGGAAAATATACTATGTTCTGGATAAATCATAGATGGATGGAGGTGTTGACATGGAAATGGATACAGACCTTGTGCTGGATATAGATGAGGTAGAGGAAGATGCAGAGCAGGAATCCAGAACATACAAGATTGATTTTGAAAATGGCTGCATAAACGGTATGATAGATGGTTTAGAGGCTGTGGAACAGGCTATTGCTAAAATCCTGCTGACAGAACGGTATAAAAATCTGGTATATTCAGATGATTATGGCTGCGAGGTTCTGGATACCATGATGAGTGATGAAAATACGGACGCTTTTCTGGAGGCAGAAATACCGGACCTGATTGCGGATGCCCTGGCGGACGATGAAAGAATACTCAGTGTGGATCATTTTGAATTTTACGACAGTACAGATGAACGGGATGGCCTAAAAGTTACTTTCGATGTATCTACTATCTATGGAGAATTAAACATGGAAGGAGTGTTTTGACGAATGTTTACGGAGGAAATGGACGAAGAATTTTGGTCCGATCTGGCAGAAGATATGGGGGAAAAACTGGGGGTTGATGTCAGAGAGGGTTCTGTGTTTATGGATATGCAGATGGGGCACTGTATGCGTGTTGCAAAATTTTATGGGGATCTCTCATTGCTTCACGATATGATGATGCCGGATACTGCTGTAGGTGAGTTTTTGACTGAATATGCCGCCCAGGATAATGTATATAGGATTGCCGCAACATCTTCCTGCTGGTCTGTCCAGTTTGAGGGGATTACACCTGAGACAGGAACAGAGTTTATGTGTGAAGATACATATTTTACATTATCCAATGTGGATGGGATATTGTGTCTGGTTGCCAATGAACCAGGAGAAGAGAGTAATGCACTCCTGCCGGGGAGTGATTTAATCCCGGTAGATAATATTGACGATTTGGAAAGCGCTACACTCGGTGAACTGATAATACCCGGAATGGCGGAGGAATCAGATGAAAGTCTGCTTGCCAGATGGCAGGCATCAAAGATAAACCCGGAGGCGAATAGTAATGTTCCACAGATGAAACTGTTATGTGAACAACATGAAGGCATTGGCAGGGCGAAAATACTTTCGCTGTGGGGTGGCGAGAATACGGTTAAGGCGGTGTTGCTATCAAAAATGGGGCAAAATGTTTCCGATGAAGTGGTGGCAGCAGTGCAACAGTATATTGATCCGATCGAAAAAGGTTACGATGTGGTTGTAGATGGAAAGGTATATACCTTTGGGGATGGTCTTGGAGAGGGGGCAGCCAATATTGGTCTTCATTTTCTGGCAGCTTCCGCAGAAGCCGTCTATTTAACGATTACGGCTACTGTAGACTTAAGGGAGGGTTACACAAGGGAACAGGTTATAAATGCTGCGAGAGGGCAGATTACAGCCTATCTGACAAGAATTGCGCTAGAGGCTCCAGATAAAGGCTCTACAACTGTCCGAATTAGTAATATTGGCTCAATTATTACAGCACTTCCCGGTGTTCTTGATTATGATTACGACAGTCTGACAATCAATGGCAGTGGGGGAAATATAGAAATAGACCGGGAATCGGTGGCTGTCCTTGCGGAGGTGGTATTGAATGCTGACACATGATGTGTTTTATAACCGGGAACATTCGGGAAAAGAAGAGCTTGATTCGTACCTTCCAAAATACTGGCGGGATATTCGGGAAATGGAGGCAAACAATACTTTTGCCGGATATACGCTGGACAGAATGGCAGCGGACATAGAAAAGACGGTAAAAGATAGATTTTTTGACAGTTGTTCAGAAGCCGTGCTGGCACGGTATGAAGCATTCCTGCACATTACTCCTGCACAGGAAACCAGTATTGAGGACAGACGTTCTATAGTAAAGATGAAGTGGAATGGCGGGGGGAAAATGACAGGCAGAAGGATTAAAGCAATCGTAAAGGAATGTTGTGGGGTCGATTGCGAGGTAACTTTTGGTAGTTCGAGATTAGTAATTGATATTCCATTGTATGATGATATGACGAGCAGTGTTAATTTGATCCGTGAAGCTGTAAATCATTATACAATGCCAGCACATATTGCGATTGATGTCTATTTATCTTCCAATAGTAAAAGTTGTATTAGAAACAGAATGGTATGGCAGGATGATGAAATATTTGAATTAAAGGAGGCAACGTTATGAGCTTTGGCGGTTTGATTTTAACAAATAGTGGCAGGAATCAGATGGCTGCTGCTATCAGCGAAAAGACAGCGTTACACTTTACGCACATTCAGTTAGGCGATGGAAATTATAACGGGTCGTACAGTAGTAAATCCGCATTGACTAATTTGATTATGGAGATTCCAATAACGTGTGTCCAGCGAAAAGATAATGAAGTGCTAATCGAATGTGATTGGGACAGCACACAGGCACCAATGGGTTTTTATCTCCGGGAGATTGGGATAATAGGCAATGGCGGTCTCTGTTATTATGACAATGCCAGATCGGGGGATGCAGAATTCATTGATCCAGAATCAGATGCGGTAGTAAAACAAAAACGTTTTCGGTTTACGGTTTTTGTAACAGATGATGTGGAGATAACCACACAGATAGCCAGTGGTTTGTACGCATTAACGGAAGATCTGGATGCGGTGGCGTTTTCCGGGAGTTATAATGATCTGAAAGACAAACCTACAGCAGACGATCTAGGGCTGGGGAATGTTGCGGATACTGATTTTATCACAAAAGCAGTATCCGATCATGATGTTTCCACTTCTTCTCACAATGATATGCGAGAACTCATATCAGGATTAGGGATTAGACTAAACGCTTTAGCGGACAGTGATGATGAAACCCTTGACCAGTTAAGTGAAATAGTGGCATATATAAAAAATAATAAATCACTGATTGATGGTGTTACAACAAGTAAAGTGAGTGTAGCAGATATTGTTGATAATGTTACTTCGACAGCTACAAATAAACCTTTATCAGCCAAACAGGGGAAGGTTTTAAAGGATTTGATTACAGCTTTGACGGATAGCATACCAACAAAGACAAGCCAGTTGACCAATGATAGCGGATTCAAAACCACGGATACCAATACATGGAAAGCCAATACCAAAGACCAGGAAGGATACGTCACAAAGGGAAATGGGCAGGCAAATAAAGTCTGGAAAACGGACGCAAACGGCAATCCAGGATGGCGAGATGATGCAAACACCACATATGGAGTGGCGACAACGTCCTCTAATGGTTTGCTCAGTGCAGCGGATAAAAAAGCGATTGATAATATGCCTTCAAATTATTTAGGGAAATGCACTTCTATTGGTGCAGTAAGTAAATCTACAACCCAAAGTGCATCCATATATGAGGGGCAGGCATTTAAAAATTTCAATATGATTTTGTTATTAGTTTATGTAAATCCTAGTCCTGCAACAAGTGTTAATATATATGTTGGCGAGTTAATTGTACCGTATTCGTTATATAAAAGCGATAAGGGGTATTTCTATATTCCAATACATGCACTAAGCGTACATGGATATGTAGAGGTTCGACCTAATACAAATAGTGCTGGCGACACTGTTAGCGGGGGTACGGCAAAAATATCTACAATGTCTGGCGTTGCTTCTTGGGGTATAGAGATCTATGGTATCAAATAATTATCAACACTATCAAACAATGACGGAAACACCGTCTGTTTTTTATGCTCAAAGAGCGGAAAGGAGTTTTATTATGAAAGTATTTACAGACACTTACAACCTGGCAGCAGGGATGATTGTATCTATTATGACTGCCATTTTTGGGATTTATTGGTACATCTTTGCCGCCTACCTGGTCTTCAACATCATGGACTGGCTGACCGGCTGGTACCGGTCCCGGAAAAAGAAAAAAGAGAGCTCCAGCGAAGGGCTCAGGGGAATTATTAAAAAACTTGGCTACTGGATTATGATTGCAGTAGCTTTTTTGATGTCAGATGTTTTCGTGCAATTAGGCAGTGATATCCTGCACATTAATTTGGATTTTCTCATGATGATCGGCTGGTTTACCCTTGCCTGTCTCATGGTGAATGAAGTCCGGTCCATTCTGGAAAACCTTGTGGAATGCGGATATGAAGTACCTACCGTTCTAGTGGAGGGGTTAAAAGTAGCAGATAAAATGATTAACAAAGAAATGGAGGAGAATAAACATGAGTAAAAAAACAGTGGACAAGGTTATTAAGATTGCAACAGCGGAAGTTGGTTATTTGGAAAAATCTAAGGCGGCATACAAAAAAGATACAACATGTTTAGATGAAAAAACGAGGGGTGCGGGATCAGACAATTACACAAAATACGGTAGGGACATGCACAAGATCTATCCGGCAGTAATGGACTTTCCGGCTTATTGGTGTGACGCATTTGTGGACTGGTGCTTTTATAAGGCGTATGGCGTAACCAATGCAAAGAAATTGCTTAGCGGCAATTTTGATGATTATACGGTTGCTTCCTGCCAGCTCTATAAGAACAAAAAAGCTCTTGATACTACACCGAAGAAAGGTGCACAGGTATTCTTTACAAGAAACGGTCAGGTCAGCGGATGCCATCATACAGGACTTGTGTATAAAGTGGATGGTACATATTTCTACACAATCGAAGGGAATACTTCCGGTGCAGATGGTGTCGTGCGGAATGGCGGCGGGGTGGCAAAGAAAAAGTACAGCATTGCTGCATATAAGGGAAAGGTATTGTTTGGGCATCCAAAGTATGACAAAGCAGGGGCGGATACATCAAAACCAGATGTATCAAAAAAACAGGCGATACCAAAGCCTGCCAGTGCAACACCGAATCTGAAAAAAGGCAGCAAAGGGGCACAGGTCAAACTTTTGCAGCAGGATTTGAATTATGTTCTGGGATCAGGACTGTCCGAAGACGGCGATTTTGGAAGCAAGACGGATTCTGCCCTGCGGTCATTCCAGAAGAAATATGGATTGTCTGTTGACGGAATTTATGGCGGCAAAAGCAAGGCGAAAATGAAAGCATTGTTGTGATTTCTGCGTTCTATTGTACATCTGATAGGATTTATCCGAATCCGCTATAAAATAACTATTGTTACACAAGTTTGTCGAAAGATGTTATTTTAT
>CANRZB010000078.1 GCA_947644195.1 uncultured Clostridium sp.
GCTGTGATCTCAATCATCTCGGCGCCCTGCCCTCTGACCGCTGCCTCCCCAAATCCATTTCGGATCCGCAGGGCACAATGAATATTACGGTTATAGATTTCATCCTGGATCACTTCTGCCTCATCCTTCAGTTTGACTAACGTGTTCTGCCCGGACAAATAATCGGTCAACCCCTGACTGAGCTCCGACTGATCCTGGTCAAACATGGCAAAGTTATATTTACTTGCCTCAAATTTTATTTCTTCTGCCTCTTTTCCCTGAGATGAGGTCAGTACACATAAAGTAATAAAGATCCCCATATACATCACAATCGACCAGGCGCGCTTCTTTAAGATCCGCATAAAACATTTATAAACTTGCATACTTATTCCTCCTAACCATAAGAAAACTGACCACTGCTAACACAACGATCTGCAATGCCAAAAACAGCAAATTGGAGGCAAACCGCCCGTAACCATCATATACATTCAATGCATAAAAGGAATCACAGATCAATGCTGCCGGATTCAAATAATTAAACACAGGAATGTTCTCCTTAATCAGGTCTTTTACCCCGGTCGCCATCAGGTCACTGCAGGCACACAGGATCAGAGAAACCGAAACCAGAATTCCCACCCTCGCTCCATCGCGCAGCTTTGGCAACGCGCCGATAAAGATACCAAACATCGTACCCAGACTAGTCCCCAGTAACAGTAAGACTGCAATGGCGGGAAAATCATTGCCAATTTGTATTCCAAGGATAACCCGAAGATATACATAGAGCAGGCAGGTAATCAAAAACTGCAAGACCTCACACATAAGAAATTCTACTAATAAGATTTTCATTTTCGGGGTCGGTGTCACACACCGCCTCATCCCCAGTGCGCTGAAATTCGCCTGCATCGAGGTCGTTCTGTTATAGGAAGAAAAACAGGCAAACAGACAGGTCATGGCAAAGATAGCATAGAAAAAATTCACCACATTATCCTGGTTGCCAGAACCATATTCCTTTTGCACACAATACGATACCTCTTTCTCCATACTTTGGACTGCACGTTGCAGATTTTCAGGATGTTTCATCGCGATCTCTGTCATTGCCATCGTCGTCTGTTTGATCCGACTCATCAGCATCTGCAGAATACTCTCCTTAAATCCACTCTCCCGCACTACCAGGCGAGCATTGACATTTTCATAGAGGATCGCCGTGATCTTCTCTTCTTCCAATAGCTTCTGTGCCTGTTCCTCTTCCGCAAGGGTCATTTGAAGCATCTGCCCCTCTCCCTCCTGGGACAAGTTTTCCAAAACTTCTTCTAATACCTCATTTTCCCGCTCCACCACTACAGCAACCGGAATCGGATCAAATTTTTCCGTTGTCTCAAAAATATTGCCGAATGCCAGATACATAAACGTAGCCAGGGCAAATGAAAAACTCATGCTCCAGAACAGGAATACCTTATCCCGCACCAGAGACTTTACCCCATACCGTAAAATATGAAAAAACATTTCCAAACACTCCTCTCCCTGTTAATCCCGCAATCCCTTGCCGGTAATTTCCAAAAACACATCGTTCAGGGTCGGCAGCTCTGTGTACACACGTCCATAGGATAAATCCTGGCGGTCTATTTCCTGAAGTACATGGGTAAGATTACGGGAACCTCCGCTAAAGTACAACTTCAATGTCTGGTTCCTATAATCCGTCTGATATACATGAGATAACTGCCCTAGCTTCTGTACTGCCTCTTCTGCTAGAACAATTTGTTCTACCGTAACGGTCTCTGTATTTTTAATCATCTTCTTTAATTCTTCCTTGGTTCCCAGCGCAATGTTCCTGCCCCGGTCCATAATGGCAATCCGGGTACAGATCTGCTCTACCTCCTCCATATAATGAGAGGTATAGACGATGGTGGCGCCCTGGTTTCGCAATTCCACGATCCCCTCCAAAATCCGGTTCCGGCTCTGCGGATCTACTGCTACTGTGGGCTCATCAAAGAAAATCAGTTTGGGTTTATGGGCAATCCCGCAGGCAATATTCAATCTTCTGCGCAATCCACCGGACAATTTCCCAGGATAAAATTTGCGGTAATCCTCCAACCCTGCAAACTGTAAGGCTTCTTCCACATACTGTCTGCGTTTCTCCTTGTCCCTGACATATAGTCCACAAAAATAGTCGATATTTTCATACGCCGTCAATTCATCAAAAACAGCAATATCCTGCATCACAACACCGATCTCCCGTTTCATATCATAAGAATTCGGTTTCATATCCCTGCCAAACACCTGGATGCTTCCCTTATCATATTGCAACAGGGACAGAATACAATTGATCGTCGTCGTCTTGCCTGAACCATTCGGTCCCAGCAGACCAAAAATTTCTCCCTCTTCCACCTCTAAATTAAAATGATCCAATGCCACCAGATCCCGATAACGTTTTACCAGATTGTGTACTTGAATAACGGTTCCCATAGTCAGCCTCCTTGTACCGTAATTTTAATTTCTCTGCATGGTTATCAGTGTAGCATGGATCGCACGGATAAAATAGAGAGAATTGTCCTATTTTGATATGACATTTGTCATATTCCTCCATCTGCCAACATGTTTGCCACAAATTATTATCTATGTTCTGCCAGTGTTCGTCTGGGAGCTCAACCCAAAGAAACACCACGCATTTTTTATTACTCATACAGATCACTCATTCCATCGTAAAATTAATCAAAGTGCTCTCCCGCACCAACACAATAATCTAATTCTATATTATGATACGAATAAAAATCGCATCAATTTTCCAGCCACATACTCTGCATGATTTACACTTCGATCGTTTAATCTCATTTATCCTCTTTTCTATACAGGAATGTCCTGCATAACAGGAAGCTTATCATCAATATAACTCCGATAATTAGACATAACCCTGACTTATCTAGTATAGTTATTCTAAAGAGATCTCTTTTCTCAAAATTATATACTGTTCTATTTGAAACTATCATAGCAATCACACTTTCAATAATCCAAAAAATAGCCAACGGTATTCTACCATAATGAATACTATTAATATTAAAAACAGAAAATAAATTTTTTTCACAAAAACAATAAATCAACGCTACAATCATCGGAATAAACAAGAACATCTTTAGATTCATATTAGTTCCATGAATCAATGCATCTGTCAGCCAAATCCAATAAAAACACTGCATCAGCGTCATAGAAATCAACCCAAAGATAAACACACATATTCTTTTATTACTCATACAGATCTCCTTTTCCCATGCAGAAATCACTGGATATTTAAATGCTAATGTTGTATCGGTCACTGTTGAAATATGAATGGTATCAGTTTTTATTTTCCTTTTCATAGTACAGAATCTCTTTAAAAATTGGAAACAATAGAATCATTCCAACACCAATTAGGAAACATATAGGTGCGCCAAATTCTATAGACCAATCTTTAGCAAATTGTTTTTCATAATGACTAATTTTTTCACAAGAAATTAATGTCCCAATGAAACATTCCAAAATCCAAAAAATGGTCAATGGTATTCTATCACGAAAAGTCGGATTAACAAAAATCACAGAAAATATGATGTATTTTTCATAAACACAATAGATTAGAATTACAATTACAGGAATAAGATATAATTCTTCCAGACTATTCAATTGATCACGATCAATTGTCAATGATTTCATCATCCAATTCCAATAGTAACACTGTATCAGCGTCATCGGAATCAGCCCATAGAGAATCGCATGCATTTTTTTATTATTCATACACATCTGCTTTTTCAACATAGAACAACTAAAACGATATTCCCATTTCTTATATAGAAATATACGACACAACACAAAACAACCGATCAACCCACAAGCAAAAACTGACCACCAATTTGTTATCATTTCTATAGAACCAGCATAACTAGTACGTGGTAATTGATCATTTAGCTTATTCACAAAGATCCGCCCTCCTATCACACTTTCCAAAACCCAAAATACAGCCAATGGCAATCTGTCACAGAAACCAGTATTTTCAACAATCAAAGAAAACACAAATCCCCTCTCATAAACACAGTAAATCAAAACTAAAATGACTAGAACAAGAAACAATTTTTCCAAGTCTCGATTTCCATCAACTATTTCATCTATCAACCAATTCCAATAACAATACTGAATCAACGTCATAGGAATCAGCCCAAAAATAAACGCTAATACTTTTGAATCATTCATACAGTTCTCCTTTTCCCATACAGAAATCACTGGATATTTAAATCCTTATGTTGTATTGGTCACTGCTGAAATACAGCTGGTATCAGTTTTTATTTTCCTTTCCCAAATAATACAAAAATGCTCTAAAAATCAAAAACCAGACAATCATTCCGATAGCAGCAAGCAAGCACAATGCAGGACCAAATGCTATAAATCTTCTTGTTTCACTAAGCTGCTGTTCATAACGTAGTGTAATACTATTAGAAACTTTTTCACCGATTATACATTCCAAAATCCACAAAACAGCTAACGGTGTTCTATCACAAAATGTTACATATTCAATATACTTTGTAAATACAATAAACTTTTCATAAATGCAATAGACCAGGGTAACTATGATTGGAATAACTAGATATCCCACCGGTTCTCTAAGAACCTCAATATTATTTGTACATGATTTAATCATCCAATTCCAATAGTAACACTGCATTAACGTCATAGGAATTGCCCCAAAGATAAACGCACGAATTTTTTTATTACTCATACAGTTCTCCTTTTCCATCATTATAATCAATCAAAATCCCAATGAAAAACACCAGTTTTTCACTTCATTTTTACTACCTTTTTCTTAGTATAAGCGGAATAATAGATTCTTCCATTCTTCTTCACATAAGTCCTGACTTTCACCGTATATCTCTTTCGGGATTTCAGCTTACGAATGGTAATCCTGTCCTT
>CANRZB010000079.1 GCA_947644195.1 uncultured Clostridium sp.
GCTTATGCAGGTCCGCTGAGGCATAGACCACAAGTGATTTTCCGGAATCTGGGTTACTCCCCTCACTGGCAATGCATCCAATGTCCTTAAATCCCCATGGACGGAATGCCATTCCACATAAAATCTTCTCTTGTGGGAAACTGCAGCAGTGCCCCAGAAAGAGATCCTCCTTGCCACCCCCGGACCGGCCATCGGCTGATCCAGGTAAAAATCTCCATCAAAGGCACTGACCACCGTAAAACGGTAAATATTACTGCGTCCCCACATAGTCAAAAAAATCTGCATAACTCTCCATCAGACGGTTCGAATTTTCTTCAAACTTCTTTGCTACATAAGGAAGATGCCCATACCCATACCACCGATTCCACAGCGGCGCATAAAAGTTAAACGCCCAGCAGGAATAATACTCAAAACACTGTCCGTCACGATACCATCCGTCCCCCGCATAATATTCCAACACTGCCTGGGCATGGTCCAGCATGATCTCTTCATCGATCTCATATCCCTCATTCGCCATAAACGCCATATCCCGTCATTTCCTGCAGTTCCTCATAGGTACCGGCACAGTATTCGTCACCAGGTGTACAAGTCCACAGCACCAGTGACGTTTTGTAAAGGACTTTTTAATCATATTCACAAAAAATTTACATTTCAGGGCAAAAAAATAGAGCCAGGAACCTGTTTTTTAGATTCCCGGCTTATTAACTTTGTTTATGTGTTTCTATCAAGTTTTTTATTACCTGTCTGTTTTTGCGTCATTACTTGGGAAGAAAAAATATAATTTCTCTAAACTCTTATCAATATAACAACAATCATTAATGCTAATTATTTTTTTAATGATTAATACAACTCTTTAAGTCTGAAATAAAACTGTCTATTCCTTCACTCATATCTTGCATAATATTATAAAAAACTCGAACCAACATTCTCCCATCAACACCGAGAAATTTTCTCAATTCTTCGAACCAATCATGATGGTCATTTCCATCAATCGTTGCCAACATTGTTATTATCTGGCTATCGCTCTTTCCCATACTATCACAAAATTTTTTAATGTTTTCTGCATTATGCAAGTATTCTCTATATAATTCTTCTAATGGTTTATTCCCCGGCAGAAAAACCCATTTCCATTGTAATTTCTCTGTATTTAAACGATTTCTCATATCTCCATCATATACACCTATAAAATCGTATTTAATTCTATCACTTGCCGGAAATTCAAGACGACAAGAGATTGCTTTTTCTCCACCTTCCGCAATGTCGATTGTATATCTTTTCAAAATATATGGAGCCTTATCCTCTAAAATAATTGAAAGAAAATCATATGCAACTCTATCTTCAACAAACAATGTTCCCATATAATTTTGCGAAACACCTAATATGTCTTCAGCCATCATATTGTCATCAGGTTTTGTAACCATAGCAATATTCCCCATTCTACTCACAATTCTTATATTACCATTTTTTATATGTTCTAACAAATATGGCGAATGCGTAGTCATAATTATTTGAATTCCTTTTTCTGCCATTTGTTTCCCCAAGTAATTTGAAAAATGCATTTGTGAACATATACTAATGTATGTTTCTGGTTCTTCAATAATGACAATTGTTCCCTGATCACATTTATTTATGCACCAGAACAAATATAGTAAAAAGTGCTCCCCTCTCCCCATACTTCGAGAATCATATTCTATTTGATCAATGGTAACCTGAAAATATGGCACAGTTCCTATTTCTTCAATTTCTTCAAACTCCCATACTCTGCAATCTTGATATCTTTTCCCCGTCAAATAACAGATATCTTCTATTTCTTCTCCAGACAACCTATATTCTTCATTTTGTTCAAGTAATTCTTCAAAATTTGCCTGTTTAACAGTAAACTCTTGGATATTATTACTTTCATCACAATCCAAATATATAATTTTATCTAAGTCATATCCAGTATCGCAAAGTCGATATCCCGTGCAATTTGAACATCGGATTTCCTTTTTTTCGCTTACAACCTTTCCATTAACCGTACTTCCTTTTAACTTATGTCTGTCACTTTCTGTTAAAATTACTCCTAAAATATCTTTTACCGCAGCAATTACCGTACTTTTTCCTGCTCCGTTCAAACCACATATTGCAGTTATTCCGTCTGAAAAAGAAATTTCTTGTAAATCGTTTAAGCCATTAAGCTCTACGCCGGATACACTATTTAAATATTTTCTCTTATATGCTCTATCCCAATAATCTGCTTCTTTCGCCTTTCTCATTAAAACTTTTCTCCCCAATTATATTTTTCAACAATTTTCTCAAGTGTATAATTTAAATTTTCAAGTTCTTTAAATGTATTTATAGTATATTGTATAAGTTCTGTTTCGTTTCCCCATAACATATCTCTAAAAACTGTAATAATAATGTCACGATATATAATTGAAAGAGCGTCTGTACTTCCCATACTAGACCTTTGGTTAAAAGTATTGAGCATTATCTCAAAAAATGAATTTCTCTTTTGCAAAGAAGAGAAAACTTCTATGTATCGTTGATCTACTTTTTTGTATTTTCCTTTTATAAAGGCTCTACAAAATTCAAAGTAACCAATAACATTTTTTAATTCCGTATCACTCAAAGACAAATTTCTACGAATAAAAACAAACCAGCTAAAAATTGTTGCTTTATTAAATGAATATTTAAAATCATCCCAACCAATAATACACTCCATAAATTTTTCTAAAGTTTTAGCAACTATCCTAATACACTCATCTGAAAAAGGTATTGCTTGACGATATTGAATCGAAATATCATTAGATGTTATCTTTTTCTTTAATGTTCCAGTTTCAACTGAAAAACAAAATTTTGAGATAATTTCATCGTAAGCCAGCCTGGAATTTGAAAATCCAATTGTTTCTTTACTTGCTCCTAATGCAACAAACTTATTGGACAATTCTTTAACCTGATCTCTGGTAACACCAATATATGCATTCCTTTGTTCTGCAGACGTTAACGCCGTAGGCTGATTTAAACGATAAAATAATTCTGCCGGTTCTTCTGGTTGATATTTTGTTAATCTTATAATAACAATGCTATATTGCCTAAATTGCCTTTGCCATTTTTTGGGAAGATCACAATAATGCATACCATCTAGCTGAATAAGTTCAGAATTTTCAGGCAGAATTTTTCCGTCAATACAAATTATATTATCATAAAAATCTCGTATAGCTGCTAATCTTTGCTGACCATCTAATACTTCATCTATGGATTGATTATTATGTATTACATGGATAGGTGGTATCTTCCAACCTCTTAATATTGAATCTATTAACTTTTGTTTCTTCTGAAGTGTCCAAATCTCCCCTCTTTGAAAGTCCGGTTGCAAGTCCATATCTTCATTTTTTATTCGATTTACTATTGTTTCGATTTCTAAATCTGTAGATTCACATTTCATAAAGTTTTATCCTTTCTTGCAACTATATTACATTTCAGAGAGAAAATTTCTACTATTTCTGTTCAAACTGTTTCTAAACTTTAATCTAACGAAATCATAAATAACTTGTTCAATGTCAATTACTACAACTAAACAATTTATTGGCTTTTTATTCCTCTTGTCCAAGTTCAATTTCAGCAAGAATAAGCCAAGAACCTTTTTTAGATTCCTGGCCTACAGTTCTGTTTACACTGTTCTTTCGGCTTTCAATTTCTTTACTTCATCAAGAGAAAGTCCAGAAATACTCGCAATTTCTTCCAGAGCATATTTTCCAGCTGCCAGCATACGAAGCGCAACTTCTTTTAAAGATTCAATTCTCATATCCTCCATAATTTTACACATCTCGCTCACTCCTTTCGGGTTCTCTTTTAGATACCGTGTTCGGTTTGCCATCAATTCAAAATTCATATCATCTGCCTTGGTGCAATTAAAATCGTGCATGAGTTTTCCTATAGCGGAATCCCCACGATATTCACCATTCACATAAAGAATATGCTCCCCATCTTCAAAAGATTTAC
>CANRZB010000080.1 GCA_947644195.1 uncultured Clostridium sp.
GAAGTGTGGTAACATATGAAGCTGACTGTCACTAATAGGTCGAGGGCTTGACCAAAGGAGTGAAGACAGCGGGGGTTAGGCAGGGAAGAGCGGAGAGCGTGAGCTTTCCAGGTATTTCCTGCGGACCACCTGATATCTGAGCGGGATGGCATGAAATAAGACTGCGCCAGCAGGCTTATGAATGAGCAGACCGGTCAGATAGAGGATGCAGAGCATCCGAACTGTCGGAACGTAGCAATGGAAATCTGATGATCAATATGCAGTTTTGAAGGTACTAATAGATTTAGAACACCATATCTTTCGAGAGGAAGGGTATGGTTTTTTTCGTTTCAGATATTTTGAGGAGAAGTCAGATACCCGTGCATTGAAAAAATCTGACAGAAGAAAACAGAATAGATCAGGATGGAATTAAAAATTGCTGCGGAAGCCAATATCTTTGTGGGAAAAAGTTTAAAAAGGACTATTTTTTTGTTTCTTGCAACATTTTTCCTATTTTCAGACACGTATTTATATAGGTAATACTTGCAGAATAGAGGATACGGTTAGATAATCGTTTCCTCGCGTAAACGCCAAATAGTAGGAAAAAGGAGGGGGCTTATGAAAAAGAACGTATTTATTTTATGTATTGCAACTGGGCTTTGGTTGTCTGGATGTGGAAAATCCGATGCAACGAAGCCCCCGAAAACAAAAGAAGATTCCGGGATTATTGCAGAACAATCGGTTGAAAATGGTGCGAATTCAATCAAGCAGGAGAAAGTGATTTCTCTCCCGGAGTATCCTGAATATGAAGATGCAGAATCTTTGGTGGCGAATTCGGACGCTGTTTTTAGTGGAACCGTGTTGGGTATGACGGAGGAAGATCTCAAGATAACCAAAGATCAAGATGCTGAGAGAATGCCGTATTTCGTCTATGAGATAAAGATTGATACTTTGTATCAAGGGAAGATTACAGAGGATGTAATTAAAATCAAGCATTTAAATACTGGTACAGAGAACGATGCTCTTGCGATAGAACGGGGAAGCCGCTATTTATTTCTCGTAGAATTATATGAAGATGTTTATCCTAGTCTGATTAATGCGAATCAATCTTATTTTAAAATGGATGCAGCACAAAACAAGGAACTGCGGAAAAAGGAGACAGGCAAGGAAAATCAGGGACGGAACATTTCTTTAGATGATATTATGTCGGTGCTTGCGCATTGTGGATTATAGTCTAGTGAAACGCTATATGAAACAAAAACCAGAAACTATGATTTGACGATCAAAAATAGTTTCTGGTTTTTGTTTTAATAACTACCATTCAAAAAATAGAAAAGGAAAATAAATACGCAGGAAAAAATTGACAGTATGACTTGATTTTGCCACGAATTATCCATAAAATGTAAAATTGGTAAGAAAAATGTCTGTAATTTGAAGTAATTTCTTAGAAAAATCACGGATACTTTGTGATTTTATGATTAGACTAGTACAACGAATAGAAGTTTGATACTGTTTACAAACGTCGTTTTTACATGAATTATTGATATTACATTCATTGTACTTGTACAAAACAATTTCGGGAGGACACTATGAAAGCATTGTCACATTTGGAAGAGCTGGAAGCGGAAGCGATCTATATTATACGTGAAGTGGCTGCAGAGTGTGAAAAGCCGGTAATGTTATATTCCATCGGCAAAGACAGTTCTGTTATGTTGCATCTGGCATTAAAAGCATTTTATCCAGAAAAACCGCCATTTCCGTTTTTGCATGTAGATACCACTTGGAAATTCCATGAAATGATAGAATTTCGGAATACTATGGCAGAAAAACATGGATTGGAAATGTTGGTTTACACAAACCAGGAGGGGGTAGAACAAGGGATTAATCCGTTTGATCATGGTTCTGCATATACGGACATCATGAAGACACAGGCGTTAAAGCAGGCGTTGGACAAGTATCAGTTTACGGCTGCATTTGGTGGGGGCCGCCGCGATGAGGAAAAATCCAGGGCGAAGGAGAGAATCTTCTCTTTTCGGAATTCTTCGCATGGATGGGACCCGAAAAACCAGCGTCCAGAGATGTGGAAGCTGTTTAATACCCAGATTTTCCAGGGAGAAGAAGTTCGTGTCTTCCCACTTTCCAACTGGACAGAAAAAGATATCTGGCAGTATATCCGCCAGGAGAAAATAGAGATTCCTTCGCTGTATTATGCGAAAGAGAGACCTGTGGTTTATCGCGACGGCAATATTATTATGGTAGATGATGACCGTATGCGGTTGCAGCCAGGAGAGACCGTAGAGAGGAAAAAGGTACGTTTCCGTACACTGGGATGTTATCCTTTGACGGGCGGAATCGAATCGGAAGCAGATACGTTGGATGCGATTATTGAAGAGACATTAGGAGCAGTTTCTTCGGAGCGTACCAGCCGCGTTATTGACAATGAAGCGGCCGGCAGTATGGAACGCAGAAAGAGGGAGGGATATTTCTAATGCAGAGTTTATTAAAATTTATCACTTGTGGGAGTGTGGATGACGGAAAATCTACGTTAATTGGTCATATGCTCTATGATGCGAAACTGATTTTTGCGGACCAGGAAAAGGCTTTGGAACTGGACAGCAAAGTAGGAAGTGCGGGTGGAGATATTGACTATTCTTTGTTGTTAGACGGGTTGATGGCAGAGAGGGAGCAGGGAATTACTATTGATGTGGCATATCGTTATTTTACGACCACACACCGCAGTTTTATTGTGGCAGACACTCCGGGACATGAGGAGTACACCCGTAATATGGCAGTGGGCGCTTCCTTTGCAGATCTTGCAATCATCCTGTTAGATGTGACCAAGGGGGTGTTGGTGCAGACAAAGCGTCATACCAGAATTTGTGCCCTGATGGGAATTAAATCTGTGGTATATGCGGTCAATAAGATGGATCTGGCAGGATATGACGAGTCAGCCTTTAAGAATATTTGCCGGGATATTAAGAAAATGACGGCAGAATATAACTTTGAAACGGAGTACATTATTCCTGTTTCGGCGACAGTGGGTGACAATGTGACCAAGCAATCCGAGAAAATGGCATGGTTCCATGGCAAGACGCTGTTGGAGTATCTGGAGCAGGTTGATGTATCCGATAAGACGGATCAGACTGGGTTTGTTATGCCTGTACAGAGAGTTAGCCGACCAGACCATAATTTCCGTGGGTTCCAGGGACAAATTGAGGCAGGTCAGATCGCTGTGGGTGATGAAATCAAGGCGCTTCCAAGCGGAGAGACCGCCTGTGTCAAGTCCCTTCTGGTGACGAATCAGACGGTAGAAAGTGCAGTAAAGGGACAAGCCGTGACGATTCAGCTAGACAGGGAGGTAGATGTTTCCCGCGGATGTATGTTGTGCCGGGATGTGGATCTACAGGTAGGGAAAATGTTTACCAGTAAGCTGTTGTGGATGGATGACAGCCGCCTGGTAGCTGGAAAAGGATATTATCTCAAAATCGGAACCAAGAGATCGGAAGAGCACACGTCTGAACTCCAGTCACTCGTAGTGATCTCGTA
>CANRZB010000081.1 GCA_947644195.1 uncultured Clostridium sp.
TTCTTCTCTTTTGCCTTGATCAAAATTGTACTTAATTCTCTCATTTAAGCCTCCTGCTGATTACACAGGCATCCATGCACTTCTTTGGATGGCATGTCATAAATACGATCAATAATTACATTTAACAACAATTCCATTAAAGCAAAATCATTTTCATATACACCTGCCAGTTTCTATGTCGCCGCCTTACACACGATAGACACATTCTTTAACAACAAGCATATGGAGGACAACTTTCTCCAGAAACATCTGAGTTTCAATCTTCATCTATCCATAATTTTTATAAATGTTTCTTTTGCAATAATAAAACACTTACCTTCTATTTCATCAATAGATAATCTAAAAATATAATTCCTTATGGAGATATGTGTTAATTTTGCTGCTTCCTCTAATCTGTGTACATCATATCTTTTGCTTAAAATATTAAGCCAATTATCTATCGTATTCGTTACATCTTTTACTTCCTAATGATGATCTTCATTATAGCCCTCTTCTATTTCAGTACATATATCAAAAAATACTTCTAAATTTCTATAGTCATTGGTCAATTCACATATAATATTTTGACAACTTGGGCACGCTTTTCTTTCAGATACAATAAAAAGTGCTCATAATCTTAAAGAAATAAAGACCACTTTTTCCCATTAAAACACATTCCCCAGCCATTTTCCTGCGAAAAAGAATATTCTTTAAATGGGCAGATATCCGCTAATAAAATATTGTATTTTCTTATAATTTTTATAGCATCTTGTAATTTCATTAAAGTATACGGACTATTATTTTCTAATCTTGAATATAATTCTGCCGTTCCCATATCAAATATAATGTTCATCATTAAATTGATATCTGTACAATTTTTCTGATATAAAGTTTTTAGCAAAAAATACTCCTCTTCCGTAATAAACTCAAACGCATCATATGGATCTGATAATATATTGTTAGGAAGAAATTCAGCCATTTCATACATCCATTCATCCAAATATTGATACTCTGTATACTGCCAAAATCTTTCCAAAATCCATTTCCACTTCTCTTTATCACATTTAAAATGTATAAGTAATCTCTCAAATAAACATAATAAATATGCCATTCTTCCCCGAATTGATATATTCTTTAATTCATTCAACTTTGCTTCCTCCCATAAATTAATGTGACAACACTTCTGCAATTCTGTTATTAAATGCGTAGATACAATTTTCACACATAGGTTTTGCACGATTATTTTTTGTGTTTATCGTATATACATATAAATCTTTAATTATGGCGCCATTATTTAATGCTTGATTAATCGCATCTACTTCTGCACAATTTCCTAATTTATAATTATTTAATGAATTCTTTGGTAACCATGCTTCTAATAATGGATTTATTTGAATTCCTTTTAATTGTATTCCTCGATTCATTCCATAATAATATCTACCACTGGAAGCATCATATACTATTGATGCCGTATTAAACTTACTTAATTGAGTATTTGAATTTGCTAATTTTTCATACATTCTTGCCCATTCTGTAACAGCTTGATGCATTTTTTTCTTCGTAGGTATTGGGCCAATTTTAAAGCACCGCTCAATCGCCGCCAGCGCACCTTCCACACCGCCATCCTCACACAGTGCATCCAGACCCGCTTTTACCTCATCCCTCGACAGCTTCTTCCCGATCCGTTGCTGCCCCTCCTCCAGCAGCTTCGCTATCTTCCTCAGCCTGCTTACATCATTCGCATCATTACTCAATGCACTCTGCACATAGCTCCAGGCATCCTCCTCCAGGAACCCCTTCACATACTCCGCAAACTCCTCAAAACTGGCAACCAGATCCGCCCCCTTCGTGGTCTCTATTGCCTCCGCAGGATTCAGACGGCTGCTCCGCCCTGCCAGTTTCTGCGTCGCCGCCTCACACACCACCGGCAGATTCTTCAGCAGCAGGCTTACCCCCGCCTTCAGATAAAAAATGCAGACGATCATCACAGCCGTATCGTGGGCAAAAGCCTCCGCCTTATCATATATACTTCCTGTTCCCGTTGCCGTATCGTAAATCCCCCCGGCTGCCTTGGCAATGCCGTAGGCACTCGACAGCGTAAGCAGAATACCGAACAACGTCCCGATGACCCCTGCAATCACAGGAGGCGAAAGCGCCCCTCCCACCGCTATGGCTATTCCAAGCCCCGCCATAAGCGCAACCGCAGTAGCATTGAGTTCGCTTAACCCCATTGCCTCCAGCATGCCGCCTAAAAAGCCTTTCGCCAGTCGGTAGCACATCCTCCCCGTACTGACAATCAACTCATCATCCATCGTATACTTACTATAGGCAGGGTCTACATTTGCAAAGCCAGAATAATCAATATCATCGAAATGAGCTTTCTGTCCTTCTCCCACAAAAGCGATGACAAAATTTTCACTCGATCCGAAGGATGCTGGAGCCCCTGCCTGGTTGAAATTCCCCTTCAATTCCATCCGTCCATCCCGCAGCATAGTCCCATGGCTCATACCAGATTCCGTACTGAAATTTCCCTGAACTTGCAGCAGATCATCCGAACGGATCATCTGTAGAATACTGTTGCACTGCATGCTGTAATTCCCGCCAACCCGCAATGTTCCATGATCCAAATTCACCAAACCATCTGTCTGTTCCAGGTCTCCACCATCTGCCAGGCAGAACTCGTACCCGTTGCAGTCCAAGTAGCAATCTTCCATCAGGATATTTCCAGAATACGTTTCATCCTGGGTCAAAGTAATTCTGGAATCCCTCAGAATCAGATCCCCATTTGTCCGCAGATGAGAAAATCCGATGATCTGCCGGGCACGGATGACAGTCCCGGAAAAATCTGTCCCCTGACTCTTCGTCATATCCAGACAGCCCACTTCGCCAAATACGGAAAATCCCGATATCCTTACATTCTGTTCTTGGCTTCCGCTAAAGATAACCTTGGTTTTTTCCAGACAAAGTCCAAACGATAATGCGGTATCCTTCTGCACCAAGTCACCCTTAATCTCTAAAACTCCACCCGAGTTTCGGTTATAATCCACACTGCGGGATGAGCTGATATAGTTACCATACGTTCGAAAGCGGCAGTTCTCTGGACTTTTCATGGAAATGACACCGTTTTTCTTGATATAAGTATTACCCATTTGCTCATGTGAGATAAAGAAGTAAAAGAAGTGTAAAAAATTTTGCCGTTC
>CANRZB010000082.1 GCA_947644195.1 uncultured Clostridium sp.
TAGTTTCTAATCTGATATTGTTTCAACATAAAAAATTCCTTACCTTCCATTTATCAAATTATTGGGAATCCGC
The DNA here is from genome assembly GCA_947644195.1 of uncultured Clostridium sp. Classification (GTDB taxonomy): domain Bacteria; phylum Bacillota; class Clostridia; order Lachnospirales; family Lachnospiraceae; genus Butyribacter. The sequence continues at coordinate 74 of CANRZB010000082.1, forward strand.
AGAATGTTTCATATCTTTGATTGGGATATTTGCATACAATGCAGGTACGTTTCCGTTATTTCCTTCAGATTCCGTCTGGGTAATTTGTATATCCAGCCCTTCTGCGTCAATTTCCATATATTTGGAAATGACCTGGATAATATCATTCTTTATTTTCTCCATTACTTCCGGAGAACAGTTGGCACGGTCGGAAACCAATAACAGTTTTAACCGGTCTCTGGCGATTTCACCGGAATTTTTCCTTTTAAATAAATCCATCAAACCCATATCGGTTTCCTCCTAATTTTTTTTAAAAATATCTTTTAATTTATTCCATACGCTTGATTTTACCTCTAAGTCAAGAAATGGAACCTGCTCTCCCAGAAGTCTGTGGCAGATATTGGCATATGCTTGTCCGGCCAGACAGTCGCTTCCCACCAAGGGTTCTCCCTGATTGGTTGAAATAACAATCTGCTCGTCATCTGGCACAGCGCCGATAAGTTCAATGGCAAGAATATCTGTGACATCATTGATATTCATCATATCGCCGCGTTTTACCATATCCATGCGCAGACGGTTGACAATCAGTTCTACATTTTTTACGTCGTTGGCGCCGAGAAGTCCGATAATTCGGTCAGCGTCACGGATCGCAGATACTTCTGGAGTGGTGACAACCAATGCACGGTCAGCGCCTGCAATGGCATTTTTGAATCCCTGCTCAATTCCTGCCGGACAATCCAGTAAAATATAGTCAAAGTCTTCCCTCAATTCATCAATGAGTTTTATCATCTGTTCTGGTGACACGGCAGTCTTGTCCCGAGTCTGGGCAGATGGAAGAAAGGTTGGGATAGCGTTTATCTTTGATCAGCGCCTGCTTCATTCGGCAGTTGCCTTCTACCACATCTACCAAATTGTATACGATCCGGTTTTCCAGCCCCATAACTACATCCAGGTTGCGGAGTCCAATATCAGTATCGATTATTACCACTTTTTTATCTAACTGTGCCAGACCTGTACCTACGTTTGCGGTGGTAGTGGTCTTACCTACGCCGCCTTTTCCTGATGTTATAACGATTACTTCACTCATCTACTATATCCTCCTGATATTTATATATTATTCAACAGTCCCTTTGTAATTGGCTCAATATAAATATTTCCATCCTTTACAATCGCGACCTGTGGTTCGATTAGAATCTGCTGTTTCCTTCCACGTTTTTTCGTACTCTGCACTTTATCTGCACTTCTCCCAATTACATCCCCGATCTTTACCTGAATGGGATCCATTTGCAGTGCAGCAACAAAAGCCTGCTCATTGCCATTTGCCCCCGCATAGGCGTTTCCTTTTAATGCTCCTAGAACTACAATATTTCCCTTGGAAATGACTTTTGCACCGGGATTGATATCGCCCAGAATAATAATGCTGCTTTCGCAGTCCAGAACCTGACCGGAACGCAGGGTTCCCTTATAGAATTCACCTGTTTTTCCAGCCTGTTCTTCCTCAAAATGTTCGATTTTTTGTCTGATTAATTCCTCCTTCAATGCATCATTATCTAAAATACAGATAATATTTATATTTGTATTATCGGTAATCGTTTCTACAATACGAAATTCTTCCTCCTGTGTCAGGTTTCTGCCTTCAAAAGAGATTGCCATCTTCGCATTTTTAAAAAAACTTTCTGCTTCTTTAAATCTTTCCATGATACATTTCAATAATTCTTCAAAATCCATATGGTTATCCAGAATCAGATTTATTCCATATTTATTGCTTTTTAAAACCACTGGTTTTGGCACATTCATCCCTCCAAACTTTAATCAGTAAATCCATTGGTATTGCTTTCAATCTCTTCTGCCTGTCCATCCAGCAAAGATTTTTCATCTGCGAGATTAAAGTAATATTTCAAAATATTGCTGGACACTTCTGCTGCATTGGCAGAAGTATAACCGTAAGCGATACGAGTAGTAATGGTAATCTCCGGATTTTCATAGGGAGCATATCCGAAAAACAGCGCATGGTTCGCTCTGGTAGTTATCTGCTGTGCGGTACCTGTTTTACCTGCTACTGCAACCGGAAAATTTTTAAAGGATTTTTGATTTTCCACCACCATCCGCATACCGCTTTGAATGGCTTCCCAGGATATCGGAGATACCTCAGTAATATTCCGTATAATTTCTGGTTTAAATTCCGTCACCAATTCTCCGTCAGAGGTAGTTTCTTTACTTAAAAGTGTTAATTTATATACGTTTCCGCTGCTTGCCACTGCTGTCAGATATCTTGCGAGCTGCGTAGTCGTATAGTTGTGGTTTCCCTGTCCGATGGCAGAGGTAATCGGATACTCATTGGAAATCTGCGGTTCGTTTTCAGGTATCTCAATACCCGTTTTTTCATCCAGACCAAACAATGCCGCGTATTTCTGCAGAGCTGCAATACCTTTATTCTCGTTGTAGCCGCCGCCTTCAGAGCTTAAGCGGTATCCCATCTCATAAAAGAAATAGTTGCATGAATCTCTGATCGCCTCTGATATATTGATTCGCCCATGTGTGCTTCCAGGATAAATCCAGCATTTGGGAGGCGGTGTAATATTGGTATATTCTCCTTCATCCTTAATCTGTTCACTGGTGCTCACAACGCCTTCGGTCAGTGCCGCTGCCGCAGTGATCGGCTTGAACGTAGAACCGGG